>HF995290.1:19709-25551 GCA_000432275.1 Proteobacteria bacterium CAG:495
AAAGCTTGTCTGCGGTTGCTCAGCTGGCCTTTTTTGCCCAAAGTGATCATGTTGTCAACGAAGGTTCTTAATTCTTTAGCTCTCGGAAGAGTAACTTTAATCTGTTCATGGGTTAACACAGCCGCAGTCAGGTTTGAGAACAAAGCTCTACGAGCATTAGTATCCATGTTTAATTTACGATGTTTCATTCCATGTCTCATGACATTTTCCTTTCTTTTTCTCTGTGGCCTGCGGGGCAGACCGGATCATTATCATACTTTCTCCACGGAGTCGCGTTAACGACCATGCAAGAAAGCCTTGTTTCCCTCTTCAGGGCAATAAAATAAATTGTATGAACGGTGAAAAAGATTTCAGGGGTGAAAGCACCGAAGCGTACCCAATAGTACCTAAAGACACTTTCAACCCGCAAAACCTATACTAATTGCCCGTCAGACAATTCATTAGAAGTGTTCGTCACAACGACGAATCAACTCTTCAATATTTTCAGGCGGCCAACCCGGTGTATCCATACCAAGATGAATACCCATCTTAGCCAGAACCTCTTTAATTTCGTTCAAAGATTTTCTGCCGAAGTTCGGAGTACGCAGCATTTCAGCTTCAGTCTTCTGAACCAAATCGCCGATGTAAACGATATTATCGTTTTTGAGGCAGTTTGCAGAACGAACAGAAAGCTCTAACTCTTCAACTTTCTTCAACAGGTTTCTGTTGAACGGCAGTTCTTCTTTCTCAACTTCGACTTCGCTTTCCGGCTCGTCAAAATTGATAAACGGTTTCAGCTGATCCTGCAAAATGCGTGCTGCCAAAGCAACCGCATCTTCAGGAGTGACGACACCGTTGGTCTCGACAACCATCGTCAGCTTGTCGTAGTCGGTAGCCTGTCCGACACGGGTATTCTCAACTTTGTAAGAAACCTTGCGAACCGGGGAATAGATAGCGTCAACGGCAATCAAACCGATCGGAGCGTCGGCAGGTTTGTTCATAGATGCCGGAACATAACCTTTGCCGGTACCTACCGTCAATTCCATATTAATTTTTGCGCCTGCGTCCAGATTACAAATTACCAAGTCAGGATTCATAATTTCAACATCATGACCGGTTTCAATCATAGCAGCGGTAACCTCACAAGGACCTTCAGCTTTTAAGGTCATCATTTTCTGACCTTCACTGTGTACGGCAACAGCCAATCCCTTAATGTTGAGAACGATGTCGGTAACGTCTTCTCTGACACCCGGAACGACTGAAAATTCGTGCAGGACTCCGTTAATTTTGATACTGGTAACAGCACCGCCTTGCAATGAGGAAAGTAAAACTCTTCTGATTGCGTTACCCAGAGTCAAGCCAAAGCCACGCTCTAAAGGTTCAACCACTATTTTGGCTTTGTGCTCTCCTTCTAAGGGAGTAACTTCCAAATTAGTCGGTTTTATAAGTTCTTGCCAATTCTTTTGAATCACTGGTATGTCCTCTATATTACTGCATATGCAAAATTTATAAAACGAAAAGACCGTGAGGCATAATGCCTCACTATCTTAAACTCAAAAATACTAGACGCGACGTCTCTTTCTCAAACGACAACCATTGTGAGGAATAGGAGTAACATCACGAATAGTAGTAATAGTGAAACCTATAACTTGCAATGCTCTGATAGCAGATTCTCTACCAGAACCCGGACCTTTTACTTCGACTTCCAAGGTTTTCATACCATGTTCCTGAGCTTTTTTGCCGGCTTCTTCAGCGGCAACCTGTGCGGCATACGGGGTAGACTTGCGAGAACCCTTAAAACCCTGCGCACCGGCGGTAGACCAGGCAACGGTATTACCCTGAGCGTCTGTAATTGTAACTCTAGTATTGTTGAAAGTAGAATTTACGTGGGCTACACCCGCTGTAATATTCTTCTTTTCTTTCTTTTTCACACGTTGTGATACTGCTTTTGCCATTTAACAACCTACCTTATTTCTTCTTGTTAGCAACAGTTTTGCGTTTACCTTTGCGGGTACGGGCATTCTGTTTAGTGCTCTGACCGCGGACCGGCAAACCTTTACGATGCCGCAAACCTCTGTAGCAGCCGAGATCCATCAATCTCTTGATATTAACACCGACTTCACGGCGCAGTTCGCCTTCAACAACAACGTCGTTGTCAATGACTTCACGAATTTTAGCAACTTCTTCATCGCTCAATTCATGAACGCGGCGGTCTACAGAAACACCGGATTTTGCACAAATGTCTTGAGCAGTTTTTCTACCAATGCCGTAGATATAAGTCAGGGCGACTTCTATTCTTTTGGCGGTTGGGATATTTACACCAGCTATACGAGCCAAATTAACTCTCCATATTCTATATATTATTACTACATTTAAAAAAGTTGATCACCACTTTTCAAAATTAAGCCGGATTATAGGCTAAAATTTGTTAGTGTCAACCTCCGATTTAATAAAAATTTCGAAAAAAATGTATTTTTTCCAAAAACTATGAATCAAATATTATGCTACAGCCAACAAACTGTCAATCTTCTTGGCTACGGCATCAATCGAACCGGTTCCGTCCACACATCTCAACAGCCCTTTCTTTTCAAAGTAAGGAATTGTCGGATACGTCGAGGCCCGATAATTGACGAGTCTGTTTTGAACCGTTGTCCGGTTGTCATCGATTCGTCTGTAAAAGTCCGTGCCGCCGCATTTGTCGCAAACACCGTAAACCTTGGGCTTCTGATATTTATCATGATACCCCTGACCGCAGGTCATACAGGCATAACGTCCTAAGATTCGTTCCATAATAATCTCGTCAGGAACCTGGATTTCGATAACCGCATCCAGTGTAATTCCCTTTTTGGACAACATTTTCTCAAGAGCCTCAGCCTGGGGCAGCGTTCTGGGAAAACCGTCCAAAATAAATCCGTTTTTGCAATCGTCTTCATCAATACGGGCAGACAGCATCTTGATGATCATTTCATCAGGAACCAAGTTTCCCCCGTCGATTAAAGCCTTGATTTCGAGTCCCAACGGTGTTCCCTTAGCAGCTTCAGCACGCAGCATTTCGCCGGTCGACAAATGAGGAATGGCGATTCTTTCTTTCAAAAGCCGAGCCTGAGTTCCTTTGCCGCACCCGGGAGCACCGGTAAAAACGATATGCAGACCCAATCCGTCTTTATTCATCTTAACGTCTCTTTCTGTTTGCCAACGAAGCTTTTTTAATCAGAGACTCATACTGATAAGCAATCAGATGAGACTGCAGCTGTCCGACAAAATCCATGGTAACCTGCACCACGATTAAAAGAGTGGTACCGCCCAAAACGAACGGAACCGCAAGTTTGCTGATAAGCACCTCGGGCAGAATGCACAAGCCCACCAGATATACGGCACCCAAAACCGTCAGACGGGTAATGACATAATCCAAATACTCGGCCGTATTTTTACCCGGACGGATGCCGGCAATAAAACCGCCGTGTTTTTTCAGATTTTCCGCAGTATCTTCGGGATTAAACACAATTGCAGTATAGAAAAAGGCAAAAAACGCAATCAAAAATGCATATAAAGCCAAATACAAAGGCTGGCCGTGTCCCAGCATCGTGCTTAATTCCTGAACCCAGGCCGGACCGTTTTCCGCACTCAGATTCGCAATGGTAATCGGCAGCAACAGCAGCGAGCTTGCAAAAATCGGAGGAATAACGCCCGTCGGGTTGATTTTCAACGGCAGATGAGAACTTTCAGACGCGCCCATTCTTCCCATAACCTGGCGCTTCGGATATTGGATAACGATTTTTCTCTGTGCTCTTTCAACCAGAACAATCAGATAAATCAATCCTAAAACCATAGCCAAAAGCATCAAAATAACAGGAGCGGACATTGAGCCGACGCGCCCTAGCTCGAAAGTCTGAGCCAAAGCGGTCGGAATGTTGGCGATAATACCCACGGTAATGATTAAGGAAGAACCGTTGCCTACGCCGCGAGCCGTAATCTGCTCGCCGAGCCAAACGATAAACATCGTACCGCCGACCAGAGAAACAATCGTCGTAAATCTAAACACAAAACCCGGCGCAATAACAGCAGACAACCCTGCGCTGCCGGTCATTCCTTCCAAACCCACGGCAATACCGTATCCTTGGATAATCGTAATCAATACCGTCAGATATCTGGTGTACTGCGTTACTTTCCGATGTCCGGCCTCACCTTCTTTTTTCAGAGCCTGCAACGAAGGAATAACCGATTGCCCCAACTGGATGATAATTGAAGCGGAGATGTAGGGCATAATGTTCAGAGCAAAAATGGTCATACGCTCAAGCGCACCGCCGGCAAACATATTAAACATACCCAAAATGCCGCCGGAATTTCTGGCAAAAATTTCAGCCAGAATTTTCGGATCAATACCCGGCAGCGGAATAAACGTTCCCAAACGAAAAACTATCAAAGCCAAAATCGTAAACCATAATCTCTTTTTCAGTTCTTCAGCTTTGCCGAAAGCGGACATATCCAGATTTGCCGCCATTTTCTCTGCGAGTGAAACCATTTATACTTCCTTATCATTATATTTAAAACAAACAACGAGGGACAAACCAGTCCCTTTGCGCTACAATATTAATACACTATATTTTTTTTAATTCAACAAAATTATCTATTTACACCACACAAATAAGGCAAATCCTGAAAATAAAAAAAGCTTGCCGGGAAATCTTCTTTGCGGACTAAAAAAATAATCCGTCCCGGTCAACTTGAAATGAAAACATTAAAAGTTGCAAAAACAGATACCCGCAACGACCAAACGCAAACCACGCAACAAAAAAAGGTGAGGAAAACCTCACCTTTTTGTATTTGTTTTCAGCTTTCGATTAAGCGACAACAGTCACTTTACCGCCGGCTTTTTCAACAGCTGCAACAGCAGCCTTGGAAGCAGAATTAACGCTAATGTTTACATTAGAGGTAATAGCTCCGCGAGCCAACAGACGAACACCGTCAAGCTGCTTGCCGATGATGCCGGCGTTAACCAAAGCATCAATATTGATGTCGGCAGCATTCAATTTGCCAGCATCAACGGCCTTCTGAATAGTATCCAGATTGACAACCGCAAATTCCTTAGCAAACGGATTCTTGAAACCGCGTTTCGGAAGTCTGCGGTAAATCGGCATCTGGCCGCCTTCGAAACCATTTACGGCAACGCCTGAACGAGACTTCTGACCTTTTTGGCCGCGTCCGCCGGTTTTGCCTGAACCGCTTCCGATACCGCGAGCTACGCGCTTGCGGGACTTTCTGGCGCCTTCATTATCTTTAATTTCATTAAGTTTCATATCTTTTCACCTTAATCTATATTAGCAATGGGACTGGAAAGGACTGTTTCGTAACATTGTCGTCTGTCGTTATTCTACTGCACAAACGGTAATATCCGTTTCACAGTCCTTTGACAAATTTCCCACTATTCCTCGACTTTAACGAGGTGACTAACTTTCTTAATCATACCGCGAACAGACGGGGTGTCTTCCAGAACGACAGTCTTATGCATCTTGTTTAAACCAAGACCGATAAGCGTAGCCTCCTGAGAAGCCGGACGTCCGATAGTGCTTCCAATTTGGGTAACTTTAATAGTTTTCTTAGTAGCCATTATAAAGTCTCCTCAATTGCGATTTTAGCATTGCTGGAATTCTCGCGGCGGCTGACAATATCACCAACCTTTTTACCGCGTTTAGCAGCAACCATACGGGGTGAATTGATAGCTTCCAGAGCGTTGAATGTTGCTTTAATCATATTGTAGGGATTGTTTGAACCCATAGATTTAGCAACGACGTCCTGAACGCCGAGAACTTCAAAGATAGCACGCATCGGGCCGCCGGCGATAACGCCGGTACCGGCAGGGGCC
>HF995290.1:25569-35188 GCA_000432275.1 Proteobacteria bacterium CAG:495
GGGGGAGCCGTTCTCAGATATACCTGGCCGGCGCCGAAACGGCCGGCAATATCATGATGAAGAGTTCTGCCTTCACGCAGCGGAATACGTACCATATTCTTTTTAGCTTCGTTGGTAGCTTTGGTAATGGCATCAGGAACTTCAGTTGCCTTACCGGTACCGTAACCGACGCGGCCTTTCTGGTCACCGACGACAACGACGGCGGCGAAAGACATGGTGCGTCCGCCTTTTACGGTTTTAGCTACACGGTTAATGTGAACTAATTTTTCAACTAATTCATCTTTCTTTTCTGTCTTATTATTACGACGATCTACAGCTTGTTGTGCCATTTTCATCTCCTTAGAATTTCAAACCAGCTTCGCGAGCTGCTTCAGCCAAAGCTTTTACGCGACCATGATAAATGTAGCCGCCTCTGTCGAAAACAACTTCACTAACACCGGATTTAACAGCGCGCTCTGCTACAACTTTGCCGATGTAGCTGGCAGCTTCAACTGTAGATGATTTTTTAATATTATCTCTGATTGCTTTTTCCAAAGTAGAAGCAGAAACAACAGTTACACCTTTGGCGTCGTCAATAATTTGGGCATAAATGTGCAAACCACTGCGAAATACAGATAATCTCATCTTTCCATTTGCAGCTTTCTTCAAAGATGATCTTACACGATCTTTTCTTTTCTGAAATAATTCTCTTGGTGTATTCATTTAACTTTTCCTTATTTCTTCTTGCCTTCTTTACGACGGATATATTCGCCTTCATACTTAACGCCTTTGCCTTTGTAGGGCTCAGGTTTTCTGAATTTGCGGATTTCCGAAGCAAACTGGCCAACAAGTTGTTTATCTGCACCAGAGATGGTGATCTGGGTAGCACTCGGGCAAGCAACCTTAATGCCTTTGGGAGCCTCAACAGGAACATCGTGAGAGAAACCCAAAGATAATACTAATTTGTTGCTGCCTTCAACGCGGGCTTTATAACCGACACCGACTAATTCCAAATTTTTGGTAAAGCCGTCATGAACGCCTTTAACAATAATGTTGATATTAGCTCTGGTAGTACCCCACAAAGCTCTGGAATGTTTTGTTTCCATCTTGGGAGTAACTACAATCTTGTTATCTTTTAATTCTACGGCAATGTGATCAGCATCAAAAGTGTGGCTCAATTCGCCCAATTTTCCGCTGGCTTTGACCAAATTGCCTTCAATTGCAACGTTAACGCCTTCAGGGACGATAACCGGATATTTACCAACTCTAGACATCCATTTTCTCCCCTAGAATACTTGACATAAAATTTCGCCGCCAACGTTGGCTTTTCTGGCATCATTATCACTCATAACACCTGACGGTGTAGAAATGATAGAAATACCCAAACCATTGTAAACTCTGGGCAAATCTTTAACGCTGGAGTAAACTCTGCGGCCCGGAGTGGATACGCGGTAAATTTCGGTAATTACGGAAGTACCTTCATGGTACTTTAACTTAATTTTGAGTTCGTCAACGCCCGGACGTACATTAACCTTTTCATAACCGGCAATGTAGCCTTCTTTTTTCAGAACTTCGAGTACATTTTCACGCAAGCGAGAAGCAGGTGATACGACTTCACTTTTCTTCGCTCTTTGTGCGTTTCTAATGCGTGTGAGCATATCGCCCAAAGGATCAGACATAGACATTATCTTTATCTCCTACCAGCTTGATTTTACTAAACCAGGAATTTCACCAAAGCTTGCCATATCTCTCAATTCGATACGGGCCAGGCCGAATTTCCGATAAACACCACGAGAACGACCGGTAAGTTTGCAACGATTGCGGTAACGAATCTTTGCAGAGTTACGCGGCATCTCAGCTAATTTAAGAGTAGCCTGGAATCTCTCTTCGGGAGAGATGGTTTTATCCATAACTATCTTTTTGAGCTTGTTACGGCGAGAAGCAAACTTCTCTGCCATTTTAGCTCTTTTCAAGTTTCTGTAAACTGAACTTGTTTTTGCCATAGTAAAATCTCCACCTATTTCTTGTAAGGAAGGTTAAAGCCAGTGAGAAGAGCCTTAGCTTCTTCATCAGTCTTTGCGCTGGTGCAGATGCAGATGTCCATACCTCTGATGTTTTCAACCTTATCATAGTTGATTTCAGGGAAAATAATCTGTTCTTTAATACCAAAAGCAAAGTTACCTTTACCGTCAAAGTTCTTACCAGTAATACCGTGGAAGTCTCTAACGCGCGGCAGAGCCATATTGATAAGTCTTTCAAGGAATTCATACATTCTGGTTGAACGCAGAGTTACCTTGCAGCCAATCGGCATGCCTTCTCTCAACTTAAATGTAGCGATTGATTTGCGGGCTTTGGTAACAACCGGTTTCTGACCGGAAATCAAAGCCAGCTCGTCAACGGCATTGTTGAGTTTCTTTTTGTCGGTAACGGCATCGCCGACACCGATATTCAAAACAATTTTGGTCAACTTGGGAATCTCATGTGGGTTGGTGTAACCGAATTTTTCCACAAGAGATTTTTTTATGACTTCATTGTATAAGTTTTCAAAATTTGCCATAAATTTTTCTCCTATTTATCGATTACTTCACCGGATTTACGAGCAACGCGCACTTTGTTTCCGTTAACTTCTTTGTAACCAATCTTGCTAGCTTTTCCAGACTTCGGATCAACGATAGCTACGTTAGATACATTAATCGGCGCTTCTTTAGTAACAATGCCGCCAGGAGTAGTTTGGCTGGGTTTGGTATGTCTTTTGACCAAATTCACACCCTGAACAACCACTTTACCCTCTTTAGGCATAGATTTTACTACTTCACCAGTCTTGCCTTTGTCATCACCTGACAGGACTACAACCTGGTCACCCTTTTTAATTTTCAACTTAGGCATTATAATACCTCCGGTGCTAATGAAATAATTTTCATAAATTTCTTTGCACGCAACTCTCTGGTAACAGGGCCAAAGATACGAGTACCAATTGGCTCACCGTCCTTATTGATAAGAACTGCAGCATTTTTATCAAAACGGATAACGGATCCGTCTTTGCGTCTGATGTCAGAAGCCGTACGAACGATAACGGCTTTGTGAACATCACCCTTCTTAACACGACCTTTGGGAATAGCGTCCTTGATAGACACTACGATAATGTCGCCAACAGAAGCATGCATTCTCTTGGAGCCTCCAAGAACCTTAATGCACTGCACCTGACGTGCGCCAGAGTTGTCGGCTACATCGAGGTTGGTTTGCATCTGTATCATTTTTTAATTCCTTTTCTCTTAGGCGTTATCAACGATTACAGTCCAACATTTAGTCTTAGAATACGGTACAGATTCTTCAATACGTACAACATCACCGACTTTGAACTGATTGTTTTCATCATGAGCGGCATATTTTTTGCTTTTCTTGATGAATTTCTTATAAACAGGGTGCATAACCTGACGCTCTACGCTGACTACGACGGTCTTATCCTGTTTATCACTAACAACAACACCTTGAAGAATTCTTTTAGGCATAGTTTTTTCTCCTAACTATTCTTCTTGCGCTCATTAATGAGCGTGTTGATTTTTGCTACTTCACGACGGACGCTTCTTAATACCGCAGTATTTTGTAATTGTCCAGTAGATTGTTGAATTCTTAAGTTAAATTGTTCTTTTTTCTTTTCGAGCAATTTAGCTTCCAATTCATCAATACTCATCGCACGAAGATCTTTAATTTTTAACATTATGCTACTCCTTGCTCTGAATTCAGTTTCTTGACAAACTTGGTCTTAATCGGGAGCTTTGCGGCACCGAGAGCAAAAGCCGCACGAGCGGTTTCCTCATCAACGCCTTCGCACTCAAACATGATACGACCCGGTTTAACTCTGGCAACATAGAATTCAATTGAGCCTTTACCTTTACCCATACGAACCTCAGCCGGTTTGTCGGATACAGGCACATCGGGGAATATTCTAATCCATAATCTTCCGGCTCTCTTCATCTCGCGGGTGATGGCACGACGGGCTGCCTCAATCTGGCGAGCGGTAACGCGTTCCGGAGAAAGAGCCTTCAATCCATATGAACCAAAACTTAATTCTGCTCCGCCTTTGGTCAGACCGTGAATACGGCCTTTGTGCTGCTTGCGGAACTTTAATCTTTTTGGACTTAACATTTTTCTAAAACCTCATTCTTATTTTTGTTCAGCCAACTTTTTATCTTGTGCCATCGGATCATGAGCCATAATCTCGCCCTTGTAGATCCATACCTTAACGCCACAAGCACCATAAGTTGTGTGAGCCGTAGAGGTTGCATAATCAATGTCAGCACGCAGTGTGTGCAGAGGAACACGACCTTCGCGGTAGTATTCGGTTCTTGCAATTTCAGCACCGCCCAAACGGCCTGAACAGCTAACTTTGATACCTTCTGCACCCAAACGAAGAGCTGACTGCATAACGCGCTTCATAGCTCTGCGGAAAGCCACGCGGCGTTCCAGCTGCTGAGCCACGCTGTCTGCAACTAATTTTGCATCAAGCTCAGGTTTTCTGACTTCCAGAATGTTGAGTTGGACTTCAGAATCAGTCATCTTCTGAATCGCTTTGCGCAGATTCTCGATATCCTGTCCTTTTTTGCCGATAACAACACCCGGTCTTGCAGAGTGAATGGTAACTCTGGCCTTCTTGGCAGGACGTTCGATAACGATTCTGCTGATGCCGGCCTGAGCCAGTTTCTCTTTCAAGAATTCTTTAATTTTGACGTCTTCGAGAAGGTAGTCAGCATATTTTTCATCTGCATACCAACGAGAATCCCAAGTACGGTTAACTCCCAAACGAAGACTGATAGGATTTACTTTTTGTCCCATTAACTTACTCCCCACGCTCTGCAACGATAATTGTCATGTTAGAGAAAGGTTTCAGAACTCTTGCTCCTCTACCACGGCCTCTAGCGTGCATACGTTTCATTACTAAACCTTTGCCCACGTAAGCTTCTTTAACAAAAAGCTTATCGATGTTCAATTGATGGTTGTTCTCTGCGTTAGCAATTGCTGACTGCAAAACTGCCAAAGCAACTTTTGCAATTCTCTTCTTGGAAAAGCTTAATTCGGCAACCGCTTTAGAAGCATTCAAGCCACGGATTGACTGAGCGACTAAGTTCAGTTTACGAGGAGAAGTGCGAATAGAATGGCAAATAGCCAAAGCTTCATTTGCTTCTACTCTTCTTGCATCTTTAGATTTACTCATCATTAACCTCTCTTAGCTTTTTTATCTGCTGCGTGACCGTAAAATGTACGGGTCGGAGCAAACTCACCAAATTTGTGACCAACCATATCCTCGGTAACCAGTACGGGGATAAATTTGTGACCATTGTGGACACCAAATGTCAAACCTACAAACTGAGGCAACATTGTAGAACGGCGAGACCAAATTTTAATCACTTCATTACGGCTGGAAGACCTAGCGGCTTCAGCTTTTTTGAGAAGATAGCCATCAACGAACGGCCCTTTCCATACGGAACGTGTCATTAGCGTTTCTCCTTATTTCTTTTTGTTTTCATGACGGCTTCTCATAATGAATTTATCCGTCTTCTTATTAGTACGAGTTTTATAACCCTTGGTAGGTTTGCCCCACGGAGTAGTCGGATGACGACCGCCGGATGTGCGACCTTCACCACCACCCATCGGGTGATCAACCGGGTTCATGGCAACACCACGGGAAACCGGACGATTGCCCAACCAACGGTTACGGCCGGCTTTACCAAGTGATTTGTTTTGGTTATCAGGGTTAGAAACAGCACCTACGGTAGCCAGGCACTCTTCACGAACAACCCTTAACTCACCAGAGCTCAACTTCAATTGAGCATAACCGGCGTCTTTACCGACAAGCTGAGCGTAACAACCGGCAGAACGAACCAACTGTCCGCCTTTGCCTGCTTTTAACTCAACGTTGTGGATAATAGTACCGACCGGCATATTTTTAAGAGGCATAGCGTTACCCGGTTTAATATCTGCCTTGGCGGAAGAAACAACCTTATCACCGGCTTTCAATCTCTGCGGAGCCAGAATATAAGCCTTTTCGCCGTCATCATAGCTGACTAAAGCAATGAAAGCGGAACGGTTAGGATCATATTCGATTCTCTCTACAGTAGCCTCACTGTCAAATTTATTACGTTTGAAGTCAATAATACGCAGTTTGCGCTTATGACCGCCACCAATTCTACGACTTGTAACATGCCCGTAGTTATCGCGACCGCCGGTTTTGGTCAAACCGATTGTCAGAGATTTTTCAGGGTTACCTTTATAAAGCTCGGTTCTGTCTACGATAACGAGCTGACGAAGTCCAGGAGATGTGGGCTTATAATTTTTTAATGCCATGTCTTAAATTCCTGTTGTAACATCAATATTTTGACCTTCAGCAAGGGTAACAACCGCTTTTTTGAAATCAGAACGCTGTCCGATATAACCCTTAAAGCGTTTTTCCTTACCGAATTGACGAATTGTATTAACCTTGTTTACCTTAACGTTGAAGATAGCTTCGACAGAAGCCTTAACTTCATCTTTGGTGGCAGACAAAGGAACTAAAAACGTAACTTTACCAGCTTCCGAAGAAATCATTGACTTCTCGGTAATGACCGGACGTACGAGCGTGTCATACATCTTTGCAGTTACATTGTTTGTTTTTTTAGAGTTACTCATTTCAATCTCTCTCCTAAGCAAGCAACTGCATCTTTAGTCAAAACCAGTTTGTCTTTTCTCAAGATGTCGTAAACGTTGGCACCGATAGTCGGCAAAACGTCAACGCCGATGAGGTTTCTGGTAGCCAGAGCAAAGTTCATGTCAACTTCTTTGCCGTCGATGAACAGGCTGTTGGTCAGACCGCAGGCCGCCAATTTGGCTTCCAAATCCTTAGTCTTCGGAGCAGCAAGTTTAGCTTCATCGATAACAATCAGGTTACCTTCTTTTGCTTTCGCAGAAAGAGCAGTTTTAAGACCGAGTTTTCTGAATTTCTTAGTCAGCTCATGTGAATGATCGCGAACAACCGGACCAAAAACAACGCCGCCTTTTCTAAACTGAGTACCCTTGCGAGAACCCTGACGAGCGCGGCCGCCGCCTTTTTGCTTAAACGGCTTTGCCGGAGTCAAAGCAACTTCGGAACGACCTTTGGTCTTATGGTTGCCGGATTGCAGTCTGGCCAGCTGCCAAGTAACAACACGGTGCAAAATGTCGGGACGAACTTCCAAACCGAAGATGGATTCGTCAAGCTCGATGGAACCAACATTTTTATTATCTAAATTTAAGATGTCCTGTTTCATATTTCTTTTCCTCTACGTTATGCATTCTCAGCTGAGGTCTCAGCTTTAACTGCAACAGGTTCATCAACTTTTTTCAATCCGGCAGGCATCGGCAGCTTGACTGAAGCAGGCTTTTTGATGGCATCGGTAACATAAACCCAGCCGTTTTCCGAACCGGGAACGCCGCCCTTAACCATAATTAAGCCCTTGTCAGCATCAACAGCCACAACCTTCAGGTTTTGAACGGTTACACGCTCATTACCCATATGTCCGGCCATTTTTTTGCCTTTGAACACCTTACCCGGATCTTGTCTTTGTCCTGTAGAACCATGGGAACGGTGAGAAATTGACACACCGTGGGTAGCTTCAAGACCGGCAAAATTGTGGCGTTTCATAACGCCGGCAAAACCTTTACCGATTGAAGTCCCGCAGACGTCAACAAACTGTCCCGGAACAAAATGTTCTACAGATAATTTATCGCCGACAGACAGCAGGCAGTCTTCAGACACTCTGAACTCTGCCAATTTTCTCTTCGGCTCAACGTTAGCTTTGGCAAAATGCCCCTTCATCGGTTTAGAAACATTTTTGGCCTTGATGCTGCCGGTACCCAGCTGAACGGCGGTATAGCCGTCTCTTTCCTGAGTTCTGACATCAACAACTTCCAAACCGTCCACAGCCAAAACAGTTACCGGAACATGAGTTCCGTCTGTTTCAAAAATGCGGGACATTCCAAGCTTTTTTGCGATTAGACCCGTACGCATTATTATTTATTTCCTTTTCTAATTGGTTGACTTTTATTATTTCAAAAAGCCAACATTAAAATTACAGTTTAATTTCAACATTTACACCGGCAGCCAGATCGAGCTTCATCAAAGCGTCCACGGTTTGCGGTGTGGGATCTACGATATCGAGAAGCCTCTTGTGAGTACGGATTTCGAACTGCTCACGAGATTTTTTATTAATGTGCGGAGACATATTAACCGTAAACTTCTCAATATTGGTCGGGAGAGGGATGGGCCCTCTGACATTAGCCCCGGTTCTTTTGGCGGTATGCACGATTTCTTTGGTAGACAAATCAAGCAAACGATGATCAAAAGCCTTGAGGCGAATTCTGATATTTTGTGTATCCATCATTTAAATACTTTTCCTATAACTAGATGGCAAAACTTTAATGTTTAGAAGTTTGCCATCTAAATGTTAAACTCTGCAAACCTTTGAAAACCAAAGGATGCGGTATGTTTTATATCCGAACCGCCGAGACGGATTCCGCCTCTTTTGCAGTTCTCGTGCGCTCCTTGTAACATAGACAAACTTATATTGCAAGAGAAAAAATACGATTTTCTGAAAATATTTTCAGCGGAATCCCTTTGTGCGACTCTTGTTGAGTCTCCTCGGCGATTCGCCCGCAACCCCTCCAGTTCGAACTCTCCTCACGTCTAAAATAGACAAATTTTTCAGCATAAATAGACTTTTTATGTACAAAATAGGATTTTATACCTACAATGCCGACACGGATAAATAAGGATGGTCCGAACAAAACTTTAACTTTTCGACATCTTTCCAATGCAGCCGAAAAACTGGTAAAGAAAATGTGATGAGTTTGCCAAAAAATTATAAAGAAACAAGCATTAGCAGAGGTTATTCTGCAAAAGACAAAAAAATTTCCCTCCGCTCCTTCAGGCAAAAGCAATAAAAAACCCAAAAACAACCGACAGACAGCCACAAACCAGTAGAAAAAGGAATATCACTTAAGTTGTATTTTACTACCTAATCATCAATTTTATATATTTTACACTCAAAAAGAAAACCAAAAGAATTATGCGGATTCAAAGAGTTATTAATTTTTACTTGGTAATAATCCAATTTTGCATTTTTTGGTTGCGAGTTATATTTATATGATATATGCTGTACTTATATCATATATTAGATTTATTTAAATTAAAAAGATGTTTTATAATGACTAAGTTAGCAAATAGAATAATTAACATTAATAAGCGCAAGACCAGTATGCGTTTATGCTCCAAAGAATGGGAAGCTCTCGACGACATCTGCAAAAGAGAAGGCATTAACCGAAACCGCCTTATTGAAATGATTGAAAACGCCAAAACCGAACGTCTCGGACTAACTTATTCTACTCGCTTGTTCTTAGTTTTATATTACCGGGCTATAGCCAAACCGACAAAGCCGGTGCTGACCAAAGAAGGTATCAGCCTGAATATCATAAACATTATAAAAGAACTTTCCTGATAAAAAAATACTCCACTATAGTGAGACAATAAAAAACCGAATAAATCCCGGTTTTTCTTAACATATCCGCAGTTACCTTCAAATAGATGCCGCGCCGGAAGCCCCCCCCCAAACATTACCTCAACAATACCCGC
>HF995291.1:0-9635 GCA_000432275.1 Proteobacteria bacterium CAG:495
TCCGACGGCTGCGGCGGGACCAGACTGTGTTGTAAAGGGCATACCCACAGTTACAGCTGTCCCAGCGGGTCCCAGTCTTCAAGCTGTTCGTCCTCTCAAGTTCAGACCGGGACAACTTCCAAGGTTTGCTCTTGTGGCGCTACTTCCGGCACCTGTTACAAGTGCAAGGCTAAAACCTGTACCAATACATGTTTTTATACTTTACGTTCTTGTCCAGCCAACGGTTATTGTAAGAGCTGCCAGATAATAGGTTCTGACTGCTCGGTCGCCAGTGGCGGAACCAGATACAGCCTTGTCTCCTGTCACAACGGAACCTATATGTCGGGTAATAGCTGTGTCAGCTCTTGCGGTATAACAAGGTGTCAGGATTTATGTGTTAGATCAGGAAAGCGCTTAGACGAATGCCAAAGAACTTGCAACCTTAACCCTTGTTCTTATTCCTAAGGAAATCTATTTGCTGATTGATATTATAGAAACTGGTTTTATTCTTATACCACAGAAAAGGCTCTGAAATTTCAGAGCCTTTTTAGTATAATGATATTAGTCTCCCTAATGTCTTTTGGCCTATTCCCCGTAATGATGTGTTTTAGAGTATTTTTACGGGGAGAATTGTTTAGCAAGGAACCTTTATTTTATTCTTCTCCGTCGTCTTTTATGCGCTCGATGTTGGCGCCGACGCTTTTGAGTTTTTCTTCCAGTTTTTCATAACCGCGGTCTAAGTGATAAACACGGTTGACAATAGTTTCACCTTCTGCGACCAATCCGGCCAGAACCAACGCAAACGATGCGCGCAGGTCGGTTGCCATCACTTGAGCGCCGGAAAGCTTTTTCACGCCTCTCACAATAGCGGAAGCATGTCCATGAACATTAATGTTAGCCCCCATACGCAAAAGTTCGGGCACGTGCATAAAACGGTTTTCAAAAATGGTTTCGGTAACCATTGAAGCGCCTTCTGCCGTCAGCATTAATGCCAGAAACTGAGCCTGTAAGTCGGTCGGAAAGCCGGGGAACGGTTCTGTCATAATGTCTTTTCCCGTTAAAACGCAATCTTTGGCGTCAACAATAATGCTGTTTTCATTCTCGATAACCCGGCAGCCCATGTCTTTCAACACCTGCATCGGACGTTTCAGGGTATAGGGCAGAGCGTTGATAAGCTCAATTCTGCCGCGGGTAATCGCCGCCGCAACGGCATAAGAGCCGGCTTCGATTCTGTCTGCGATAACTTTGTGATTTGCCCCGTGCAGCTTGTCAACCCCGTCAATCGTCAACACTGCGGTGCCGATTCCCTCAATTTTTGCTCCCATGGCGTTAAGCATATTGGCAAGATCGCTGATTTCCGGCTCTTTGGCTGCATTTTCCAATACCGTACGTCCTTCAGCCAGGGTTGCCGCCATCAAGACATTGCAGGTAGCGCCAACGGAAACCATCGGAAAGATGATATGCGCCCCCTTAAGGCGTTTGTCCACCGTGGCGTGAATATATCCGTTTTTAATTTCAATATGCGCGCCCATTTGTTCCAGCGATGACAGATGAATATCCATCGGTCGGGCGCCGATGGCACAGCCGCCGGGCAGTGAAAGCTCGCATTTTCCGTAACGGGCCAGCAACGGACCCAAAACATAGTAAGAAGCGCGCATCTTGCGAACGTAATCATAGGGCGCTACCAAACTGGTTGCCTCTTTGGTTCTGTATGAATAGGTTTTGGTCGGATGTCCGTCTACAAAGTCGTCAAAAGCATCAATCTTGGTTCCCAATTGCTCCAATAAGACATTCATTGCCTTAATGTCTGATAACATCGGCATATTGGTCAGCGTTACGGTCTCATCCGTTAACAAACTGGCGCAGATTAAGGGTAAGGCGGCGTTTTTCGCTCCGCTGATATAGATTTTACCTTCAAGGCGTTTACCGCCGATGATTTTAATCTTATCCATGATGCTTCTCCTTACAAGTTAGTCCTGATTTTCCGTTTGTTTATTCTTTCGCGATTTTTTGAGTTCCTCGCGTTTTTTCTGCTGAAGCTTGCGTTTCTCCAAATTTTTTTGTAAGGCCTTTGCCTCGCGTTCAAAACGCATTTCTTCGCGACTTTGGGCTTTTTTATGGTTTTCAGACGCCATTTTACACCTTTTTCTTAGTGACAAATCTTACTCTACTTCTCTTTTATCCCCATAAGTTTAAAAAAATCATAAGAAAATTGTAAAACATACTTGATTTTTATAAAATGGTTCTGTATGTTACATCTCACGAGTTGAGAATATCTCTTGAATTATTATGCCGCTATAGCTCAGTGGTAGAGCACACCCTTGGTAAGGGTGGGGTCGTAAGTCCGATTCTTACTAGCGGGCTCTTGTGGTGCGACTTCCGGCACCTGTTATAAGTGTGAGACTTGCTCCTATTCAAGTAAGTGTTCCGGCTATAGCTTTACAAGTTGTTCGTATGGAGTATTAGATTCTTGTACGGCCTGTGGGACCACAAAATACAAATGTGCATCCAAACCGGTTGTACCGGTCAACCCTTGCCAGACCTTGGGACATCCAAATTGTACAAGCGCGGTGCCGGTTGTGCAGGGAAGCTGCTGCTGTCCTTATTCCGGCGCTCCCAGCCGTATGTGCGACTGCTGTATGGAATTTGATGCTTAAGGCACCTAAATAATGTGAAAACCCCGGTGGATTTATCCGGGGTTTTTATATTTGACAAATAAGCCGATTCAAATTATTAATAATCCTTGGTTTTTTATAATTTTTTACAATAAAGAGGAAACAATGACAGCGAGAACTTTACAGGGATTTATGGAACTTTTGCCGCAGGAACAAATCGTTATGGAGCAAATGAAAGCCGTAATCCGACATACCTACGAGCTGTTCGGCTTTGCTCCTCTTGATACACCGGTTTTGGAACTTGCCGAGGTGCTGCTTTCTAAGTCCGGCGGAGATACCGAAAAACAGATTTACGAATTCAAAAAGGGTGATACGGATTTGGCTATGCGTTTTGATTTGACGGTGCCGTTGGCAAAATATGTCGCCCTATACAACAACGATTTGACTTTTCCGTTCAAACGTTATCAGATTGGCAAGGTATACCGTGGCGAACGCCCCCAAAAAGGCCGTTTTCGCGAATTTTATCAGTGTGATATTGACATTATTGATCGCGATGAGCTCAACATTGCCTATGATGCGGAGGTGTTGGCGGTTATTTATACGATTTTCAACAAATTGGAATTGCCCGCATTTAAAATTTACCTTAACAACCGCAAACTTTTATCCGGTTTTTTGGAAAGCCTGAACATCGCGGACAAGACGGTTGATGTCCTGCGTCTGGTAGATAAAATCAAAAAAATCCCCGAAGCCGCCTTTTTAGGCGAATTGCAGGATATGGGACTGCCTGAAGAAACCAATCGGAAATTGTTGAAGTTTATCAAAATTGGCGGCAGTAATGATGAAATCCTTGCTGCGTTGGAGGCTTTGGCAATTGAAAACGAAAATTATCAAAACGGACTTTCCGAACTTAAGACCGTCATTTCTCAGGCTGCCAGCCTTGGTATTAATCCCGCCAACATTCAAATCGACCTGAGTATTACCCGTGGGCTCGATTACTATACCGGAACCGTTTATGAAACGTTTTTTGACGAATATCCCGAATTTGGTTCGGTTTGTTCCGGCGGTCGTTATGAGAATCTTTCCAGCGTTTTTATGGATAAAAAGTTTCCGGGCGTCGGCATTTCCATCGGGCTGACCCGGTTGTTTGACCAGCTGCGCAGCCATAACCTGCTGAAAATCAAAGGGCCGACCCCCAATCGCGCCCTGATAATAATGCAAAGCGAAGCCTATAAGGATAATGCCCTCAAACTGGCAGGTTGTTTACGCAAGGCGGATATTCCCGCAGACGTTTATCTGCGTAATGTGAAGTTTAAAAAGAAAATGGAATACGCCAACAAGATTCAAATTCCATACCTGATTATTATCGGAGAGGACGAAGCTGCCGCCGGGGATTATACCCTGAAGAATATGGCGACCGGCGAGCAAAAACGGTTGTCGCTGGAACAGGTGGCTGCCGAAATAAAAGCTGACGCTTGAGACTTTTCCCAAAGGGGCTGAGAAGCCCCTTTTTTTGTGGCTTATTTTAATTACCCGCTTGTATTTGTTATGCCCTGGGTGCTATTATTTCCTAAACGTTTTGCAAAAGTTTAATTATTTAAGGATAAAAAAATGAAAAAAATTGCCGTTGTTGGTGTTCAGGAAAGTATTGGTCGCGAGATTCTCTCTTATTTGGCGGAAGAAGGCTATAAACCGGAGCAGGTGGTTGCTCTGGAGCCCAAGTCGGCCTTGGGAAATATGGTTTCCTTCGGCGAGGATGACGAGCTGGATGTCGAAAGCCTTGATAAATTTGATTTCAGCGGTGTTGCCGCAGCCGTTTTCTGCGTGGCGGCCGAGGTGGCGAAAAAGTATGTTCCTCATGCTTTGGCCAAAGGCGTAAAGGTGGTTGACTGTTCCTCCGCCTTTTTCGGCGACCCAGACGTTCCGATGATAATCAGCGGAATTAACGGCGAAAAGCTTTCTGCGGCTAAGCGCGGATTGGTGATGGTTCCTTCTGCCGGCGTTACCCAGATGCTGCTTCCGCTCAAAAATATTCATGAGCAATACCAAATTACCCGTATCGTCGTCTCGGATTACACCTCAACTTCTGTTTACGGCAAAGAAGGAATGGACGAATTGTTTAACCAGACCCGCAAAATCTTTATGAATGATACTTTGGTTGACGATCAGCAGGTCTTCCACAAACAGGTAGCGTTCAACGTTATTCCGCAGGTTGGGGATTTTCAGGGGGACGAAACTGTCGTTGAATGGGCATTTAATGCCGAAACCAAACAAATCTTGGGACCGGATGTCAGAGTACATGCCAATTGTGCGATTATTCCCGCCTTTATCGGCTGCGGGCAATATGTAAATGTCGAATGTGCCAAGGATATTGATGTTGAAGATGCTCGCGAACTGATGAAAAAAGTTCCCGGTATAGTGGTCTTTGATAAGCATATTGACGGGGGATACGTCACGGTCAACGACGTTCAGGGTGAAAATGACATTTATATCAGCCGCCTGCGTCAGGATACCTCGGTTGAAAACGGCATCAGTTTTTGGTGTGTGGCCGACAATCTGCGGGCAGGGGTGGCAAAAAACGCGCTTGCTGTTGCCAAATTGCTGACTGAAACTTCCGATTAAAAACTTTGACGAGGGGGGGGATTCCTCAATGAAAAAAATTGTTTCTGCTTTGTTTGTATCGGTGTTGCTGCTGTTTGCCGCTCCGGTTTCTGCCTGGGCGCAGTCCAATGTGACATCCCTGAGCGCCGAGCTCAATTATACCGATATCAGCAACAAGCTCACCAAAATTGAAAAATCCCTCAAAAGCAACGACGTAACTTCTGCCGATTTGTCCGAAGATGTCAAATACATCGCGGCTACCCGCATAGATTTGCTGGACATAAAAAAAAGCATCGAGAGTTCCCTGCGTTTTGTGGAAAAAAAGCTTGATGCTTTAGGGCCTGAGCCGGAAGACGGCAAAGAGGTTCCCCTGATTGCGCAGAAGCGGCGCGAGTTCAAAAACGAGCAGTCTACCGAAAAGGCGAGAATTGCCGAAGTAGACATCTTGCTGGCCCGTCTTGATGAACTGGATGTCTCGATATTCAATCTCCGAAACGAAGAACTGTTGGGAAATTTGTTAATCAGAGTAACGCCTCTTGCCTATCCCAAGGAGTTTCTGTCGTCCACCAGTTTGTTTGTGGGGATGATTTTTGACATTATCAAATCTCCGGTTGACTGGTACTCCTCGCTCAATCAGGAAACCCGCAATCTGGTAAAATCAAAGCTTATTCCGGTTGCTTTGGTTATTTTGTTCATTTCATGGCTGGGCTATTATTTGCGCGTGTTTATTATCCGACGTTTCGGCTATCGTAAGGATATCGAACATCCCCGTTACGGAAAAAAAGTTATGGCGGCGATTGCCGTTGCCATAGCTTATGGCGTAATTCCGGCTTTCATCATCGGTTCATGCTTGGCCTGGATGGTGAGTACTAAGGTTTTGGACAGCGGTTTTCTGGGAACGCTGCTGAAAAGCTTTTTGTATTATTCTCTCTATGTGGTTATGGGACGTGCGGTTTCGAGAGTGATTTTTGCCCCTTATAACGAAAAATGGCGTCTGGTCAATGTCGATAACAGCAAGGCCAAAAGACTGACCTCCGCTTTTTATTTCAGCGTTACCATGATTGGCATTATGTCTTTTCTGGTACACATCGTTACCGTTCACAATTACCCGATTGAGCTTTTGACTTATATGATGGCTATGTCTTCTGCGGTTAAGGCCTTTTGCATCATTCTTATTACCAAGCGCGTTTTGTGGGATGATATCGTTGTTGCCGATTCCTCGGCCGAAGAAACCGGTTCCGCGACTCTGTTGCCCAACGACGACCAGCTGTCGGCAGCCTCTGAGGATGATGAGGAAATAAACAGTGATGACAACTCTTTCCGTCTGACGTTTTTCATTTCGTTGTTTGCCTTTGGTTCTTTTGTTATTTCACTGTTTGGATATCCCTATCTTTCGGCGTTCATTCTGAACCGTTTTCTGCTGTCTGCCGTCATTGTCGGCGTTTTGATGGTCATCCGCAAAATGTTTTACGAAATGCTGCATCGCATTCTGCTGCTTCGTATTTGGATAAAAACTTTTCGTATGCGCCGCCGGATTATTTCCAAAATCAATTTCTGGTCCGGTTTGGTTATTGACCCGATTTTTGTTTTGGCCGGCTTGTTTTTCATTTTGGCTTTGTGGGGTGTTCCGACAGATGTCCTGAATAGCCTGATTTATCGTCTGCTCACCGGGTTTACCGTCGGCGGCGTTCGCATTTCGCTGATATCTATTGCGCTCGGAATCTTATCCTTCTTTATTGTCATTACCTTGGTAAAGGCAATGCGCCGCCGCTTGCAGGATAATGTTCTTTCCCGTATGGATATAGATGACGGTGTCAAACATTCTCTGGCGGCGGGATTTGGTTTTGTCGGCTATGTGGTGGCAACTTTGCTGGCAATCGCCATAATGGGCGGCAGCCTGACAAACTTCGCGTTGGTTGCCGGTGCTTTGTCAGTCGGTATTGGTTTAGGCTTGCAGAATATCGTTAACAACTTTGTCTCTGGTATCATCTTGTTGTTCGAGCGTCCGATTAAGGTTGGCGACTGGGTAATTATTAACGGTGAAGAAGGCCGGATTAAACAGATTAACATTCGTTCTACCGAAGTCGAAACTTTCAAACGGGCAAGTTTGATTATCCCCAATGCAAATTTGTTGTCCACGACGGTCACTAACTTGACGCACAGCAACAACTGGGCCCGTTATGCCATTCAGGTGGGTGTAGCCTATGGTTCTGATACGCAAAAGGTGAGGGAGATTTTGTTGGAATGCGCTGCCGCCAATAAAAAGGTGCTGAGAAAACCCGAACCGTATGTTTTGTTCACGGATTTCGGCACCAGCAGCCTGAGTTTTGAACTGCGCGTTTATGTGAGCGATATCTGGAACGGATGGATTGTTCCGAGCGATTTGCGTTTTGAAATAAACCGCCGCTTTGCCGAAGAGGGAATTGAAATTCCGTTCAACCAGCTGGTTGTCCACCAGGGAAGTAAGGTTTCTGAAGAAACCGAAAGCCAGTTCTATGCATCAAAGAAAAAGAAAGGCAAACAAGATGCTGATAAGTGAGATTAAAGGGAAAAATATTCTTATCTGGGGAATGGGAACGGAAGGCCGCGCCGCTAAGGAATATATAGAACGTCATTCCCTGGCGGCAAATTTGATGATATATAACGATGACGACGGTGCCGAAAAACTGCGGGAACTGTTTGAAAAAACAGACGTAATTATTCGTTCCCCGGGGGTTAGCATTTATAAAAAAGAAATACAGGATGCCGAGTCGCGCGGAATTAGAATAACCTCGTGCTCTGATTTGTTTCTGAGTGAAATGAGAGCCGGGCGTCCCCGGACAAAAGTTATCGGTATCAGCGGCTCAAAAGGAAAAAGCACCAGCGTCAGTATGCTTTTCCATATCTTAAAGTCAGCCGGCTGCAATGCTGCTTTGGGCGGTAATATCGGCAAGCCGTTGATTGAGCTGATAGATGAAAATTATGATTACATTGTCGGAGAGTTTTCGAGCTATCAGTCCAGCGATTTGAGCGCATCGCCGCACATCGTTATGTTTACCAACCTGTTTTCCGTGCATACGGATTGGCATAACGGCCATGAAAACTATTGCCGGGATAAAATCCATCTGGCAGCGCACCAGCAGGCGGGAGACAGCTGCTGGGTCTGCAATCGGAACGAGCAGCTCAAAACTTATGCCGGGGAGTTGAAAAATGTCCGTTACTACGACGTTTATGACGGGTTCCATGCCGAAGGCCGCGAACTCTATTTTCAGGACAAACCGTTGCTTTCCATTGACGAGCTGCAAATCAGCGGCAACCATAACCTGGACAACCTGTCAGGTGTAATGAGCATTGTGAAGGATTTGGGATTGGATGTTCAGGCGGCGCTTGAAAGTTTGAAAACCTTTGAAGGTTTGCCGCATCGGCTTCAAAAAGTGGCAAAAGTTGGCAGCGTGTTGTTTATTAATGACAGCATATCGACGGCACCGGAAGCGGCTATCGGCGCAATGAAAAGCTTTGAAGACAATATGGTTATCATCTCCGGAGGTATCGAAAACAAGCAGGATTATACCGAGTATGCCCGTTATATAGCCGGGAACTCCCGGGTCAAGGCCGCAGTTACCCTGTTTCAGTGCGGTGCTCAGATTGCAGCTTCCGTTCGGGAAAATGTCAAACGTTCTGACTTTAAACTTATCGAGGCCGAAAGTTTGTCTCAGGCAGTGAAAGAGGCATACGAAATACTAAAAGGCGCCGGGGGAGGAGTCGTCCTTTTTTCGCCTACGGCTCCCAGCTTTGGATATTATAAAAACTTTATGGAACGCGGCGATGATTTTATAAACATTGTGAAAAAACTTTAATAATGGACTTTTTACTTGATTTTTATATTTTGATGCGTTAAATAACAAAGCAATGCCGGTTTAGCTCAGTTGGTAGAGCAACGCATTCGTAATGCGTGGGTCGGTAGTTCGAGTCTACTAACCGGCACCATAAAAACAACCTCCCTTGCGGAGGTTTTTTTTATGGTATTTATATAACAGCTCGAACTACCGAAGCGGTAGTTTGACCAGGAGGAGCAGGCGAGACGGGGGTATCGCCGCCCTTGCGACGACGCAGCGACAAAGCAAAGCGAAGTCAGTCTACTAACCGGCACCATAAAAAGAACCTCCCTTGCGGAGGTTTTTTTTATGGCGAAATCAGCGGCGTCTGCTGTAGACATATTGGAACTCCTCAGCCCGAAAATATAATTGTATCCCTCCGCTGGAACCTCTCTCATCGGCGGTGTTTGTCAACATACGGAAATAAATTAAGTGTTTTTACTGTTGCATGATGGTTGTTTCGGTGTTATACCGCTTCTGCGATATAGTTATTTAAATATTATTGTGATTTCCGAAGTTTGTTTTCTGATGTACACAATAATATTTTTTTTGAAAATTATAAAATAAATATCATATGGAAACAAAAGAA
>HF995291.1:9698-13361 GCA_000432275.1 Proteobacteria bacterium CAG:495
AGTTTGTTATTGTTGTGAACAGCCGTATGAAACGGCTCATCCTTTTTATAAGGAAATGTGTCCCCTGTGCGGAGAACTTAATTACCGGAAACGAATGCAGCGAAGCAATCTTGCCGGATATCGCGCTTTGATAACCGGGGGAAGGGTTAAAATCGGTTTTGAAACTGCTAGGCTTTTGCTGGAAATGGGTGCTGAGGTTGTGGTAACAACGCGTTTTCCGAACGATGCGCTCAAACGCTATAGCCTGCTGCCTTGTTTTTCGGAGGCAAAAGACCGTCTCAAGATTATCGGAGCAGATTTCCGCAGCATATCTTCAATCACCAATCTGATTCAGGTGTTAAAAGAAAAGCCTTTGGATATCCTGATAAACAAC
Organism: Proteobacteria bacterium CAG:495; assembly: GCA_000432275.1. Classification (GTDB taxonomy): domain Bacteria; phylum Pseudomonadota; class Alphaproteobacteria; order RF32; family CAG-239; genus CAZU01. The sequence goes on from HF995291.1 coordinate 10,072, forward strand.
GCGGCACAAACGGTTCGTCGCCCGGTGCCTTTCTACAAACATCTTTGGGAAGCGGAAAAACTGCCGCCGGCTGTTGAGGATGTCATTTGCCAAATGAAGCATATCGGCACGGGAGAAAACGCATTTTTTCCTGAAATTATCGGAAACGGTTTAAACAGTGTTGCTTTGTCTCAATTACGGATTCTGCCGGAAGACAGTGATGATAACAACGAGACGTTTTTTCCGGAAGGACTCCTGGATAAAGACGGACAGCAGCTTGACCTGCGGCCGCATAACAGCTGGATGTATCAGATGGAAGAGGTGCCTTTGTTGGAATTATACGAGGTTTTGCAGATTAATCTGGTTACGCCTTTTATATTGATGCAGCAATTGCTGCCGCTAATGAGCAAACCGGACAGAGCGGCATTTATCGTTAATGTTTCGGCGATGGAAGGTAATTTTTATGCCCCGCGTAAAAATACCCGCCATGTTCATACAAATATGGCCAAAGCCGCGTTGAATATGATTACCCGGACGGTTGCGCCGCACTACAAGGACTATAACGTCTTTATAAACAGTGTAGACACCGGTTGGATAACCAATGAAAAGCCCAATCCGCAAAATCTGGGAAATACGGAAAGGAAAGCGCAAATGGCTATAGATGAAATTGACGGCGCAATGCGGATTTTGGATCCTGTTTTGGAAGGTGTCAACGGAGCTCAGACTTACGGAAAACTATTTAAAAATTACCGGGAATATCCTTGGTAAAAATGTGAAACAAAAGGCGCCTTTGAAAAGGTGCCTTTTGTTTATTGCGGCACACGGTTGACATTAGGATGCCGGCGGTTTAAACTTCTGCAAAACATCAAGCGAGGAATATGGTATGAAAGTTTATTTGGCTGGAAAAATTCCCAAAGGCGGCGAAATTGCCGGTTATACAGACTGGCGCGCGGAATATAATACGAAATTGGCAGCTTGTTTTGACGATTTAACCGTGCTGGATCCTAACGCCTCATTTGCCGGTGAACCTTCACATGAAGAAGATGCGATGTTTCGCTTCGGCTGCGATGCCTGGATGATAAAAGAAGCGGATGCCGTAATCGTCAATGCCGAGCAAAAGCTGGGGTTGGGAACTTCTCAGGAACTGATTATCGCTAAATATTTTGCCAAACCGGTTGTAACCGTGCTGCCCAAAGACAGCCACCATCGACGGAGCAATATGCGTATCCGCGCCTCGGTTGTTGCAGACTGGATACATCCGTTTATCGGCGCCACTTCTGACGCCGTGGTCGAAAATGCCGACGCTGCCGTAAAATGGCTGGCTGACTGTGTCCAAAACAGATGTCAGGTTAAAGATATCAGGGTTATTGATGAGGCCGTTGCACATTTTCTGAATGTACGAATGCAGGACAAAAACAATGCCTAATCAGGAAAAATTCCGTTGAGGCACAAAAAAGCGCCGGCAAAGAAAGCCGCAATACTTGTAAAAACACAAATAGTTCCTTTTTAAAACAGTGTTTTCAGTTTGTCCAAAGCTTCATAATCGGTAAAATCGATTTTGAGCGGCGTAATGACGATTTGATTTTTTTCTATTTCCTGATAATCGTCGGGCCAGGTTTGATTCAGGAGCTCTTTTTGCGGAAATCGGCGTTCTCCGTGTCTGGCGAGAGATATGCCTCGCAGTTCGGAAAGCGGAACATTGGGAAAATTGATACTGATAAGCGTATTGATGTCAAAACTTTGTGCAATCAGTTTTTCAGCCAAAGGTGCCGCGTATTGACGGGCAATTTGCCAGTCCGGTATGCGTCCTTCGATTTGTTGGGAGAAAGCGATTGAACGAACGCCGTGAATCAATCCTTCCATAGCCGCTCCCACGGTCCCCGAATAAGTTATGTCTTCGGCAAGGTTTCGACCGATGTTTATGCCGGTAATCACCAAATCTGGCTTGCGTCCTTCCATAATCAAAGAGAGAGCGACGTTGACGCAGTCTGCCGGCGTTCCGTCAACGGCATAATGGCGCTCGTCAAAACGTTCGATTTTTCTGGGCAGACGCATCCAGGAATCATAATGTTCCAATTCTGTTAATTCTGAGGTAACCGCATGCCCGGCACCGCTGCGTTCTCCCAAAGGAGCTACCACCGTAATGTCGGCGCCGGTCTTTTGCAGTTCTTCTTCCAGAATTTTAATGCCGATGCTATTAATTCCGTCATCGTTTGACAACAAAACAGAGGCTTTTTTGATTTCTTTAATCGGTTTAAATTTCATTTTCACCTGCCTTATATCTTCTTAATGTAATATAGCCAGGCTCCAAATCAAGAGCTCCGCAGGCTTAAAGTTCGTGGTATTCTTCAAAGACCTTACGCAGATAGTCTTTATACGCCGTACCGTCTTTAAGCTCGTTGATTAATGCCTTCATCTTGCCGTCGTTTATAAAACCGCGCCGATAGGCGATTTCTTCAATACAGGCGATTTTCAATCCCTGCCGCTTTTCAATGATTTGTACAAACTGTCCCGCATCCATCAGACTGTCCGGCGTGCCGGCGTCCAGCCAGGCATTGCCGCGTTTCATCGGAACAACGTTTAAGCGGCCTTCCTGCAAATACATTTTGTTCAGATCCGTAATTTCCAGCTCTCCGCGCGGAGAAGGCTTCAGCTGACGTGCTTTTTGCACGACATCGGACTTGTAAAAATAAAGGCCGACAACGGCATAGTTTGATTTTGGCTGTTTGGGTTTTTCTTCCAACGATACGGCCTTAAAGTCTTTGTCAAATTCCACAACGCCGAAACGCTCCGGGTCGGAAACATGATATCCGAATACCGTCGCGCCGTTATTATGCGAAACCTCTTCGCGGAAACGCTCAATCTGGTCTCCCATATAGAAAATATTGTCACCCAGAATCAGACAAACGTCATCATTGCCGATAAAATCCGCGCCGATTGTAAATGCCTGTGCTATGCCTTGGGGCTTGTTTTGGATGGCATAACTGATGTCCAGCCCCATTTTGTCGCCTTTGCCGAACAGCTTTTCAATGTTCGGCGTATCCTGAGGCGTTGAGATTATCAATATGTCTTTTATTCCAAACAGGAGCAGCGTCGCCAGAGGATAATAAATCATCGGCTTGTCATAAACCGGCAACAGCTGTTTCGACATTGTCTTTGTGAGCGGATAAAGACGGGTTCCGCTTCCACCCGCTAAAATGATACCTTTCATTTATACCTCGGAATGAAATAGCTTGTAATTAATATAAACAAACTCTAACTGATATGCCCGGCTATATCAATAGCTAATTTACTAGTACACAATCGGCCGT
>HF995291.1:13378-27513 GCA_000432275.1 Proteobacteria bacterium CAG:495
AATCGGCCGTGGCAAAAAGCCTCCAGAAACAGCCGGAGGCTTTTGATTTTTTTCTCAAATGAAATGTCTATTTTTTCGCCACTTTTTGAGGAGCTTCGTTTTGAGCAAACATATTTTGGTATGAACTCTTAACTTCGGCAACCATTTGTTTAAATTTCTTTAAGTGGGCGCCGGCCAGATTTTCTCCCGCAGAGGCCTTAATCGTACGGGGATTGACGCGCCGGCCGTTGCGGACAACTTCATAGTGGACGTGGGGGCCGGTTGAGCGCCCCGTGCTGCCGACATAACCGATAACCTGTCCTTGCTTAACCCGTTTTCCCGGTTTCATTCCGCGGGCAAAGCCTTTCATGTGGCCGTAGGCGGTCGAAAATTCGGAATTATGACGGATTTTAACATAGTTTCCGTAGGCGCCGTTATACTTGGCAACTTGAACAACACCGTCGCCGCCGGCCAAAATCGGGGTTCCCATCGGAGCGGCATAGTCAACGCCCCAGTGAATTCTGTAATGTTTCAAAATCGGGTGATACCGCTTCCCGAACGGTGACGAAATCCGGGCCGCATAGTTCAACGGCATTTTATACAGAGTCTTTTTCATTGCCAGACCCTTTTCGTCATAGTATTCGGTGTTTCCGTGTCTGTCCTTGTAACGATAAAGGCCGATTTTCTCTTTGCGTAAAATTAAGCCTGCATATATGATGTCGCCGGATTGAACCACTTTGCCGTCGGGCGAAATTTTGTTTTCATATATGATTTCAAACTTGTCGCCGCGGCGGACGTCTCTTCTGAAATCGACCGAATAAGCAAAAATCTGAATAAAGTTGTTCACAACGCGGGAAGGGACGCCCTGCTTCTGCATACTGTGCGAAAGGGTGCCTTCAATGCTGCCGGTGGCGCTGTTGACTTCTTCAATGAGTTCGTCTTTTTCCTTATTGACGGTAAAATCTCCGTCTTCAGCCTGGGTAATGACGAGTCTTTCGCCCGCCTTAGGCTGAATGGTAATGCTGTTGAGCGCGATAATTTCCTGCGTCTGCGTATCAACAACCGTCTGAACCTTTATTTTTTCGCCGGCTCTGAGGTCGCGCGGATCATAGTGCTTTTTTAATTTGTAATAGATGTCGTTGGCTTCCTGGCGATTCAAACCCAGGTCATTTAAAAGCGAAATCAGGGTATCGCCGCTTTTTACGGTAATCTCCTGATCTACATTTTTTTCCTTCACGAAAGAGGATATCATACTGAAAAGGGTTTTTATGTTGTCGACAGAACTTTCGGGGTATATCGTTTCCGGATTGCTGAGGTTGCTGGCGACGCTGTTCTCAATCATCAGATAATCCAGCCGCTCGTTTTTGGATACCGACGCTTCAACGTAATTGTTGTTGGTCAGGGAAAGGATAAAGGCAAACGTAACGGCTAAAGCATATCCTAAGGTAATGACTTTATGCTTTGTTTTATGCTTAAGATCCAGTTTAAGATAGTTTTTTAAGCTCATATCAGTAACTACTCTGTGGTTAAACTACAGCGGCCAGAAACGAATTTATGCTGACCATATTACGAAAATATACAGATAACTTGATAATTAAGAAAGATGTTTCTAAGGTTTATGTGTATAAGTCCGTACGCTAAAATTTATTATAATACACAAAAGGTGAAAAAAATATAAAATTCTTAAAAAAAGTACTTGCTTTTATATTTTTTGTTTTGTATAAGATACCTCGTTAACCCGATGGGGGTGTAGCTCAGCTGGTTAGAGCGTCTGCCTGTCACGCAGAAGGTCGCGGGTTCGAGCCCCGTCACTCCCGCCATTAAAAAAGCCGTCCTTGTGACGGCTTTTTTGTGTAATGAGCTTAGGGGCTCGAACCCCTTGGGGCTGGAGAAATAAGAAATGCCAGAGTAGTGGCATTTCTTAAACGACAGGTGAAATTTTGTTAAAGAGCGATTAAGCGACAGCGCAGAGAGCGATTGTTACAAAATAAACTCCCGAGCAGCATGACTGCGAAGCCCCGTCACTCCCGCCATTAAAAAAGCCGTCCTTGTGACGGCTTTTTTGTGTAATGAGCTTAGGGGCTCGAACCCCTTGGGGCTGGAGAAATAAGAAATGCCAGAGTAGTGGCATTTCTTAAACGACAGGTGAAATTTTGTTAAAAAAAAGCGGTTTAATAACCGCTTTTTTTGTGTTTTTGACGTAAGTTACAAGTTGCGTACAGCTTCGTTGATGCCGTCGGTTTTTCTTGATGTGTTGATGTAGTTTTGCAAAACTAAAAATCCATCAAGCCAGTCATGACCGTGCAAAACGATATTGACAAAGTCACCGCAGCGCGAACCCAGAATTTCGTAAAGAAAGCGTGACGTTGCCGAAAAGCCGATAAAACCGTTCTGCAAATCCTTGATAACGCAGTAATATGCATCTTGCATCGTTATGGCAGCGCCGGTAAGGGCATAAGGCATCGGCAGCGCGCAAACCTCTTGAACTGTCAACGCAGTGCTGAAAAACTCCCAAGCATGAAGGGGTGTTTTCTGTTCTCCGAGGTTTATCCGTTTCTGCGACAGATTCCGGAACGAGGCCAAACCCATTACCAACGATGCTTCAACTACCGGCACCAATTGCAAAACCAGATTGTCGCCTCGTTGAAGCAAAAACAGTTCGGCAACGTCGCCGGGTTTGACGGCGCAGCGAAAATGTTTGTCGTCTACGGTAAAAATGTTGCAGCAGAACGGATAATTTCCGTTTCCGACATATTCGATATAAGCCAGAAACACCGTAAGCCTGACTTCATACAAATTGCCGTTTTTCAAATAAGTTGTTTCCATGGTTAAATAATTCAAATTACTAATAGACTGAATAAGTGCAATTTATTGAGCCCAGACTATTGCTTAAATGCTCAAAAGTCAACAGCGTAATGCCTTGTGACGATTTGGAAAATATACCGAAAACGCCGGTGCCACGATAATTGGTTTATAAACGCTTTAAACCGCAGGTTTCCCTGATTACCTCAGGAGGCATACAAAGTATCCGGGGAAGCTCTATGTTAAAAGTCAGGGTAAATACGGCGTTGGCGGCGCTGGGAGTATTGCCGGCGATTATTGGCGTCCAGTTGCTGAGCAGTATGCTTAAAACGCTTTTTTTCGGACCGGCTTGGCCGCCGGAAGCGTCTCTTTTTCTCGGAATCTCTTATGTCGCTTTTTCTCTTTTGATTCTGAAGATATGGTGCGGTTATGTCTTAAGGCTTTCTTTTGAGGATTGCGGTATCGGCGCTTTTCGGCTTGATTCGCCGTGGCGGGGAGCCGCTGTCGTTCTGCCGGTGAGTGTGATGTGTTGTTTTTTTCTGTTTTCCGGAAATATAATGCATTCCTTGTGGGCAAAACAGCATACTGCTCAGATTTTAGCTTCCGGCGTGTTTTTTACCGGAATAAGCGTTGCCGTTGTGGAGGAGTTCACTTTTCGCGGCATTATTCTCAGAGCCTTGGAAACCCGCTGGCATCCGCGGACGGCTCTGGTTTTGACTTCGTTGCTCTTTGGCCTGCTGCACGCGCTGGAGCAAAAGCTTCCGGTGGTTGAGACGCTGCAGGTTTTTACGGCAATAAGTTTTTTGGGCTTTATGCTCGGAGCCGTGGTTTTGCAAAGCGGCAACGTCTGGAATGCCGTTTGGATGCATATGATGTGGAACGTTCTTATTGTCGGAGGAATTATACACTTTGGCGACACGGCGGATGTTTATTCGTTTTACAGCTATGTTATGTCAACCCGTTCTTTGTTGATAAGCGGGGGAGCTTTCGGAGTTGAGGCCTCCGTAATTTCTGTCGCCGGCTATATGCTTTTTGGCTTTTGGGCTTTTACTTTGATGCAAAAGCCGGTAAGCCGGGCCGGGTATAATTTCTTTTAGGTGCTTGACGTTGTCGTTTTCCTGATGTATTTGTTAAGAACAAAATAAGAACGAGAACACAATGCATGACATCTGGAACCCTTGGCACGGCTGCATAAAAAAGAGCGAAGGCTGCCAAAACTGTTATATGTATTTTCTGGACCGGCAGCGCGGCGGCCGCGGCGAGCATATTTACAAGGTCAAAAATAATTTTGACTATCCTTTGCAAAAAGACAAAAACGGCAGCTATAAGGTCAAAAGCGGAGAACAGCTGCGCGTATGTATGACGTCTGACTTCTTTCTGGAAGAAGCCGACGCCTGGCGTGTCGATGCCTGGAAAATCATAAGACAGCGTCCTGATGTCGTTTTTTTTCTGCTGACCAAAAGGCCTGAGCGTGTAGCCGCCAATCTGCCTGCTGATTGGGGAGAAGGGTGGAATAACGTTTTTTTCAATGTCACTTGTGAAAATCAGCGGCGTGCAGATGAGCGTATTCCCTTGTTGCTGGAATTGCCGTTCAAACATAAGGGCATTATGGCGGCGCCTTTTATCGGCCCGGTCAGCATTCGGGATTATCTCCCTTCCGGACAGATAGAGCAGGTGATTGCCGGGGGTGAGAATTATGACGGTTCGCGTCCTTTGGATTTTGCCTGGGTCAAAAATCTTTATGACGAATGTGTCGCCTTTAACACCACTTTTTGTTTTATTGAAACCGGTTCCTGCTTTGTTAAAGACGGCAGAGTTTACCGTATCCCCGACAAAGGCGTACAAAGCCGGCAGGCTTTCAAGTCCGGTCTTCAGTATCAGGGAAAACCGCAGGACTTCAAACTTGCGCCGCCGGTTCAGTCCGCATTGTTCGGCAATACGGAAGTTTACCGGAAGTCCTTTCGCCGCCGTTGCGATTCCTGCGGCAGCCGTCTGATTTGCAACGGATGCTCCGATTGCGGCCGCTGTGCCGATTAGTGCTGTATTGTCCGGTTGTGCAGAGCAGCAATCGTTTGAATGTTGGCATGGGACCGAGGCGATGCCACTGCCGGAGCTTTTGTCTCGCTTTCCAATCCGCGCAATGCCCGCAGATTAACCTGGCAATGTGCCTTTTGCGGCGCGTTCGCCTCTTTGGTTTTGTCTTCCGTTAAAGTTTTTATGCCTTTGCGCGGCGTTTGTACTTTGTTGTTTTTTCGCTTGGTAAATTGTAAGATATAATCGGGATTTGCCAGGCTTTTGAAAATAGTGCCGCCGACGGCAAGCTCTGCTCCCAGGGCCATACAGGTCACGCCGGCCAATTGGCTTGCCGGCATATATTTTGTGTTTTTGGCCAGTTTTGCGCCGAATTTTGCCAGTTTTATACCGGAACTTTGAACCAGATGTGAAAACTTATAAAGTCCGGACTGTACTTTTCCGGCTATTCCCAAACGTTCGTAAGCTTGCCCGAAATTAGTCTGCCTGTTTTCGTTTTTGGCTTCTGTCATAGCCAGCCCGAACCAGTTTTGGACGCGTTTTCCCGAGTTTTGCTTCAAACCTTCCTTTTGCTGAAAATCCTTGTTGACGTTGTTTTGGTAAACCGGATTCATATTCTCGTAAAAAGATGCCTCCTGAGGCCCTTTTTTATTCAGAAAATCGTTAAATTTTTGATTTATCTTTTCAATCTCTTTATGTCTCCACGCCAAAAATTCGCTTGATTTCCAGGTCTTGGGAGTCACTTTGTTTAATTCTGCATATTTGCGTTTTAGGATATTTTCTATATCTTGGGTGATAGTCATATTTGCCATTGTTGTTCTCCGTCTTGGTTGATAAATTGATAATATCATAAATGTCAAATAAAGTAAATATATTATTGAGGGTGGTAGCCAAAATATCTCCGGAAACCAATATTTATGCCGTCCGCTCTTAAATCTGTTGTTTGTCGGGTTAAATTAAAGTAATATCTTCACTTGGTTGGATTTTTGAAAGGAAAGAATATGGCAAAGCACTGGTCGGAAGTTGAATACCTGCACCAAACCGTGAAAAATCACAACATAATCATCAAGGGAACCCGCAGTTATTACAGCAATGCCTATACGCCCGGTTTTGAAGATTACGTCGTGCGGTATCTTTACGGCGACGAATACAGTATAAGCCATTTTAAACCGCTTTGGGATTACGATAAACTCTATATCGGAGATTATGTATGCATCGGGGCCGAAAGCATCATTGTGATGGGCGGCAACAACACCCACCGGATGGATTGGTTCAGCGACTACCCGTTTATGGAAAAAATCGTAGAGGCCTACCAGCGCCGCGGGGATACGGTGATTGAAGACGGTGTTTGGATTGGGATGCGCAGTGTAATTATGCCCGGTGTCAAGATTGGCGAAGGTGCGGTCATCGGTGTTAATTCTGTCGTAACCAAAAACGTGCCGCCTTATGCCGTCGTGGGCGGAAACCCGGCAAAAATCATAAAATACCGTTTTGATGAGGAAACCATTGCCGAACTTTTGGCGCTGCATATTTACGACCGTCCGGAAAGTGAAATCGATCGGCTGATTCCGGTTTTGTGCGGACACGATTTGGAGGCGCTGAAAAAGGCTTTAGTTTCTACGGACAAGTAATTTTAGCGCAAAAGCTTGTGTTTTTGTCAAAAAGGGGGTATCATCGTCTTATAACCGTGATACAACAGGACGAACAACGATGAAACGCGCCAACAAAAATTTTCTGCTTGCCGAATATGAGAGATATCGGAAAAAGCCGCAGAGCGTGCATATTAATAACCGGGAAATCATCATTCCCTGCGAATATACGTTGGGCGGCAACGCTCCTGAGGTTGTCCGCAAAAACTTTCTTTATGACTATTTTGACCTCCAAAAATGCGAAGCTGACAAATATAAAAAGGCCGGCGTTGCTCCGCGCCTGATTGAGTTTGGGGGTGTTCACTATATCGTTCCCTTTAACTGCCGCCGTCGGGAAATTCCGGATACCAAAATAGTTGAGAATATTTTAAGGCGTTGTGAGGCCAAATATAACCGGGCCGTCAGCTTGACCCGCAAATTGGACACGGCTTTTCCCAAACGTGAGTATACTGTTGAAATCGGAGCCGAACACGTTTCGGATATGAAAAAAGCATATCGGGCCTTTTTGTTGAAAAAATACAAAAACCGTACCGAAACGGCGTTTGTCCGGGCCGGAGAGTTTATTGCCGCCGGCGCTCGTTTTGCAACGCAAAAGACTCTGGGACTGCTTCCTGAACACGTTAACGGTATGGTTAAAAAATCGCTGCTGGGCTTTGCGCTTACGGCGGCAACGACGACGGTCGGCTACGGAACTTATAAGACTTTTGAAAAAGCCTCCGATAAGACCGTTACGGAAAAAGAACAACAGATGCCGGAAATTCTGCCTCAGGCGGAAAAGCCAACGGCGGATTTTACCGTCGGTGTTCAGCAGTCTGCGCCGATAAAAACGGAAACCTCTGCCCAAACCGCAGCCCGTCTTCAGGACGAACCGTCGGCAGCAAAGAAGCCGGCATCGCCGGAAAAAATTGCTCCGGCCAAAACTGTTTCGATTTCCGTTGCAAAAAATTTCCGCCGCAGCGAGACGGAAAAAAACGCTTTGTTTAAAACGTATATCAGACATGTCTTTAAAAATGAAGGCGGTTATGCCGATGAAACGAAAATTGACCAGAAAACCAATATGGGGATTATCCAAAAAACGTTAGACAATTTTGTTGCAAATAATCCTCAAACCGCCAAAGCTTACAAATTTCCCAAAACAGTCAAGGAACTTAAACGTTCTCAGGCGGAAATAATATATAAGAGGGATTACTTCGACCATTATAAGATAGGCGATTACCGCAATCAGAGCATTGGTTTGATGATGCTGGATATGTACGTCAACCACACGCCCAAAACCGTAAAGCGTTTTGTACAGCAGGCGGCTAAGGCTGCGATTAAGGCCGGTGCCGAAGAGCTGAAAGTTCCGCGGACACCGGAGGAGTTTGTAACTGCCGCCAACAGCTTGGCTCACACGCCGGAGTATGAAGGGGTTTTCTATAAACAATTGTGCCTTGAACGCAATCATCATATGGGGGTTACCACCAAAAAGGACAAACGCATTGCCCATCTGACGGAAGGACTGCTCAACCGCTCACATAGTTTTGGCGACAAGTTTGTCTCGACTCAGCAGCAGGAAGCCTGTTCTTCCCGTTTGGCGCTGAACCAAAAAACACGCTAATGTTTCGAGCATCTTTATTCTGCCGGAGTGCCTTCCGGAAGAATGCCGTTGTCTTTGTTCAGCCCCAGTTTATGTTCAATCCACTTTATTTTGTTCTTAAAGTAATGTCCGCGCATTTTTCGGATGGTAACGAAATATCCCGCAGCAACGATTAATGCCGCACCTATCCATGCAATCGGACTGGCATAGCAGATTCCGAGATACCCCATGTGCTGTGCCAGATAAATCGCTGCGAACGAACGCATAACCAGCTCGGCCGTGCAGGCCAGCATCGGAATTCCGGTTTGTCCCATACCCTGCAGCGTATTACGAAAAATGAATATCTGTCCCAAAAAGAAGTAAAACAATGTCGTAATGTTAAGATAGTCTTTGGCCGTTTGGATGATTTCGGGATTGCCGTCTTTAATAAATACGCCAATCATATTTTCGCCCACAAAACGAACCAGCAGCGCCAGAAAGACGCTGATTGACAGCGAAATCAGAGAGCTGCCCAGAACGCCTCGGCGTATGCGTCCGATTCTTCCTGCTCCGAAATTTTGGGCAGAGTAGGTGGCCAGAGCCAGTCCGAGTGCGACCATCGGCTGCGTAGCCAGCTGTTCGATTCGCAGCGCAGAGGTGAAAGCCGCGATGGTGCTTGCTCCGAATGAATTGCACACGCTCTGGATAATCAACAGTCCGACGGCAATGACGGAAAACTGTAATGACATGGGAATGGCAACTTTCAAATGCTGCTTCATCAACCGGGAATCATATTTCCAGTCTTCTTTTTTTAGCCTTAAAATAGGAAACTTTTTGCCGATGTAAAAAACGCAGGCGATAACGGAAATCGTCATTGAAATGACGGTGCCGAGCGCCGAACCGACAATTCCCATATTCAGGCCGTAAATTAAAAGCAGGTTAAGCAGTATGTTCAAAACCGAGGAGAAAATCAAAAAATAAAGCGGGGTCTTGCTGTCGCCCAGAGCACGGATGAATCCGGCCAGCAGATTATAGCCGATAATCATAACCAGCCCCAGACACAACGTGTACATAAATTTATAGGCGTCATTCATAATTTCTGCCGGCACGTTCATTATCTTTAAGAACTTGTGCAGACAAAATTCCATCAGCAGCGTAATGCCGAGGCTCAAAACCAGACTCGCCATAATGCTGTGGGTAACCGAACGGCGGACGCCGGCTTCGTCTTTTGCGCCGAATTTCTGTGCCGTAATAACGCACAAGCCGGCCGTAAAACCGAGGGCCACCAGCATAATCGTAAAATAAATCGGGGCGGAAGCGCCTGCCGCAGCCAAAGCTTCCACGCCGATTAACCGTCCCACGATAATGATGTCGGATATGTTGTAAAGCTGCTGAAAAATATTGCCGATTAAGAGCGGAACGGCGAATAAAACAATAAGTTTAACCGGATTGCCGGATGTCATATCCTTAATCATGATTTCCCCTGAAGACGTTGTTTTTTATTTTAAAACCGACGCAATATAAATCTCCGCATTTAATTTGTAAAGATACTTTGTCAAAAAAATATTTCCGATTCGAAAAGAAAAACAGGGGCTTAAAATCCGTGTCCGTCATTTCATTGTAGATTTGTTAACGTTTATTGACTATCTTATAAACAACCCTGAGTACAAGAGGAGGTCTTATGGCTGTAGTATCCAAGAAAATGGCGATTATCAGTAAAATTAAAGCTCTGGTCAGCAAAACCGGAATCCTTTGGCGCGGCAAAACGCAGGATAACGAGATTTCCGAAAAAATCGCCCAGAAGATTCAAAAAAATTCGTACGACCTTAGTCTCAAACCGGTAAAAGACAGCTATACCCCGCCTTATCTGCAATTGGCCGAGCAGTTGGAGGTCGCCGACGATCAGATTTTTCGGGCAGCAGCTTATAATATGTCAAATATTGCCATGGTGCGTAAAAAATATCGCGAAGATATTGTCCGCATTTTCAACGATTATCTTAAAAATACGCTTCTGAGCGAAGAAAAGCACGAATTTTTGCGTCAGCGGCTGGCAAAGATAGACGCGGTTGCTAAGCGGAAAAAATAAATGTTAAAAAAACGGCTTTGTTGTGACAAAGCCGTTTTTTGTTTGTTATTTAGCCGGTCGATTATTTTTCGACTTTGCCGTCCAAACCGTATTTGGTGATTTTGGCATTGGCGTTGACGTCGTCCAGCACGCTGGCAATAGCGCTCTGAGTCATCATGGCTTTCAGCTGCGGTTCAATTTTTTTCAACGGTTGCGGCTTGGCGTCTCTGATGTCTTCTACCTTGATGACGTGGTAGCCAAACTGGGTTTTGACTGGTTTCTTGGAATATTCGCCTTTTTTCATGGCAAAGGCGGCATTACCGAATTCCGGAACCATAATTCCTTTGGTAAAGTAGCCAAGGTCTGCCGGTTCTTTAGAGTATTCTTTGGCCAGCTTGTCAAAATCGCCGCCTTTTTTGAGTTTGGCGATAACTTCGTTGGCTTTGGCTTCGTTGTCTACCAAAATGTGTTTGGCTTTAATTTCTTTTTCAGATTTGAAAGATTTTTTGTATTCGTCATATACTTTGTTAATCTGCTCTTTGCTGATTTTCTTGTCTACCTGTTGCTCAAGGTAAATCTTGCGGGCAATGTCTTCTTTGGCCATAGCCAGCTGCTTTTTATATTCCGGAGAAGAAGTAACGTCGGCTTTGACGGCAGCCTGATAAACCAGTTTGCCGTTGATGACGACTTCCAGAGCTTTATTGTAAAAGTCTTTGAAAGAAACCTGTTTTTTGATTCCCGGATTGTCGTCATAAGCCTGTCTGATTTCGGCAACAGTAATTTTTTCGCCGTTGACGACGGCGGCAACGCCGTCCTTACCCTCTGCTTTAGCCTGAGAAGCGCCCAATACCAAAGCGCCCATCATTGCCAGGGCAACGTATTTATTCTGCATTCGTTTGTCTCCTTTTAAGAAATTAATTCTGCAATTGTTATATAATAAATTTACTAATATTTCCAACTTATTTTTTAAGAGCGTTCATAACTTGGTATCAATGTATTGACTTATCGCAACGAAAACACTAAATGTAGACTAATGAATATATTTAAATAAGGAAATAAAATACATGATAGGCCAGCTCGCACGTAAGATTTTTGGCAGTGCTAACGACAGATACGTCAAAAGACAATATAAAATCGTAAATCAGATTAATGCATTTGAACCTTCTATTTCAGCTCTCAGTGATGAAGAATTAAAAAACAAAACCGTAGAATTCCGCAAACGGATTGCCGACGGTGAAACCTTGGACGAACTTTTGCCCGAAGCTTTTGCCGTTGTTCGTGAGGCAGCCAAACGCACGTTGGGACAGCGCCATTACGACGTTCAGCTTATCGGCGGTATTGTTTTGCATCACGGACAGATTGCCGAAATGAAAACCGGTGAAGGTAAGACGCTGGTTGCGACTTTGGCCGCTTATCTTAACGCTTTGCCCGGCAAAGGCGTTCACATCGTTACCGTCAACGATTATCTTGCCAGACGCGATGCCGAGTGGATGGGGCAGGTCTATCGTTTTCTGGGCCTTACCGTAGATTACATAATTCACGAAAAAACCGACGAAGAGCGCCGTGCGGCATATAACAGCGATATCATTTACGCCACTAACAACGAATTGGGTTTTGATTATCTGCGTGATAATATGAAATTCAGCCTTGCGGATATGGTGCAGCGTCCGTTTAATTATGCCATCGTCGATGAAGTTGACTCTATTCTTATTGATGAGGCGCGTACGCCGCTCATTATTTCAGGTGCGGCAGAAGACAGCTCCGAAAAATACATTCTTGTTAATAAAATTATTCCGCATCTGACCGATGCCGATTATGAAAAAGACGAAAAAGCCCGGACCGTAACTTTGACCGAATGTGGTATGACCCACGTGGAAGCTCTGTTAAAAGAAGTCGGCCTGATTAAAGAGGGCGGTTTGTACGATGTCGGCAACGTCAGTCTGGTTCATCACGTAAACCAGGCGCTGCGTGCTCATAAGATGCACATTCGCGATGTTGACTATATTGTCAAAAACGACAAGGTTGTCATCATTGATGAGTTTACCGGCCGTATGATGGAAGGCCGGCGTTATTCCGATGGCCTGCATCAGGCCATTGAAGCGAAGGAAGGGGTGAGTATTCAGTCGGAAAACCAGACCCTGGCTTCCATCACTTTCCAAAACTATTTCCGCCTATATCCCAAATTGGCAGGTATGACCGGTACCGCAATGACTGAAGAAGCCGAGTTTGGCGACATTTATAATCTCACCTGCGTCGAAATTCCGACCAACCGCCCGGTTCAGCGTCAGGATTTGCATGATGAAATTTACCGTACTGAAAAAGAAAAGTACGATGCCATTATCAACACCATCCTGGATTGTCATCGACGTGGACAACCGGTTTTGGTGGGCACCACGTCAATTGAAAAGTCCGAATTGGTTGCTGATTTGCTCCGTTCAAAATCGAATGTTAAGTTTGAAGTCCTGAACGCCCGCCACCATGAACGCGAAGCCGCAATCGTCGCTCAGGCCGGCGTGCCCGCAGCCATTACCATTGCGACCAATATGGCCGGCCGCGGTACCGATATCCAGCTTGGCGGTAACGTCGATATGCGCCTGAAAGAGATGCTCAAGGGCGATGAAACCGAAGAACAGATTACAGCCCTGCGTGAGAAGATTAAAACCCAGGTGGAAGAAGACAAGCAGAAAGTGCTTGAAGCCGGCGGCCTGTATATTTTGGGTACCGAGCGTCATGAAAGCCGTCGCATAGACAACCAGTTGCGCGGTCGTGCCGGTCGTCAGGGCGATCCCGGAACTTCAAAGTTTTATCTCTCTCTCGAAGATGACTTGATGCGCATTTTCGGTTCTGAGCGTATGTCCGTTATGTTGCAGAGGCTGGGGCTGCCGGAAGGTGAACCGTTAATTCATCCCTGGATTAGCAAGGCTCTTGAAAAAGCACAGCAAAAAGTTGAAGAGCGTAACTTCGATATCCGTAAAAACCTGCTCAAATACGACAATGTGATGAATGATCAGCGCAAAGTGATTTATGAGCAGCGGCGTGAGTTGATGGAAGCTGACGACGTCTCGGAAACCATTGCCGATATGCGCAATGAACAGCTGCGGTTTTTGTTGGCGCGCCACATCCAATATGGTTCTTCTCCCAAAGAGTGGGCGGTTGAAGAACTTAAACAGGATTTGGCTCGGATGTCCGGCGTTATTCTGCCGATAGAAGAATGGGCCGCCGAAGCGGAAATGGATTATGAAAAGCTGGAGGAAAAAGTCCTTGACGCCATTGAACAGCGTGTTCGGGAGAAAAATGACAACGTTCCGGCAGAAATCGTCCGTTTGGTTGAGAAATCAGTCCTTTTGCAGGAATTGGATGCCCTTTGGAAAGACCACATTGCCACATTGGACTATATGCGTCACACGATTGTTTTGCGTGCATATGGTCAAAAGGACCCGTTAAACGAATATAAGAAAGAAGCGTTCAATCTGTTTTCCGATATGTTGAACCAACTCGGAGAAAAAGTGACCTTTATTCTGTTGCGTACGGTGATTCAAAGTAATGCGGCTGATGCATTGCAAAACCAAACGCCTCGTCATAAGAACGTACAGGAAATTCACGAAAATCCGGAGTCTCTTGTTGGCGGTAATGCCGAAGGCGGCGAACCCGAAAAGGCAGCCCCCTTCCAATACCGTAAGGGTACCGTAGATCCCAACGATCCTTCGACTTGGGGAAAAGTTGCCCGTAACGACCTGTGTCCTTGCGGAAGTGGTAAGAAATATAAACACTGCCACGGTCAGGTTTAAGGAATATAAAAAAAAGCCGCTTAACATAAGCGGCTTTTTTTATAAACAATTTTAGTCTACTATCTATAAATAATGATTGACTAATTGCAGGGCGTGACATAATAATAATTATGGGACGGCTGCACAGCCGCAGAACTTGTTTGAACTAAATTTGTTAATTTATTTCTCTGTTGCTGACAACCTTCCGCTCCGAGGGTTGCATTAAGCTCTGAAGCTGCGTTCTACAACACATCACATCCTGCCGTCCCACCATTTTCCCCTAATTT
>HF995292.1 GCA_000432275.1 Proteobacteria bacterium CAG:495
GGCTTATTCCGCTCAAATTTCTCTTTTGCCATTTTATTCTCCAATAAAATAAAATTAGTTAAATAAAAAAATAAAAAAACTTTTTGCCTTAAAACAATTTCAACGGGACAACCGAAAGAAACAGCTCCAAACTGAACACATCAGCGTTCTCTAAAGCATCTCACTTTCGGATGCCCGTTGCAATCGCCTTAAGAATTTTTGGCTTTTACCTTGTCCGCAATATCCTTCGGCACCTCGGCATAATGGTCAAACACCATCGTGAACTGAGCGCGGCCTTGAGACAACGAACGCAAAGTATTAACGTAACCGAACATATTGGCCAAAGGAACAGAAGCATCAATCACGCGGGCGTTTGCACGCTGATCCATACCGCTGACCATACCACGGCGGGAGTTCAAATCGCCGATGATATCGCCCATATATTCTTCAGGAGTTACCACTTCAACCTTCATAATCGGTTCCAACAGTTTCGGATTGGCCTGACGCATACCTTCACGGAAAGCAGCACGGGCAGCAATTTCAAAACACATAACATTGGAGTCGACTTCGTGGTAAGCACCATCATACAATGTACATTTAACGCCGCTGACCGGATAACCGGCAATAACACCGGCATCCATAGCGGTACGCAAACCTTTTTCAACACCCGGTACATATTCCTTGGGAACGTTACCGCCGACAACGGTGTTTTCAAATTCAAAGCCGTTGTAACCTTCAATCGGTTCAAACTTGATTTTAACCTTAGCAAACTGACCGGCACCACCAGACTGTTTCTTGTGCGTATATTCAATATCACAAGGTTTGGTAATGGTTTCGCGGTAAGCAACCTGAGGTTCGCCGACATTGGCGTCAACTTTGAATTCTCTTTTCAAACGGTCGACGATAATTTCCAAGTGCAGTTCACCCATACCTTTAATAATGGTTTGGCCTGAATCCGGATCGGAGGAAACCTTGAAAGAAGGATCTTCCATAGCCAGACGAGACAAAGCCATACCCATTTTCTCGACATCGACTTTGGTCTTCGGCTCAACCGCCAACTCAATAACCGGATCCGGGAAAACCATGTTCTCAAGAACAATCGGACGGCTCTGGTCACAGAGGGTATCACCGGTAGTGGTGTCTTTCAAACCGGCCAAAGCGATGATGTCGCCGGCGTGAGCTTCTTTCAGTTCTTCACGTTTGTTGGCATGCATCAACAGCATACGACCAACGCGCTCTTTCTTGTCTTTAACGGAGTTATAGATGTAAGAGCCGGCGGTCATTGTACCGGAATAAATACGGGTAAAAGTTAAGGAACCGACAAACGGATCGTTCATAATTTTGAATGCAAGAGCTGCTAAAGGCTCATTGTCACCCGGATGTCTGACTTCTTCCTTGTCGGTATCGGGATTGATACCTTTAATGGAAGGAATATCCATCGGAGAAGGCAGATAATCGATAACAGCATCCAACAAAGGTTGAACACCTTTGTTTTTGAATGCGGTACCGCACAATACCGGAACAAAACTCTGAGCAAGCGTACCTTTGCGGATGCATTTCTTCAAAGTCTCAACCGATACTTCTTTACCTTCCAAATAGTCTTCCATAGCCTGTTCGTCTTCTTCGACGGCCATTTCAACCAACTGATGATGATATTCTTCGGCTTTTTCTTTCAAATCAGCCGGAATTTCAGTAACTTCAATCGGAGAATCCGCTGTATCGCCGCTGTAAACAATAGCGTTCATATTCAACAGATCTACGATACCACGAAACTCGGCTTCGGCGCCGATCGGCAGTTGCAGAGCCATCGGGCGGGCGCCCAAACGGTCAACAATCATATCCAGACAGCGGTAGAAGTTGGCTCCGATACGGTCCATCTTATTGCAGAAGCAGATACGGGGAACACCATATTTGTCAGCTTGTCTCCAAACTGTCTCAGACTGCGGCTCAACGCCGGCAACAGAGTCAAACACGGTAATTGCACCGTCAAGGACGCGCAAAGAACGCTCAACTTCAACAGTGAAGTCAACGTGGCCCGGAGTGTCAATGATGTTAATGCGATTGCCTTTCCAGAAGCAGGTCGTAGCAGCAGAGGTAATTGTAATACCGCGCTCTTGTTCCTGTTCCATCCAGTCCATCGTTGCAGCACCATCGTGTGTTTCACCGATTTTGTGGTTAACACCGGTGTAATACAGGATACGCTCGGTTGTTGTGGTTTTACCCGCATCAATGTGAGCCATAATACCGATGTTTCTATACATTTCCAATTTATGTGTACGAGCCATTGTATTTTTCCTATATTACGATTAAAATTTGTAATGGGAGAAAGCTTTGTTAGCTTCAGCCATCTTATGAGTATCCTCACGTTTTTTAACGGCAGAACCCTTATTGGCGACAGCGTCTAACAATTCGTTAGCCAGTCTCTCGGTCATAGTGGTTTCCGAACGCTTCTTGGCGGCATCAATAATCCAGCGGATTGCCAAAGCCTGACGACGGTCAGCTCTGACTTCCATCGGAACCTGATATGTTGCACCGCCGACGCGGCGAGATTTAACCTCGACCACCGGCTTAACATTATCAATGGCTTCGCCGAATACTTTTAAAGCATCCTGTTTTGATTTGGCGGCAATGATGTCAAAAGCAGAGTAAACGATTTTCTCGGCTACGGCTTTCTTACCATGCTCCATAACGTTGTTAATAAATTTAGCAACTACCTTGTCGCCGTATTTGGCGTCAGGCAGTACGATTCTTTTTTCAGCAGTGTGACGACGTGACATCTTTCAATACTCCTTATTTCGGTCTCTTGGCGCCGTACAGAGAACGACGTTGACGACGTTTAGATACACCTTGAGTATCCAAGGTACCACGAATGATATGATAACGAACACCAGGTAAGTCCTTTACACGGCCGCCTCTAATCAGTACCACTGAGTGTTCTTGAAGATTGTGACCTTCACCAGGGATATAACTGATTACTTCAAAGCCGTTTGTCAGACGAACGCGAGCCACTTTACGCAAAGCTGAGTTTGGTTTTTTCGGGGTTGTTGTATAAACCCTTGTACAAACACCGCGTTTTTGTGGGCAAGCTTTCAAAGCCGGAACTTTGTTTCTCTTCACTTTTGGTGTTCGTGATTTACGAATTAACTGATTAATTGTAGGCATCACAAATTTCCTTAAAGTATTAATATTGTTACAAATTCTCTCATAAAAAAGCCGTGTACAAGATAGACTTATAGCCTTAATCTCTTTTACGAGTCTCGGCATACTAGATTCATAAATCCTTGAAGTCAACCCCTTTTTTACAAAAAAAATGCTTTTTGAGTCTAACTTTTGTTAACCTTTGCTTAACCTTCAGGCTTTAGAAAATAACAATCCCGTTGGAAAGAGTCTGTTTGAGTCGTTCGGCTCGGACAGCCCCTCAACCGGAGCCGGCGCCCTTCTTGAGTCAAATTGAGTCCAAAAGCACCTAAAAAATGGCGTCTCTAAGGTATAACCGGCAAAAAAAACTTGCTATTCCGGCAATAAGATACTACCCTTTCCTCCGTAAAAGGACTTTAAATTTAAAGGAAAAACCATGACTACGAATGCCCAGGATATCCAATCCGCCAAAAGAACCATTGATAAGGAAATCGAAGCTCTGCGCATGATGGAAGATCAGCTTGACGACAGCCTTTGCAAAGCGCTCGACGTAATGCAGAAAACGACCGGCCGCGTCATTATCACCGGCATGGGCAAATCCGGTCATATCGGGTCCAAAATCGCTGCAACTCTGGCATCCACGGGAACGCCCTCGTTCTTCGTTCATCCCGGCGAAGCCAGTCACGGAGACCTCGGAATGCTCACTGCCAGCGATTCCGTCGTCGCAATTTCGAACAGCGGCGAAACCAAAGAACTTTCAGACATTATCATTTACTGCAAAAGATACGGCATTCCTTTAATTGCAATAACCAAAAATCCTGACAGCGCCCTTGGCCGTGCAGGAGACGTTCTCCTCAAGCTGCCGGATGACGGCGAAGCCTGTCCCCTGGGCTTGGCTCCGACATCGTCGACAACGGCAACCTTGGTGCTGGGAGATATTCTCGCCGTTTGTATGCTGGAGCGCAAAGGCTTCTCCAAAACCGACTTCAGACAAAGACATCCCGGCGGCAAGCTCGGTGCCTTTCTGCAAAAGGTTTCCGACCTTATGCATACCGGAGACGACATGCCTCTGGTCGGTGAAGAAGCTTCCATGCAGGATGCTTTGCTGACCATGACCTCTAAAATGCTCGGCTGTGTCGGCATCATCAACAAACAGGGTGAACTTTTGGGTATCATCACCGACGGTGACCTGCGCCGCTGTATGAGTCCCCAGGTGCTGACCGAAAAAGCGGTTGACGTCATGACTCGCAATCCCAAAACGATTGCTCCGGACGTCTTGGCTGCCGAAGCTCTGAACACCATGAACAATACCGGAAAAGGCATTACCCAGCTTTTCGTCGTCAATAACGGCAAACCTGTCGGTATCATTCACATTCACGATTGTCTGCGTGCGGGAGTGGCATAACCCTTGTTTGACAAAGAAAAAATAGACAGCTATTTCAACTGGGATTCCCAACTGCCGGCAGCCCGCCGCAACAGTGAAAGCACCAGCCGGCACACGCGTTTTGTCCGTCTTGCCAAGCTGCTGTTGCCCAGCATCGCCGCCGTTTTAATCGGCCTATTGCTGGTCTTCCCGTCCTTAAAGAAAGACACCCGTGATTTTAAACTGGACATCACCCGTCCCAAACAGGGCGAACTGGAAAAGCTCCATGTTGAAAATACGGTTTTTTACATTACGGACAAGGACAACAAGGTCAACAATTTTCTGGCTCAAAATATTGACGAGACGGCTCCCGGTTCTAAAATCATAAAACTGACCGCACCCGAAGGACTGATTCCCGTCGACTTCACCAACTGGGCCAACATCAAGGCTCCGACCGGATATTACGACCAAAATACCAACATTCTCAGCCTGACCGACAATGTCGAAATTTTCTACAGCGAAGGTATGACCCTGCAAACCCAGGAAGCTGCCTTTGATTTTAACCAGTCAAAAGGATACGGCACAACCCGGGTACACGCCGACGGCTATTTCGGAAGTCTGGTTGCCGACGGATTTGAATTTTCCGGAAAAGATGATATTTTAATCTTCACCGGACATAATGACATTACCATTAAAGAAGAAAGCCTAAAGGGAAGATAAACATGAAACTGCCCCTGCTCACCATATGTTTAACTCTGGTTGCCGCCACGGCACAAGCCTCGGACGTTAACCTGACTGCGGACCAAAAGGTTGAATGGCATCAAAAAAGCCAGAAGATCGTCGCCGTCGGCAATGCCGTTGCAACCAAGGATGATATGAACATCAAAGCCGACCGCCTCATCGGCTATTATGCCGGCAGACAAAATACGGCCAAAGGCAAAAGCAAAATAACCAAAGTCGAAGCCAGAGGCAATGTTGCCATGCATTCTCCCAAAGCCGACGCTTTCGGCAGCGCCATGGACTACGATTTGGTTCAGGATGTTGTTATCCTTCGCGGAGAACCCGCCAAAATAAAAACCGATACCGAAACCATCAGTGCTGAAGACAACATAACTTATTATCCTTCCCAGCAAAAAGCCGTCGCCTTTGGTAATGTCATCGCCGTAGACAAGGATTCCAACCGGATTTTTGCCGACAAAATGGTCGCATATTTCATCAAAGGCGGAAACAACGACAATACATCAGGCCTCACCCTTGACAAAGTTGAAATCTCCGGCAATGTCAAAATAAAAACCCCGAATGCCGATGTCAGCTCCGATCGCGGAACATACCTTCCCCGCACCGGCAAGATTAAACTCTATGACCACATTGTAATTGAACAAAACGGCAACATTTTAAAAGGAGACCTTGCCGAAACCGACTTGAACACCGGCATCAGCAAATTATTGTCGTCCGCCAAACAAAGACGGGTTAAAGGCGTTTTCAAAGAAAAACAAGAAAAAGACAAAAAAACGGCGTCTGAACAACAGGCTCCCAAACCAGATACCGCAAAACAGAAAAGTGAAACCAATGACTATCAACTACAATACTGAATCAAAACTAGAGGTTTTTAACATCGGCAAAAAATATAAGAACCGTCCGGTTCTGCGCAATGTTTCGCTTAACGTCAGAAGAGGGGAAGCGGTCGGATTGCTCGGACCAAACGGCGCCGGAAAAACCACCTGTTTTTATTGCGTCACCGGCCTGATAACCCCGGACTACGGAGACGTTCACATTGACGGCCAGGACATCACCAATCTGCCGATGTATCGCCGCGCCCGCATGGGCATCGGTTACCTGCCGCAAGAAGCCTCCATTTTCCGCTCGTTGTCGGTTGAAGACAACATCAAGGCTGTGTTGGAAATTGTCATTGACGACGAAAGCAAAAGAGAAAATATGCTGGAGGAACTGTTATCGGAATTTTCAATCGCCCATCTGCGCAAAAGTCCGGCTATAGCTTTGTCCGGCGGCGAACGGCGGCGTTTGGAAATTGCCCGTGCCTTGGCCAGCCAGCCGCATTATATTCTGCTTGACGAACCGTTGGCAGGTATCGACCCCATTGCCGTCGGCGAAATCCGCAATCTGGTGTCTCAATTGAAACATCGCGGCTTAGGCGTATTGATTACGGACCACAACGTTCGCGAAACGCTGGACATCACCGATCGTGCCTATATTCTTCACGGCGGTTCGGTACTGATGGAAGGGTCCCCCGAAGAAATCGTCGCCAGCAAAGAAGTACGCAAGGTTTATCTCGGTGACAGTTTCTCCTTGTAAAATCATCACCCTGCCTCTTTCTGCGCGGCAATAAGGAATATGTAATGGCTCTGACTCCTAAACTGGAAATACGTCAATCCCAATCCTTATTAATGACGCCTCAGCTGCGCCAGGCCATTAATTTGCTGCAAATGTCCAACTTGGAACTCAACGAGCTGCTGGAACAGGAGCTGAACAGTAATCCGTTGCTGGAAAGAGAGGAAGACCGCCTCAACGAGAGCCCGGACCTCCCCGCATTGTCGATAGACGAGTTTAATGCCGATGACAAACGGGAGCTTCCCGAAAGCGGAGACTTTGAGCCGGACATCGACTATGACAATAACTTTGACGATGACTTTGCCAGCGACCGCGAAGGTTACGAGACCGATAACGACTACGCCTGGTCTGATTATAATCGCAGCAAAACCGGCGGAACAGACGAAGATTTTGATTATTTTGAAAAAAAGTTGGCTGACACCCAGTCCTTATATCGCCAAGTCGAAAATCAAATAACCCTGAACTTTACTGCCCCGCGCCAACGCATTATCGCCGGACTGCTAAGTGAGCAGCTTGACGCGGCCGGCTATTTTCGCGGAAAAACGGCAGATATAGCCAAAGCGCTAAAAACCACCGAAAATGAAATAACAGACGTCCTTCAAAAACTGAAAACTTTTGAACCGTCCGGCCTGTTCGCACAGGATTTGAAAGAATGTCTCGAAATCCAGCTTCGCGACATCAACCGTTACGACCCGGCCATTGCTTGTTTGTTGGACAATTTAGACCTGTTGGCCGAACGCAAATTCAAAGAATTAAAAAAACTTTGCAAGGTAGATGACGAAGATCTCGCTTCAATGATTGACGATATAAAATCATTAAACCCCAAGCCTGCCGCTTCTTACAAATACGACCTGACCACTTACGTCATTCCCGACGTTTACGTCCGCCGAAACAAAGACGCTAGCTATCATCTCGAGCTAAACAATATGTCCTTGCCGCGATTGCTGATTAACCGTCAATATTATGCCGATATCCTTTCCGGCAAAACCGACCGGCAGGCAAAACGTTACCTCAAAGACAATCTCGCTCAGGCTAACTTTTTGCTTAAAGCGCTGCATCAAAGGGCAACAACCATTTTACGCGTCAGCGAAGAAATCGTCAAACAACAGCACGAATTTTTTGAACACGGCATTGACCGGCTCAAACCGATGAGCCTGAAAGATGTTGCCTATAATCTGGAAATGCACGAAAGCACTGTTAGTCGTGTAACCAACCGCAAATATATGCAAACGCCTCGCGGCCTTTTCGAACTAAAATATTTCTTTTCCGCCGCAGCCGGTACATACACCGGAGCCGAAGATATTTCCACCCTCAGCATCAAAAACAAAATCAAACAACTCATCAATGAAGAAGCTCCGACGGAAATCCTTTCTGACGATAAAATCGTTGAACTTCTGGCCCGGGAAGGAATTAAAATAGCCCGCCGAACCGTCGCCAAATACCGTGAAGCGCAAAGCATTCCAACCTCAGCCGAGCGCAAACGCCTCAAGCGTAATAATATTTAGCTGAAATCTCTGTAATTTTCCGTCCACGCTGCACAAATAACTATTTACTCTGTTTTTGTTTTTTGTTATAATAAAA
>HF995293.1:0-4476 GCA_000432275.1 Proteobacteria bacterium CAG:495
GGCTGGTTGGTACCACCGTTATTGTTGTTTGAGTTATTATTGGCAGATGCGGATTTGCTTCTGGACTGCTGCTGTTTTTTCTGGCGCAGCTTGTCGGTAACTCCTGTAACGTCTTCAACCAGTTTTGTGCCTTCGTAAGCCGTGCTGGTCAACCCCTGCAACATCGTATTTGACTCTTTAGACTTTTGCATAATGTTGTCAGTAGTGTCTTTGATATTGGTAAAGACATTTGAATCCGATGCAACTTTACCTTCTACGGCATTACCGTTCTGATCCGTACCGCCGTACAGATGTTCAACCGTACCGTCGGCGCCGGTCGTTTGACCTTTGAGCAGGCGGTCGAGCGCGTTGGTCGCCTCACCTTTGCTGCGCTGCTCGTTCAGTTCGGCCACTTCATCTGTACTCTTGGTGACATCCTGAACATTATTAGAAATCTTGCTGACATTGCTCATAACACCATTGACAACGCCACCGGCCGTACCAACCATATTGTTGACATTGCTGCCGATTTGACCGGCTGCCTTAATGATGCCCGACAAACCGTTGCCCTTGGCATTTTTAACAGCGTCACCAATATTCTGGGCAGCATTTTTAACAGATTCAACGCCGTTTTTAACCTTGTCGACAGTTTCTTTAGCCGTTTTGGCAGTATCAACCGCCTTTTTACCGGCTGCCGTAATATCTTTAATACAGCTGGAGAAATTGCTCCATCCGCTGGCACCTTCCGTTTTACCGCAGAAACCGCGAACATCTTTTTCCGCCTCCGGACTTGCCACTTCGGCCGGAACCTCGCCGTTAACGCCGGCGGCAGTAGGAGCCGTATAAATTGCGGACGCTTCAACCCATTTATATTCAGTATCGGCAAAACCTTTGTTAAGGTAATCGCCATAAGACAACTGATTGTTGCTCAACCCTCCTTCGGGGAAGACAAAATATTCTATGAAACGACCCATATTAGCGACCAGGAACAACCCGATTGCAATATTGGAAAACCATTTCCAGCTGATTTTGTTGAAAATAGCCATGAAGGCAAAACCAATCAGGCCAAAACCGGCAAATACGTAGATAATCGGTTTAAGGCTGACTAAAAAGAGCATTGCCCGACGGGTAATCGTATTAAAGATATCTCCGTCTTTGACATCATAGGTTGCGGTACCGCGATAGGTTCCGTCAAAATTACCGTCAGCGTCAACACCGCTGCTGGAAGCCGTACTGAATGCGGCATAAACTTCGCCTTCATGTTCGTCACCGCCGCTGACACCGGCCGACTGGGCAGCGTTTTGCGCCGCGGAAAGCTTGTTTTTGGCAGCTTCAAGCTCACTGGTATAAGTATCTACCAAGCCGCAGTATTTTTCCTGATCAGCTTTGGCGGCCGCGGAAACCGCACCATTTTGCTTGTAATAGTTACATCCGTTCTGGGCGTCTTCTAACTTTTGCTCCAGATCTTTGACTTCGTTTTTGGCATTTTGAACATCTTTTTGCAAATCGGCATTTTTACCGGTCAATGCGTTTTGTTCCGCCCGATAGTCATTATAAGCGGCATCTGCCGCAGCTTTCTTTTCTGCCAACAAGGCATTCAAAGTCGTCGTCGTCAGCGGATTGCCGTCGGCATCCGTAATGGGATTACCGTTGGAATCCTTACAATCGGCCGGCGCTTCCGCACATTTGGCAAGATTGTTGTATTCCTGACGCGCGGCATTATAGGCCGAACGTTTGGCATTGACGGAAACATTGGAGGTCGCAGCCGTTTTGTTCGTTTGATATTCGCTCAAAGCATTATTGTAGGCGGTTGCAGCTTCGCTTTGATCTTTTTGATACTGTTTTTTCAGATCGGCAATTTTCTGCTGCAGTTCCTTTTTCTCTTTTTTGCTGATGCCCTCTTTGGATATCTGAGCATTTAAATCCTGCAAATCAGCCTGATATTGTTTTTCAATCTGATCAAGCTTTTCCTTGGCGGCATCTTTTTCCGCCGCCGCTTTTGAGGCTTTTACCAACGGATCCCGGCTTTCAATCGTCGTCGGCAGCTCAATTGAACCGGCCATATCAGCCAGATTGGTGGTCGGTGCCGTCAACGCAGGCATATTAACGGGCGGCATATTGCCGGTTTCGGTATTTCCGCTGCCGGAAGAGTAATAATCGTCCGGTGCATCCCAAATTGCGTAAGAGGGATTTGAATAGAAGGAAGCAAAGGCCAAAGCGCCTGCTACCAGAACTACTTTGCTTATTTTCGTAAGATTAACCATAATAACCTCCTATTCCAAGTTCTTTAGAAAACCTCCCCGAAGGGAAACTTTCTGCGGAGAATATTCTCCGAATTCCGTTCGTCAATCGGTCTGTTTTGCAGACCCGGGAGCTTCCGCTCCGAAAAACCATACCGTCGTCACTTAAGCGTGTCGGTAATCATGCTGCTGGTGAATTCCGTGCAGCCCGTAATAGCGTTAATCAGCTCTCCGGTCGTTGCAATAACGACCAGGGCAATGATAATAGCTCCCAGCCATTTCCAGTTCAGGTTTCCGAAAAATCCGCCGACGGCAACGCCGATTATACCGAAACCGGCAACGACATAAATCAAATCGCGCAACCCTTTGAAGATTTTGTTACCGGTATTGATAAGACCGGAAAACAGCCCCAAATCCTTGGAACAGCCGGTTACCGCACCGCTACTAGCCTTGCTGTTGGTATTGGTAACTTTTGTGGGCGTGGTATTGTCTGTTCTTACAGTGTTGTCATAGGTTTGGGCAACGTTTTTATCAACGGTTTTGGTTACTGTTCCGTCTTCTTTTGTTTCCGTTTTTATGGGGTCAACACAATCCGTATACTTACCCGCTGCCGGATGATATTTACAACACTTGCCCGAATAGAGCACTTTGCCGTCGTTACAGATCATACCAGAATCTGCATATGCACTATTCGGCGCGAAGGCGCATACAAAGGCTACCAGCAATAAAATCTGACATATTTTAGAAACCTTAACCATAGCACCCTCCTTAGTTCTGTTCTCCCGCGGGAGATTTCCGTTCGTTCAGTCTGGTGAACTTGGGTGTTTAGTCCGGAGCAATTCAGACCAAACAGCTAAATTCACTTTTTTATAAAAAGGGGCCGAGGCAATAATTGCTTGGCAATTGTTCCGTTAGACCCCTGATACGCAAGTCCTTTTATTGTTCCGAAGGACGGCGGCAAGCCGCCGCCCCGGAACATAAAGAAGGAGAATATTAGTTTGTAGCGTTGTCGAATGAGTCTTGGAAACCAGACATATTCTCACCGGTAGCGTAGTTAACGATAGAACCGGCAGCTGCCAGAATAGCAAGACCTACAGCCAAACCTGCAAACCATTTCCAGTTTACTTTACCAAAGATCGCGCCGAAAGCGACACCGACCAAACCGAAACCACCGACAACGAAAATAATCGTTTTAACAGCGGTAAAGACGTTCAATGCCTTTTCTTGAGAGGTCTGCATTACAGAACTCTGAGCCGAAGCATCACCGGCAAATGTCAACAGTGAAAAGACAGCTACCAGGCAGAATGTCCAAATATTATTTTTAAGAAATTGCATAATCGTTCTCCTTCAAATAGATTGCAAAAACTCTTTATACTCTTTTAGAATAACCAATTTTTAAAATGATTACCAGCAAAAATGCTTATACCGAAAAATCGTTAACATATTGTTTACACTTCATATTTTTTGCTGTAACAAAAAATTCACAGTCGTTAAGCAGTAGTAAACGACTGTTTTTTATAAATTAATAGCCGTTACGAAAGCGGCAAAAAACGTTTTTCATTATCCGACAGCGCAAACACTAACGGCATTATGATACCGTAAATACCGGTAAAAATTTAATTTAAAAGAATCCACAGGTTTAGAGCTAATTTTTATGGACTCTTGCCAAGAGTCGCATTTTGATTTATCAAGGCTTTAGAGGGGTTTAATTTATGCAAAAAACAGGTTTAAAAACTTTTGTTTACAGCTTTGCGTTATCTTTGTTTGCCATTTTTACGGCAAACGGGATTTATTGGCATACCCGCCCCTCGGCATCTCAGGAAGTAAAAATTCCCAGCAAAAACATTATGCTGTTCTTACGCGGCAACCGGGACACCCCCTCTACACGCCCGGCACCGGTCAAAAAGATTGCATTAACGGTTTTACCCGAACCCAGGCAGCAGGAAACCCCTCCCGCACCGTCTTCTTTGCAGGTCGTTTACCAACCTGAGGCGGAAGTTATTATGGCCGACAACGACATAATCGATTTTCCGCTCGAAATTGACCACAACATACCGGACAACGCAATCCGCGAAACGGAAACGAGAACGAAACTGGTTCAGAACTTTGACGAGGTTATTCATAATCCGCCGCCCAGAGCCGCAGAAAAAATTATTCCCCGGCACAGCGCCGATAAATCAGAAAAAGCTTATCAAGAGGCTCCTGTTAAAAGCGCACCGCAAGAAAGTCCCGTCTTAACGGCAGAGCTAGCCGTTCC
>HF995293.1:4482-14007 GCA_000432275.1 Proteobacteria bacterium CAG:495
GTCTTAACGGAAGAGCTAGCCGTTCCGGCCGTATTGACAGCCGAAGATGACAAAACGGGGGACACGCTCCGGATGGCCGCCGCCGAAAGTCCTGAGCCGGAAGCCATATTTCCGTTGGAAAAGACTGTTGATCCACTGGCCAAAAACGCCGGCGCCAAAGTTTTGCGCAACGCCGAAGCAAACCGCGTCGCTTTGGCGGGAAGCAACGTTCCCATCAAAAGCATGACCAGCGAGAAATCCGCACAACACCAGGAACCCATTGCCAACAAAAGCAAGTCGTGGGAACAGATGCCGCGGCGCGATGCTCTGGCAGACAACGGTGAAGACAGCCCCTGGGTCGTTGCCAAGGGCGCCGTTGCTCCGCACAACGCCATGGTAGCCAAAGAAAAGTATTATCAAAAAGACGAGGCCTCAATACAAAAAGCGCTAAACCGCGAACCTCTGGACACAACGAACGCGGATTTGCAGCTTGCTTCCGGGACCGTGCAAAATCTTCTCATTCCCATTCCCGAGGAAATCCTGAATGACGAAAACCTGACCCCGCAACTGGTATCGTCAGACAAACCGGATGACATAAAAAAAGAGATTGAAGTCGAGCGAAAGCTCAAAGAAGAAGTGCGTCCGGAGAAACCGCTGATTGTGAAAAAAGAAGAAAAAAGCGAACCACAGCCGATTGAGCCGGTGAAGCACCAAACGCCCCAAGAGCAAAAAAAAGGCAACATCCTCAGCTCGCTCAGCTCCATCTTCAGTTCAAGCTCCAACGTCAAGGAAAGCAAGCAGAACACCGATGACGACGACTTCATCAGCAGCATCAAGAAAAAATTTAAGGGCAGCCGCAGCCGCGGAAAAATCATGCCCACGGAAATGAGGCTGTCATTCCAGCCTAACCGTGCGGAGATTTCAGGACAAACCCTGCGCTGGATTCAGGCTTTTGCCGGCAAAGCAGCCGATGACCCGGCTATGTCCATAGAGATACGAATTGACGGAACCAGCGGAATGGAACTGCAGCAAAAAAGACTGAACTTGTTACATAATATTTTAACGAATAAAGGAGTAGAATACAGCAAAATCAACACGGTATTCACAAATCGCGAACCAAACTCCTTTATCATAAGAACAATTACGAGAAACAACATTAATACGGAAACGACGAAAGGAAGAATGAATAAGCCAAGAGAAAGCTATTATTTACAATGGTAATAAGTTTCGCCTCGCGCTTGATTATTTATTTTTCAGTATGTATGATAGGAAAAAAATATGACAAAATCTAATTCAGGGATTGCAATAATGGACAAGAAAATCTTGCAAAAAGCCGTTATTTTATCTGCTTTTTTCCTGACCGGCTGCTCTTGTTTTCAGGACTGGGGAGCTGATCAGACTTATGTGGATACGGCGTATGAAACAGAAACCGTTACCGTAGAGACGAAAAATCCGGCCGTCGTCCCGACACCGGCGGCTCCGGTTATCGTACCGCCTTCTGCTTCGCAATTGCCTGCCGACAACAACGATTTTGTAAACTATACCGAAACCAATGCCAATTATCGGGAATTCGGGGAAAGAACGCCGCGTGACCAAAGGATTGTCAGTGCCGGAGCCGGCAGCAACATGTCTGCGTCCATCCCGCCGACAATTGAAGAAGAAGTTTCCGACTACGAAGACGAAATCAACGAAGCAATGAACGACGACAGCGACAACAGCAGCAGTTCTGACAGCAATACCGCCAGCGAAGATCCCGTTGAAGACTGGCTGGCAGAAGAAGGCAATACCCTGAAAGGCCTGTTAACCGACTGGAGCGAGCGTTCCGGCTGGAGATTAATCTGGAATACGAACCGCAACTATACCCTTGCCGCCGGCGCAATGTTCAGAGGACGCTTTGCAGACGTCAGTTCTGCCTTAATCCGTTCTTTTGCTCGAGCCCGCCCGGCCCCGGTAGCTACATTTTATAAAGGAAACCGCGTCTTGGTTGTAGAGACACTGGAGGATGAGAATGCATATGACTAAATTAAAAAAACTGGGCGCCGGACTGCTGGTTATCGCTTTTGCCGCCTCCTGCTCCATTGCAACCAGTATGGACGCAACGATTGACCGCGAGATTGAGGCGGCAACAAAGCTAAAGGAAGATTCCAAAATTCCTACGGCACCGTCGAATGAAGACCTGATTAAAGTTAAAGACGAAATCTGGCTCGGCGACACCAGTGAGGTCGAATACGAAGGCGACCCGCTGCCGTCTTATTTAGAGACCAAGAACGGCATTACCTTAGTCAGCAACCGTCCGATTACTTTGTTTGAAATCGGCGATATGATTAACAAAACGACGTCTCTGGGCGTTCGTTATGCTCCGCAAATCCAAAAGGACGTCAACACGGCGGCAAAAAGCAACAAGCCGTCTTTGGACAAGATTAATGCCGACTGGGCGGAACCGGACAAAATGCTGGTTTCGTATGAAGGTCCTTTAAGCGGTTTTCTGGATGAAGTCTGCTCTCGTTTCGGATTGTGGTGGAAATATGAAAAGAAGGAAATACACTTCTATAAATTCGTTACCAAAACGTTTATCGTATACAGCCTGCCGACAAAGCCCAATATGTCCGTCAACGTCGGCGGCAGCGCTTCGGGAAGCGGCGGCAGCGCATCGATTTCATTGTCGAACTCCGCTCAGGTAGAACTGTGGGGCACTTTTGAAAAAAGCATTACCGCAATGATTACCGAAGGCGCCAAACTGACGATGTCCCCGTCTGACGGAACCATTACGTTAACGGCAACGCCCAGCGACATCAAGAAGGTGGCACGCTATATCAACGAACAGAATATGCGGTTGTCCCGTCAGGTTGCCATCAGCGTTAAGGTTCTGCAGGTTCAGATTGCCGACAACGACACTTACGGTCTGGATTTGAAAGCAACATTCAAAGACGGCGTAAACAATGTGGTCGTAGCGGGCTCTACCAGCGTGAGCACTGCCGAAAATGCGGCAAATATGGTTTCTTGGGGTATCTTAAAAGGCAACTGGACGGCAGATGCCGCGGTCAGAGCCTTGTCTACCCAGAACAACACCAGCCTGGTCACCAGCGGTACGGTTACGACGCTTAACAACAAACCGGCACCAATTCAGGTTACTCAAAAGCAAAACTACATTGCGGAAATGACCAAAACCAACAGCGGTACCGACGGCAACAACTATGACATCTCAGTAACGACCGAAGAAATCGAAACCGGATTTACCCTGGACGTATTGCCGCGAATTTTGGAACACGGCAGAATGCTGTTGATGTTCAATATGACTTTGTCCGATCTGTTGTCTTTGGAAAAAGTTGAATTCGGTAACGCCGACGACAACCAATACATTCAAAACCCGAAGGTCGAATCACGTGCATTTACACAGGAAGTGGCGATGACTTCCGGTGAATCCCTGATTTTGACGGGCTTTGAAAAAGTCAGCAATTCCACGACTAAAGAAGGTACGGGTTCTGCCACCAATTCTCTGCTCGGCGGTTCGGCAACAGCTACCAAAGACCGCAGCGTTTTGGTTATTATCCTGACACCGGTTATTCTTGACACGCCTCTGGTTCCGGAATCAAGAATGTCGATGAATTAGGCTTATTAAAGGAGAAAACAGGTGCTAGAAGACGCCAACTTAGCAGATGACGATTACGACGGGAGGAATGTTCAACGCTCCTGGGGAACGTCGATTACCGTGGGCGGAACGACGTATGCTACGAGTTTGTTCTGGCAACCGCTGCAAAACGTCACCGATCCGTTTCAGGAAGTTGAGGATGCATCGGAAGGCGTCTTAGAAGGAGCAGACTTATTCTGTATCAAAGGCGGCAAGGCACCGCAATTCGGTATTTGCGTATCGCATGAAGGCTACAGGGGAGGAGAAGCGGTTGCCGCGGTTTCCCTGGCGACGGCAATGTCGAATATTTCTTCTTACGTGGCCGTGTTCAAAACGCCTCAAGGCTGGTGGTATACCTGTATCAGAAACGACATCATCCTTTCCGACGGCGATATGCTGTTTCTCAGTGAGGAAGAGGCCAAAAACCAGTTTATGTCAATGCTGGCGGTTCCCGACTGGGGCAAAAAAATTGCTCCGGCCGAATGGGGACTGGAGGAAACTGAAGAAGTCAGCGTTGAAGAAATTTTAGCCCGCGGCGCCAAAGCCAAGCTGCAAAAGATTAAAGGGCTGCGCGGCGCTAAGCTGATGATTGTTATTGCAGTCTCGGCCATTGTCGGTATATGGCTTATTTCCAGCCTGATTAACCACCTGTTTTTAACGCCGACGGTTCGACCAGTCGTTGTTCCGGTCAAGCCCAAGGCGGTACAGCAAGTTCAGCAACCTCCCGAGGTTAAACCGTGGGAGAAACTTGATGATCCGGAAATGGTCCTGAATTCCTGCTATGATAAAATTATCGACTTGGTCAAAATTATGCCTCCGGGCTGGGTTATCGGTGGTGTCACCTGCAATTCCGGCGGTGTATCAACCTCTTGGCGGCGGGATTTGGGACGTTTGGCCATTGCCCGCAAAGCTATGGAAGAATCCGGCTTGTCTTTCAGCGGCCTTAGTTTTTCCAGTGACGGCAATTCGTTGACGGCGTCGCTGGCATTGCCGAAAATCAACCAAATTAACTCGCCTCCGGCTAAAAACGCCGTTGATTTGGTAAATGAACTTAACGATACTTTCCAAGCGATAGGCCACCCTATATCTTTAGGGTCGGCAACCTATACTTCTCCGCAGGGAACAGTATACAGAATGGTTACGTTTAAGTTAAAAACAACGTATGATCCGCGCACCTGGATAAAAATGTTAACAAAATATTCAGGAGTTACGGTTAAAAATTTAAATTATTCTCCAAGCACGAAGGTTTGGGATTTTGAGGGGACAATCTATGTTTTATAAAATAAGAAATATTTTATGTCTGACAGTGCTGGCTTTGTTATTGGTTCAAACAAACATAACAAAACTTTATGCGCAAGGCGTAGTGACGCTGGCAGATAATGCCGAAAACGAAGATCCGGCATTAAACCAGGATATTCCCGACGAAATCGCCCTGTTTGACGACAGCATCGAGAGCGAAGTTCCGAGTGAAGTGCCTGCCGAGGCAGGCAATGCCGCTCCCAGCACGCCCGACAGCGTTAAGGCACCGGAAGAAAAACAAACTCCGACAGAAAAAGTCGTAGAGGAAGACATTTCCGTTGAAGACATTATCGCGGCAGCTCCGGCAGAACAAACCAGCACCCCTCTGGTTTCGGCCGATGTATTGAATCAACCCGGAAGTCTCGGAATCCTGGGCCAAAGAAGCAGTGCGCCGAAAAACATTACGGAAATAGACGACCGCGTTTTCTCTCAGATGTCGGAACTGGAAAAACAGACGGCTTTGTTAAACCTGGAACTGCGCAGAGAAAAGGTTAAAAATGAAATAGAAGCGATAAAAAACCAGCGTAAAGAAGCTTTAGAAAAAGAAAAAGAAAAAGAAGAAGCCAAACGCAAGGCCAGAATCGAATGGGAAAAGGCTCAGGAACAGAAGGTTGTACAAGAACAGCAGAAACTGAGAGAGCTGGATATTGCCTTTGAAAAGCTGCGTCAGGAAAAGCTGCTGAATTCTTACAAAAACAAGATGTTGGAAATTAATCAGCAGTGGATTAAGAAAAATGCGGCACTGTATGAGCAGATGGACAAGATTAAAAAGGAAAAACAAGAAGTTATAGATGATGCAAAATTAAAGTTTGCAAGCATCAAAAATTCCGTGGCAAACGCCTCCAACCAAGTTAAAGCAGCAAAAGAAGTATTGCTGCGTCAGGTTGCCGATTTGCAAACGCAAATATCAATCTTAAAGGCCCGCATTGAAGCTCAGGAAAGAGAAATGGAAAAACAAAATCCGTTTGCCGAGGGCGGGGCCGAAGGTGCTGCCGGAGTTGCACAGGCAGGCGTTGCCGCACCGGAAGTCGTCACACCGGAACTGAAGCTCAATGATATGTATGCCGTAATGGAAATTCGCGGTCAGGGCGGCGAACTTATTGCCAAACTGATTAATCAAGACGGCTCTCCGTTCTACGTCAAAAAAGGCACAACCCTGCAAAGCGGACACGTGATTGACGAAATTACCACGACCTACGTCCGTGCGGAAAAAGCAGGCGCCAAAGACTATCTTTACTTTGCGGCCGGAGGCATTCTGCCCTTGGAACCTCAAAAATCCGAACTGGAAGCCAACTTAAAGGATGAATTAAAGAAAAAAGCTGACGGAAAGAAGGATGAAACTCCCAAACGGGACTTCATTGCCAGTGAAGAAGTTCCGGGAATGGGGCGTGATATGATTGTCAGGTAGGTAAATGGCTGAAGAAAACAATTCAGAAGAAGAGGTCAAAGAAGCGACACCTGATACAGGTGCCGCTTCAAGCGGATCTGGCGGTGTTCAATTAAGCAGACGGGAAACCGAACAGCGCGCATCCATCACGGACCTGTATTTTTCGAACGGCAACAAGCTGCTGACGCTGCCGGGATCTTCGCTTGTGGTCAACGACGATACCAGGCGTCTGCTGGCTTTGTTTTCCGACGGGCGCTTTTTGGTGGTTGAAACCCACAAATTTGACGGACGCGTTCTCAGTTTTGAAGTTTTGGCCAGAAAAAAACGGCTGAACATTTCCAAACCGACCTATGTTTCACAAAACGAGCTGAATGCCGTTTACAGCATTGCAGAACGCAGCGCCGCAGCCGCAGAAATTGAAGAAGACAGCGACCTCGACCAATTGCAAATGCAAAAGGACTTTGTCGCCGTGGTTGAACGCGCCGCCGCCAAGAAAGTGTCGGACGTGCACGTCGTGGTGGCGGACAGCACGCAGATTATGTTTCGTACCAACGGTATGATGCAGACCGAAATGGAGTATAACAAGGAATGGGGCGAGCTGTTCGTCCGCGCAGCTTTTGCTTCTGCGGACATCTCGGACTCCAACTATGCTCAAAACGAATTTCAGGGTGCACAAAAACTGGGTTCGACGCCGTTGCGCGGTTCCAAGGGAAAACTGATGCTGCCGCACAATGTGCTGGCTATTCGACTGCAATTTAATCCGATTGCCTTCGGTTCTCAATATCTGGTTATGCGTCTTTTGTATGCCGACGACAACCCGGACGGCAGCGGAGACTTGCAAGCCCTCGGTTTTGGAGAGTATGAAGAAAACCTGTTTTACCGTTTGCGGGCGGTTCCCGTCGGCGTGAGCGTCATTGCCGGCCCTACGGGTTCGGGAAAATCAACGACCCTGCAAAGAAACATGATTAAGCTGCTGCAGGAAAAGAATTATGAAATTAACCTGATTACGGTGGAAGACCCTCCCGAATATCCTATTCCGGGGGCAAGGCAAATGCCGGTGACCAATGCCAATACAGAAGAAGAAAAAGACGAACAGTTTACCAAAGCCCTGTCGGCGGCACTGCGTTCCGACCCGGACGTTATGATGGTGGGCGAAATTCGTACTCTTTCCGCGGCTCAGCTTACATTTAAGGGGGCCTTGTCCGGCCACGGCATGTGGACAACCCTGCACGCCAACTCGGCACCGGCAATTCTGACCCGTTTCCGGGATATGGGCGTCGAAACGTTTAAACTGCTGGATCCGGAACTGATAAAAGGCCTTATATCACAACGTCTGTTCCGAAAACTCTGCCCGCATTGCCGAAAATCGGTAAAAGAGATGCTGGATGAACCGCAGGTAAAACGTTTGAAAACAGCGTTGGGCGACTTCGGCGTTGAAAACACTTTCGTACGAGGTCCGGGCTGCAAATACTGCAACAACAGCGGAATTAAAGGGCGAATGAGCGTTCCGGAAATCGTGCTGCCCGACGCAATGTTTCTGGAACTGATGATTAAAGGCGAAACCAGAAAAGCCATTGACTACTGGACCAGCGATTTGGGCGGCAGGACGCTGAAAGACGCCGCAATTGAGAGAATGTTAAAAGGTTACATTGATCTTGACGAAGTTGAACGTTGGTGCGGTTTGCTTGACCAACGTCCGGTTTATTAAGGAAATAAAAAATGGTTGAAGAGAATCAAAGACATAATCCGTCGTTTCACAATGCGGTACGCAAATTAAACAAGGTTGAGGAATATTATGCAAAAATGATTTTGCAGTTTTCCAACAAAACCCGTTTAAAACTGTATCGCAAAATTGCCTCTTTGATGAAAAACCGCTTTTCATTGATGGATGCTCTGGACATGCTGCATGACGGGGCCAGCAACGGCGGCAAAAATCCGAGCGAACCGCTGGCCATCGCCATCGCCTCCTGGGGGCGCTCGTTAAACAACGGTATGACTTTTTCCGATGCGCTAAAAGGCTGGGCTCCCGACCGCGAACGTCTGATGCTCTCGGTCGGCGACGTTTCCGACCTGGAAAGCGCTCTGATGAATCTGATTAAGGTTACCGAAGGGTCTACCAAGATGATTCGTCCGATTGTGGGCGCAATTACCTATCCGGCCTTTTTGACAATGATGTCAGTTTTGATTATTTATGCAATCGGCGTCTACATGGTGCCGCCGATGATTGATGCGGCGCCGACCGTCGTCTGGCGCGGTATGGCCCGAGACCTGGTTGACTTGTCGGCATGGATTAAGGACAATTGGCTGATTGCTTTTGCCAGTCTGCCGGTAACCATGGCGGTCATCTATTTCACCATCGGCATTTGGACAGGCAAGGTCAGGGCTTTTTTTGACAATATTCCGCCTTGGTCATTATATAAGGTTTTTACCGGCATCAGCTGGCTTTTGGCTTTGTCGGCTCTGGTCAAAGGCGGTACGCCGGTTTCAATGGCGCTGAGAGCGCTGCGGCGCGACGCCAGCCGCTACCTGAAAGAACGAATCGATAAAACCCTGGTTTATGTCAACAACGGTGACAACCTCGGTCAGGCATTGGCCAAAACCGGACTGGATTTTCCGGACCGGGAAATTATCGGCGATTTGAAAATTTATTCGGAATTGGATAACTTTGAAGAAGCTCTGGACAAGCTGGCCAACGACTGGCTGGAAGAATCCGTCTATATGATTGAAGAAAAAGCCGGCGTTTTGAATATGGCAGCTTTGCTTTCCATCGGCGGCGTCATTGCCTGGGCGGTTATGGGAACGTTTGAAATGCAAGATCAAATTACCAGCAGCATGGGAGGCTAATATGCAGATAAAATTATGGATTCAGCAGCAAAAGCTCAAATTGCAGACCTTAAAACGCCGGCAGCTGGTCATCGGCGGCATGGTCGGGGCATTGCTGATTGTCTGGGGCATAAGCGTTTTATTTTTCAGCGAAAAATATATCGGAACCGACAAGGCAGCGGCGGAAGTTCAGCAGCTGGCGGAAAACATCCGGCGCTTTTATCAGAATCGGCCGGACTTTTGGGGATTAAACACTCAGGCGGTTTTAGACAAGCAGATTGCGCCGCGGGCGATGAGCAAAAATGGGCGGCTAATGAACTTTTTCGGCAAAGACGTTGTCGTCGGCAGCGGAATCGAGGGAATGATGCTGATGCCGGGGTCGCGCAACTTTGACATTGTTTATAAGAAC
>HF995293.1:14062-22673 GCA_000432275.1 Proteobacteria bacterium CAG:495
CGGCGTCATTCCGTTTTGAAGAAAAGTTTTGGCTCGGTGTGGAGAGCGTTACGGTTACCAACGCAAACCATACCGCCGTTTTCAGCTGGGACGATAAGGAAAACATCCTGCCGGCAAAAACGGAAAAAGTCAAAAAAATCTGCCAAAAAGAAGGCAATGCCGTGTTGTGGCATTTCCAGTAAGGATATTGATTCACTATGACTTTAGTTATAATCTATAACCAAATTCAGAAAATTTATGACTAAGGTTAAGATTGTTCATAATTTGTTAATTTGTTATAGTTAAACTAACAGCAACAGAGAAATTGAGGAGAACTGAAATGAAAAATTTATACAAAAACGAGCAGTCAGGCCGTTCAATGGTTGAAATGCTCGGCGTGCTGGCCATTATCGGCGTACTGTCCATCGGCGGTATCGCAGGTTATTCCAAAGCTATGGCCAAATTCCGTGTTAACAAAACCCTGGATCAGATTTCTATGCTGGTAATGAACATCCGTTCGTTGTATTCGGCTAACATCAATTATAAAGGTCTGACCGATAAAATCGCCATTCAGATGGGTATCATTCCGAGAGACATGTTGCCGTCCGGTACCAATGAATCCACGGCATCTTCAATTATTAACGCTTATCAGGGTGAAGTTCGTATTGGTTCTTCCAATATTGGCGGAACAGACCGTTCATTCTTCATTGTTTATTCCGGATTGACCCGTGACGCTTGTGTGGCAATCGCAACCGCCGACTGGGGTTCACAAGCTGGTTCCGGTTTGCAGAGCATTCAAATTAAAGCAGCAACTGCTGGAACAAAAAAGGCGGCTACTCTTAAAAGCGCCTCAGGAATCCCCTGTACGACAAATACTTCTGCAGCAGGTACTGGCTGTCACCCGATTGATTCGCTTCCTGTAATTTTGTCAGAAGCTGCAGCAGAATGTTCCAACACTTCCGATAGCGGTAACGAAGTTCGCTGGGACTACTATTAATTGCAGACCATTGGATAACAAAATCAAGAGCCCTGTTTCAGGGCTCTTTTTTTTAACAAAACTTTAACCGCTTTAATTTTTTTTAACATATATACTGTAAATTATGACAATAATAAAAAAAGGACGAGGTACCGCTATGGTCAACATTACCGAAACACAATTCTCAGATATTTACATTACGCCGGATAAAATTGCTTATATTCCAGACAAGCGGACCGCTAACGGATTGATTGTCTTTGAGCCGGAAGACTTTGAAGAGTTTTATGCCCTTTTGGAGGCAACCTGGGACGGAAAGAATCCCAGTTATTCGGTTTTTTACAACAATCTTTTTTACCGTGTGGAACGCAGTATGACCATTTACGGCGTTCAATACTGTGCCCGTAAAATGCCGGAGAAAGTTCCGTCCTTAAGCAGTTTGGGCTTTCCGGCAGAGTTGACCAACTATCTGCTGACTTTGTCGCAATGTTCAGGGCTTATATTATGGTCGGGACCGACCGGTGCCGGTAAAACGACTTCCATTTCCAGCCTCCTGAAAGAATATTTAAATATGGAAGGCGGCTTTGCCTATACGATTGAAGATCCGACCGAACAGCCTCTGGACGGCGTTTATAAATCCAAGCGCGGCGGGCTGGGGTTGTGCAAGCAGACGCTCCCTATCGACGGCAACTGGGGCGAATCTCTGAAATCGGCACTGCGTTCAAAACCCCGTTATATTCTGGTAGGCGAAATCCGTACGCCGGACACCGCCAGCGAAGTGTTGCGGGCAGCAACATCCGGCCATCTGGTTTTGTCGACCATTCACGCCAACAATGTTACCGATGCGATTACCTCGGTGGTAAAATACGCCTCTTCGGCCAATATGAGCGAAGACCTGGCCTATGACCTGTTTTCACGCGGTATGCTCGGGGTTATGCACCAGAATCTGGTCGGCACTACGGTAAAGAAACCGCACACCACGTTCCTCTTTGCCAACCCGGATACGACCAAGGGCGACCAGGTACGAGGCATTATCAAAACCGGACGCGTTAATTTGGGAACTTCTATTGAAACCCAGATGACGCGTATGAGCCGCGGGCTGCCGTTGTTCCCCGATTTGAAATAAAAAAAAGCTCCCTTTGGGGAGCTTTTTTTTACCGTTATAAATCCCACGGAAAAACAATCCACTCATCAGGCAGCCGTTCGGCATAAATATCCACCTCGCCGGCTCCCTGCGGTTTGGCATATACCGACACAAACTTTGCTTTGGGAAACATCCCGCGCAGAATGCGGAAGGTGCGTCCGCTGTCCGACAAATCGTCAATAATCAACGTCTGCTCATCAACGCCGCTTAAATCGGCATGAAGCTCAATCTTGTCGTCCGGGCGGCGGTCGTAGTTGTTGTCATAGCTTGACATATTGATGGTTTCGCAATTGCGGATATCCAACTCATAGGCAATTATGCCCGCAGGCAGAAGGCCACCGCGGCTGACAGCAACAATTTTGTTGAAATTTCCGGCCTGTTTGATTTGTCCGGCGAGTTTTTTGGTATGCCGGTGAAAATCATCCCAGCCGATATAATATTTTTCGCTCATAGAAAATAACGTCCCTGCAGATTAACCGTGCTGAACTTTCAGCTTATACATATATTCAATGACGTCGTCGTCATCCCACTCAACAGAACCGCGAATACGTCCGATTTCCTGCCCGGATTTGTTAATCAGAACAGTATGCGGCGAAGAGAATATGCCGAAAGCTTCGGTCAAAGCCCCTTTGTCATCAATATAAAATTCCAAATCAGGCGCTTTGTACTTGGCTAAAAACCGGCGCTGCTCATCCATATCGCGCCATTCCTGAGCCTTGGAAACCAAAAGGACCCGGAAGCCGTCACCTTTGGTTTTATTAGCAAAATTATTGAGATTGTCAAGTTCCTTAATACAAGGGACACAGGTTTTAGACCAGAAGACCACGATTAAAAACTGTCCGTGAAAATCGGTCAGTTTTACTTTTTGCCCGGTTTCGGCATAAATTTCGGTTTGCGGCGCCTCCCGCGGCAGAGCAAAAATATTCAGACCGCCGGAACCCGCCCGCGCAGCCGAAGAAAATATGAGCAAACCCATCATTACCGCTATGTAAAATTTTGCCATGGAAACTCTGTATAACTTAATTTTTACTTAACCCTTATCTGTATATAGTTATATTATACTGCTAAACAAGTAAAGGAATGGTATATGACGCGATTTTTATTGGTTCTTGGTCTGGTTTGTATGTTCGGCC
Source organism: Proteobacteria bacterium CAG:495 (assembly GCA_000432275.1). Classification (GTDB taxonomy): domain Bacteria; phylum Pseudomonadota; class Alphaproteobacteria; order RF32; family CAG-239; genus CAZU01. Next base: position 17,292 of record HF995293.1, read on the forward strand.
TGAGCGGCTGCGGCAAGTTTTCGGCGCCGGAGCCCTACCCCGACAGCGGCTATCCGCACACATATCCGCGGCGTTAACCAGTTTTGGAGGAAGTTAGAAAATGGCTGACAACAGTTTTGACAATGAAATGATTCCCTATGTGGAGTTTGCCGACAATGCCAACGAAAGAACCCCCTGCGTGCTGGTTTTGGACTGCTCCGGCTCAATGCGCGGCGAACCCATTAAACAGCTGAACGCCGGGTTGAAAGCTCTGGAAAAAGAGCTGAAAGACGACATTGACGCCAGTTCCAGAGTGCAGCTGCTGATTATCAAGGCTTTCGGCAAAGACGAAGCAGTCGTTTCTTCCGACTGGATTGACGCCATGAATTTTGAGGCTCCGGAGATGGAAGCCGGCGGCCTGACGCCGTTAGGCAAGGCTATGGAACTGGCCCTGCAAAAAATCGAAGAACAAAAATGCCTCTACGACAGCTGCGGCATTACTTCCAAACGTCCGTGGATTTTTCTTATCAGCGACGGCGAACCGACCGATTATGACTGGGAGATTATCGCGGAAAAATGCCGTTATGCCCAGCAAAACAAAAAAGTGGTCATTCATGCCGTGGGCACGCAGGGTGCAAACCTCGAAAAACTGGCAAAATTCTCGACTATCAGCCCCAAGCGCCTCACCGGCCTGAAATTTACGGAGTTTTTCCTGTGGCTGAGCCGCAGCGTTTCCTGTATTTCCAAAGCGGCGCCGAATGTTCCCGACCTGTTAGAAGACACCGGCGAATGGAATGAAGACTAAGAAACCCGACATAAAGGTGGTGGCGGTCAGCGTCATCGGCGCAATGCACGCTCACAAAGACCTGCCCTGCCAGGATTACTACAAGCACGTCCGGGGACGGAATTTCGTGGCAATCGTTTCTGACGGCGCAGGCTCGGCCAAATACGGCAAAATCGGCGCCCGAACGGTTTGCGAAACCTTATGCGACCTCCTGAAAAACGCCGATTTCAAACATGCCCGCGAAAAGGTGCTGAAAGCCCTTAAAATAACCCGGGAAAAGCTTATGCGCCATCGGCTGAACAAAACCAAAGACGAAAAGGGAATCGCCGATTTTGCGGCCACGGTGGTCGGTATCGTCCATCATAAAGACGAAGGGTTGTTTTTCCATATCGGCGACGGAGCGGCAATCGCCCTCAAAGACGACGGTTACGAAAACTTTGTGGCCTCCCGGCCGGAAAACGGCAACTTTGCCTGCGAGACCTTTTTTTACACCCAGCAGGCATGGGCCGAAAACCTGCGTTTTACCAGCTTCAGCAACGCACATACAATCTTTTTGATGAGCGACGGGCTGACCAACTTTTCGTTTGCAAACGACTTTAAGGACATAGAAAAAGGGTTTATTGTTCCGATTAACAACTTTTTGCGTGACGAAAAGGCTAAAACCAAAGCTGAGCGGGCTTTGGCCAACACCTTAAACACACCGCGCGCGCAAAAACTCAATTCCGACGACAAAACTCTGGTTTGGGCAAAGGTAAAATAATGGAAAACGAAACGACAAAACTTACCTACAATGCTGTTTATGCCGACGGTTCCTTCGGCAAAATCACTCTGGGCGAGCTGATTAACAAAGGCGGCGCTTCAGGCAAAATCCATCTGGTGGAAAACAAACCGGAAAGCGTGGCCAAAATCTTTCATAATCTGGCAAAAAGCAAGACCAACCGCCAAAAGCTGGAGGCAATGCTGCTCAACAAGCCGAACTTTGCGCCGGTGGAAAACGACGGCGTGCAATATACGCAAATTGCCTGGCCGGACGCGATTTTGGAAGACGAAAAAGGCTTTTGCGTGGGTTACCTGATGCCGCTGATTAACATGCGCGAGGCAGTTTCGCTCGACCATCTGATGCAAAAAGCCATTCGGAAAAAACTCAAGCTGTCGGAAAAATACGCCTATCGCATTTTTGCCGCCTACAACGTGGCCTCAATGGTGACGTCGCTGCACAAATGCGGACACTACATCGTTGACCTCAAGCCTTCAAACGTTTCGGTTTACAAAGAAAATATGCTGGTGGCCATGGTCGATTGCGACGGTTTTTCGATTAAAGGCGAAAAAACTCGCTATCCGGCGGAATTTGTCAGCGAAGAATACATTTATCCCGAAGGGATGGACAAGTCCTGCGAAGAAATGGGCGAAGAACAAGACAAGTTTGCCCTGGCCGTCATCATCTTCAAACTTTTAAACAACGGAATCCATCCCTTTTCGGGAGTGCCGCGCAAAGCCGACAGCGAAATGCTGACTATTCAAAACAGAATCGAGAAATATCATTACGCCTACGGGTTATGGCCGGATGCCTATCAGGCTCCGCATCCTTACAGCCTGCACGAATATTTTGACAAAGAGACGCTGGAACTGTTTGAGCGGGCCTTTACCAAAGGCGGCGACCGTCCGAGCGCCTACGAATGGCAGGAGCATTTGTGGAAGCTGATGCACAGCCTCAAACAATGCAAAAAAGACCATAATCACGTTTATTTCACCTCCAAAGGCTGCGGCCTGTGCATTACCGAAGAAAAATTCCACCACGATATGCACGACATCAAGAAACAAAAGGAAACCCCGGAAAAAGTACGCGGCATAGAGGTTTCCGCCCTGTCGGTGGAAAGCGTCAAAAAAGACAAGGCCGAAAAGCAGGCACGCAACACCAAGCTGCAAAAAATATCCTGGGCTTTTGTGTGCGTTTATATGCTGTTTTTTACGTTTTTATACAAGATACTGCAATTCTTTGCCGACGGCATTTTGGCGGCAGGCATCGGTTTGCAGGCGATTGTCACCACTTTTGCATTGCTTTTGATTAACCACCTGTTTTCTAAATATGAAGACGTTTTGCCGGTGCTGAAAAACAAAACCATAACCGATATGCTGCAGGTTTACGCCCTGGTTTGCATTATTATCGCGTTGGTTTCAATTAATGACATCCCCAAAAATCTGCTTGATTTAGCCCCTTAATGTTGTTATAAATTTTGTAGTTTAAATAGCTACAAAGGAAATAACATTGAAAAAGCTAAATCCGATTATGATTTCCGGTAAGGAAGTTTTCCCGCTGATTGAAGGCGGTAAAGGAATCAACGGAAGCGACGGCCGCAGCAGCGGCGCCTGGGCCCATGAAAACTGCGTGGGCACGTTTTCCGGCGTCAGCCCCGACTACTATGATGAAAGCGGCCATGTCATTTTTGAAAAATACTTTAAAAAAGACCGTAGAGAACGTCATGCCGAAATGGTTGAACAATCCATCCGGGGCAGTGTGGCCCAGGCTCAGATTGCCCACGAAGTTTCCGGCGGCAACGGACGCATTCATATGAATATGCTGTGGGAGCTGGCCGGTTCCGAACAAATTTTGAACGGCGTCTTGGAAAAGGCCAAAGGTTTAATTCACGGCGTTACCTGCGGTGCCGGCCTGCCCTATCATTTGGGCGAACTGGCGTCAAAATTCGGCGTTTACTATTATCCCATCGTTTCTTCCGCACGCGCCTTTCAGGTTTTGTGGAAGAGAGCCTACAACAAGTTTGTAGAGTTTCTGGGCGGCGTGGTTTATGAAGACCCGTGGCTGGCCGGCGGACACAACGGCTTGTCCAACGCGGAAGATCCGTCTCAGCCGCAAACGCCTTATATGCGGGTGGTCGAGCTGCGCAAAACGATGAATCAGCTCGGCTTGCAGGACAAACCGATTATCCTGGCCGGCGGCGTTTGGTCGTTGAGCGACTGGGAAGATTACATCGACAATCCGGAAATCGGCAAAATTGCCTTCCAATTCGGTACACGTCCGATGATTACCAAAGAAAGCCCCATCAGCGACGCGTGGAAAAAGTTGATGCTCCAAGTGAAAAAAGGCGATGTTATTTTGCAAAAATTCAGCCCGACCGGCTTTTTCTCCTCGGCTATCAAAAACACGTTTTTGGAAAATTTGATGCGCCGCAAACAAGGAGAAGTGGAATTTCGTTACGAGCCGAACAGCACGTTTTCTCATCCGCTGAACATGAATGAAAAAAAGATGATTTTCATTAAGCCGGAAGACGCCGACAAGGCCGTCCGTCAGATTAAGGCCGGTTATACCGAAATCAGGGAAACGCCTGACGAAACCGTCGTATTTCTGACGCCGGAAGAATGGAAACAGATGAAAGAAGACCGCAAAAACTGCGTCGGTTGCCTGTCGCAATGCCAGTTTTCGTCCTGGTCTCAGGCAAAAGGCAGCTCCGGCCGCCTGCCCGACCCGCGTTCTTATTGTATTCACAAAACCCTGTATGACGTCAGCCATAACGGCAGCATCAAAGACAACCTGCTGTTTGCCGGACATCAGGTTTATCGTTTTGCAACGGATCCGTTGTATCGCAACGGGGTTCCTTCCGTTAAGGAATTGATTGAAAAAATCAAAAAAGGCGAATAATCAGAAAAAGCTCCCGCTTACGGGAGCTTTTTTTTGACGGATAGCCGTTTTGCGGCTTATTCCTCCTTTTGCCAGGGATAGGCCGCCGTGATAAGCGCTTCGCGGAGCAAACGGGCTAGTTTGCGGTTGGAAATTTTATAATAGCTTTTCACCATGGTGATAACCTCATCCCTATTCATAGGGTCGGTTTTAAGAAGCATTGCGTTATAATTTTCGGCCTTGTCTTCCCCTTTGCGTCCAAATTGTTGCATCCGCGGGCTGGACATACTGATATGGCCGTCCATATCCTCGAAAAAATAATTCGGTTCAACCTCCAATACCTGACAGTAGTCCCACAGCCGTGAACAACTGACGCGGTTGGAACCGTGTTCGTATTTTTGTACCTGCTGGAAGGTAATTCCAAGCTGAGAAGCAATTTTTTCCTGACTGTATTCCAACAGCAAACGGCGTTGGCGAATGCGTCTGCCGATATGCACGTCAACCGGATTAGGCGCTCCGTCGGGCAGTCTGCCGCGGGAAGAACGTTTGGGAAAAGCCAGAGAATTTGTAGGTAGTCCAGAATCGTCCGAAAAATTTTTATTTGTCATCGTTATTATCCTGAAAAGTGGTTAAGCAGACCTCACAACCTCAGAATATAAGGTGGTGAGGCAAGCCGGGCTATGTTGAAGAAGCTGCCCAAAGTCAGCCGCCTATGCTTGCGCGTAGACTTGCACCGGTTACCTCACCATTCAGGAGATAACCTTGCTGATTAGGTTTTTCACCCTGAACCGGTATCGTGCAGCAAAACACGATACCGGCCTTTCGGTGTTAAGGAGGTCTTCAACACCTCCCGAGCTATGCGTATAGCTCTTTTAACTTAAAAATCATTCTCCGGGATAATCCCATCAAACGGTATTATCTGCGCATGTTGATTGTTGAATGGATAATACGACATTCAACAATTTAGCGTACTCCAACCAAAGTT
>HF995294.1:0-22664 GCA_000432275.1 Proteobacteria bacterium CAG:495
AAAACAAAAAGAGAGTAAATAGTTATTTGTGCAGGGTGGACAGAAATTTTTGTTATCTTATTGAGTTTTATAATAATTTATCTGTAGATTTTTCTGATTTAAATAATTGCAAACATCATTTCAAGCAAATTATAAAAAAACACCCTCCGTAATAGCCGGAGGGTGTTTTCTTTTATAAATTTCCCAGAAGCTTAGTTGTTCTCGGAAGAAGAAGCTGCTTCTTCGCGAGCCTTGGCTGCTGCAGTCAAATCGTCGGCAATACGAGCTGAACGACCACGCAATGCACGCAGGAAGTACAGTTTTGCACGACGGATTTTACCGATACGAGAAACTTCAATTTTGGCTACATTCGGAGAATACAGCGGGAATACACGCTCAACGCCTTCACCGAAAGAAATTTTTCTAACCGTGAAAGAAGAGTTCAAGCCGTCATTCTTACGCGCAATGCAAACACCTTCATAAACCTGGATACGTTCTCTGTCACCTTCCTTAACTTTGGTGTGAACTCTTAAAGTATCGCCAGGCTTAAAACTAGGAACGTTTTTGCCTTCAGTGAGCTTAGAAATCTGCTCTTTTTCAATATTTTCAATAATGTTCATCAGTTTTACCCTTTATTAAATTATTTTCTTAAACTTTTATACCTAAACCCGCTTAGAATCAAGATATTTTTTCCAGAGGTCAGGCCGGTTGGCTTGTGTTACTTCTTCGGACTTCTGCCGCCGCCACTTGGCAATATTAAGATGGTGGCCGCTCATCAGGACTTCGGGAACAGCACGTCCCTCCCATTCTACCGGGCGGGTGTATTGCGGATGCTCCAAAAGAAAATCCTCAAAACTCTCATGTTCAATTGATTCTGCATTGCCCAAAACGCCGGGAAGCAAACGAATAACGGCATCAAGCATAATCTGCGCGGCCTGCTCGCCTCCGGTCAGGATGTAGTCGCCGATGCTCACGTCCTCAACGGTATAAGCATCCAGCACCCGCTGGTCTATTCCCTCAAAACGGCTGCATATTACCGTTAGCTGAGGCTCCCTTGCCAGCTCTTTGACCAACGACTGAGTCAAAGGCCTGCCGCGCGGGCTCATGTTAAGCAGACGACCTCCGGAATATTCGGCTTTAAGAGCCGCTCCGAGAACATCTGCCCGCATAACCATGCCGGCACCGCCGCCGCAGGGAGTATCGTCTACCGAACCATGCTTGTCGAAAGCATAATCCCGGATGTTGACCGCCTCGCAAGACCATAAACCCTGTTCCAAGGCCCTGCCGGTTAAGGAATGTCCCAAAAATCCCGGAAACAACTCCGGAAAAATAGTGAAAACCTTAACCTTCAACGTTTTCTCCTTGCATTTCATCTTCAGCAAACTGAATCATCTGAACAATAATAAATCCATCTTTAATACTTACCGTCGGAACATATTGTCTGGTGAAAGGCAACATTTCGAGGTTTCCGTCCGTCATTTTGATTTCAATTAAATCACCAGCACCAAAATTATAAACGGCATTAACTTCTCCAAGTTTATCTCCGGCAGTACTCCGAGCTTCCAAACCGATAAGGTCGGCGTGGTAATACTCTTCTTCCGCCAGCTCCGGCAGCAGTGTCCGGCTGATATACAAACCGGTACCGATAAGGGTTTCGGCCGTATTTCGATCGTCAACGCCCCGGATTTTTACCCGCAACAGGTCTTTGGAATGTCCGACAACCTTGACAGTGAACCGGCGAGAAGCATCTTCGTTTTCCAGGTCGCCGTATTTGCCGAGGTCACGGTCAATTTCGGTAAAGCTTTTGACTTTAACTTCACCCCTGATTCCGTGGACACCGACAACGGCTCCCAAACAAACTCTTTCTTCCCGGCTCATTTCAAGTCCTTTTTTCGAAGTAACGTTACTTATTCGGCAGAAGCTTCTTCTGCAGGAGCATTAGCAGCTTCGGCAGCAGCCTTAGCCTTCTCTTCTTTTTCCTTTAATCTCTCTTGAGCCTTAGCTTTAGGAGCAGATTTGCTCGGCTGTTCGCGCAGAGCCGGTTTGTTGACGAGACCCAGAGCAGAAAGCATTTTAGCCATTCTTTCAGTCGGCTCGGCACCCTGAGACAACCAATATTTTACTCTTTCTTCATCAACAGTGAATCTATCTGCATGATCTTTCGGAAGCATCGGGTTGTAAGAACCCAATCTTTCGATAAAACGACCGTCGCGAGGAGCTCTCTGATCGGCTGCTACGACTTTGTAAAACGGACGTTTTTTAGAACCACCACGAGACAGTCTGATACGTACTGACATTTATTTTCCTTTCTTTAGCCGCCCTGATGCCAGGGCCTGTTTAGTTTAACAATTAAAACTCCCGCCGCTAGAACGGAAATTTTCCACCCTTTCCGCCCAGCATATTACCAAACGGAGATTTATTTAACAAAGCAGAACCGGGCATTCCTTTCAGTCCGCCCATTTTGCCCATTTTTTTCATCATGGTCGACATTTGCTCATAAGACTTGAGCAGTTTGTTGACTTCATGAACTTCGACACCGGCACCCGCCGCAATACGTTTTTTGCGGGAGGCTTTGATGACGTCGGGATTTCTTCTCTCCTGTTTGGTCATGGAAAGAATAATCGCCTCTTGTTTTTTAATCAAATTATCACCGACACCAGCCGCTTCAATTTGATTTTTGATTTTAGACAAGCCGGGAATCATTCCTAAAATGCTGCCCAGCGAGCCTAATTTTTGAACCTGTTTCAACTGGCTCAGCATATCTTCCAGGTCAAATTTGCCTTTCATCATTTTGCCGGCCATTTTTTCGGCTTCTTCCCGGTCGACGGTTTCCATGGCCTTTTCGACCAGAGAAACGACATCGCCCTGCCCCAAAATGCGGCCGGCGAGACGGTCGGGATGAAACTCCTCAAACTCATCAATCTTTTCACCGGTTCCGAGAAACTTAATCGGCACGCCGGCAACCATTTTCATCGACAGCGCGGCACCGGCACGGGCAGAACCGTCAATACGGGTCAGAACAAGGCCGCTTACGCCGACCTGCTCCTGAAACTCCTTGGCTACGTTACAGGCATCCTGACCAATCATTGCATCGGCAACCAGCAGGACTTCCGCAGGTTCGGCAATCTTTTTGACTTCTACGACTTCGTCCATAAGCTCGCGGTCAATGTGCAGGCGTCCGGCTGAGTCCAGAATAATGACGTCATATCCGCCGCGGCGTCCTTCTTCAAGCGCCCGTCTGGTTGTTGCCGCCGGTTTTTCGCCGCTGACAATCGGCAGTGCGGCAATGCCTATCTGGCTTCCCAGCTGCGCCAACTGTTCCTGTGCAGCCGGCCGGTAGATATCCAGCGAGACCAACAACACTTTTTTCTTGCGACGGTCTTTCAACCGCTTGGCCAATTTTGCCGCAGAAGTGGTTTTACCCGAACCCTGCAACCCCACCATCAGGATGCAAACCGGTGCCGGCGCATTCAAATTCAGCTCGACAGCCTCGCTGCCCAAAGTTCTGACCAACTCGTCATGAACGATTTTAACAACCATTTGGCCGGGCTGAATGGAGCGGACGACTTTCTCGCCAAGGGCCTGCTCCTTAACATGGGCAATAAAATCTTTAACCACCGGCAGCGCGACGTCGGCCTCAAGCAAAGCGATGCGGATTTCGCGCAGAGCTGCGTTGATATCCTCCTCGGTAAGCACACCGCGAGAAGTTATCTTATTGAAAACCGAAGTTATTTTATCGCTCAGCGCTTCAAACATCGCATACGACGCGGGCGAACATCTGCTGCCTTGGCAACCGGCCCAAACCCACGTTGTTTTCTCCTTTCTTGCCTCTGCCTTGTGCCTTGAACAGGTTTGTTTCAACTCTCTGCCCATTTTTCGCGATGCTGTTGTGCACCGGTTTTGAGGCAAGTACCTACATACTATTGCACGCCAGTGTGCGAACCCTCGCTGACTGGCGGTACTCCTTGGAGTATATAAACTTTTCCTACGTTCAAGGTGAAAAATTTACTCAAATTTGGTTGCTTTATATAAGATATTTCTCAGAGAGTCAAGAAAAATATATGAAATATCGTACGTCAAACCCTTAAAAAAAGTATATCAGTAAATATTTATACGGGCATCGGCAACCCTATTAAAAGGATAAAAAATGAAAGTAGTCATCATCGGCGGCGGAACGGCAGGAATCAGCACGGCGACACATTTGCGCAGAAAAGACGAAAATGCCCGGATTGTTGTTTTGGAAAAAAGCGACGAGTTTGCCGTTGCCACTTGCGGTTTGCCGTATTACCTCTCAGGGGCCGTTACCGAGCTTGACGACCTGAAAGGCGCCACGCCGGAACAAATGGAAAAAATATTCAAAATTGAAGTAAAACTTAAATATGAAGTCGTCAACATAAACAGGGAAAACAAAAAACTCATTATTGACGGCGGCGAGGAAGAAAGTTACGACAAATTGGTGATTGCCACCGGCGCTTTGCAGCTGCGGCCGGATATTCCGGGAATACTGAGCGACAACATCTTTACGCTGCGCAATTTGGAATCTGCACAGCGAATCAAGGATTATTATCTGGGCACCGGAGCCAAAAAGGTTTTGATTCTGGGCGGCGGAGACATCGGAGTTGAAGCGGCGGAAGCAATGCATTCCCTCGGTGCGGAAGTTACTATCGCAGAAGCCGGAACACATATTTTGAAAAATTTTGACGCAGATATGACCGCCGTATTGCAAAACCATCTGCGCAACAAAGGAATAAAACTGCACCTCAACACTCTTGTTACGGAGTTTCGGGAAAAAGAGGCCTGCCTCAATGGCGAAACGCTGATTGACTTTGATATGGCAATTATTGCTACCGGAGTCAAACCGGATGTAAAGCTTCCGGTCACTGCCGACATAACTATCGGCGAAAGCGGCGGAATCACCGTCAACGACAGGATGCAAACCAATGACGAAAACATTTATGCCTGCGGCGACAATGTAGAAATCCTTAACAAACTGACCGGCAAAACCGAACGGCTGGTAGGCTCGGGAATAGCCATCAAGCAGGCCCGGACGGCTGCCGACAACATTGCCGGACTGGACAGCAGGATGGAAGCGGTCATCGGTACGTCTATTATTCCAATTTTTGGGATGACGGCGGCTATGGCCGGCTGCAGCGAAGCAACGCTTAAGGCCCTACAAATCGACTACCGCAAAATCCACCTTTTTCAACGCAGTCATGCCAGTTATGTTCCGGGCGCAAAGCAGATGCTGTTTAAGCTTTTGTTTTCCCCGCAAGGAAAAATACTCGGGGTTCAGGGAATTGGCGAAGACGGTATTCCGGAGCGGATAAATGCAATTGCGGCAATGATTAAGCTCGGCGCATCTCTTAATGATATGATAAACACCGAAATTCCCTACGCTCCGCCCTACTCCGGTGCCAAAGATGCAATTAACAACCTCGGCTCTCTGGCTGAAGAACTGCTCAGGCAGCAAGTTCGCTATGTGTATGCCGAGGACATAGATTGGACAAAGTCAGGGAACGAGATTCTGCTGATTGACACAAGAAACAGGGAAAGTTTCTTAAACGGACACATCGCTCATGCCATTAACATCCCTCTGGCGGCGCTGAGAGACAACCTCGGCAGCATTCCCCGGGACAAACAAGTCATTTTATACTGCCAATACGGATACGGAGCTTATAACGCTTATTGGATTTTGACCCAGCGCGGATTTGACAATGTTTATCTGCTCAGCGGGTCAATGGACTTGTTTATAGAAATTGCCGCCAATGAAGAAAGTTAACTGCCGATAAAACAGGCTTGACGGGACGAGTTTTCGTTTTTTAGAAAAAAATGCTTGCAAGTTTGGTAATTTTAGATTATCAAGGTGATGTTTTCATAACGGTCCCATCGTCTAGTGGCCTAGGACATCGCCCTCTCACGGCGAGAACAGGAGTTCGAGTCTCCTTGGGATCACCAATTGCGACACCTTCCTTTTTGGAGGGTGTTTTTTGTTTAAAGACCAGATGTAATTGTCGGTTTTTTTAGGGTTTACGAGACTTTATAGTCTCGTAATCTCAAGTTCGAAAGTAAGATGTACAAAAATCTCTCTTTTGTTTCTCTTTACAGAAGCAGTCATTAATTCTTAACGACATTGTTTATTTTGCGACGTCTTATGCGTCGTCTATTGCAACAAGCTCTTTTTCAGATTATGAAAACAGTAAATTCAACAAAAAAAATACTAAGGCTTGTGTTCTCAAAATACACTGATGCAGAAAGTGCTAATTTCTTGACATAAAAAATTTTTAATTTATCATCCAAGAAAATAAATTACGTTAAAATAGGGCGTTATGGAATACATATATGTTTTAAATGAAAATGGCAGCATAAAAGAACTGCAAGACCGCAAAGAGGTGCATTCATGTGGAATGCTCCACTCAGCCGTTCAGTGTTGGGTTATGAATGAACAAGGTAAAGTTCTTATTCAGCGCAGAGCCGCAACTAAAGATAAGAGTGCCGGAAAATGGGATGTTTCATTTGGAGGACATTGTACGGAAACTCTTGATAATGATATCCTATTGGCTAATGTTATTAAAGAAGGCAAAGAAGAACTGGGGTTAAGCATTCATTCTGACGATATTATCAAGTTAGGAGAAGTTCGCTATAGCTCGCAGGAAAATAAAAATAAAGAACTTTTAGGAATATTTTTGATTAAAGTTGCAAATAATCAGGATTTTGTTTTTGAAGACGGCGAAGTTTCTGAGGTAAAATGGATAGCGCCAGACGAATTGTATAGCCAAATTCTTAATAATCCCAAAGAATACGCCAATCGTCTGGGTGCAATTTCTTTATTGCAATTTTATAGAGATTAACATGGAAGTAATATCTTTAACTGAAGGAAAAATTAACAGAACTTATATTGCCGGCAAAGATGTTATTATCAAACAATCTTCTTTTGATGAAATTAAAAACATTGAGATTGCCCGCAAAGCATTGACTAACAAAACAATCCTTTTGGAAAATGATGTTTATATGTTTCATCTGCCGAAAATTTATGATTATAAAGACGGATGTATTTTTATGGAGTTTTTACAAGGCGATAATTTGGAGTTAGACTTGAGAAACTCTACAAAACATCAAGATGCCGCTCAAGATACCAATGATTTATTTCAATATATGTATGAAAATCAGATATTATGGAAAGATTTTGCGCCGCGCAACATCATTATTGACAGACAGCGGCATATTGTAAATTTGTGCGATTTTGAAAGAGGTATTGCTTCAGATATTAGAGGAAAACAGTTTTTACAAAATTATGTTTATGAAGAATATGCGGCTTTTTTGTTACCATATGAAAGGAAATTTCCACAATCTGTGGAAGATATTTTCAACGTTGATGAACGACATCCTGTAGAATTTGATAATATTAAATCCAAAAGAGTTAAAAGTCTTATTGAAGCTATGTGTTTGCCTAAAGATAACCTCAACTCTCAAACAATTGCCAATATGAACAAAATGATTGTTATGGCTGAAACACCCTATAAAAAGGGTGGACAACTTGTTTTTCCTATCATTGAATTGGAGCAAATTAAAGATAGATCTTATTCTCAATTTGCAAAGCGCATTGTTCAAATCAACAAAACAAGAGGAAATACTCATGGTAACGGTGGTAGACTATAAACCTTTGGACAATATTTCAGGATTTCAAATCTTAACGGATAATAATCAAAAATTTTTGGCTTGGGATAATCAGCAATCCAAATTTCCGATTGGGCCTCAAGGATTTATTCCTAAATCAGGAATTTGTTTTTATGACGTTTTACGCTCAGTTTGCGCTCATAAAAAAGTTTTAGACTTAGGATGCGGTGAATTGGGGATCATTTCGTTATTTGCATTACAAAATAAAGCGGATAAAGTCACCGCAATAGATATTGATAGTCGTTGTGTAAATTGGCTTTCACATATCCAAAAAGAATATAGACTACATAATCTTGAAGTATTTATTTCTGATATGTTTCAAAATGTAAATGATAAATATGATATTATCGTTTCTAATCCTCCTATTATGCCGATGGAAAATATTGATACCCAAACAGTGCATGATGCAGGAGGAAAAGACGGACGTTTATATTTATATAAAATTATAAAAGAAGCCTATAGCTACCTGAATGAAAAAGGAAGTTTATATTTATCGGCATTTTCATTCTTAGGAACAGATGTTCAAACAGGAAAACAAGAAACTATCAAAGAATATGCTCAAAGTTTAGGTTACCGCCATTTTAATGTTATTAAAAAAGTGCTTAAAACATTATCTCCAAGTTCTGTAACCTATCAACAACTTCCATATATTAAAAAAATTTATCCCTATATGAAAGATATTAAATGCGGAGAAAAAACGGCTGTTGAATTTCAAATTTTACAGATTCAAAAATGATTTTAATAAATCCAGCTTGCAAAACGTGAGCATCGTCAATACAAATGGCTGTCAATATTTATAAACAACAAAAGAGTCCTTGAAAAAGGACTCTTTTGCCATAAAGGTATCTACAGATACATAACGAACAAGACATGAATAAAATCATTTAAGGTTGTATGTACGCTTGCCGGCAACGAAAGATTCTTATATGCCCAATCAACACTACAGCAAGCAGGCCTAACAATCGGAACCATCCATGCGTCGGCGATGTTTCCTCCCTGCGGATTGCTACTGTATGCCCATTCCTCTCTCCATTTTTCATCAATGCCAATATTGCGCTGCATTTTCCGGAAACTGTCGCAATGCGCCAACTCAACCAGATGTTCGCGCTTAGGAAAGCTCCATTTTTTATTCGGAAAACAGACAAGCTTTGAGCAGAATTGCCTAAACTCATCAAAGCTATAACAAACAAACGGATAAGGACGAACAATCGCACGAGTTCCGTCACGGAATGTAAACGGAATGCCCAAAATCATTTTTTGTTCTACCTGTTCAGACAGTGTTCCGTCTTCATAGACGAACATCAAATTCTTCATATCAGCTTCAGGAAAATAGATGCGTTTTCTTACCTCCGGCATTGACAGAAGCTCTTTATAATCTTCCGTCTTTAATGGATCAGAGGCAACGAGTTTATCGTTGAGAACATAAAAAACATTCGGTGAAAACTCATACAAAACCCAAAAAATTTGATTGGAAACATCTTTTGCTCCGGTGCTGACCAGCAGCAATTTGTGATTTTTCCGCAAGTCCAGCTCAGGCTTTCCTTCCTCAGCAAACGTCGTGACAACCATGCCCTGCAGCTTCAGAAACGGCTCATTCTTAATTTGATATTTTTCGCACAATTTGTTATAGCTGTCTATGATTAACGGACGTTTTATCCTATTATAGAAACGGTCGTCACAACTCCAGAAAGCTGACAACAAATCTTCGGGGAGTTTCGCAAAGCCGGCTGCAGTCAAGCTGTTATCCAGGATATCCCTAACATTTTCGATTTCTTTTAAATCACGAAGAGATGGCATCTTATAAAGTTTGACGTCTTTGCTTGAACAAGGGGCTTCCGTTAAAGCTTTGACAGGCAGATAATTTCCCTTCTCATTGATAAATATACCGACAATATTTCCCGGATTATCTGCCGAAGCAGAACAGTACCAACCTCTTTTACGGCTCCAACACAAATAATCGCCGGGAAGAATTCCGGAATGAATTATCGGAACATTATTTTCATCAAACGTAATAACGACGCGACGATTGCCAATCGCAATTGTACGATTAACAGTTTTTAGATATTCCATGTCTTTCATAAATGATAATTTTTATGTTAATAAATAAAATAATTTGCAGTTATAGGAAAATTGTACAAAATTTTACAACAAAATCAATCTTTATTTTAAACAGCGGCTAATCATTTGAAATATCATTAAATTACATATCCTCAACAAAAGCGGCAGTATCAGGAAGACATCGTGCGCCGAAGAGGCCGATGCACAAAAAACGCCGTTTTGCCGTGTACATTCCGCTTTGGGACATATTTGGCCATCATTGCCCGAAAGCAAAGCCATGAACTTCAGCTTAGTCTTTTATGGAGCCGTACTTTTTTGGGGCACGAAGAAATCTTCTCGCCAAGCCCCTTCCAATTTAAGCAGTTCTATCTTTTTGTTAATTCCCCCGGCATAACCGGTCAGGCTTCCGGAGGCCCCGACAACACGGTGGCAGGGCACGATAATCGAAATTTCATTATGTCCGACAGCACCGCCGACAGCCTGTGCGGACATTTTGGCCAATCCCTTTTTGCCGGCCAGGATTTGCGCTATTTCACCGTAGGTTTTTGTCTGACCATAAGGAATAGCGTACAGAATCTCCCATACTTCATTTTGAAAAGGCGTTCCGATAAAATGAAGCGGCAGCTTAAAATTCGGTTCTTTGCCGGCAAAATATATGTCCAACCACCTTTTGGCCTCTTGAAGAACGGGCAAATCTTTTTCCTTATGCTCTTTGTCCAGATACAGGGCAAAGTATTTCTGCCCCTCAAACCATAAGCCGGTCAGACCGATTTCGTCTGCGGCTAAAAGAATGTTGCCCAAAGGCGATTTATATTGGCAGGTGTATTGCATTTATCTTACGTCCCTTTAAATTTTTTTTTAGTTTATAAAATAAACTTTTCTAAAGCAAGGGCTTTGTTTTTATGAGAGATATCGACCGGCTTTGCCCTAAGCGGTTTCAAAACTTGCTTTTTTCGTTCTTTAAGCTATTCTGGTTTTAGGTTTATGACTGGGTTACAAACAATGATTTTCGATGACGTATTTAAAAATAAAATTCCGCTCCCCGACAAGCTGCTTTCCTACGGTTTTTCCTTGGACGAAGGTACTTACGTTTACAACTGCAAAATTGTCGACAACCAATTCGACTTAACCGTTTACGTTGCTCAAAGCGGACAGATTTGTACCAAGGTTATCGACTCAAACACCGGAGACGAATACAGGCTGCATCTGGTAGAAAGCGTTGTCGGAAGCTTTATCGGCAAAGTCCGCGCGGATTATCTCGACGTTTTGCAAAAAATTGCCGACAATTGTTTTGAAACCAAAATATTCCAAAGCGAATACGCCGACAAAATCATTCAATACGTCAGAGAAAAATACCGGCACGAATTAGAATATTTATGGCAGAAATTTCCCGAGAACGCCATCGTCCGACGCTCCGACAATCAGAAATGGTATCTTGCCCTGCTGACCGTGGAGAAGAACAAACTCGGACTGGACGGCAGAGGGAAAACCGAAATCATCGACTTAAGAATCAATCCGGATGAACTGAAAGACATAGCCGACGGAAAGAAATATTTTTTAGGTTATCATATGAACAAAAAACACTGGGTTACCATTTGCCTGGACGGTTCTGTGGATTTGCAGGAGATATTCGACCGTATTGACGCCAGTTACGCTTTGGCAAAGTAAAAATGACGACGCTTGCCTTATGCGGCTACACGTCTACCCGTTCGCTATGGTTACGGTGGGAAAATTGTCGACTATTTTTTTATAGCAGGGACAACCGATATCGTGGTCATTGATTATTCCGCAAGCCTGCAAATGAGAATACACGGTTATTGCCCCGAGATATTTAAATCCTTCGTTTTTCAAGTCTTTGCTTATTTTTTCGGACAAATCATTGCTTGCCGGAACCTCCCCTCTGCCGTGACTCGGATAAATAATGGTTTTTCCGCCGCTGTAAGCCCACAGGTATTCGGAAAAGCTGCCGTATTTTTTGCGAATGTTCTGAAAACAGCGGGCATTGTTGATAACGGCCCTGATTTTACGTTCGGAACGAATCATATTCTCGGTATTCATAATACGTTCAACGTCTTTGTCGTCATATGCGGCAACCTTGTCATATTCAAAATTGTCAAAACATTTTTGAAACGTTTGGCGTTTGCGCAGCATCAACTCCCAACTCAGACCGCACTGCATCACTTCCATCATCAGGTATTCAAACTGTTTTCTGTCGTCATAAACCGGAATGCCCCATTCGGTATCATGATAAATCCGGTCGATTTCCGAAGCGGAATCCCATCCGCAATAGCTCATCTTCCAATTTCCTTTCTTTAGTTTTTATGCATATAACAAACAACTGCAATTTGGCGGCAATCTCCTGTCCGCGGTCGGTTAATCGCGAAAGTTTTGCCGGACAATGCCAAAACTGCCGTTCACGTTCTGCCGCATAATTCTGCCGGCGCCGCCGCCCAAATTGTCCCTGCTTGTTCCCAGTCCGCGAAGCTCTTTCAGTCTCTCGGCCCGGTCCTGAGACGTTTTTTCCCGCTTTTCCGCGGGCTTTGCAATAAACTTGTCATCAGACAAATCAGGAATCTTTTTCTTTTTGGGCGTTTTCTTGTACATATATTTGAAATCTTCCATAGATTCTTTTAAGTCCTCCAAATCTTCGGGGCTTTCACTCTCGTCAATCAGGCCTAATTCTTTCAAATTTTCGATTTGTTCTTCAACGGTAACTATCTGTTCGCCGGAATCTTCCTCCAGTTCGATAACGCTTTTCGGGTTATGCCTTGTCAAATAGCCTTTCTTTTTTTGCCGGTTTGTCGCCTGCAACGAAGGGATAACCGTTATTCCCTCGTCTATCAGCTCTTGCCGGAGGACTGCAATTTCCGCTTCATTGCCTTTTTGCACCGTTTCGCTTATTTTGAGAATTTCATCAGAATTGCATTTAAAATCCGTTTCGCGATATTTGTTGAAATTTACACCGCCGATTGTCAAAATCCGTTCAAGCGCCTTATTATAGTTCTGCTCGTCGGAACGGGCATATTTTCCCACTCTGCAAAAATACTCTTTTGCCTTGGCGGCGCTTTGTTTCTCGTAAAACTTTCCGTATTTGTTATTCCACTCTTCCATTGTTTGGTTCATTATAAACGACATTTCGCGGTCAAAGCTCCGGATATCGTGCGCGGATTCAAAAGGCGTGATTTCTCCGTTTTTAACGGCGTCGGCGTAATAAGAAAAATCTTTGCTATCATCATTGAAAACCTCAATATTTCCGGTTTTCAGATATTCGTTGCGGCGCAAGACCAGCTCCCGGATTTTCTGTCCGACTTCATCGAAGCGGTCCACCCGGAAAATTTGCTCGGGACTCATTGCCAAATGATAAACGTCGGCACCTTCCCGGTGGCCGGATTCATGAACCAGCGTAGCGTCCAGTTCCAGCTCCGAACGATTTTGGGTGCTGCCATCGGACGTAAAAACGTAAATCTGATCGGCACCTGCATAAAACATCCCTTTGTAGACCCCCGCCGGTCCGGAAGTATAGACATCCAGATATTCGACTTTTTCTTTTTTGTCGCTGTAGGCTTTCTGCTGTTTTTTTAATTTCTCAATCAAACTTGTCATGGGCTACCCCTCCATGATTTTTCCGGCTCTGACCTGCAAGAGCTTATAGTCCAAAATCAGCTGGTTCAGCTCCAAAACAAGCCGTTCGTCAATCTCCAGCGCCCGGGCAGCCTCTTCAACAAAAGACATCTCCTTTTCATCAAAATCATCGTCTATATGGGCGATAATCAAAAGCTCCCGCAGCAGCAACATCGCTTTTTTGCGATTTCCGGCAAGCGCTTTCATCTCATTGAGAAGCATACTTTTAGGCTGCGGATTTTTCAAAACCTCGCTGCACCCCGCAACATCATAAAGCCTTGCCAGCTCGTGGGCCAGCGCGCGCTCCTTATCGTCTATGCGGCCGTCAGCCTTTATCATTGCAAGCAAAGACCTGAGAAACAAAAGTTTCTCATCGGCATTCAGCGTTGAAATAAAGTCGTCTTCCATACAAATCTCCGTTCTGCTTATATGTATTATAACCTATCTTATAAAAAAATAATATGAAGATTTTATGAAGCCGGGAGATTTTAGGCGTTTGCCTAAACGGAAATTTGCACAGGCAAGAGGTTTAAATATGCATACTGTAAAATAACATCTTGACTTAGAGTATACTCTAAAAATTAAAGTATAAACGTAATTGTACATTTTATGTTGCAGAGGAGAAAAATATGAAAATTTTTTTATCTTTGGCCATTATTGCCGTAATCGGACTGATATGGAAATTTTATCCCGTTCATTCCTGGGACAAGACTTTTGCCCAAAGCGATAAAGTCGACGTGAAAAAAGTAACGTTCAAAAACAGGTACGGCATAATGCTGACCGGAGATTTATATACTCCCAAAAACAAAACCGGAGAAAAACTGCCTGCAATTGCCGTCTCCGGACCTTTCGGCGCCGTTAAGGAACAGTCTTCCGGCCTTTATGCGCAAACCATGGCAGAGCGCGGTTTTGTCACGCTGGCTTTTGATCCCTCTTATACCGGCGAAAGCGGCGGAGACCCCCGCCTGGTCGCCTCCCCGGACATCAACACCGAGGATATGAGCGCGGCGGTTGACTTTTTGAGCGTACAAGAAAACGTTGACCCGGACAAAATCGGCGTTATCGGTATTTGTGGTTTCGGAGGCTTTGCATTAAACGCGGCGGCAATGGATACCCGGATTAAGGCAACGCTCACTTCTACCATGTATGATATGAGCCGTGTCAACGCCAACGGCTATTTTGACGCAATGAGCAAAGAAGACCGCTATCAGCTTAAGACCAAACTTAACGCCCAGCGCACCGCAGACTTCAAATCCGGCACTTATGCCGCGGAAGCAGGCCTTCCGGACAAACTGACCGGAGCGGAACTGCAGTTTGTCAAAGACTACTATGATTATTACAAAACGCCGCGCGGATATCACAAGCGCTCCAAAAACTCGAATACCGGATGGAATATGACTTCGGCCTTATCGTTCATCAATATGCCGATTTTGACATACAGCGACGAAATCAAAAGCGCCGTTCTGATGATTCACGGAGAGAAGGCCCACAGCCGTTATTTCAGCGAAGACGCTTTTAAAAAGCTGACCGGCGACAATAAGGAGCTGATGATTATTCCCAATGCCAACCACGTAGACTTATATGACCAAACGGATAAAATCCCGTTTGATAAAATCACACGCTTCTTTCAGGACAATTTAAAATAACAACGACAAGCAGACAGCCGCAATCTTAAGGGATTACGGCTGTCTGTTTCAGTTAGTTCTCCTTGGGCTTTTAACACTTTTTTACTCCCGTTTTGTTATGCACATAATTAAAAATCCCCGGATGTTCGGGGATTTTTTGAATATCATTCGTTTTTTGGGGAGTCAGACTGTTTTTCCGAATTGTAGTGGTACGGACTTTTGGACAGGCTGTGCATCAAATCGAATATTTGGCCGGCAATTTCGCGATTTGATATCTTGAAATACATCCTGAGCAGCTCCTGGGCTTCCGTCGAGGTTTCCTTGGTGCCGGGAAACGGTGCGCGGTCAAGCTCTTTGTCCTCATCGCAATCGCCGTACATCATCCGCGGGCTTTGTTTGGCAATTTCAAGCGGCATATCTTCATAAAAGAAGTTAACGTCAACCCTCAAAATCCGGCTGACATCCCACAACCGGCTGGCGCTGAGGCGGTTGCGCCCCCGTTCGTACTTTTGAAGCTGCTGAAATTTCACTCCCAGTTTTGACGCCAGTTTTTCCTGACTGTATCCCAGCAAGGTTCTGCGCAGACGAATACGATTTCCGACATACACATCTATGGGGTTCGGCGCCCCGTCCGGACAACGCCCCCGAGACGACGGCTTGATTGAGTTTGAAGACGTCTCATCAAATTGCTGCATCTGTTCCTCCTGCATATTTGAAAAAAAAAACAAACTCCACCTTAAATCATAAGGTGGAGGAGCTCCTTACACGACAATAGTGCAGTCATTATTTACCACAAACGAGTTTATGGCTATTACCTGACACTCCTCCGCGGTTAAACGTAAGAAGTGTCAAATCTTCTGCCACATAACAGTTTGACTATGTTATATTGTCGGGATAAGGATTCCCTGTGTTTTACAATAATACGCAGCACGCGGCTGCCGCTATCAGTATAACGATGTAAAAAGAATAATCAATTAAAATATCTTTGTGCAGGATAAGGATTTCGGCGTTGCACGGGTTCTGAATTTGCGGTGAAAACACAAGCCGATTAGACAAAATAAACGTTTTTTTACAACCTTACATCTTAAAATTACTTGAATTTTTATTTTAAAGTGTTAGAAAAAAGTCAAAATAAATATAATTATGGAGTTATTGAGAACAAATATTTATATGTCTAACATAAAAAATCTTTTTATGAAACAAACAGAAACAAATGAGTTTGTGGCTCAAGGAGCTGCTACTTGGCAAGAACGAGAAGAACACGACCGGATTATGAAAGCTTTGGACAACGTCCGCGGTTTTGTTGATTCTTATTTTTACATCAACGGCAACTGTTACTACTGGTCGACCAAGCCGCTGCCCGAGGAGGAAGCTCTGGCTATTGCCCAGCGCGGACGCCATGATGAAATTATGTATATGATTCATCAATACGGCAGGGCAAAATGTCCGGGAGACCAACAGCAGCATCTGCATCATGTGCACACCTGCCTGCTGCCGCAATCCGTACAGGTTATTATCGCCCGGCGCAACAACCGTGAAGAAATGGATGCTTTTCTGCTGTACAACGGCTTTGAAGAACTTGGACAAGACATTGTGCTTGACCGCGAAGACCATGAGGAAATTATGCGTTATGTGGACCGTCATGGTTTTAAGCTGAAACAGCAGCGCAGACTCAAACAACGGGGCAACAAGGACGAAATCGGCCTGCATATTGCCAGACACGGACTGGCCGACGAGCTGCTCGACGAAATGTTTGACGAGATTGCCGCCGGAGGAAGCCTTGACGAGTATTATCAGTTTATCGAGAGAAACCAGTTCCGCCCCGCTTATCAACGACGGATGCTGCAGACGGTAGGCACCGACGCTTTTAAGGCTTATGCTGACCGTTACGGCCTGTGGGAAGAAGTGCACGGCGACCTGATTGAATACCGTCTGCCAAGCGAAGTGATGTATTATCTTCACCGGCATTGTTATCTGAGCTGGGACGGCGAGAAAAAATTTGCCCGCAAAGCCCGGCACGAAGACAAGGCCTTTTACGTCACAAACAAAAAAGGCGATTCAATCAACAGCTTTTTATGGGCGCTGTTTACGGTCAGACCGTTGGAATACGACTTGCTGACCGAATGTTTCCTGAAGCTGACGTATCCTTACCATATTGTGGAAGAAGACGTGAAGCTGATGCAAGACGGCTCTCATCAGGAAGTTATGGAGCGCATTGAGGCGGGAACCCTTGACGACAAAGCGCTGACAGCTTTGTTCTTCCGCAACAATCCTTCGGAATTTGAAGCCTATCTGGACAAATGGCTGAAACGTTAAACGTTCTGTTTCTTAACACAAATAAACCCCGGAAAAACAATCCGGGGTTTATTTTTTTTCATCGGCTTATCCGAGTTTGAGAATCTCGGCAATGATTTGTTCCGGCGTGAGGCGGTATTTTTTATACAATTCCTCTACCGGCACCCGGTCGGTAAATTCTTTGTCCGCGCCGAAATTCAGCACCTTTACGGAAGTCGGGCCGTAGAAACGGGCAATCTTTTCGCCGAAACCGCCGTCAAGTTCACCGTTTTCCAATGTCACGACAATTTTGTGATCCTGTTTCAGACCTTCCAGCACATCCCGGTCAAGACCGCTGTAATAACGCGGATTAATCAAAGTTGCGTCAATGCCGTGTTCCTTAAGGCCGTCAACCACCTGCCGGCCCAGCCCGAAGAAGCTCCCCAGCGCCAAAACGGCAACGCCGCTTCCCCGGCGGACGACCTGATAACGGTTAAGCGCGCCGTAATCACGTTCAACCGGCAGCGCTGCGGAAGAAACCTCCAGCGGTACCCTGATGACAACCGGATGCTCCCGTTGTTCCAATCCCCAGTTCAACATGGCCAGATATTCCTCTTTGTCGGCGGGTGCCAGGCAGACAATGTTTGGGATGTTGGAAATCAGGGGAATGTCAAAACTCCCGAGATGAGTGACGTCCATACCGGAAATTGCTCCGGCAAACACCAATATGACAGCGGGATTGTTATTGATTGCCAGGTCCTGAGACAGTTGGTCGTAGGTTCTTTGGACAAAGGAACTCCATACGCAGAAGACCGGCTTGCAGCCGCCTTTGGCCAGAGCCGAAGCCATAGCGACGGCGTGTTCCTCGGCGATGCCGACATCGACATAGTTTTGTCCGAGCTGCAGTCTTCTTTCCGGAGTAAGGCTGAAAGCTCCGGGGGTTCCGGCAGTGAGAATGACGACGTCTTTGTCTTTTTTGATTTTTTCATTCAAAAAGTCAAAGGTTATGTCGTTATAGTTCTCTCCGGACATATCGACTTTGCTCTCGCCGCTGGCAATGTCAAAAGGAACGTTCCAGTGCCATTTTTCCTTGTTTTCCTCAGCAAACTTATATCCTTTGCCTTTTAGGGTGCGGACATGGATGAGGGTCGGCTTTGCGGCGTCTTTGACTTCACGGAGAACGTCAATCATCCGGCTGACGGAGTTTCCTTCGCCGACATAATGGTAATCAAAGCCTAGCGCCTTGAACATATTGCATTCGGCACGCCCTTCCGTCTCGCGCAGCAGGCGCAGATTGGTGTAGAGGCCGCCATGATTTTCGGCAATGGACATTTCGTTGTCGTTTACGATGACGATAATGTTGCTGCCGAGAACGGCCGCATTGCTCAGCCCTTCCAGCGCCTCGCCGCCGCTCAGCGAACCGTCGCCGATGACCGCTATGACATTGTGTTTTTCACCCTTTAAATCACGGGCTTTGGCCAAACCGCAGGCAAGGCTGACGGAAGTTGAAGTATGGCCGACCTTGAAAAAGTCGTGTTCGCTCTCGTCCGGATTGGTATAGCCGGAAATCTTTGACATTCCCTCATCGGTTGTAAAGCCTTCCTTGCGCCCGGTCAAAATCTTATGCGGATAGCTTTGGTGAGACACGTCATACACAATTTTGTCACGCGGAGAATCAAATACATAATGCAAAGCAATTGTGGTCTCTACAATGCCCAGATTAGGCCCGACATGACCGCCGACTTTGCTGTCGCGGTTCAAAATCGCGCCGCGGATTTCCCCGGCCAGCGCTTCAAGTTCTTCTGTGGTGAGCTTTTTTACGTCTTGCGGCGAGTTAACGGAATCTAAATATGACATCTTGTTCTCCTGATAAATTTTATACGAATCTTGTTTGTTGACCACTATAAAATTTAGAGTTTACTCTAAGTCAAGAGATTTTTTCGACATTTGAAAAGTTTTTTATCGAAAGCGGCGGCTGACATAATCCGCACTGATGTCCATAAACTGAACAATCCGGCGCAAATGAACGTCTTTTTCGCGGATACGGCTCATAAAATCCCTCACCTGGCGGCCATAACGCAAGTTAAGGTACTTTTCGGCGATTTGCCGGCTTTCTTCCCTGTCTGCCGGATACCAGGCCGGAAAGGAGACAAAGTCGTCTTCCGTGGTGGCGGTGGGCAGCGGCGGACGCGAATAATAGCTGGCGTGCAGGCCGTGGACAGGCCGGTAGGTGCATTTGTCCTCATCCGGAATCTTATAGCCTTTCGATGCCATAATCCGGTACAAAAGCTCTTCGTCGTTGTCATCGGCGGGACAGCTTCCGGCCGGCAGCCTGACCGGAAACATCTTGTCATATTCGATAAAATGCAGGCCGCTCAAACGACGGGTGTTCTTGCGGCAGATGTTGGAAAAATCAAGATGATTTCTTTTAATGTTATCCAGGTGCTTTTCCAAGACTTCTTCCAGCACCATTATGTCGCAGTCTCCGATATAGACATATTTGGCTTTTAGAAACGGCTGCGTGACAAAGCGGACCGAATTGGGAAAAATACCGC
This sequence comes from Proteobacteria bacterium CAG:495, assembly GCA_000432275.1. Lineage (GTDB taxonomy): Bacteria > Pseudomonadota > Alphaproteobacteria > RF32 > CAG-239 > CAZU01. The sequence continues at coordinate 19,787 of HF995294.1, forward strand.
GGCAGGACACCGAGCTGAACAAAACCCGGGAAGGATAAGTTTCTTTATAAAAATCGACCAAGTGAGCGTATTTTTTATAAAACTTTTTCATATTCGAAATGCCGATTTCCACAACCGCCCCGGGATTGGAACAAAGAACAAAAATCGGATACAACAAAGCAAATTCAAAATATTTTTCATTTACGCAAGTGTAGAAAAGCAGATTGACGTCGCCAAATGACCTGCTGTCGGCATCTGACTTTGCCCGACGGCAAGCCGGCCGAAAATCAAAAATTTTAGAAAACAGTCTGCGAATCCGCTTCACGGCGACACCTCCCCTTGTTACGTACAACCGAAAGAAATAATATCCCCGTCGCCGAATATGTCAATGAATCATTATAGTTATTGGAAGAATTGTCCAAAGATACAGTCTCGGCCTTTTTGATTTTTTTTGTGTACAAATACTGTTTTTTAACAATTATTAAATCTTTTAATAATTAAATGTTTTAATAACCAAAACGGAGACATAAAATGAGTGCAGAAGAGGTTGTCAGAGAGTTTTTCCGGAGCGTCGGCAACGACCGCCGGCTGACCAGGCAGCTGTATAACTACATAAAACCGCCCAAACAAAAACCGCAAAAAATATTTTTGCTGGACGATTTGAAGGAAGCGGGAAAAGCGAAGTTGAAAGACATTGCGGCAAAAACCGGCTATTCGCCGCAGAATTTGTGCATTCTTTACAACGGATTGGAAAAAGACGGCCTGATTGCCAGAGAAGTAGACAGCACCGACCGCAGAAACACTTATTATTTTCTGACCGACAAAGGCTTGCAGACGCTGGAAAAGAACAAAAGCAAAGCCCGCGACGCCATAAAGGAACTCTTCGGCCGGCTGTCGGACAACGATTTGACCGAACTAAAAAAGAGTCTTGAAAAAGTTAACAACATTATAGAGAAAGTTATGTAACGAAGATGACAAACTTTGTAGGGGAAAACAAAAAAATATTTTTTTACGGAGCGGTTATCATACTCGGCATCTGGCTGGGAACCAAGTTTTTCGGCAATGACGACAACATTACCTACATTACCGAAAAGGTCCAGCGCCAGAACATTCAAAAAGTCGTCAACGCCGCCGGAGAAGTTCGGGCCATCCAGCTGGTGACCGTCGGCGCGCAGGTTTCGGGAAAAATCGAAACCCTTTACGTTACGGTCGGACAGGTTGTGAAAAAAGGCGATTTGATTGCCGAAATCGATTCAACCACACAGCAAAACGAAGTCGACATAAACAAAGCCAAACTGAACAGCTATGAAGCACAGCTTGCCGCCGCAAAGGTTTCGCTCAAAATTGCGGAAAAGAAATATAAACGCACTCAGGCGCTGCGCAAACAAAACGCCGCTTCGGCAGAAGACCTGGAAGACGCCGAGGACGCATACGAAACGGCAAAATCAAAGGTAACGGAACTGGACTCTACCATTAAGGAGACGGAAATTTCCCTGAGCACCGCCGAAACCAATCTCGGTTATACCAAGATTACAGCCCCGCTCGACGGCACTATCGTTTCGGTTCCGGTCAAACAGGGACAAACCATCAATGCGGCAATGGACACGCCGACAATCGTTCAAATCGCCGACCTCAGCCAGATGGAAATTCTGATTGAAATTTCCGAAGGCGACATCAGCAACATCAAACCCGGCGTCAAAGTCACCTACTCCATTTTGGGCGACCTGAACAACATATACGAGACTACGCTCAAGTCAATCGACCCCGGACTGACCCTTTTGACCAACAACGAATACACCGAAGTCGTCGGCTCCGACGAAGCTATTTATTACTACGGGCGTCTGGTGGTTCCTAACGACCGGGGCGTTTTGAGAATCGGCATGACAACGCAAAACGTCATTTATGAAGACAGCGCAGAAGACGTCCTGACGGTTCCGGCAACCGCAATCAAAAACGAAGGTCAGGGCAAATTTGTTGAAATTCTGACGAAAAACGGCGTAGAAAAAAGATCCGTGGTAACCGGCGTTTCCGACGGACTGAACATTGAAGTAAAAAGCGGCGTCAAAGAAGGTGAAGAAGCCGTTTTGGCCAAAATGTCTTCAGCGGAGATTTCAGACAAGACTTCTAAAATCAGAGGACCGAGAGGTTTCTAAATGAACATCATCGAGCTCAAAAAAATCAACAAATTCTTCGGTCAGGGAAACAACCGTGTTCATGTTTTAAAGAATATCGACCTTTCAATCGAGAAAGGGGATTTTGTCGCCATCATCGGGCAATCAGGGTCGGGAAAATCGACCCTGATGAACATTATCGGCTGTCTGGACGTGCCTACTTCCGGTTCTTATAAAATCAACAATGTTGAAGTCGGCAAAATGAACAAGGACCAGTTGGCGGAATTGCGTTGCAAAACGTTCGGGTTCATTTTTCAACGCTACAATCTTTTGACCAGTCTGAGCGCCGACGAAAACGCTGCACTGCCGGCCATTTACTCGGGACTGAACGCAAGCGACCGCAACAAACGGGCGGTTCAGCTTTTGAAACAGCTTGACCTGGGAAACAAACTGGCCAACAAGCCCAACGAACTCTCGGGCGGACAGCAGCAACGAGTCAGCATTGCCCGGGCACTGATGAACGGCGGTGAAATCATTTTGGCCGACGAACCCACCGGAGCCTTGGATTCTAAGAGCGGCGAGATGGTGATGGAGATTATCAAGAACCTTCATGCTCAGGGACACACCATCATTTTGGTTACGCATGACAGCAAAATCGCTGCGCAAGCCAGCCGCATTATTGAAATCAAAGACGGCGAAATCGTTTCCGACGAACGAAAAGCCTCTGACTTTTACGAGCTGAAAAATACGGTTAAGAACATTAAACGCAACAAGCTCGACGCTCTTAA
>HF995294.1:22681-43323 GCA_000432275.1 Proteobacteria bacterium CAG:495
GACGCTCTTAAGTACAGTTTTCTGGAATCGCTGAATATGTCCGTGCACGCAATATTATCCAACAAAATGCGCTCTTTGCTGACAATGCTCGGCATCATTATCGGCATTGCCTCGGTCGTTTCGGTGGTGGCGCTGGGCAATGCTTCTCAAGCCAAAATCATGGCGCAAATCAGTTCTATGGGAACCAACACGATTGACATTATGCCCGGAACCGGCTTTGGCGATATGCGCTCAGGAAAAGTCAAAACGCTGAAAGTCAGCGACTCGGATTACCTCAACAAACAAAGTTTTATCGACAATTCCACGCCTTCGGTTTCTGCCAGCGGCACCCTGGTTTACCACAACCATTCGCTGACGGCACAGCTCAGGGGAGTCGGAGCGCAATACTTTGACGTTAAGGGCAAAAAGCTGGCTCTCGGCCGTATTTTTACGCAAGACGAGGTAGACAACATCGCCTCCGTGGTGGTGATAGACGACAATACGCGCAAAGAGATGTTTGCAGAGGTGCCCAACCCGGTCAATGAAATTATCATATTCAACAAAAAACCGCTGAAAGTCATCGGAGTGACGGAAAAAGACAACAGTCCCGGACCAATGTCGGAATCCATGAATATCTGGACGCCTTATACCACGGCTATGTATAAAATCAACGGAACGAACGACATCAATTCCATCACCGTCAAAATTTCCGACCACGTAAACTCTCAAGTGGCAGAGGAAAGCATTGAGAATATTCTGACCACCCTGCACGGTAAAAAAGACTTTTTTATGATTAACACCGACAGCATCAAGCAAACGATTGAAAGCACTACCAACACGATGAAGCTTTTAATTGCAAGCATTGCGGTCATTTCCCTGATTGTCGGCGGCATCGGCGTGATGAACATTATGCTGGTTTCGGTAACCGAACGAACCAAGGAAATCGGCATCCGGATGGCTATCGGAGCAAAACAGGCCGATATATTGCAACAGTTTTTGATTGAGGCGATTTTAATCTGCATTGTCGGCGGTTTTATGGGCGTAACGCTGTCTATGCTTATCGGCCTCGGCTTTAACACTTTCTCGGAGAACTTCGGTATGGACTTCTCAACGGCTTCCATCGTACTGGCGCTGATTTGTTCCACCGCCATCGGCATTATCTTCGGTTACATGCCGGCAAAGAACGCCTCCAACCTCAACCCTATCGATGCATTAGCGAGTGAATAAGATGAAACAGAACTTTGTAATGAAATTGTTAATCTCAGCCGGTCTGATTGCTGCCGCAGGCTGTACGGCGCCTTCGTTTCATCCGCTAAGCCTTAAAAATGAGCTGCAATACACCCAGTATGTCAAAGAAAAATATGCTGCGGACAAAGAATGGTGGAAGCTCTATCAGAATGAACAATTGAACGCTTTAATCGAGCAGGCCCTGAAGAACAATCCCGATTATCTTAAGGCGGCGATAAACATTAACAAAGAACTCTATAACCTGAACTTGAAAACGGCCGACTTATTCCCGACAATGGAGGGCAGTCTGGGAGCCTCTTCACAGCGGCAGATTGACCGCGGCGACAATTTTGCCAATAATTTTTCCGGCGAGTTCGGACTGAATTACGAAGCTGATCTGTACGGAAAAATCAGAGATGCACGCTCGGCCCAGGAGTTTGATTATCAGGCAACCGTACAAGATAAGGAAGCGGCGCGGCTAAGCCTTGTCAACAGTGTGATCGACCTGTTTTTCAACTTGGAATATCTTGACAACTCAATCGCTCTCAGCAAGGTGAACGTCAAAGTTTATCAGGATATTCGAAATATTATGCAAAACAAATACGACAACGGCAAAATCGACAATCTGGAAGTCGCTCAGGCAAAACAAAGCCTGTTATCGGAAAAAAACAAGCTGCTGGAACTCGAAACCCAATTTCGGGAAATGGAACAAAGCCTGCGCAACATCTTAAACATCCGGCCGGAAGAAAAACTCAACATTACATATGCGAATCTGCTTGAGCAGCAGGAGGTAAAGGTTTCGCTGGATATTCCGATGTCGGTTTTAGCCAACAGACCAGATTTGGCCGCCAGCGAATACCGCTTAAAAAAGGCTTTTAAAAACCTGAGAGCAGAACAGAAAAACTGGTATCCGAACATTTCGCTGAGAGGCGCCGTAGGCTCTTCCTCCGACAAAGCCAGAACAACTTTTGACTTTCCGTTTCTGCTGGGCAGCGCTTCCATCGACCTGCCGTTTTTGGACTGGACCAGAGTGAAAAACAACATCAAAATATCGGAGGCTGATTACGACATAGCACTGATAGAGTTTAAAGACACGCTCAATCAGGCTCTGAACGAAGTTGCATATTATTACTTCGCTTACGACAAATCTCGGGAGATATACGCCAATACGGCAGAAAACTATAAAAATGCAGCAGAAATCACTTCATATTACGAAAGCCGCTACAACAATGGCAAAACGGAGTTCCGTGACTTTCTGGAAGCAATCAACACCGAAAACACGACCAAAAAAGACATGCTTCAGCAAAAGTATCAGATCATAAAATATGAAAACTACATTTACAAAGCCATGGCCGGACGGTACACGCTCCGTTAATTTCGCTATTTGCGGATGATGCCGACTTGTTCCGCGATAATTTGCTGCAAAATGCGGGAGTCTTCTTTTGTTATGTCATAAAGAGGAATCGAAAAGGCGGTGAAGTCCATTTTGGCACAGCGCTTTTGCAGATAATTGTAATGGTATTTCAACCCCTGCCGCGGGCGCAAAATGATTATGGGCAGCCTGCGGAAACAGCATCGTGCCTGGCGATATTCGGCACTGACGATATCATCCCAGCGCAGAATTTGACAATGGTCAATTTTAATCCCGGTTTCACTGACTACTGCCAGAGTATGTTTGCACAAGTACTTATATCCCCATAACAGCAGCGTTACGCCAAAAAGTCCAATCAGCACCTGAAACTGCCACCAATAGAAACAAGCGGGATGCCGGAGGCAGCAGCTGAGAAGCAGTCCCAGCATCAGCAAATTCAACACCAGCCAAACATAATTTTTCTTGAAATGATAATAAAAAACCTGTTCTTTCGCCATTGTCTTATACCCCGTAAAGATTAACCTTAGGAAAAGTATATCACAAAAGAAGAGACAATGCCACAAATTAACAACGGCAAAACGGCAGAGAGTTTTTTGCTTGCGGGCTGCATTCTCAAAATCTGTTTGTACCGGAGTTGAAAGTTATAAAATTGTAGAGTATGCTTGGCTTATTGCGGATAAAAAAGGAATTGAGACATGCCTAAAAACAACGACTTGCAGATGCCGGAGGAAATCAGGTGCAAAAGAATCAACCTGGTGCAGAGAAATCATGATTATGACCGGCAAATGTACCATCTTCTCAACCCCAACAGGGCTTATCTGAAAAAATACCTCAGATGGCTGGATAAGAACAAAACTTTTGAAGATACGGTGGCCACCACGTCTGATATGTTGGAAAAGTGGTGCCGAGGACAACAGTTTAATTATCTGATAACCGACAAAAAAGGGAAACTTCTGGGAGCGATTGGAATTGGAAAAATCAACAACCTGGACCGCCATGTTGAATTCGGCTACTGGCTGAGTCAGGACCAAAACGGTCACGGATATATGAGCGAAGCCCTGAAAAAACTTGAGCAGATTCTGTTTGCAAGGAAAATTCGCAGGCTCGAAATAGAATGTGTGGTTTCTAATCAGCCGTCTGCCAATGTTGCGCTTCGGAACGGCTATGAAAAAGAATGCATCAAAAAAGAATATTTTAACATAAACGGCATTTTTGAAGACGCTGCCGTTTATGTCAAAATGAATCCGCGCCGACACTCAAAGCGTGTACCGAAAGCTTGACAATTGCTGCAAAAAAATTATAGTTGGCTCAGAAATTTTATTTATTAACTAACTATAACTATATGCATGCATTATTATTTTTGTTCTTTATGCTGTTTTGCATAGACCGCTATTTCAAATGGAGAAAAAAGCGCAAAAAGCGATTTTAGCCCTTTTACTTATAAACAAGTTTTATAAAAAAACAAAAATGAAACAGTATTTTATTAAAACGACGGTTATCCTGGCTGTAGCAATCAGCGTTCTTGCAGGCGTTTTTACCCTGGCGTAATCCCCTGCCCAACAAAAAAAAGCATTACTTTCCCGAGCAGGAAATAATGCTTTTTTTAATGCGATACAGCAGACTTTACTTAATGTTCAAGGTTACTGCCAGGTCATAACCGTTCAGTTTCATATTCCGGCCGTCGGCATTGGGCTGGCAGCCTTCGTCCAACGGAGCGTCTACTTCCAGAATATCCAAATAACGTTCATCCTGATAAATCCACTCCATATGCCAGGCGCCATTTTCCTTGAGGCGGCAGCTAAACTTGGGTTGTCCGTGAAAATACCCCTTGTACTCGACATTACCGACCAAACGGTCTACTTGGTTAGTCAGATGCGTTTTTACGCGATAATTTTCTTCCATTTTCTTAATAATTTAAAAGTGAATACTGTATCGGTCATCTTATAAACATATATATAGACAACCAATAATTATTTTGTCTAAACACAATAGCAGAGATTATTTAATTTGCAATAAAAATAATATGATAAATCAAATTTAAGGACAAAAATATTTTACAAACCGATGCGCTCATGTTATAATATTGACAGAAAATGGTTAACAGAGGCTGTGATATGACAAATCAGGAAGAAAAAAAGAACAAACCCAACTGGCTGCAGAGAAACTGGAAAATTCTCACCATGAACGCGGCCCTCTTCCTGTTTGGAAGCTCCCACGCCATGGGAAAAGAAAGCAACGACGGCCCTAATCAAGACAGAAACGAATTCAATACCGAAATCAACGCCAGTGACAGCCATGAGAACAAAAAGCTGACCGGAAAATATCTCGGAAACAGCTACCGGGCTGCCGATTTGGTTGCCGAAACCGGAACCAACGACCTCAGCGCTTATAAATTTTCCGCCAAAGAACTGGCCGGAATGAAAGTCGGGGCCAGTGCCCTTAAACTCAGCGTGGCCATTAAACACTGGATGGCTCATTATAACAACGAATACAACTGCTTGGCCGCCGTTAAAAGAGCCCTCTTACAGGCCCGCCTGGTCAAGTCCTCCGAAGTGGAAACGCTGAGAAGCGCTTATCAAATCATCAATACGCTGGACAACAATCCCAACTTTGTGAAAATCAACTGCGACAGCACCGACTTCAAAAAAATCAAATTCGGCCTGATAGCTTATGACAAAGGCGAAACCGAGCACGGACACGTTGACATCGTCATCAACGGGGTTGCCTATTCCAGCAAGCTCCGCCAAGTAAACGTCGAGGGCTTTCGCTGGGCAAAGAACAAAAGCGGCAAACGTTACAAACAACATTACGGCGAAAAAAACGTGTATATTCTCAAAGACACCGAGCTGATGAAAGAGTCTTTCGAAATGTGCCGGGTTGCAAACCTGACCCGTGAAAATGCGCGTTTGTGGGCCAGACTGAGCAATCTTAAGAAAGATGCGGACAATTCAAAAATTATGCAACACCTGCAACGGGTACAAAGCAAGCTGCAAAGTTTTAAGCAAAAACCGGTTTCTCTGGCCCATATCGGCAATCAGCAGGAAAAAAAGCAAATTTTTTCTCCGACACGGGTGAACGGAGGAAACAGCATCTAATCCGTTTTTACCTTGCGGCAGCCTGAAACAGGCTGCTTTTTTTACGCCGAATAACTGCCGGCGCCGATTTACAAAGACAGATTAAACAATTAAAATCATTTCTCAGATAAAACATCTCTCTGAAGAAAGGGCATTTAATGAGCATAGAAAAAGTCCGCGAACATTTCAAAAAATGGAATCTGGAAAAACAAATACGGGAACTTCCCCAATCCAGCGCTACGGTTGAGTTGGCCGCAAAGGCCCTGAGCGTGGAGCCGGCGCGAATTGCGAAAACGCTGTCATTCAAAGACGGCGATAACGCCTGCATTCTGATTGTCTGCGCCGGAGACAGCAAAATAGACAACGCCCGTTTTAAGGCTCAATTCGGCTTCAAGGCCCGGATGCTTTCTCCCGACGAAGTCCTGTTTTTTACCGGGCATGCCGTCGGCGGCGTTTGTCCTTTTGGAATAAACAGTCAGAACACCAAAGTTTATCTTGATATTTCGCTGCAAAGATTCCAAACCGTTTTTCCCGCCTGCGGCAGCAGCAACTCCGCCATTGAGCTGACAACGGCCGATTTGCCAAAATATACGGGAGCCACCGCTTGGATTAAGGTAACTAAAGATTAGATTATACTAAAACATCAAAAGACAACAGAGGACACCATGATTAAAGAGATAACGGCAGAATTGCAGCAGGCAGCAAGTTCCGAGCTGGCGGCGCATCATCAACGTTTTTTCAAAACCGAGCAGGGAGAATACGGCGAAGGCGACTTATTTTTGGGCCTGAAAGTTCCGCAAATCCGTACCATAGCAAAAAAATACACCAAAACCGCTCAGGCCGAAAATCTGGCGGAAATGCTGCAAAGCCCCTATCATGAAGTCCGGTTGGCGGCCCTTGTCATTATGCTTGAAAAGTTTGCCAAAGGCAGCCGCGAAATCCGTGAACAAATGCATCAGATTTACATGGACAATCTTCACGGCATCAACAACTGGGATTTGGTCGACATTTCTGCCGGAACGCTGGTCGGCGAGTTTGCGTTTCCGGACACTTCTATTTTGTGGAAGCTGGCTCGGAGCCAAAACCTGTGGCAAGAGCGTATTTCCGTTATTGCAACGTCTTACTTCATCAAACAAGGCATATGTCTCCCAACGGCAGAACTGGCAGAGTTTTTCCTGGATCACCCGCATGACCTGATGCACAAGGCCTGCGGTTGGATGCTGCGTGAGGCAGGCAAGAGCGACATAGCTTCCCTGCGCACATTTCTGAACAAATACAGCGGACAAATGCCCCGAACGATGCTTCGTTATGCACTCGAAAAAATGGACATAACGGAAAGAAACCGTTACATGACACAAAAAAACCTGACTTGGTAAAAGGTAAAAAAATATCCCCGGGATGTTAAGTCCCGGGGATTTTATTTTTAATTACAGATATCAGTATAATCACATCCCGACCACCAGCACTGGTCTCCGGCGCTTTCATAAAGATAGCAATAATCAATGCATTCCTGATTAAGACAAGCTTCTTCACAGCTTTTTTTACGGTAACAGGTCAAATAACCGCCGCAGCCGTCACTTTCTTTATAGCAATGTACTCTGAACTGGGGAACAAAGTAATCGACCGATTGTGAACATTTGGTCTTGGGGACGCACTGAGCTTTGCAGTTAGTATAACAGGTTAATCCGGCATAATTCCGGTATGGGCAAGTTCAAGTTTTTTCAGTTCCTTGTCTTTGTCTTCGGCAAAAATTTTGGTAACAACCTGCCGGCGGCGGTGTACGACGGCCTGCCCCATACCAAAACCTTTGCTGAGGCTGAGCCCCTTGAGCTTTTCCCGTTCAGACAGGCCGCGTTCTTTAATCAGGCTGTTTTTATATTCGGACATTTCCTCCGAAGCCACCAGTTCGCTCAAAACCATGGCTACCGTTTCAAGGATTTCGATTTCCAGAGAAGAATATTCATAAATTTCGTTTTTTTGCAGCGTAATGACGCCGATGGCGCGGCTCCAACGAATCAGGGGCACACCGACAAAAGACTTGTATTTTTCTTCGCCCATTTCAGGCTTGTATGAAAACTTGGGATGCTTCCAGGCATCAGCCACCGCCAGAGAACGGCAGTTTTCGGCCACATCGCCGACCAGACCTTCGCCGACGCGCAAAGACACCTTGTGGGCAATACGGTCATTAAACCCGCTGGCAGCAAAGAGCTCCAGATAATTATCGTCCACCACCAGATAACAGGCACCGGCGTCCGCCTGCATTTGCCCGACAATCATGGTGACGATTTTATCCAGCTTGACAGGAAGCGTGTCCGGCCCTTCGGAAATATGCCGAAGCCGCCGCAATATGTCCATAGCCTGGTTTATGGCCGGAGATTTCATAATTTTGCCCACCAATCAGACAGAAGTTATCTGCAAATAATTATTTTAACCTTGCGCTTTAACTTATATTATTTATATTAGTTTTCATCAAGTAAAAACTTAGTAAAAAAAGGAAGAAAAAATGGCCAATACATATAAAAGAGGCGACAAGGACAACCGCCCTTGGGGTACCTGGGAGGTTTTGGATGCCGGAGACAATTTCTGCGTTAAAAGAATCTGCGTCACGCCGGGTAACATTTTGTCTTTGCAATCTCATAATTTCCGCAGCGAACATTGGATTATCGTCAAAGGCGAGGCCGTTGTTACTCTCGGAGAAGAAAAAATCGTAAAAAAGGCGGACGAATCGGTTTACATTCCGGTTAAGACCAAACACCGCATACAGAACGACACCAAAGAAAATATGGAATTTATCGAGATTCAAACCGGTGACAATCTGGATGAAAACGACATTATCCGTTACGAAGACGTTTACGGCCGCACGAAATAAGGGCTGTGAGGAAAAAAAACAAAAGGCTTTCCCCGGTTCAGGAGAAAGCCTTTTGTTTTGATTGATTCAATCAGAGGGGAAGACTGCCGATATATTCATCAAGCGCCTCAGCCCTAAACAGATTCATTAACGCCGACTTTCGAAGACCAGCCGGGGCAACTTCTTTGTACAGCAATCCGCAAGCAATGTCTTGCGCCAAAGCTTCAATCACACGATAAGTCAGCGTATCGCCGAAATAAACTTTGTAGCGGCGCTGCAATTCCGGACTGGAAGCAAAATTGCGGATATCATGCGGGTGTATTGACACCGTCGTCAAAAATTTTAATGCAGTTTGCAAATCAATTTTTAAACGCTCATCCTGATTAAATGCAACAAAATGTTCCACCAACGGCGCCGATAAAATTTTATCGACACTTTCGGAATCGAGTTTGCTCTCGGAAGCGCAGTAATAACAATATCCATGCTTCAGGTTAATGCCGCAAGGTTGACCGTCGCGGTAAAAAATACTGTATTGAAGATTGCTTTTAAGAAGCATATTCACCTGCCGAAAAGCATCAATCGGCGTCTTTAGCCGGTACTTTTTGCCGTCTGAGGGACGAATGTAGGTGATAACAATGCAGCTCTGGCTTCCGTCATAAGTTATGAACGTCGGCTGCGTAATTTCCGGGGTAATGTAAGCTTGTTCCATAATAAAAAATTTAAATATTAAAAAATAAGGCCGACATTACGCAGGTAATCTGTCACTTGCTATAATAATCGGCATAAAGGTATTTTAAATTGCAATGTTTATAACATACCTTAAAACCGATAGCAATAGACAAAATTTAAAAAAATCAAACGATATATTTTTTGGAAATTTCCTTGAACTCCTCGCTGCCCGCCTTCTCAAGCCATTCAAAAATTACCATTTCGGACGAGACGACGTCTATCCCGTTTTTCAACAAGCGCTGAAATGCGACAACCGTTTGCAGCGGATCCCGTGAAGAGCTGGCGTTAGACACGACGAACACCTCATATCCGGCCTGCTGCAAGGCCAACGCCGTCTGGGTTACGCAAATATGCGCTTCAACACCGGCAATGACAATCTGCTTTTTACCGCTGTTTTTGAGATGATTCATAATCTCGGGATTGGCGGCGCAGGAAAACTCCATTTTCTGCAAATAAACAGCTCTGTCACCGGCTGCCTGACGAATATCTATCATTGTTTGTCCCAGGCCCTTGGGATACTGTTCGGTAATGATGACCGGGACATTCAGTTTTGCCGCGACGCCCACCAGCGCCGCGCAGCCGGTAATGACTTCCCGGGGATTATCCATTGCCGGCGCAAGGCGTTCCTGAACATCTATAATCAATAACAGAGAATCGTCACGTTTCATTAACATCTTTGCTTACCTTTTATGTTGACTAAGTTTAATAAAGTAAATAATATCTAAAAAAATAAAATTAACCACTTAAAACAGAAGAAATACCATGAATTTTTTAGAATTAGGCCTCAGCGAACAAACCGTCCGGGCAATTGAAGAGTTCGGCATTCAGGAACCGACAACCGTTCAATCCGACGTTATTCCCTCCATCTTAGAAGGAAAAGACGTTTTTACCATTGCTCCGCAAGGCTGCGGCAAAACGATGTCTTACGTTTTTCCGCTGGTGGACATCATCAGTACCAAAGGCGCGCAAAACATCCTGATTATCACGCCCAATTCGGAACAATCGGTCATTACGTCGGACCGGCTGGCGATTTTTAACAAATATCACAGCATCAACGAAGCCACAATCAAAGACGGTGAGGAAGACATTGACAACGAAGCTAACGTCATCATCGGCTCGCCGGACTTGCTGGTAGAAATTGTCGAAAACGGAAAAATTGACCTTTCCAAAACCAATATTCTGGTGGTTGACGACATCAACCTGATAAAGAAGAACAAACAGCTGGACAACCTGGAAAAAATTTTGGCAATGCTTCCTTCGGAAAAACAGAACATTGTCTACACCAACCGACGCTCCCGGGAAACGCAGGAAGTGCTGGAAAAAATCCTGCAGGCGCCGGAAGAAATCAAAGTCGACAAGGCCAAAGAGCAGGAGGCCGAAATTACCGCCCACACCGCAAAGGCAAAACCGGAGAACGGTAATAAAAACAACAATAAAATGCAGCCGGCGATTTTGGATAAGGAAGCGGTGGAATTGTCAAAAAAATGCAATTCTTTTGCCGGCAGAACCCCTGCTTTCATTTTGGTTAAAGGCATTATCGTCGAAAACGAAGAAAAATAAAAACCGGGTACATATAAAAAAATCCCGCTCATCCGGCGGGATTTTTTTTTACGTTTTACCACGGGTAGCCGTTTATACAACGTCCCGGCGTTTTGCTGCAATCGGTTTTGTTTAACTCATGCAGCTGATTGCGGTGTGGCTCGAAATCGCCAACCTGGCAAGAACAGAGCGCTAACAAAACGGCAAACAAAAATACTTTTTTCATTCAACTAAGCCTTAAAAGAAGGGACGGAATTCAATTGAACCCCAGATTACGGCGACAAACAGCAAAATAAACAGGCGGGCAAGGTTGCGCAGCCACAAGCTTTTGTCGTAAGCGGCGGAACTTTTCCAGACGGCTCCGATAATATACCAAGAATACACCGCCAAAATCAGCAGGCTGGAGAGGTAACACAGTGTCCACAAGATGCTGAGTTTGGATGAATAGATGGGATGAAAATAGCGGGTAAAGAACTCGACAATGCTGACGCCTTTAATATGTCCGGCAAGCAGAGAACCGAATATCCGCACCGCCAATTTGAGAATAATTAAACCCAGAATACCAAATTTCCAAAATGTGGCTTTAAGACTAAGCTCACCTTTAAAAAGTTTTGATAGCATCAATTTTCTCTTTCACAGTTATTCCGATAAAGTTGATTGTGAAGCGTTTTGCAAAGTTTGACAAGCAAATTATCCGACTTTCTAACAGTTCGACACGTTAACGGCCAGACCGCCCAAAGAGGTTTCCTTGTAATTGTTGCTCATATCCCGCCCGGTATCATACATGGTTTTAATAACACTGTCGAGGCTGACCACGTGCTCTCCGGTGCCGCGCATGGCCAAACGAGCCGAATTGACAGCCTTAACCGCGCCCATTGCATTACGTTCAATACAGGGAACCTGCACCAAGCCGCCAATCGGGTCGCAGGTCAAGCCCAAATTGTGCTCCATGGCGATTTCGGCGGCGTTTTCAATCTGAGAGCGCGTACCGCCCATTGCCGCCGCCAATCCGGCTGCCGCCATTGAACAAGCAACGCCGACTTCGCCCTGACACCCGACCTCGGCTCCTGAAATCGATGCGTTGGTACGATACAGGCTGCAAATGGCCGAAGCGGTTGTTAAAAAGATTACAATGCCTTCGTCGACTTCATACGGCGACTTGGGGGCGGCAAAACGCTCATAATAGCGCATGACGGAAGGGATAATTCCGGCAGAACCCATGGTCGGCGCCGTCACAATCTGACCGCCGGAAGCGTTTTCTTCCGCTACAGCGAAACCCCACAGGTTAATCCAGTCGACAATCATAAGCGGATCCAGGTCGTTTTCCCGGAATTTTTCTTCCAGGCGCTCATAAATTCCCGCCGCCCGGCGCTTAATGTTAAGTCCGCCCGGCAAAATACCGCGGGCGTGCATTCCGCGATCAATTGAGGACTGCATAATGCGGTTTATCTTGGCGATGCCGGCACGAACCTCTTCGGGCGTCCGCAAAGACTCTTCATTTCGGAGAACCAGCTCAGATATGCTGATACCGTTTTTTTCGCATTGTTCCATCAATTCCTTGCAGCTGTCAAACTGATAGGGAACATTATAAGGCTCGCGCTCGACCCGGCGGGAGATTTCATCCTGACGGGCAATGGTACCGCCGCCGACCGAAAAATAAACTTCCTCCAGCAAAACCTTGCCGGCATTGTCATAGGCCGTAAACTTCATTCCGTTGGAATGTTCCGGTAAAAAAGTATCTTTTTTGAAAATAACATTGGCATCCAAATCGAACGGTATGGCCCGCTCCTGCCCCAAATGCAGAATTTTGTCGCGCTCAACGGCGTTGACATAAGGCTTTTCAGGGTCAATCGCCTCCGCCTCGAGTCCCATCAGCCCATAGACGACGGCTTTAACGGTTCCGTGTCCGACGCCGGTCAAAGCCAGCGACCCATACAGGGTAACGTCTATCCGGCTGACTGCTTCAAACTTTCCGGCAGAACGAATATTGTCCAGATAGCGTTTAGCGGCACGCATAGGGCCAACGGTGTGAGAACTGGAGGGTCCGACACCAATCGAGAAAATCTCAAATAAACTGTAATACATACGGCCTCTTAAAAATAGGTTTTGATTTGTTTATAAGGCTTGAGGCCCAGGCGGTTCTGAATTTCCGCAATACGGCGGGACTGCTCTCCCCACACCGCATAACGCTCGACAAACGCTTTTGCCTCGTCCGGCGACTTTGACAGCTGAACAGCAATGGTCTCTTCCAGCAACTTCAGCATTACAGCAGAGAATTTGCTAAAATCAAGATGAAGTTTGCCGTTATCATCAAAAGAAATCGCCCCGTGCTCCAAAAGATAATTAAACTGTATCAAATCGGCAATACGGTGAGGCAGCGACATATTGGGCTCTGCCTTGAGAAACAGCCCGGAAACCGTATGAGTAAGGTAAACCTTTTTGAGCATATCTTCGCTGATGACACCCATTTTGACATATTCGGGCATAAAGGCCAGAGAAATAACGTCAGCCTTATGTTCTTCAATAATGTGCTTATAGGCACCGAGAGCGGACTGATACGAGCTGTCCGGGCCGAAAGAATGCCCGTTTTCGTGTCCGATGACAAAAAGGTGTTCTGCTTCGACGTCAAAATACCGATGAAGCCCCGGCTCAACCAGTTCGTCCAGAAGTTTGGCATTGCGCGCGGCATCAGCAGACTGACGAACCTGGCGATGGTATACATTACGGCGACCGCCGCCGGTTTTTATCGCAAGCTTGTCGTTATTGGGCAGATTTTCAGCCACGGTCATTCCGCCGCGGACAGCGGCAAAGTCGCCGGTAACTACCGCCAAATCCACGTCGACCATCGTTTGCTTCAGTTCGCCGCCGGCAGAGACATTCTGCTCATAACGTTCACAGTACGGCATCAGCTTTGCCAATTCACACATATGGTTTTTAAATTTCAGGATAAGATCCGTCCCTTCCCGGTTCACCAGTCCGACACGCACGCCGATGCTGTCCTTGGCGTTTACTTCAATCCGGTGTTCCTTTAGCAGCGCAGCAAGGCGCGGATTGTCAAAAACGGTTGACGTCAGTTCGTCATTATAGTTTTCGCGCGCTATAGTGAATTCAATCGGCGTATCCTGCAAAACAGCCCAGTGTTTGTCGGCCAGCATATCCATATCTTCATTGTTTTGGAGCAATGCCTGTGCCTGCCATCCCAGGTAGTCTTTCAGCGGTTCGTCGGTGGTATAGTGGGCGGCCAGTTCGATTTCGTTGGCAATATCAGAAAACTCCCGGGCAAAATATTCGGTAAAATCAATTGCCTTAAGCTCATCGCCATGACGACGCACCATCGTACGAACGCTCAAAATCTTTTTGACTTCGTCAACCTTGCCTTCTTCAAGCATTTTTATCAGAATTTCCTGAAGTTCCTCGGCGCTTAAGTCATCCGGATAAAAATTCCGGCCGGGATTGCCTTTGACTCCCTTAAAAATTTCGACGGGCTCTTTATCAATGCCGTTCAACCCTTCGACACCGTTTAGCGAATTGAAAAAGCGCAAAACCTTGGCGGCATATGCATCCGACGCCGCTTTGTCTTCCAACGCCTCTTTGAGTTCAATATCCAGCTTGTGGTCTTGCTCAAGAAAAACGTCGTTGAACATCCGGGCCGCCTTAACCAAATGGGCAAAGGCTTTTTTATCTCCGTCGCTCAACTGCCGATAGGCCGGAAAATCAGGTTTGATTAAGTCGACATCCACCGTTTGGTTATTTAATTTGTCATCCAAATCAGCTTCGCTCAGCGCAACTTCATATCCATTAATTTTCATTATTTTTTATCTCCACGACACGAAAACGGTAAGCCCTGATTTTGTCAGACCAATAGCTGGGACTCAAACCCGCTTTCAATTTCAAATTAGTTAAAAATTCGGTTTTCTCGGGCAACTGTTCCCACACCGAAGGCAAAAACAACCCCTGGCGGTCGCCATCACGGATTACCAGACCGTCGGTTCCCGCATTGATTTTATCCAAAAGTTCTTTTTCACTGTTAAAGTAAATTCGTTCATAATCGCTCAGCAATGAAATGCTGATGCGGATATCCTTCAGTTCATCGGCACTGACCGGCGGAAACCGCTTGTCTTCAAGAGCGGCGGCATAAGTGTTTTCGGCAACGTCCAAAGCAACTGCCCGGCCGGGAACAAGACTGCCGATGCATCCTCTGAGCGCCGCATTTTTAGTCAACGTAACAAAAGCAGCTCCTTTGTTAAACAAGACGTCTTGATAGTCACTGCGCGAAGGATTGAACTTCTTTTGACGGATTACCGCTTCTTCCAGGCTGCTTTGTGCAATCTCCAGAAGCGCTTTGCCGTGGTGATTGGCAAAGTTACGCAAATTCTCGACTTCCTGCTCCATCGGCGTCAGCGGCCGTTCATCCTCTTTTTTATCAAAAATCCAGGAAGCATAACCGACAACGCTGTCTCTTTCGCCGGTAACATCACCGGAATTGGCCATATCCAGCAGCCGCGGACTGAGAGCCATCTTTTTGGCCAGACGCAATGCCGTATTGATTCCGGTGGCACCACAGGACAAATGACTTTCCAAATCCTGCTGACGGCTGACTTTGTCCGCCGTATAGGCATCTACCACTTTCGCCGTATCATAATCCAAGTAATGCGACAAATCGGCAGAAAACACAATCAGAACATCGTTACTGTGCAAATAGGGTTCCAGAGCGTCGGCCAGCACTTGCGGGTCAGCCTGGCCATAGACCAGCGGAACAACCGTGAATTTTTTAAGCACCTTTTGCAAAAACGGCAGCTGAACCTCCAAAGAATGTTCTTCCGCATGGGCTTTGTCATTATACATAAAACCGGGAACTACTGACAAAGCCGAGGTAATTTCGGCATCAGCAGAAAGCAGACCCAACGGCGTTTTGAATCGGGACGCCGAAGACAACGCAACGCCCTGCAGCGCTACCCGATGCGAAGGACCGACGAGAATTACCCTGCGGATTTCATCCTGAAAAGGCAGCAGCTTTTTATATGCGCTTGCAGCCACCTGTGCAGAATACCGATATCCGGCATGAGGAACAATCAGCATATGCGGACGGGACGTCAAGGACGAAGCCGCCTGCGAAAGATACCCGTCAAGCGCGTCAGACAACTGATAAATATCAGCCGGATAAAAAAGCCCGGCAACGGCAGGTACCCGTGTTGTGTTCATATCTTCATCCCGCAAAGAATAATTGTTTATCACCTCCGAATTGGAGGAAATATGGTTGCTGAAATACAGATAATTCAGTATCAGCAATGCAATGACTATCGCTGCAATAAAGATATAATGAGGAATCCGCTTATAATCAATGTTAACCTTTTTATTCATACGCCACTCCGCAAGTTGTCCGCCGTTTAATGCCGCTTATTAAACCATACCGGGCTTAAAATTTTGCTAACAGCCGGCTGCAATCAGCGCTTGATAAAACGCCTTAAAATCATGAAAATATTTTATTCGCCCGTCCTTCGGGTTATCGTCGTGCCAAATCGGCTCTCCAATACGAATCGGCAAAGCATTGGCCGCAAGTGCACAGTCGCTGTCTTGGGCGCTGTCGCCAATCATCCAGACATTCTCGGGCGTGATTTCTTCCGGTTTTAACAAACCTTCCAGACTGTATAAAATATGTTCGCGATAAGGTTTATCATGCGGAGCTTCGTGTCCGGCAACAATCCTTGCAAACAACGAGGGTGAAAAAAGCAGCGGAAGTTCTGCATCCAGCAGACGGCGATCCTTGTTGCTCATAATCAGCATCGGAACTCCCCGGCAGCGAAAAAACTCCAGGACCTCAGGAACACAGGGAAAGGTTGAGATGAGCGAGGGCACCTGCTGCAAATACAACTCGGCATAACGGCGATACGCCCGAGGAGCCAGCTCATCTCCGAAAATGTTAGGAAAATTATCCCGAAAAGAAAGTTTGGCATCGCGGCGTTTTTTTACGATGTCCCAATTAGGCATATGATATTCGGCCAGCACCTGGTTAACAACCGTCACCAAAGCGGTTCGGCTCTCGGCAAGGGTGTTGTCCCAATCGAAAAGCACATACTTAAGAGACTTCAGAGACAAACTTTGGTTTGGCATTTGCGAATCTTTCCTTTTTGAATACCGGGATTTAAACTAATGCCCGTTGTCATAAACGGGCATTAGTTTATAAAATATTATGCATTTTTACCGATTTTGGCTTTGCCGCCGAGATACGGACGAAGCTTAACCGGGATGTTGACGGTACCGTCGGCATTTTGGTGATTTTCGATAAACGGAACCAAAGCGCGAGGCGTTGCAATGCCGGTATTATTCAAAGTATGAACATATTTAACTTTACCGTCGGCGTTGTCGCGGTAACGCAGATTGGTACGGCGAGCCTGCCACTCGGGAATGTTTGAGCAGGGATGGGTTTCACGNNTGGAGCAGGAATGGGTTTCACGATAACAATTCTGGGAAGGAACCCAAGCCTCCAGGTCATACTGCCGGTATTTGGGCGCACCCATATCGCCGGTGCAAACCTCGAGCACCTGATACGGCAGTTCCAAATCCTGCAGGACTTCTTCAGAAATCGCCAAAAGCTTTTGATGCCATTTTTCACTCTCGGCAATGTCGTTTTTACAAATAACGAACTGCTCGGTTTTCATAAACTGATGGACACGAACCAAACCGCGGGTATCCTTGCCGGCAGCTCCGGCTTCGCGGCGGAAACACGGCGAGAAACCGGCATAAAGAATCGGGAGTTCGTTCTCGCTGAGAATTTCATCGGCGCGCAACGAATTCAAAATAAGCTCGGCAGTGCCGGAAAGATAAATATCATCCGCCGGCATATAATAAATTTCATCGCGGGAAAACGGCAGATATCCCTGGCCGTACAACGGCTTTTCCTTGGAAATAGACGGCACGGTAATGACCGTAAAACCATGGCTGCGCAGTTTATCCAACACCATCATATGAATTGCCAGTTCGAGCTGGGCAAGATCGTTTTTAATAGCATAAGTGCGGGAACCGGACACTTTGGCAATACGCTCCATCTCACTCCAGTCGTTGAGTTCCATCAGCTCAACATGGTCACGCGGCGTGAAATCGAAATGCGGCAGCTCGCCGACCTTGCGACGGACGACATTGGCGGAATCATCCGGACCGACCGGGCTTTCCGCGCTAGGCATATTGGGCATACGCAACATAATATCATCAAATTTGGCCTGTTCGGCGGCAAGCTTCTCCTGCTCGACCTTAAGCTCTTCTCCCAAAGCCTTGCTTTTGGCTATAATCGCAGGACGATCTTCGGCCGATGCGGATTTGATGGAATTGCTGAGTTTGTTTTTTTCTTCGGACAGAGACTGGGATGAGGTTTTCAACTTATTGATATCTTTATACAAAGCAATCAACGCATCTACGTCGATAACATCTTTAGAATAGCCTTTTTTGGCCAGGCCGTCCTTAATTACGTCAGGATTTTCGGCAATATATTTTATATCCAACATTCTCTTGTGTCCTAAATTTTTGTATTTCTTGAAATTCATTTGCTTTACAGCATTTATAGAGAATAGTCGTTTTTGAAATAAAAACAATAAAAATTTAGCGTTTATAAAACAAAAAACCGTTGATACGACAAGCATATCAACGGTTTTCTAATTTTATCGGAACATATATTCCTCAGCGGTGTCCATTTGCAGTTCGCTTTCAAGCAGCGACAGAGAATCTTTCAGATAGCCCCTCGGACATCCCCAAAAACTCCCGTATCCTCCCGCATTCAAATACGAAACATCTGCGCAATGACGGTAACAGTGAATACCGTCACATATTGCACAATCCAGCGGAAGGCCGTAAAACAACTCATCATCGTCTTCTTCTGTAAATTGACGATCAATGTCAGCCCTGATAAATTCGCTGCTCCCCAGAACCTTCAACGCTTTTTGTCCGAGAATCACGCCCAAAAGGTGTTTTTGCGATGCGGCGTAATCAACGAAAGCTTCAATTTCGTCAAATA
The DNA here is from genome assembly GCA_000432275.1 of Proteobacteria bacterium CAG:495. Lineage (GTDB taxonomy): Bacteria > Pseudomonadota > Alphaproteobacteria > RF32 > CAG-239 > CAZU01. The sequence continues at coordinate 41,455 of HF995294.1, forward strand.
AATCCAACACCACTTCCTCTGAAGAATAATTCTTAAACAAGCTGTCAAAATCTTTGTTTACCAGATTTATAACGGCATTGACAGTTCCCTGAAAAAATAAATTTGTTTTCATATCGTTTAGTTTTAGTTATGTATTGCTTTCTTTTTGCAAAAAATTATAAAAACCATAACAAAACATGAGGAACAAACCTCTATTCACATCTATAGTCTTAATAATTTTTTGATATGGCTTGAATATACCATATTTTTCAGCTCCGGGCAATAGACAAAATAACCAAAACAGGTTTTTATTTTCAACTTGGGCTTTTTGATTGATTTTAGGCGCGGTTTATATTAGTTTTCTAGAAAAGTAATACAAGCTAAGGAAAAAGACAAATGTTTGAAGGCAAAACTATTTTAACCGGGGTCAAACCTACCGGAACCCCTCACCTCGGAAACTATCTGGGCGCAATCAAACCGGCAATTCAGCTGGGCCATCAGGCAATCGCAAACGGCGGCAAGCATTATATGTTCATTGCCGATTATCATGCCATCAACGCCGAAAAAGACCCGGCGGTTTTAAACCAAAAGATGAAGGAAATCGCCTGCATTTACTTGGCCGGCGGCCTTGACCCGAAACAGTCTATTTTTTACCGGCAGTCGGATATTCCCGAAATCCCGGAAATTACTACCATTTTATACGCCTACACGCCCAAAGGCTTTATGAACAAAGCACATGCATACAAAGCTGCGGTTGACAAGAATCGTGAAGCAGGCAAACCGGACGATGACGGCATCAATATGGGGCTTTATACCTACCCGACGCTGATGGCGGCTGATATTCTGGCTTATGATTCAGATATTGTTCCGGTCGGCAAAGACCAAGTGCAACATGTGGAAATCGCCCGGGATATCGCGGGAGCCATCAACGCTCATTACGGCAAGGAACTACTGCATCTTCCGACCTATTATATTGACGACCACGTTGCCGTCGTTCCGGGAATAGACGGACGGAAAATGAGCAAATCTTACGGAAACGTCATTCCCTTGTTTGAAGATGACAAAGCAATCAAAAAGGCTATTTTCTCCATTAAAACAGATTCACGCCCGATGGAAGAGCCTAAAGATCCCGAAGAAATTTTGGTTTATGAAATTTATAAATCAATCGCAACGCCGGAACAGCTACAGGAAATGGGAGACGGTCTGCGCCAAGGCAAGCTTGGCTACGGCCATATCAAAAATATGCTGCTGGACGCCGTCGTTAACGAAATTAAAGAAGCCAGAGAAAAATACAACTATTATATGGCAAATTTCAGTGAAGTCGAAGAAATGTTGACCGAAGGGGCGGCCAAAGCACGACCGGCCGCACAGGCGACGCTTAAACGTCTTAAAGATGCAGTATTCGGAAAATAAATTTCCGCTTGCCCAAAAAACCCCGGATGTAAAGTCCGGGGTTTGTTTTCTTTAACATTATCGGCAAACGTGCCCTCCGCTCCAACCGGAGTGATAACCGCCGCAGCTACAAGGGCTTTGAGGTGCGCCTCCGGAACAATTTCTGATTGACTGGCACTCATAACAGGTCTTTCCCGAAACGTTGACTGTAAGACATATTGCCGGCGGAGGCGTCGGGCTTTCCTGGTAACCGTAATCACGACAATTAATAAACGTGCAGTCATAGCAGCTTAATCCCGCATAAGTTGTCTTTGAGCAGGAGTAGCCATTCATAGCTGAAGAATAGTAGCCGCCGTCAGAGCAGGTCTTGGCGCGACAGGAGTAACAGGTGCCGGAAGCAGCGCCGCAAGAGCAAACCTTGGAAGTTGTCCCGGTTTGGGTCTGAGAGGATGAACAGCTTGAAGACTGGTACCCGCTGGGACAGCTGTAGCTGTGGGT
>HF995295.1:0-13584 GCA_000432275.1 Proteobacteria bacterium CAG:495
AGCCCTGTTTGAACGGAGGGCTTTTTTGTTTGCGCGGAGTGTTTTCGCTGCTGCCGCTTTGCGCCCGAGCTGTGAATATCTTAATTTATGCGTTCACTTAATAAGATTTTTAAGATAAGACATAAGTAAATGGGGAAAATTATGATAAGGCTTATAAGAGGGTTCTTTTATAGGCTCTGAAATTGCAGATTGGGGAAAAAAGTGAATAATTTACTGCAGTCACTTAAAAATTTGTCGCCGGGGCGGTTGGCCTCCATTGCGGCAATCATCATCTTTTTGATTAGCTTTTTCGTTTATATCGGCGTACAGATGAGCTCTACCGAATATTCCGTGCTCTATACGGATTTGGAGCTGGAAGACGCCAAACAGATAGTCTCCCGCCTGGAAACCGCCAATGTCAAATATCGTTTGGCCAAAAACGGCACCGAGATTCAGGTTCCTTCGGAAGTCGTCAACAAAATGCGCGTTGACACCGCCGAGCTGGCTTTGGCTTCTCAGGGCTCAAACGTCGGTTACGAGGTTTTTGACAACACCGACGCTCTCGGTTCCACCAATTTTGTGCAAAACGTAAACCTCATCCGGGCATTGGAGGGCGAGCTGGCGCGTACGATTCGTTCGGTAGACAACATCAAGTCGGCCCGGGTGCATCTGGTGCTGCCCAAGCGCGAAATGTTTTCCCGCGAAGAGCAGATGCCCTCTGCTTCGGTCATTATCAAAACGGCCAAGGGCAAACTCAGCCTGCAAAACATCCAGTCGATTCAAAAACTGGTGGCTGCCGCGGTGCCCAAGCTGGATGTTAAAAACGTGGCCATTGTCGATAATGCCGGCAATCTGCTGACCAATAATTTTGACGACGAAGAAACCGTCAACAACGCCAATAACGAAATTATGCGCCTTGAGGCCGAACGCAAGCTCGCCGCCAAGGTGCAGAACCTGCTGGAAAAAACCGTCGGCCCCGGCGGTGCGCAGGCGCAGGTCAATATCGAAATGGATTTTGACCAGGTGGTTACCAACGAAGAAATTTATGACCCCGACAGCCAGGTTGTCCGTTCGCAGGCTACGGTTACCGAAGAGGGCAACTCCGGTCAGAACGTCCGCCCGGTGACGGTCGCTCAAAACATTCCCAACGGTGACGGCGTAACCAATTCTGCCGGCACCTTTAATCAAAATTCCAAAACCGAGGAAACCATCAATTACGAGATTTCCAAAGTTGTCCGCAACAAGGTTAAAAATACCGGAACCATCAAGCGCCTGACGGTGGCTGTTATGGTGGACGGCGTTTATGAAAGAAACGAAGATGGTAAGATGGTTTATCGGCCCCGCAACGAAGAGGAAATGGATCAGATTACCGCATTGGTAAAATCAGCCGTCGGTTTTGATGCAAACCGCGGTGATGTGGTAGAGGTTGAAAATATGAGATTTGCGTCCATGACTCCGGATACTCCCGAACTTACCGAAATCCTGTATTTCGGGTTCACCAAAGACGAGCTTATGCGTATTGCGGAAGGCTTGGGTGTTGCAATTGTGGCGATATTGGTTATCTTGTTGGTAATCCGCCCGCTTATTAACAATGCTTTTGAGACGACTTCCACCGGCAGCGACAAGCTGCTCAGCGGCAATGCCGAAGACGACAACCTGCTGCTTTCAAACTTTTTGAATGAAGACGAAGGCGGTGACGAACTGGTCAACCTCAACAAGGTCGACGGCAGGGTTAAGGTCTCTTCGCTCAAAAAGCTTAACGGCATCGTTGAAAAGAACCCCGACGCGGCGGTCAACATTATCCGCAGCTGGCTTTACAATAATGACAATTAAGGTGTAGGCAGATGAAACAAAACGTAATCGACGATTATAACGTAATTTCCGGACAGCAGAAAGCCGCGATTCTGATGCTTTCTCTCGACGAGGAGCGTTCTGCCTCATTGTTCTCGCTGATGGACGACGAAGAAATCAAGGAACTCTCCGTAGTGATGGCCAGCCTCGGCAAAATCAACTCCAACGTGGTGGAGCAGCTGTTGCAGGAGTTTACCGAAAAGATTTCCAACACCGGCACCCTCATCGGAACCTATGAAAGCACCGAGCGCCTGCTGGCCAAGGCTCTGGACAAAGACCGCGTTTCCGTCATTATGGAAGAAATCCGCGGCCCGGCCGGACGCACCATGTGGGATAAGCTCGGCAATGTCAACGAGCACGTGCTTGCCAATTACCTCAAAAACGAATATCCGCAGACAATCGCCGTTATCCTGAGCAAAATCAAGGCTGAACACGCGGCCAAGGTCATTGCGCTGTTTCCGGAGAATTTTGCAATGGAAATCGTTATGCGTATGCTGCGGATGGATTCGGTTCAGAAAGAAGTTCTCGACGGTTTGGAAAAAACCTTGCGCAAGGAATTTATGAGCAACCTTTCTAAAGGGACCAAACGCGATTCGCACGAACTTATCGCAGACATTTTCAATTCTCTTGACCGCAATACCGAAACCCGTTTTATGGAAGCCTTGGAAGAGCGCAACCGCGAAAGCGCCGAACGCGTCAAGTCTCTGATGTTTACCTTCGAAGATTTGATTCGCGTCGATTCTCAGGGCATTCAGGTCTTGCTGCGTAACGTTGACAAAGACAAACTGGCTATTGCCCTCAAAGGCGCGTCTGACACGATTAAAGACCTCTTCTTCAACAATATGTCCTCCCGTGCCGGCAAGATTATCAAAGAAGATATGGAAGCTATGGGACCGGTTCGCCTGCGCGATGTTGAAGAGGCTCAGCAATATATCGTTACCACCACCAAGGACCTTGCCAACAGCGGCGAAATTGTCGTCAGCGAAGGCAAAGACAGCGACGAACTGGTTTATTAGGCTTAAAAGGAGCGCATATTCGTGGCACAATATCAAAAATTTATGTTTGATAACTTCGTCATCTCCTGCGAGGATGACAAGTGTGCCGCCGAACCTGTTGTTCCCGAGCCGGAAGAAACCGAGCCTGAGTTGACGCCGTCTCCCGAAGAACTTGTTGCCGAAGTTGCGGAAGAGGAGATTCCTGTAATTTCCGAGCCGGAAGAAGAGCCGGAATCGGAAGAGGAAGTTGTTTCTTATACGCAGGACGAGCTTGACGCCGAAGTCAAAAAGGCGGAAGAGCGCGGTTATGAAAAGGGTTTTCAAAATGCCGTCGGCGAATTTGAACGCCAGCAGCTGGCCTTGTTGGCAGAACTTAACACGCGTCTGATGACGGCTTTGGCTGACAACGAAAACCGCCTTGAACAGCAGGAGCAGGAGAGTATGCGTTTTGCGCTGGAGGTCGTGCGTAAAATTCTTCCCGGGTTGGAAAAAGAAACCGCGTTAAACGAAATCAACCGTTTTTTGAGCGTCAACTTTCCGAATTTTCGCCGCGAAGCTTCGCTTTCTTTTACCTTTAATCCCGAAGTTGTCGCCAAGGTGTCGGAAATTATTGCCAAACTGGCAAACGCCAACGATTTTGAAGGGAAAATTTCTCTGCATAAAGATGCTTCCATGGCACCCGGCGACTGCCGTATCGAATGGAAAAACGGCGGCATTGAGCGCAGCAGCCATAAAATGCTTGAAAAAATCGACAATTTACTAGATGATAAATCTCAAAACAACAAAGAGAGGGACAATGGATAAGAATTTAGAATTAGATGAGATGAACGAAAGCTCGATTCTTGACGACGAGCCGGTTCTCCGCAAAGAAAATCCCGGTGATGACTTTGATATTCCCAGCTCTACCAGTGACTTGGAAGCCGTTTACAACATTCCGGTCAAAGTTTCCGCCATCTTGGGCAAAACTCATATGAAAGTCAGCCAGCTGATGAAGCTTAACAAAGGAGCCATCATAGAACTCGACCGCAAAGTCGGCGAGGCGATAGACATCTACGTTAATAATAATCTGGTTGCCCGCGGCGAAGTTGTCGTGGTGGATGACAAACTGGGCATTACCATGACCGAAATCGTCAAAACGGTGGCAAAATAAACAACCGGGTATAAAAGCAAGAGAAAAGGTATTGAGGTTAAGTTAATATGGAGTTGTTAATTGTTGGAACATTAGACGGTCAAATCGGCGCTGCAAGCAAAATTGCAATTGCCCAGGGCGGCCATGTCTCTTTGGCCGACAACGAAGAACGCGGGCTTGAGGTTTTGCGCTCGGGCAAGGCTGTTGAACTGGTTATGATTGACGTCAAGCTTGATGTTTACAAATTTATTACGGCTCTGGAAAACGAACGCATCAATGTGCTGGTTGTTGCCTGCGGGGTTGCCAATGACCCTACGCTGGCGGTAAAGGCAATCAAGGCCGGAGCCCGGGAATACATCCCTCTGCCTCCCGATCCGGAACTGATTGGAGCCGTTTTAGCTGCGGCAACCCGCGAAAACCATGCGCTTATTTATGGTGACAAGAAAACCGAAAACATCCTCAAAATGGCAAAACAGGTTGCGCCTTCCGAGGCCAGCGTGCTGTTGACCGGGTCTTCCGGTACCGGTAAGGAAATCTTTTCCCGTTTCATTCATGACAATTCCAAACGCGCCAATAAAAAGTTTGTTGCCGTCAACTGTGCCGCCATTCCTGAAACCCTGCTCGAGTCCGAGCTGTTCGGTTATGAAAAAGGGGCATTTACCGGAGCGGTTTCCCGCCGTATCGGAAAGTTTGAAGAGGCAAGCGACGGTACCCTGCTGCTTGATGAAATTTCTGAAATGGACATCGGTATTCAGGCCAAGCTGCTGCGTGCCATTCAGGAAAAAGAAATTGACCGCATCGGCGGAAAGGCGCCGATTAAGGTCAACACCCGCATCATAGCCACGTCCAACCGCAATTTGGAAGAAGCTGTCAAAAACGGAACTTTTCGCGCAGACTTGTATTATCGTCTGAATGTGATTAACATCAATATTCCGGATTTGAAAGACCGTCCCGGAGACATCATTGTCCTGGCCAAGCACTTTATCAAAAAATATTCCGAACTTAATGAGCTGCCGATGAAGGATTTGTCGGCCGAGGCCGAGCAGGCGCTGTTGAACTATCTCTGGCCCGGTAATGTCCGCGAGCTTGAGAATACGATGCATCGTGCCGTTTTGCTGAGCGGCGGTGATGAAATCGGTGCCGATGCGATTATTCTGACAGACCCTTCTGCCGTTAAGGAAGAAAAAGCGGCGGCTGCGCCCGAAGTCGGACAAACGGTTGCCGGTATGGAGCGCAAGCTGATTATTGATACCCTAAAACACACGATGGGCAACCGCACCACTGCGGCAAATATTCTGGGGATTTCCATCCGCACCCTCCGCAATAAACTTAAACAATATCAGGACGAGGGTTTTGATATTCCCGCTTTGTAGGATAACTGACGAAAATGGCTAAACAACCACAAAATATGTTCAGCGGCAAGAGCTTCAAAGATATGTTTATCGGCGCTACCAAACGCGGCGACATCTTTTTTGCTTTTGCAATCATTTTGATGTTGGTTATTTTGATTATGCCGCTGCCGTCATGGTTGTTGGACGTTCTGCTGGCTTTTTCGATTACGATGTCCTGCATTGTTTTGATGATGGCCATCTTTATTGAAAAGCCGACGGAGTTTAGCGCTTTTCCGCTGGTCTTGCTGATTACCACAATGTACCGCCTGTCGCTCAATCTGGCGTCTACCCGCTTAATTCTGGCAAAAGGATATATGGGGCCTGACGCTGCCGGTGAAGTCATTAAGGCTTTCGGCGGCTTTATTATGGGTAACAGTTTCGTCATCGGCGTGATTGTTTTTGCCATTTTGGTCTTGGTCAATTTCGTCGTCATTACCAAAGGTTCCGGCCGTATCGCCGAAGTTGCCGCCCGTTTTGCCTTGGATGCCATGCCCGGTAAACAAATGGCCATCGATGCTGATTTGTCTTCGGGCCTCATTAATGAAGACGAAGCGCGCAAGCGCCGTGAAGACCTTTCCAAAGAAAGTTCTTTCTACGGAGCCATGGACGGTGCTTCCAAGTTTGTTCGCGGTGATGCCATTGCCGGTTTGCTGATTGTTTTTATCAACATTGTTGCCGGTATTATTATCGGTATGGTTCAAAATCACTTGAGCTTTGCCGACGCTTCCGAAACTTATACCCGTCTGACTGTCGGTGACGGTCTGGTTTCTCAGATTCCGGCTCTGATTGTTTCCGTTGCCGCCGGTATTCTGGTGTCAAAGGCCGGTATGACCGATTCTACCGACAAGGTTTTGTTTGAGCAGGTTGCCAATTATCCCAAGGCTTTGGGAATGAGTGCCTTTTTGGCTCTGGCGCTGGGAATGCTCCCCGGAACGCCGGCCATTCCGTTTGTGCTTTTGGCTGCATTGACCGGTTCGACCGCCTATTATCTCGACAAACGTCAGAAAGAGGCGATGGCTAAGGCGCAGGAGGTTCTGGAACAAGAGCAAAAGCAGGGCAAACTGGCCAAAGCCGCCGACGAGCCGATTGCCAATGCCTTGCGCGTCGACCTTATCCGTTTGGAAATCGGGTATGGTTTGCTGCCGCTGATTAATGAGGAGACCAACCGCAAACTGACGGATCAGATTAAGGCTCTGCGTCGTGCGCTGGCTTCCGAGCTGGGGTTTGTTATGCCCTCAATCCGCATTCAGGACAATATGCAGCTGGAAGCGAATGAATATAATATTTACATCAAAGAGGTTCGTGCCGGCCGGGGCGAGTTGCGCCCGACCCAGCTGCTGGTAATGGATCCTCGCGGCGAGCAGATAACCCTGCCCGGTGAAAGCACTTTCGAACCGACGTTCGGCCTTAAGGCAATGTGGGTTGATCCCTCCTATCGTGAAGAAGCAATGTTCCGCGGTTATACCGTGGTTGACCCGGCTACGGTCGTTACCACGCATATTACCGAGTTGGTCAAGGACAATATGCCCGAGCTGCTTTCTTATGCCGAAACTCAGAAACTGCTCGACGAACTCGACAAAGAGCACCAGAAACTCATCAAAGAGCTTATTCCCAACAAGGTCAGTCTTGGCGCACTGCAGCGTATTTTGCAGAATTTGCTTCAGGAACGTGTTTCCATTCGAGACCTGCCCACTATTTTGGAAGGTGTATCCGAAGCAGTTACCACAACCCGCAGCCTAATGATGATTACCGAACATGTCCGGGCGCGTTTGTCCCGTCAGTTGTCTAACGCTTATGCCAATGAATTCGGCGTCATTTCTTTGGTAACCCTTTCTCCCGAATGGGAGCATGCTTTTGCCGAGGCTATTGTCGGCGAGGGGGATGACCGCCAGCTGGCAATGGCGCCCAGTCAGTTGCAAAGCTTCATTACCAAAGTCCGGAACACGCTGGAAGAATTGGCTGCCAAGGGTGAAAGTGCCGTTTTGCTGACCAGCCCGGCCATTCGTCCGTTTGTCCGCTCCATAATTGAGCGTTTTCGTCCGCTGACTGTTGTTATGTCCCAGAATGAAATTCATCCCAAGGCCAAAATAAAAACCGTCGGTCAGATTTAAGGTAGGCTCAGATGAAAATAAAAAACTTCGTTGCCGCCAATATGAATGAAGCCATCGCTCTGGTCCGTCAGGAACTGGGCAGCGAAGCCATTATCCTCTCCAATCAGACCGTCAGCGGGCAGGTACATCTGACGGCGGCTTTGGAAGACAAGGTCGATTATGATTTCTCGGCGGAAGATGAAGTTGAAACTTTGGATATTGCCGGTCATTTTAATGACTCGCTGCTGCGCGAGAGTCTGGAATACCATGATTTTTTACCGTCGGTCTCCCGGCGTCTGCTGGCTTGTTGCCGTGAAGAAAACCGCCGCCTCGGCAGCCGTGATGACCGCAGAATTTTAGAAGCCGCACTGAATCGCCTGTTTCGATTTTCATCTGTTTTGGACGTTTCCGGTTCAAAAATAAAAATGTTTATGGGAACGCCGGGAAGCGGAAAGTCGACGGCAATCGCCAAAGCGGCGACCCAGGCGCGTTTGAAGGGAATTAAATGCGTCATTGTCAGTACCGATAATGTTCGCGCCGGAGCCAATCAGCAGCTCAAGGCTTTTGCCGAAATTCTGGACGTCGAATTTTTCTTTTTCAAAGACGCCAAACAGTTGTTTATGTTCTGCCGCGACCAAGGCGCTTCTTACGGGCTGGTTTTGGTTGACACGCCGGGAATAAACCCTTTTGTGGCGGCAGAGGTTGACAAGGTTGCCGCTTTTGCCGAGGCGGTAAAGGCCGACAAAATCCTGACGATGGATGCCGGACGCAATGTGTCTGAGGCGGTGGAAGTTGCCGAAACTTTTAAAAATCTTGGTGCAGCTTATCTGTTGCCGACCCGTTTGGATTTAACCCGCCGTATCGGCACCGTATTGTCTGTTGCCGATTGTTGTAATCTAACTTTTTGCGCGGCCAGCGTCAGCTCTTCCATCGCCAAAGGGCTGGCAGACGTCGATGCGCAATCCTTGGCCAGATTGATTCTGTCCTGAAGCTGAAAAGAGGAAAATATGGAAAATAGCGAAGAACTCAAAGTTGCTCCCAGAGGACCTTCGGTCCGCAGTCTCCGCAAGGGGAAGAATATGCTTGCGGTTGCTTCCGGCAAGGGCGGTGTCGGCAAAACCTGGTTTTCCATCACCTTGGCGCACGCCCTCAGCACATTGCGTCAAAAGACGTTGCTTTTTGACGGTGACTTGGGACTTGCCAACATAGACATTCAGCTCGGATTGATGGTCAAGTATGATTTGGGAAGCGTAATATCCGGAGCACTGAGCCTTAATCAGGTAGTTCATCATTACGACAAGGGGCGTTTTGACGTAATAGCGGGGCGTTCCGGTTCGGCCGGACTTGCATCAATGCCGGTCGGTCGTCTGCAAATTCTCGGCGAAGATTTGAGCCTGCTTGCCTCCGGCTATAATAAAGTCATCTTGGATATGGGAGCCGGCGTAGAAAAGCCGGTGCGGATTCTTTCCGGCATGGCAGAAAAAATCATCGTGGTTTGCACGGATGAGCCGACGTCCTTGACCGATGCTTATGCTTTTATCAAAATTATGACCATGCAGTACCCTAAAAGCGATATTAACATCGTTATCAATCAGGCAAATTCCCTGCGGGAAGGCCAACGTACTTTTGATACGCTGCTGAAGGCCTGCAATAACTTCTTGAAAATTAATCCGCCGTTATTAGGTATTGTCAGAAGAGACACCAGGGTTCGCGATTCTATCCGCAACCAGAGTTCCATCATCAACCGTTATCCGACTTCCGAAGCTGCCGAAGACGTGATAGCCATTGCCAAGAGATTGATTGCAAATGGATAATATAATAACTTCCGCCATTCCTCCCGCCGCCGGGCTTGCTGTCGCAGACAAGCCGGTAACCGGGCAGATTGTGGAAGTTCCGAACCTCTTGAACAACATTAAGGTCGGTGACAGCATCTTGCTGCAGGTAATGTTTAACAGCGATGCTTTTCGTCTCAATACGGATTTGCGGGTTAATTTGCTGGTGAATAATCAGAAGACGCCGTTGCGTCTCCATTTTGACCAGCCTTTGCAGATTTCTGCCGACGAGCCGCATCAGCTGATGGCCAAAATTATTGCCCGGCCGCAGTCTTCAATGCAGTTTCAGCTTGTATCCATTGACAATCAAAAACCGGAAACTTTTTTGCTGCGTCCGCAGACGCAGCCTTCCGCCGGCAATGCACCTCAATACGAAAACGGCTCAAAAGCGGATATGTCTCTTCGAATTCCCTCCTCAGCCACTCCGGCTGCGTCAGCCCCGATAATCAAGGAACTGAACACGTCGGCACAACAGTTGCAGTTGCTGCCGCTTAAGATAACGCCGGTTTTGACCGAAATGATTAAAACGGCAGATTTGCCGCAGCCGTTGGTTCGGCAGTTGGAAACCGCGGTTGCCGGAACAGAGCTTCAGGTTGAGTTCAAGGCGGTTATGCCGGCGTCTTTTCCGGCACCCAAATTGTCTTCTGCCGAAATTCTTGAACCTCTGAAACAGATTCTCAGGGAAATGATAGCTGTCAAAGACAATCCAAACCGTTTCCCTCAGTTGGTTGATAAATTTACAACGCAATTACAGGCGCTGAACGAACATCTGCTTCCTGCCGTTGCCGATGTCAAAGGAGAGGGAAAAATAACCGTGCTTGAAACGCCTCTGGGGCAAATCGTCAGCCAGTCGCCGTTGAAGCTGCCGCCGCAAACCCCGGTCGTCCTTGCTGTCAGAGACACCTTCATTCCGTCGGTTGTTGCCGCGGATACCAAATCGTTGCTGAGCATTGGTCACGCCCCGCAGCCTCTCCCCGACGAAAGTTCAACGAATGCACCTTTGAAGACGGTGTTAAATAAGTTTGTCGAATTGCTGCATCCCCAAAAAATTTTTCCGACTTTGGAAAAACTTAATCCGTTTCCTCTGCCTCAACCGGAAACAGCGGAAAAGGCCGCGGTGCTGTCCTCTGCATCAATTCCGGTGCCGGGGGGCAAACCGGCTGCGGACAATTTGCAGCAGCTGCTGGATGTTTTGAAGCCGTTGCCCGAAAATAATGCCGCGCTGCCTGAGCTGGCCTCCAAACTCTTGGAGAAAGTTCCTTCGCTCAATGCCAAAATGTTGTCCAATATGCTTAATTTTGCCAGGTCGTCCGAGCAAAGCCGGCCGGAAGTATGGTTGGGCAAAGATTTGGTAACCGAACTGCGGACGCATGGGCCCGAAGGAGAGGCTGTCATCTCCCGCGTAGCGGATTACCTTGCCGTTTCTCACAAAGAAGGAATCAGCTGGCGTATGGTCGAGATTCCTTTTTGGGACGGGACAAACATCAGCAAAATTCGTCTGGCTGTCAAAAAACCGCAGGATGATGACGAGCAGGAAAACCCGTCGTCCCGGAGAAAGTCCGGCGTACGTTTTTTGCTCGAAACCGATTTTTCAAAACTCGGAAAGTTTCAGTTTGACGGATTTTCTCTGGCTAAAGACCGTCGTTTCGATTTGGTTGTTCGCACCAGCAAAACGCTGCCTTCCGACTTTTGCAGCCATATTGTCAATTTATTCAAAACATCGTTGCATGATGTCGATTATGTGGGAAATATCAGTATCAACGTTAAGGAAAATTTCATCAAAATCGGAGAAGATGAAATTACGCAAAGTCAGATTAGAGATGGTGTTTACATATGATTAATCCGCAGCCGAATTTTCAAAATATTTCAGATCCGTTGGGCTACTATACGATTTTAGGTATCAGCCCGGAAGCTGATGCCGCGCTGGTTAAACAGAGCTATCGCGACTTGGCCAAAATCTGGCATCCGGATCACAATACCGATGCCGAAGCTTTGGAGAATTTTCAAAAACTCTCGGTAGCCTATGAAGTGTTAAAAGACGACAACCGCCGCCTGTGTTATGATTTGTTTGCTCTGATTTATACGGGCGACGCTTTTCCCGATATGGAAAACCTTCAGGCTTATAAGGCTGCGGGTGCGGAAACTGCCGATATCAGGGCTTTGTCTCTTCGTAATGTTCGCGGCCGTTTATGGACTTATGAAAATAAAGTCGAGAAACATATCTGTACCGAACCGCAGGCCTGGAAACAGGAACTTAAGACTTCCGTGCTCAATTGGATGCTTGGCTGGTGGAGCCCTCAGGCCTTGTTTAAAAATGCCCGGGCATTGTTGGCTAATTTTCGAAACGTCAATCCGGTTGAAGATAATTTCCGGATTTTGGTTCATAATGCGGTAGCCTATTATCTGACACAGCAGCCGGTCTTGGCGGCACAGTCTGCTGTAATTGCCCATGCCTATGCCCGTCCGGAACAAAAGCTTTTGTTGCAAAAATTTATTGCCATGCTGGACGTACGGATTCCTAAACCGCGGATTTGGAACTTTTTGTTGCTTCGGCTGGTTCAGCTTGTTTTTCCGTTTGTGATTTTGATTGCTGCGGCGCTTCCTTATTCGACCCGATATGTTAAAGATATTGATTTTATGAATTATTTTTCATCTAAAAAAGAAATCTCTTATTATCAGGAAGTCCGGTTGGGCAACAGCGGCAGTTTTGACGATATGCTGGTGGGAAAAATTTTAACCATTCCGGTTGACAAGAGCGACCGCAGCAAGCTTTATCACCTGACTTCGGAGACTGAAGTCATGTATGGTCCCTCCGACGAGTTTGACGTAATGAAGAAGGTCCCGGCCCAAACGACTGTCCGCCTGACCGGAATGACGCCGGATAATGTCTGGTATCGCATTATGATAGATAACGGCGAAATGGGTTTTGTAAAAAAAGAGCGCCTTAAGGCTGGCATCGGCAAGGATATCCCTTACGGCAGTGCCGTTTATAATGCCGGTAATTAATTTTGTTTTTGTCTAATTTGTGCTTGATTGGCGGATGTTTTTGTGCTATAGCAAAAACATTGCAAATCAATTACTGTGTATATATTAGAAATCGATGTTTTAAATGACATGGTAATATTTGTGTCAAAAAAATGTTAAACCCTTAATTTATTGAGTATGGAGAGCAATCCATTAGACTTGCAAAAAAAATTCAGTCTCTTTGAGATTGGGGACGTTGAGTGTGCCAGAGTTGTTTCTTTGGAAGACAAAAACGATTGGATTCAGTTAAAAACGGCAGGCGGCTGCATTGGTCAAATGTCAATGGAGTGGTCGGAACCTTTGAACATTCGCATCGGAAGTATGTTGGAAGTTCAGGTTGCGGAACTGCAAGACGGAATCCCCGTGTTTATTCCTTCTGACAAGGAAATGTTTAAACGGCCGCAAAAGGCAACCGTCAAACATGCCGCACCTCATGGCGTTGTTGTTGTTTTTGATTATAAGGATAAAATAGGCTATTATTCGGTTGCCGATATGATTCCTATTTTTAAGGAAAATCAAAAAGTTGTAGCTGAAGGTATTGAGTTGGTTCAAGATACCGACGGCGATTATTTCAAGGTTAACAAATTGAGCCTGGTGATGGAAGACAAAACTGCTGTGGCAAAAGTTGTCCCTCCGGCAAAAAAGCCAGACACGATTGTTGACTGGAACGAAGAAAAAAAGAAGGCAATCGAAAATGGTTCTCTGGAAGAAAAAGACGGTTTAAAGCTTGGCGAAATTTATTTGGCCCGGATTATAAACAGTCACGAAGTGTTGTTTCCGAACAATACCACGGCTTCCCCATCAAGGAGCTCTCAAAAGTATCCTAAGAATTTGACATTTGTTTATGTCCGCATCAGTTATATTGCGAAAAATGAAACATTGTTTGCCGACTATGTCCGTCCGGCAACAGAAGAGGAGGCCGGAGTATTTGCGACAACGAAAAAGACCCCTGCCAAACTTTCTGTATTAAACGGGATTGACTTTCGAAAACGCGACGAAAATGTTTTTAAACAAGGACGCAAAAAAGGTTCGGATATTCGTCTTCTTGGATATTGGCTCGGTTTTCATTATCGGGTACAGGTTGTTAGCGGCATCCCGCATTTTAGTGATGACAAAGGTAAAAGTATAAAGGTCAAAGTCGATGAAGAATGTATTTCGGCAAGCAGCGGAGACATTGTTTATGCTTTGATTACTTTTATCAAGGAAAATACGATTACCGTGAAAATAAAATATATTGAAAACAATTAAAAATTAATGATTATGAAAACAAATGTTTGGAACGAAGAGCGTCGT
>HF995295.1:13609-14000 GCA_000432275.1 Proteobacteria bacterium CAG:495
TCGTCATGCAGCATTAAAAAGTGGTTCCATCTCGGTAAACGGTTATATCCGTCTGGGTGAAATACTGGAAGGAACTTATGAAGTCGTTGCAATGCGCAGCATCAACGAAGAGATGGAAAACTGCAATATGGTTTTCTTTGAGAAGAAAAATCCTATTCTGATGCAAAATCCGCACAGTTTGCTGCAATGCCCTTTGCAAAAACTTATTCCGGGACAAAAAGTGAAAGTTCGCATCACTTTTATTGCCTATAACGGAATGAGCAATGCTGAATTGGTAAGCTAACCAAAGTCCTGAACGTAAAGACTTCTTGTTTAAAAACAAGAAGTCTTTTTTTTCGTCCACGCTGCACAAATAACTATTTACTCTCATTTTATTTTTTGTTATAATAAA
>HF995296.1 GCA_000432275.1 Proteobacteria bacterium CAG:495
AAAACAAAAAGAGAGTAAATAGTTATTTGTGCGACGTGGACAGAAATAGATTTGTTTTAGAGAAAAAATATGCTAGAATAAGCATAGTTTAAGTTATGAGGCTCAAAAAATGGAAACGATAATCGGCGGTTATAAAATCAGCAAAATTTCGGCAGGAGAAATGGCCGATTATTTTGAGCGCGCTTTCAGCCGTCCGTCTGTCAAAGAGATGATAAGCAATGCCGTATCTTTGAGTGCCGGTGAGGGCGCTTATAAGAACTTCGGAAATATATTGCAGGCTTATACGAGCGCGACCGGAGATTTGTCGGATGAGACGATTGACCGTTTGGCAAAGGATTTTGAAACAAACGGGCAAAAATGCAATGCACCTTTGAACAATGACCGCAAGTTGGAAGGAATCCAGGTTTATTTCGGTGAGCATGTGATGCCGCTCATTGTGGCGAATCATTGTGAAAGGCTGGGGCTTAAGCCGCCGGTTTCGTGGCGGGAATCGCTTAAGCTTTTGCAATCGATTGAGATGCAGTGTAAAAACAATCGTTTTCAGACACATTCTTTTAACGGAGCATTGTTGCCGGAGATAAAAGAGCACGGTTTTGACATCAATAAGGAATTGTTCAGGGAGGAATATGCCCAGATGGCTCGCGCCGGATTGACGCAGCCTTATCAGAAAGGCAATTTGTTGTTTTGCGAGTTGAGCAGGGCGTCTTTCGGCTATTCATTACGATCGCCGGAGCGGCTTTTGATGTGTGTGACGGCCGGAGAACGTCAGGGAGATACCGAAAGCTTACATTCGTTTATGGAGAGGTCTTTGCAGGTTAAATTAGGCAGAAAAAGCTCGGTTTCCACGGAAGAAAAAGAGGCCGCCGCCATTGCCGCAAAAAAAGTGATTGATTTTTATTTTTCATCGGAAGCCAAATCGGCGATTGCCTTTAAGCGTAATGACGTCAGCTACGAGCGGCCGTCAGATTTTGAAAAGAGATTGCAGAGCCAGTTTAGCGGTATATTGTTAAAAATGAAGGTCGACGGATTTTGCAATCGGGAGAATGCCGGCGAGATGAAACAGGCGTTTGCGGAAGCTCAGGCTGAACTTAAAGAAAGCGGCAGTTTTGATAAAATGGAACAATGTGTCACTGAATTTAACAAAGCCTATCCAAATAACAAAATTCTTGATAACCTGTATGATGATTTTATCTTGAAAAGCGTTACAGAAAGCTGTTTGAACAATTTTGTATACAACGGCAATGCCGACGGATATCGGATTGACGGCGGAATATTGGCTCCGGGCGAATTTGCCGTGGCCGGTTTTGATAATCCGATTAACGTTTATGTCGGGGCCCGGCTGCAAAAGGAACGGAATTTGAATGCCAGACGAGAAGAACTGATGGCCGAAGAATATAACCGTCACCTGTATGAGCATAAATATTCGGTAGAGTTGAAAAGCGGTCGTCTGCCGGCAGAATCGTTTGAGGAATACGTCGCAGCTAATTCCGGTAATACTTTTTTAAAATCTGCCGAAAATAACGGTTTGTTTGTAGAAAATCCGGGATTTACAAGATGGAAAAAAGAAAGGGGATATGACAATCCGCAAAGCGAGGCTCGTAAACAGTTGGAGGTACGTCTTTGTGAAAGGGAACATCGTGGAAATGCCGGGAACACCGGTTTCTCAGGTCGGGAAAGATAGTTGCGGAAATTCCGGTTTTGTTCGAATAAGGAATTGCCGCTGCGAAATACGGTTTTGACGGCAATATGAAAAAACGCCTCAATCATAAGACTGAGGCGTTTTTTTGTTGCTTAAACCACCTTATTCAGCGGTTTTGAACTCGGCCATATGTTCAAGCAGAGAACGTTTTTCTTTAACGTTTTCCTGCGCTTTGTTGACCAAAGTTTCATAACGCTCGGGGTTCTGTTTGTTTACAATCTGGAACCGGGTTTCGTTAGCCATATAATCAGCCAACGGTTTGCTCGGAGCCTTAGAATCCAACATCAAAGGAGCCTTGCCCTGTTCGATGTTAGTCGGATTGTAACGGTACAGAGGCCAAGAACCAGATTCAACGGCGTCTTTTTGGTGAGACAGACCGTCGGCAAGGTTGAAGCCCTGAGCGATACAGTGAGAGTAAGCAATGATGATAGACGGACCATCAAAAGCTTCTGCTTCGTTCATTGCTTTGATTACCTGAGAATCGTTGGCACCGAAAGCTACCTGAGCAACGTAAACGTTGCCGTAAGACATGGCAATCATTGCCAAATCTTTCTTCGGCAGAGCCTTACCTGCGGTGGCAAATTTAGCCGAAGCGCCCATCGGGGTTGCTTTGGACTGCTGGCCGCCGGTGTTGGAGTAAACGCCGGTATCGATAACCAGGATGTTGATGTTTTTGCCGGAAGCAATCGCATGATCCAAACCGCCGAAACCGATATCATAAGCCCAGCCGTCGCCGCCGATAATCCATACCGACTTTTTAATCAGGTAGTCGGCAAGCTTATCAAGCTGTTTGGCTTCCGGCGTGTTAACTGAAGCCAGTTTATCGCGCAAGGCTTTGACATTTGCACGCTGGTCGTCGATTTCGATGTCGGTAGACTGCGGGTTGGAGAGGATTTTTTCTGCAACTTCACCAACCTTGTCTTTCAAACCTTCCAGAAGGGAGGTGGCAAAACGGGTTTGCTGGTCGATAGAAAATCTCATACCCAAACCGAATTCGGCATTGTCTTCGAACAGAGAGTTCGCCCAAGCCGGACCATGACCTTTTTCATCCTTGGTATAAGGTGTGGTCGGCAGGTTGCCGGAGTAAATTGAAGAGCAGCCGGTGGCATTGGCAACAACCATACGATCACCGAACAACTGGGTCAACAGTTTGATGTACGGCGTTTCGCCGCAGCCGGCGCAAGCACCCGAGAATTCAAACAACGGCTGAATCAGCTGCGTTGTTTTGGGCAAATTCTTAGTAACTTCGGTACGTTTGACGTACGGCAGAGTTTCAAAGAAATTCCAGCAGGCAACCTGTTCTTCCAGATGGTTTTCAATATGATCCATATTGATAGCCTTGCGTTCCGGATTGGCTTTGTTTTTAGCCGGGCAGGCGCTTACGCAGATGCCGCAGCCGGTGCAGTCTTCGGGAGACATTTGCCAAATGAACTGTTTGCCGGCAAATTCCTTGCCTTTGTACGGAGCAGATTTGAAGCCTTTCGGAGCGTTCTTCAATTCTTCTTCGGTGGCAACCTTCATACGGATAACGCCATGCGGGCAAACCAAAGAGCATTTGCCGCACTGGATACAGGTGTCAGGATCCCATACCGGAATTTCGGTAGCGATGCAGCGTTTTTCATACTGGGTCGTTCCGGTCGGCCAGGTGCCGTCGACAACCGGTTCAAAAGCAGAAACCGGAAGCTCGTTGCCGCGGTCGGCAATGATTTCGCCGGTGAGCTTTTTGACGAATTCTGGAGCATTGGCCGGAACCGGCAGAGAGCGGTGAGTTGTCGAAGTTACGGCTGACGGATATTCAACCTTATGCATGTGAGCCAAAGAGGCGTCAACGGCGGCAAAGTTCTTTTGAACAATGGCGTCGCCTTTTTTGCTGTAGGTTTTCTTAATCGCGTTCTTAATCTGAGCAATAGCCTCATCTTTGGGCAAGATGTTGGAAATTGCAAAGAAGCAGGTCTGCATAACCGTGTTAATGCGCTGACCCATACCGGTTTCGCGAGCAACCTCAACAGCATTGATGGTGTAGAAGTTCAATTTCTTGCTGATGATTTCTTCCTGTACTTCAGCCGTGAGGTGATCCCATACTTCTTCAGCTTTGTAAGGAGCGTTCAGAAGGAAGGTTGCACCCGGTTTGGCAATTTTCAGGATATCAACTTTAGCCATGAACGGGAATTGGTGACAAGCAACGAAGTCGGCTTTGTTAATCAGGTAAGCCGCCTTAATCGGGTTGTCGGAGAAACGCAGGTGCGATGTGGTCATGGAGCCGGATTTACGAGAATCGTAAACGAAGTAGCCCTGGCCGTATTTGCCGGCGTCTTCAGCAATAATCTTAATGGAGTTTTTGTTTGCACCAACGGTACCGTCTGCACCCAAGCCGTAGAAAACGGCACGGACAACGTCTTTGCCTTCGGTGTCGATGTCGTCGCTGTAAGGCAGCGAAGTTTTGTTAACGTCGTCGTTGATACCTACGGAAAAACCGTTAATCGGTTTGGCAGAAGCACCGTTGTCATAAACGGCACGAACCATTCCCGGAGTGAATTCTTTGGAGGACAAACCGTAGCGGCCGCCGAAAATACGCGGCATGGCAGCGATTTCGTTGTTGGCAAAAGCCTGAGTCAGGGTTGCAACAACGTCGAGGTACAACGGTTCGCCGATCGAGCCGGACTCTTTGGTGCGGTCAAGAACATTGACAACCTTAACCGATTTCGGCAGGGCAGCGATGAACGACTTGGCCGGGAACGGACGATACAGGCGTACTTTCAGCAAGCCTACATTGTAGCCGTTGTTGTTGAGGTAGTTAATGGTTTCGTCAACGGTTTCAGCGCCTGAACCCATAATGACGATAACCTGATCAGCATCGGCCGGACCGACGTATTCGATTGTTTTATACTGGCGGCCGCTGATTTTTGCAAACTTGTCCATTTCTTCCTGAACAATTTGCTCAACTTTGTTGTAGTAAGGATTGCTGGCTTCACGGCCCTGGAAAAATACGTCAGGGTTCTGAGCCGTACCACGGATGACAGGAGCTTCCGGACGCAGAGCCTTTTCAGCATTGTGCTGAAAATCAACGCCTTCCAGCATAGCTCTCAAATCGTCATCAGAAAGCAGCTTGATTTTTTTGATTTCGTGAGAAGTACGGAAACCGTCGAAGAAATGCATAAACGGGACGCGTGAACGCAAGGTGGACGTCTGTGCAATGGCTGCGAAATCGTGAGCTTCCTGAACGGAGTTGGAGCACAGCATGGCGAAACCGGTCTGGCGGCAAGACATAACGTCAGAGTGGTCGCCAAAGATTGACAAGGCATGGTAGGCTAAGGAACGAGCGGCAACATGCATAACAAACGGAGAAAGCTCACCGGCAATTTTGTACATGTTGGGGATCATCAGCAACAGGCCCTGCGAAGCCGTGAAGGTGGTGGTTAAGGCACCGGCCTGGATTGAACCGTGGCAAGCACCGGCAGCACCGGCTTCCGACTGCATTTCCTGGACTTCGGGAATAACGCCCCAAAGGTTTTTCTGTTTGGCGGCAGACCACGCATCAGCCCATTCGCCCATCGGAGAAGACGGGGTAATCGGGTAAATGACGCAGACTTCGTTCATGCGGTGGGCAACGGAAGCAGCGGCTTCGTTACCGTCCATCATTTTCATCTTAACTTCTGACATATTTTATCCTTAGTTAAAGTTAACACAAAAAAAGCCTCAGATTAGACTGTTTTATGCCTGATCTGCCGGCTTTTCGTTTTTAATAGAATCTTTCTATGCGCGTTTTATAGCACGGGAATTTTTAAAAAACCAGCAAAAAATGACTCCGAATCGACGCTTTGGGGTAATTTATTTTTTAGGATTCGTTTTTGTAATTTTGTCTAGACAGCGCGGCGCGAATGTGTTATATTTTCCGGCATTGTTGATGATTATTGTGCGATGATGTATTTTTATTAATTAAAAACCCAATTAAAATGGAAAAAATTGTTGATTACTTTTTGCACGGAATGATGGATGAGGTTCAGACCGGCAAATCTTTCGAGTTTAGCGATGCGGAGAAAACGCAGTTTGTTCAGGACATTAATCTCTTTTTACGGGGAAACAGCGGTTTTGTGGCCTATACCTTAGGTTTTGATCCGGCCCTGTTGTCTGACGAACTGAGTAATGAATTTAACCGTTCGATGTTTTTGCGGCTGAGCGACAATCTGTTAAATCTGTTGTTGGAAAATAATAGTATTCTGCTGTGTCTGCTGCTTACGGCCAAAGCCCGTCCGTATCTGACGGCTAATTTTGACAATCATGCCTATAACCTGCTGGTTATGGAGATGGTTATGCTGCAACGAAAACAGGAAATGCCCGGCGTGGGATATCTGTTGCAGTCAATAGACCTTCATCCGCTGCAAATAGGCTTTCAGAAAAAACTGGCCAAGGTTGCGTGCCTGGGGGTCAGCAGCGATGAAGTCTGCGAATGGATTGTCAAGCACTGGGAATTATGCATCCCGTATACTTCGGACATCAGTTTCTTTTTGGACGAGAGCCGGGGCAATGCACAAAAACTGCTGTGGCAGCTGATAAACTCAGAAAGTAAAAAATGATTTGATTAAACAAGGAAGGATAAGGCTAAAGGCTTTGTCCTTCTTTTTTTTGGTAAAAACGGCATCGGCCGTTGAAGTTTGCCACGGGGTTTTTATATTATTGCGGTATTTTATTTGAGAGGAGAACAGGTATGAAGAAGTTGATTGCAGCCGCAGTTCTGAGCTTATCCGCGGTGATTTCGGGCAGTGCGGCGGCGGAATGGTCGGTTGAGGAAGCCGCCGGCAAAGTTCAGGCGAAGGCAGACGAGGCCGGTCGGAAAATCGAAACGGAGAAATCCAGGCAGGAAGCTCTGGACGCCGAGGCCAAGGCGAAGCGTGAAGCAAAGGCGGCCGAAGCCAAGGCAAAATTAGACGCACAAAAAGAAAAAATCCAGAAAAAGCTGGATGCCAAAAATGCCGAAGCGGCCAAGAAGCAGGCGGCGGAAGAAGCCAAACGCGCGGAGCAGAGAAAATCCATCGAAAATGCAAAAAACAGTCTGGACGATTTGAAAAAATCTCTGGGCGGAGAGTGAGGAATTAACCAATTGAAAACCAAAAAGAGCTATAGTTACCTATAGCTTTTTTTATTTTGAGGTTATTTATGTTTTTTTTGTTGGCAGCATTCGGATCTCCGCTTTTTTACGCATTTGCGGTTATAATAGAAAGTCAGTTATCAAACCGGACGTTTAAGCATCAGACGACGATGATATTTTATATTTCCCTGATGAATGCGGTTTTTGTTCCGTTAGTTATGTTTCTCGGCTGGCCCAGCGTTCCGTCGACGGCCGCAATCGTCTGTTATGTGCTGTTGGCTTTTTTGGACATCGTGTACCTGTATCCTTATTATACCGCGATGAAGGTTATCGACACCTCCATTGTTGCGGCATTGTTTTCTCTGGGGCAGATTACCATTCCGGTAATGACCTATTTGTGGCTGGACGAGCGGCTGAGCCTGACGCAGTATATCGGTTTTGCCATCATCATTATGTCTTCAATCGCGCTCAGTATCAAAGGGACCAAAATCCCCAAACTGAACCGCGCCTTTTATTATATGGTCGGGGCATCGCTGTTGCGGGCTTTTTATGTGGTGTTGGAAAAATATGTGCTGATTGAGGACGGCAACTGGATTAATATGGTGATTTATCCCAATTTGATATCCGGGTTTATGCCGTTCGTCTTTTTACTGGTGGGCAACTGGCGGAAAGACATTGTCCGGAATTTTCCGCCGTATCTGCATCGGTTTAAGATTTTTGCAGTCAACGAATTTCTCTGTTTTCTGGGACTGGCCTGCGGCGTATACGGTTTGTCGGGGCTGTCTCCGGTTGTCAGTACGTCAATCGGCGCCACACAGCCTATCTTTATGCTTGGGCTGAGTTATTTTATTCTAAAGCATTTCGGCCTGCCGCTGAAGGAAAAACTGACGGCCAGAATAATTATGAAAAAGTTGTATTGCTTTGTCTTGATTATTCTTGGCGTGGTGTTGGTGGTGCAATAAATGTAAAATGTAGTTGAGAATTCATTTTTTTCTGCTATATTCCGATTCATTCCTGCGAGTATAGTTCAATGGTAGAACGTGAGCTTCCCAAGCTTAGGATGCGGGTTCGATTCCCGTTACTCGCTCCATCAGATTGTATAAAGAGCATTATGCTTGTTATGTTCCCTCTTATGTGCCAAGGATATATACTTCGCTCGAAAATTACGGCGCAGCCACTCTTTCTATGATTTGGAAATGTTTTTTACAGAATTAAAATGATTAACGAACAATATAAATTACTCGGACGAAAGGTTGCCGATTTGCGGCAGGAGGATGACTTTTATCCTACGCCGGCTTATGTCACGCAGGCGTTGCTGGAGAATTATCGCTTTACGGGGGAAATATGGGAGCCGGCCTGCGGAGACGGGCGGATGTCCAAAATTCTGGAACAGTATTATTCCAAAGTGGAGAGCAGCGATTTAATCAATCGCGGTTACGGTACTGCGGGCGTAGATTTTTTGGCGTCTTCGCGCGAAGTTGACAACATCATCACCAATCCGCCGTTCAATCTTGCTTTTGAATTTATTGTTCAGGGGCTGCGGTTATCCAGAAGATGTTTGGCACTGCTGTTGCCGATACGTTATTTGACAGGCAAGCGGCGGGCGAAGCTTTATCATGAATTCCCTCCGGCAAAGGTTATCGTTATTCCCAACAAGGTCGATTTTTTGGGATTTGGTTCTCCGGCTATGGAATTTGCCTGGTTTGTTTGGGAAAAAGGCGTGAGCCAAACGACCATTGTCTGGGCCGACGTCAAAGATGCCGAGCTGGCAAAGAAAACGAAGAGAAGAAAAAATGCGTAAAGATTTTTATGTTTTTCGCCATGGCGAAACGGATTTGAACAAACAAAAGCGCTGGCAAGGGTCAGGAGAGGATTATGATTTGAACGCAACCGGCGTGGCGCAGGCGGAACTAGCCGTAAATAAACTGAAAGAGAAAAAACTGGAAGTTATTTTTTCAAGCCCTTTGAAAAGGGCTTTGCATACGGCAGAAATCGTCGGAAAGGCCGTCGGGGCGGAAGTCAGGGTAGAAAATGATTTGCGCGAATGTTTTTACGGTGATGCTGAAGGAAAGTTGATTGCCGATTTGGAGCGGGAATATCCCGATATTCTGAACAATTGGTATAATCCGCAGTATCTGGATATTCGCTTTCCCGGCGGAGAGAGCAAGGCTGAAGCTTTGAACCGGGTTTTGGCAAGGTTGGATAAGTTGAAAAACGAGCCTTACGGGACAATGGGCGTGGCGATTCACGGCGGCACGATGGGAGCGCTTCTCGGGCATTTTAAGGTTTCGTTCGCGAAAATTCCCAATTGTGCGGCTTTTCAGTTGGTTTATGACGCTGCCGGTTGGCGGGTTGAAGGCGGCTTGTTTTAGAAGAAATTTCTTATGGTTTGACAACGACACGGTTGTCGGCAGGCGGGATAAGAGTTTCCGTTTATGCAGCTTTGAGCATCACCCTCAAGCAGGGAAATATAATCAGATTAGGCAATCCGTTTAATGAAAGGAAAAAGCCCGTCATCCGGCCGTATACCGGTGCGTATGATGATATAAGCGATTGCTGCGGTTTCCGACGAGGCAGCCATTTCTTTGCAGGTTGTCTTTGGGTATTACTTAAACGTAGGCTCTATATGAATGACTACGCGGCGGTTTTTGCTGCGATTTTGCGGAATCGGCTGGCCGTAGGGGTCGTGGTTGGGATATTTGGGGGATACGTCATATAAGCCGACGACTTTCAAACGGACGCGGGGAATGCCTCTTTTTTCCATAAAACGGGCTACGGCGGCGGCGCGAGCCGAAGAAAGTTCCCAGTTGGAGGGATACATCGGACTGGAGAACGCTTCGTCGCTGGTATGGCCCTCAATGCTGAAGTTAAACGAGTTGTAGCGTTCAGACTGCAAGGTTGCCGCAATTTTTTTAAGAACGGGGACAGCTTCTTCACGAATAACTGCGGAGCCATAAGCAAAAGCAAGGTCGTCACTGATTTCCAAAACGACGCCCTGGGTATCGCTGCCGAGAGAAATGTCTTCTTCAGCCGACATTGACTGGATATCGTCCGACAGTTCCATCATCATCATTTCAATCGGGCGGGTTACTTCTTTTTTGCCGAGGCTTTCGTTCATTCCGGCCTGAATCATCTCAAATTTGGCAACGTCGGGTTTGGAAACCGAAAGCATCATCACAAAGAAACACAGCAGCAGAGTCACCATATCGCCATAGGTGGACATCCAGTCTTCATCAATTTTGTCTTCCGGTTTCTTTTTCATCGCCAAAATCCTTAAGCGTTGTTAGATGCCTGGTTTGAGGAGTTGTTGTTTAAATCGCGGTCGATCAGGAATTGTTCGCTGACGTCGACGAAAGAGTTTATCTTATCTTGGATATAACGGGGGCTCTTGCGTTCAGCAAGGAGGACAAGGCCTTCCATTTCCAGATTTTCTTTAAAGGTCGTTTTATCGAAACGGGCAGAAATTTTTGCGCCGATGGGTATCATTACGATACGGGCCAAGATAATGCCGTAAAAGGTGGTAATCAACGCAACAGCCATACTGGGGCCGATAGCCGCAGGGTCACCGCCCATGGAGCCCAGCATGATAACCAGGCCGATAAGGGTACCGAGCATACCAAACGCCGGTGCGTCACCGCCCATTTTTTTGACGGCGTCAAGCGGGCCTTTGGCTCGCTCTGCTTCTGATTCCATCATATAGGTTAGAATTTGCTTGATTTCGGCGCCGGTATAACCGGTAACCACCAAATCTGCGCCATAGGCAAGAAACGGATTTTCTTCGCGGAGCTGTTCGGTAACTTCGTTTTCAAGTCCCTGAAGGCCGTTTTTTTGGATAATGTATCCCCAACGAACAATACGTCCGACTTCGTCTTTAAGCGACATTTCGGAATCTTTGTGGCGGCGGAAAGACTGACCGACCAGTTTCAAAGCTGCAAGAGCCGTCTTTAGTTCAAAAGAAATAAAGAGTGTGACGAAAGTTCCTCCGAATACGACGATAATACTCGGAATATCAATAAACATACTCGGACGGTCGGTCGCACTGACAATTGAGCCGATAACGACGACAAAGCCCATCACGAAGGCGATAATCATATTTAATGACATTATTCTCTGTCCTTACAAACGCGTTCTTTCCATACTAAGGACGAGTATATCATGTCATAAGTTAATATTTTGTTATTTTTTACTGGGTTTTACGTAGGCGACGGCGGCGTGTTCTTCACAATATGTCTGGCCGATGCGGACTTTTTTGCCGCAAAAATGAAAGTTGTCGTCTTTGGGGTCGCCTATCGGCCAGCGGCAAGTGTGATTGTCGAGGTCGGTCAGGGATATGTTGTGCCCGGCCTTATGACGCGGTTCAGCGGCGGCCTTGGGGGCAGGGGAAGGATTTTTGACCTGCGGTTCGGTTTCTTTTTTTACCGCAGGTTTGGGAGCTTCCTTTGCCGGTTCTTTAATTTGTTTTGCAGGCGTTTCCTTGGCTTTGGGTTCTGTCTGCGCGTCTTCTTTCTTTTTAATCGGAGAGGGGCGGCCGGACAATCCCAAACGATGAACCTTGCCCACAATAGAGTTTTTGGAAACGTTCAGACGTTTGCCGATTTCGCCGGTGGTCAGACCTTCTTTCCACATTCTTCTCAAATCTTCAACCATTTCATCTGTCCAAGCCATAGCTCTTCTCCTCCAACTGCTTAACAAAGTATTAATTTTGTTTTGATATTAGGGCAATATTTCCCGCGAGTCTAGCTTAAATTTAATTTATCACTTCTTTTTTATATTTTTTTAGATTATATTCAAAGGAAGAAATTTAACCCTGTTTAGGAGGTAAAGGATGTTAAACCGATATGTGACGTTGGCGGTAATGATGAATTTGTGTTTGGCGGCGGGAGAGGCCGAAGCTGCGGAAATCACTCTGAAACCCGACAATAACGCCGGTATGGCCGTCAGCATTTACAACCAAAATCTGGCTTTAATCAAAGACAGCCGCCGTGTCGACCTGAAGAGCGGCGAAGCAAAGGTCGCTTTTGAAGGCGTTGCGCAGCAGATGAAACCGGAAACGGCGCTCCTGAAGGCTCCGGGCGTTAAGGTTTTGGAACAAAACTATGAGTACGATCTGCTGACTCCGGTTAACATTCTGGAAGAATCCGTCGGACAAAAAGTTACGACGGTGACAACCAATCCGGCCAATGGTCAGAATATGTTTGACAAGGCTGAGATTATCAGCAGCAACTACGGTAATCCCCTGTTAAAGTTCAGTTACGGAATCGAAGCTAACTTTCCAGGGCGTTTGGTTTATGAAAACCTGCCCGAGAATTTGCGGGTAAAGCCGACACTGGTTGTCAAGCTGGACAATCAAAACGACGGCAGCAAAGATTTGACGCTGAACTATCTGACCAACGGTTTGAGCTGGCAGGCCAATTATGTGGCGGAAATTACTTCCGACAGCCAAATGGATTTGCAGGGCTGGGTGACTTTGAACAATCAGTCCGGAGCCGATTATAAAGACGCCGAAGTGCAGTTGATAGCCGGAGACGTCAAACAGGAAAACGGCAATGTCCGGCCGCAGCCCCGTAATCTGATGATGGCGGCAAAGTCGGTTTCTTTTGATGCGGCGGGGGCTGCGGAAAGCGCTTCTCTTCCGGCTGAAAATCTCGGCGAATATTATGTTTACAGTCTGCCGTTTAAAACAGACATTATGGATAAGCAATCCAAACAGGTCAGTCTGATGGACCTGAAAGGGGTTAAGTTTGAACAATCCTACCGGCTGACTTCTCCGTTGAACGTTTCTTCCACATATGCAAGCGGCGATTTTGAGCGTTTGCATCCTTCGACGGTTTACAAGCTGACCAACAGCGAAGAGAACAAACTCGGCTTGCCGATGCCTTCCGGCGTAGTTCGTTTTTATGACAAGGACGGCAGCGGCGAACTGCAATTTATCGGGGCCGCCGATATGGCTCAGCTGGCCAAAGGGGAAAAGGCCGAACTGGCTATCGGCGAAGCTTTTGACATTTATGCCGACGGCAAGATTACGGCTCAGAACAAACTTTCGGAGAAAATGGCGGAGAACGAAGTTTCCGTTACTTTCCACAATGCCAAAGGCCGTGACGCCGCGGTAGAGTTTGTTCAGACTTTTTACTATCAGACGGAAATCGTGAGCGAAAGCCTGCCCAGCGACCGCAGCAAAGCCAGGACATTCAAATGGCTGGTTAACGTGCCTGCCGGGGGTGAAACGACTCTGACTTACAAGGTACGGGTGACTTATAACTAAGATGTTTACAAAAGCCGGAATACTGTTTGGTCTAATGCTGCTGGCGGTTCGTCCCGCGGCTGCGGCTATGGCCGACTATATTCCGGCTTTTGAGATTAATCTTGAAGAAGACGAACTTCCGACAATGTCCGAGCTGGAGGCTTTTTTTCAGAGTCAGGAAGGTATCTATGATACGCATTATACCAGCACGTTTGACGTCGGAGAGGTATTTGACCGTGATTTTTACAGTCGGATTGCGACCTACGGCAGCAATGAGAAACGCCTGAAAGGCGAAAATGAAGACGCAATTCTGGAAATGTTGAACAGTATTCCGAGGGCGATGTATCCGTATATCGGACCGATGTTGTTTACAATTCCCAATATGTCGGAAAAAGTGCTTAACCTTCCGGGGATAAGAGAAACAAAAAACAAGTTTCCGACCCGCATTGCTCCGCAGTTGAAGGGGATTGACGATTTGGAGTTTTTGTCTCCGTTTTTGTATTATCTGCTGATGCCCGAAGTCTGGCCTGAAAATGTGACGATGCCTGAAATGCCGCGGCGGGTTCCGGCTCATCCGAAAGTGGCTTACGACAAAGATTTTTATCAGGCGATAAAAAAACTGGTGCCGCCGGAACACTATATGACCAATGTTCCGCCGGCAAAAAAAATCGGGCGCAGCGATTTGCGTACGGTCAATCCCGAGAAAAACAGCCTGTTGACTTCAACCGACGTGAAGGCTTTTATCGGGACGCTTGACGGAATCCGGGAATGGACCGGGGCCAATCGTTATCGGCTGTCGCGGGTGACGACAATGCTGTTAAGCTATGAGGCGAACCGGCCGGACAATATTTTGCTGGTTCCGGGGCTGAAGGACCTGGTTAACCCATGCCAACGGTTGGTGCAAAAGGCGACCATTATGGGACAGGAGCGGGAATTGGCGATGATTGCGGCCAAGCAGGGGTTTACGCTCAACGAATGGGCCTATACCTGTGACAAGACAATCAAAGCCTATCGGCTGTCAAAGATTTCGAGCGGAATGGCAATGGCTATCAGGGGGTATCAGTCCGGCCTGCATGATGACGACATTCGCAAGCTGAGCCCGCGTTCCCAGCAAAGCCGCTATTCCACGATGCAGGCGATTGTCGAAATGTATAAGGCTCCCCTCAACGATGTTCGCGAGGTTCGCAAAAACCGCACGGAATTGACCGAAAAATGGCGGAAATCTGATTTTAAGCTGGGGGATATTCCGATAAGCCGCCTTGACTAAGGTTTTAAAAACACTAGCTAATTTATTAATTTTTCACGATTTGTGCATTTTGTTATTGCATTTCGGATTCATTATGAGTATACATTCAGGGATAGGTTTTTAAATTTTTAACAGGGTAGAATAAAATGGCACGTGTTACGGTCGAAGATTGTATTGATAAAATTCCCAATCGCTATGAGCTGCTGATGGTTGCGGCACAAAGAGCCAAGGACTTGTCTGCCGGTGCGCCGCTGACGGTTGCCCGCGACAATGATAAAAACTCGGTGATAGCTTTGCGCGAAATTGCCGACGAAACCGTAAGTATTGAAGAACTGCAGAAGTCTTTGGTTATGGGACTGCAGAAGTATGTCGAGGTTGAGGAGCCGGAAGAAGAAGAGTTGGAAATTATGGCTGCCGAAAAAGAACTGGCTGATTTGGACGACCAGTTTACCGGTTTGCTGCCGCAGGCTGAAATTGATGACAATATGCAGGTTCACGGCGGTGATGACCTTTTGGACGTTGACGCTGACAGCGACGTTGAGGGGGATGACGTTTTCGGCGGTTCTTTGGGCGACGATGACTTGTCCATGGACGACGGTTTAGAGGGCGGCGACGACCTCGGTGACGATTTCGACGACGATAATTAATATTTTTTTCGATATTTGTTGCAAGAAGAGTTCCGGAAGTTTAGACTTAGTTAAGAATAGTATGCTAAGTCTGTATTCTGGAACTTTTTTTGTGATGATGATTGAAACATAAGACCGAGGCCCGATGTTAAGACAGTATGAACTTGTTGATTTGGTAAAATCCTATGATCCGGACGCCGATGAAGACGCTCTGAACAGAGCGTATGTCTTTGCAATGAAGAAACACGGGGCCCAGCTGCGGGCTTCCGGCGACCCGTATTATTCCCATCCCGTAGAAGTGGCCGGTATTCTGACAAAATTCAAGCTTGATTCCGCTTCCGTCATTGCCGGGCTTTTGCATGATACGGTTGAAGATACCGATACGACGGTAGAAGAAATCAAGTCTTTGTTCGGCGAGCAGGTGGCACAGATTGTTGACGGTCTTACCAAACTGGCGATGATTGAGCAAAAGTCCGTCAATAACAAGCAGGCTGAAAATTTCCGCAAGCTTTTGCTGGCAATGTCGGAAGATATCCGCGTTTTGTTGATTAAACTGGCTGACCGTCTGCATAACATGCGGACGTTACATTTTTTAAAAAGCCCGGAAAAGCGTGCGCGAATCGCCAAAGAGACATTAGATATCTATGCGCCGCTGGCAGAGCGCATCGGTATGCAGGAAGTAAAAAGCGAGTTGGAAGAAATTGCTTTTGCGGAGTTGCATAAGGACGCTTACGAGTCAATCAAAGCGCGTTTGAATTTTTTACGTGAGCAAGGCAGCAATCTGGTACCGAAGATTATTGCCCGTCTGCAAAAAGACATGGAAGAAAACGGCATAAAGGCTTCGGTGTCCGGCCGAGAAAAGACGCCGTATTCCATTTGGCGCAAAATGCAGCAAAAAAACGCCTCGTTTGAACAATTGTCGGATATTATGGCTTTTCGGATTATTGTGGATGACGTTGCCTCCTGTTATCAGGCATTGGGAGTGGTTCACAGCAAATATCATATGGTTCCGCGCCGATTTAAAGATTATATTTCGACTCCCAAGCCCAACGGTTACAAATCCATTCATACCGGCGTTATCGGGCCGGAAAACACCCGCATTGAGATTCAAATCCGCACGCAGGAAATGCACGAGGTTAACGAAAAGGGCGTGGCGGCGCACTGGGCTTATAAACAGGGGGAGAAAGTCGTTGGTAAAAAATTCCGCTGGATTAGGGAACTGCTGGAAATTTTGGAGCAGGCATCCAATCCGGAAGAGTTTTTGGAAAACACCAAACTGGAAATGTATAACGACCAGGTTTTCTGCTTTACGCCTAAAGGCGATTTAATCGGTTTACCGGTCAATTCCACGCCGGTAGATTTTGCGTATGCGGTGCATTCGTCCGTGGGCGACACCTGTGTGGGAGCAAAAATCAACGGGGAAATCCGTCCGCTGCGGACGATTTTGCAGAACGGCGACCAAGTTGAAATTCTGACGTCCAAGGCGCAGCATCCTTCGACCGAATGGGATCGTTTCGTCGTGACGGGAAAGGCGAAAGCCGCCATCCGTCGTTATGTCCGGGCTTATAAGCGCGATCAGTTCATTACTCTCGGACAACAGCTGCTGGAACGGACATTTAAAGGCGAAAATCTGGAGTTCAGCGAAAAAGGGCTGGTGAACGTTTTGCCGAATTTCGAGGCGGAATCCATTGACGATATTTATGCAAAAGTAGGCGAAGGCTTGGTAACGGCCTGGGATGTTCTGAAAGCGGTTTATCCGGGCTATAAGCAGTCTAAACTTGAGAAAGTGGTCAAGTCGCTGAAAGTTCCGGTGTTCAGCAAAAGCGTCAAGAAAGACAAGTCAAAAGCCGAACCTTTGAAAATAAAAGGTTTGATTCCCGGTATGGCGGTACATTTTGCCGGTTGCTGCCATCCTCTGCCGGGAGACCGGATTGTGGGAATCGTGACGACGGGAAAAGGCGTCGCGGTTCATAGAATCGACTGCAAGCTCTTGGAAAAGTTTGCGGACGAGCCGGAACGCTGGCTGGACATTTCCTGGGGGGATGCGGCAGACGATACGCCGCACGTCGGACGGCTGAAAGTGATGCTTGCCAACGAACCGGGTTCGTTGGGCGAGTTGTCCAACCTGATTGCGCGCAACAACGGCAATATTTCCAATTTGAACATCGTCAACCGGACGGTGAGTTATTTCGAGCTGATTGTCGATGTTGAGGTAAAAGACCTGAAACATCTTACTGATATTATTGCGGCCTTGAAAGCCAGCAAATTTGTATCATATGTATCTCGTTCGGTACAATAGTTCGATATAGTTTTTTAGAGGAGAAAAAGTTTGTCCGCCCGCCGTTCTCAGGTTTCATGGACGACAAAGCTTAAAAGCCGGTTGTGGTCGCAGGAAGGCTGGAAGGCTTACGGCCGCGATTTGTTGCTGCGGTTGCGGCGGATGCCGGGAACGCCCCGTTCCATTGCCGCGGGAGTGGCTTGCGGCGTTGCGATATCCTTTACGCCTTTTGTGGGTTTTCATTTGCTGCTGGCGGCTCTTACGGCCTGGATTATACGCGGCAATATTCTTGCCAGCGCTTTGGGGACGGCGGCAGGAAATCCGTGGACGTTTCCGTTTATCTGGCTGTCGGTTCTCTATACCGGACGCAGGATGTTGGGCGGCGATTATGCGCATTCGGTCCAGGTTGATTTTATTCATTTTTTTGAAAAAGCGACCAGAGCTCTGCTGCATTTTGATTTTGACTTGTTTTTTCAGGATATCTGGCCTATCTTATGGCCTATGATGGTAGGTTGTATTCCTTACTACATTGCGGCATGGCTGGCGAGTTATTATCTGGTGAAGAAGGCTTTGGAGAAAATCGGCGGAAACGGCGGAAAAAAGTTGATACCGGAAACTGGCAAAAACACTGACGAAGGATTAAGTTAATTATGATTATCGGACTTGGGACAGACATCGTCAATATTGAGCGGATAGCCAAAACGCTGCAAAAGTTTGACGAGCATTTTCTGACCAAAATTTTTACGGCGGAGGAGCTTGAGGCAATTGCCGCCTGCGGAGACGGCGGTAATAAAAAGGCCTGTAAAGCGGCTAAGCTGTTTGCGGCAAAGGAAGCGGCGGTAAAGGCTTTGGGAACAGGTTTTAACGAGGGGATTTCCTGGCAGGAAATTTCAGTCGGTCACGATGCGCTGGGCAAACCGTTGCTGCATTTGACGGGAAAAGCCGGCAACCGGGCCGAGCTTTTGGCTGAGGGAAGAAACTATCGTTGCGCGGTTTCGCTGAGCGATGATTTTCCTTTTGCGCAAGCGGTTGTTATTATTGAAATTTTATAGTTGTGAAAAAATAAAAAATGTATATGATGACAGCAAATAAGAGATTGCTGTTAAACTAAATGAGGCTGTTGATGGATAAAGAAGAAAGTTTTTGGGATACTATTAAAACAGTATTCTATGCAATTTTAATTGCAATTGTAATCAGAACGATTTGGTTTGAACCATTTAAAATTCCATCGGGCTCAATGTATCCGACGCTGTATGTGGGAGATTATCTGTTTGTTTCCAAATATACCTACGGCTATTCCAAACATTCTCTGCCGTGGAGCCTGCCGTTGTTTGAAGGCAGAATTTGGGAAGACGAGCCGGAGCGCGGCGATGTTGTGGTGTTTAAATATCCGCAAGACAACAAGACGGACTTCATCAAACGGGTTATCGGTCTTCCGGGAGATAAAATCAAACTGGAGCGCGGTCGTCTTTTTATTAACGGAGAGATGGTTGAACGCGAGCAGGTCGAGGACTTTACCATTCGCAATGCTTACGGCAGCGCCGAGCGGTATCGTCAGTATATTGAGACGCTGCCCAACGGCAAAAAGCATCGTATTCTGGAATTGTCCGACCATGAGGCTCATGACGATTTTAAGGAAATTGTGGTTCCTCAGGGAAATTATTTTATGATGGGTGACAACCGTGACCGTTCCGATGACAGCAGAGTGAACGTCGGTTTTGTTCCCGCCGAGAATTTGGTCGGCAAAGCACGTTTTCTGTTCTTCTCCCACAACGAGGATGAAGAATGGTACAAACCGTGGAGCTGGCCGAAGAAAATCCGGTGGGACAGGTTGTTTGATTCCATTTCATAATTCAGAGCTTAACCGGAGGGCACTTAATGCTGATTTTGCAGAATGAAAGTGTCCTTGCTTGTCTGTCGGCAGGTTTCGGCACTTTCGCTTTGAGTTTTATTGTCTGTTTTGCAGGGTTGAGTTTTTGCAGATATTTGATTAGGTAAAAAACATGGAAGAATTAAAAAAAATTCTCAAGCACGAGTTCAAAGACGAATCGCTGCTGAAAAAAGCATTGACGCACAGCAGCGTCAATTCGCATGTAGACGGAAACTATGAACGTCTGGAGTTTTTGGGCGACCGGGTGCTGGGGGTTTCCATCGCCTCGCTTTTATATCGTTTGTTTCCGGGGGAGCCGGAAGGCAGCCTGTCGCAAAGGTTTACCGGGCTGGTGTGCAAAGAGACGGTGGCAATGGTCGGCCGGACGCTGCGGCTGAATGAATTTATGGATGTGGCCAACCGGGAAATCAGGGACAACGAAAATGTGCTTTGTGACGTGTGCGAAGCTGTTATCGGCGCCATTTACATTGACGGCGGCGTTGAAGATGCCATTAAGTTTGTAAACAATCATTGGCGGGAATTGATTGACAAGAACGTTGCACCCCCAAAAGATGCCAAGACCCAGCTTCAGGAAGTTGCCCATGTAAAGGGGTACGGAGCGCCGGTTTATAAAATGGTCGGGCGTACGGGCAGCGAGCATGAGCCGACGTTTTTCATTTCGGTCAGCCTTAAGGGCGTAGAAGACGCCATCGGCGAAGGGCGTAATAAAAAATTGGCGGAATTTGACGCGGCCGCCAAGATGTTGCAGAGAATTGAGTAAGAATGGCAAATGAACGCGAAATAAATGTTTCTGACGAGATGCCGACCCGGTGCGGGTTTGTGGCGCTCATCGGTGCGCCTAATGCGGGAAAGTCGACGATTACAAATAACTTTGTCGGTTCCAAAGTTTCCATCGTTTCGCCGAAAGTCCAAACGACCCGTACTCTGGTCAAGGGTATAGGCATATACGAAAATACGCAGATTATCTTTATTGACACGCCGGGTATTTTTAAGCCGAAGCGCCGGTTAGACCGGGCAATGGTCGGCTCTGCCTGGGACGGGGTCGGCGATGCGGATATTACGGTATTGGTTGTTGACGCCAAGCGCGGTTTTGACGACGAGACCCGAAGCATTATTGCCAAGCTGAACAAAAATAAGACAGAGGCCGTTTTGGTACTTAACAAAGTGGATTTGGTTCAAAAAGACAAGCTGCTGGGGCTGAGCGCCGCTTTGAATCAGGAGGGCCATTTTAAGGAGACTTTCTTCGTTTCGGCAGAGACCGGACAGTATATGGATGAGTTTTACAAATATTTGGCCGACAATCTTCCAATCAGTCCCTGGTATTATCCGGAAGAGCAGATGTCTGACATGCCGTTGAAGATGCTGGCGTCCGAGATTGTGCGGGAGAAATTGTTTTTGTTTCTGCATCAGGAGCTGCCCTATGCATTGACCGTTGAACCTGAGCTTTGGGAACGGCGGGACGACGGTTCAATTCGCGCCGAAATAACCATATATGTCGAAAGGGACAACCAAAAGGTAATCGTGTTGGGCAAAGGCGGTTCGATGATAAAACGCATCGGGCAGGCGGCTCGAAAAGAAATTGAAGAGCTGTTGGAAGAACGGGTGCATTTGTTTTTGTTTGTGAAGGTTCGCGAAAACTGGCAGGAAGATGTCGGGCGTTATGCCGCCTGGGGCTTGAATTTTAACGCTTGAAAATTAAATTAATCCGGTCACGTGCGGATTAATTTAATTTTTTGGAGTAATATCAATGAAAAAATTGTATATGTTTTTCGCCGCGGTTTTAATGTTGGCAGGGTGTGCCGCCAATCAAAATATGCCGGCGGAATACTGCGGTACGTTCAAAGGAACCCTTCCGGCTGCCAGCGGTCCGGGGATTGAAACGACAATTCAGCTGAACCGTGACTACAGTTTTCTGGAACAGGACGTTTATATCGGAGAAAAGGACGGCATATTCAACAGTCAGGGGTCTTATATGGTTAACGGCGACATCATAACCCTGAAGCCGGCCAACGGAGAAGTTTCGTATTACCGGGTTGAAAAAGACCAGCTTCGCCGCTTGGATATGATGAAGCGTCCGATTACAGGCGTTTTGGCAAATAATTATATTTTGAAAAAGACAGCCTGCTGCCGCTAGTTTGGTGCCGCTTACAAAAAGCCCCTGTTGAAAAACGGGGCTTTTTTATGTTTAACATCAAAAATTAACCAAGTTTTAAAAATTGGCACGACTATTGCATAGGTAATGACAACAAGTTTTAGATTATCCAAACTATTGGGGAGAATATAATGGATAATACAAATTATATCGCGTTGTCACGCCAGATGGCCTTGTGGAAGCAGATGGATATCGTTTCCAACAATATGGCAAATATGAATACATCAGGCTATAAACAAGACGATGTTTTGTTCAGTTCTTTTATGGTACAGACGCCGGACGCTCAGGGGATAGGGCGCGCGCCACTGTATTTTACCGAAGATTTCGGCAGTTTTCAGGATTTTTCCGAAGGACCGATTGTTGAAACAGGCAATACTTTTGATTTGGCGTTGAAGGGCGACGCTTTTTTCTGCGTTGATACCGACAGCGGCGAAAGATATACCCGGAAAGGCCAGTTTTCTTTGGATGCCGACGGAAAGCTGGTGACAAACGACGGTGCGGTGGTGCTCTCTGAAAACAACGAGCCGTTTTTCTTTGCTCCGGGAGAGAAGGAAATTTCCATAACCGAAAGCGGCGACGTAATGACCGAAAACGGCGTTATCGGCCGGTTGAAACTGGCGAGTTTTGCCGATAACCAGAAATTGATGAAGGTTGCAGGAACAATGTTTGAGAATGTTTCCGGCAATGCCATGCAGGTGGGGCAGAATGATGCGATAGTGGTTCAGGGAGCGGTGGAAAAATCCAACGTTGAGCCGATTGTCGAGATGACCAGACTGGTTAAACTGCAGCGGTCTTACGAGTATGTTCAACAGATGATTGATCAGGAACATGACCGGATTTCCAACACGATTACTACTTATGCGCAGCTGGCGTAATTTTTACAGGGGAATAAAAATATGAGATCTTTACAAATAGGCGCAACCGGAATGCTGGCTCAACAGACGAATGTTGACGTGATTTCCAACAACATCGCCAATATGAACACTACGGCTTATACCAAAAGAAGAGCCGAATTTAACGACTTGCTGTATCAGAACATTATTCGTCCGGGCGCTGTTTCTACCGCGGATCAGACTGTGGTGCCCTCCGGCATTCAGCTTGGTTTGGGTGTCAGAACCGCGGCCGTTTACCGTATTACGGAAGGCGGCGGCCTGACGAAAACCGACAACAGTCTGGATTTGGCAATTCGCGGCAGAGGGTATTTTCAAATTGAACTGCCCGAGGGCAAAGGTACCGGCTATACCAGAGACGGCGCTTTTCAGAGAAACGGAGACGGCGTTATCGTCACTCATGACGGCTACACCGTACAGCCGGAAATTACAATTCCGGACGATGCGGTTGAAATTTATGTTAACGCTTCCGGCGAAGTCTGGGTCAAGCAGGACGGCGAGACCGACGAAGTAAATGTCGGACAGCTGGAATTGGCGACTTTTCCGAACGAGGCCGGTTTGGAAGCAATCGGCAACAATATGTTTACGGAAACTCAGGCGTCCGGTGCTCCGATTTTGGATAATCCGGATACGGAAGGCTTCGGTTCCATTTTGCAGGGGTATTTAATCACCTCTAACGTTAACGCGGTTACCGAAATTACGGAACTGGTTTCCGCTCAGCGCGCATATGAGATGAACTCAAAGATTATTTCAACTTCGGATCAGATGTTGAGCACGATTAACCAATTGAAATAGCTTTAGTTTGAAGGGGAAAAATGTTTAAATTGGGGAAAATAGCTTTATTGGCGATGTTTTTGATTGTTTCGCCGGCACAGGCCGATAATTTGCTGCTGTTGGGCGAAGGCGATATTGCCGAGGCGGTGAAAAAAGAGTTTGTCGAGCAAGGGCTGGAAGATAAAATAGAATTGGAATTTTTCGGCGGACAGACCAGTTTTGCGCTTGAGAACGTCAAGGCAGCCAAAGTTATGATTTCCAAACTCAAGTTTGATGCAACCCAAAACAAGTTTTCTGCGACAGCGGAAATTTTTGCCGACGGCGATCCCTATGCCAAAACCAGCTTGAGCGGCAGGTACTATGTGATGGGAGAAATCTGGGTTCCGGCGGTAAATATTGAAAAAGGCGAGGTCATCAGTGAGGATAAGCTGAAAACGATACCGGTGAGGATGAACCGCATCAAGACTCAGAATATCACGGAACTGAACAAGCTGGTCGGAATGCAGGCAAAGAAAACCTTGAAAGAGGGAAAAGTGATTTCCGATAGGGAAGTCGGGCCGGTTATTCTGATTAAGAAGGGCAAGGTTGTCACTTCTGTTTACAAATCCAAAGGACTGCAAATTACGGCGCGTGCGGAAGCTTTGGAAGACGGTGCCAAGGGGCAGTCGATTGAGGTGATGAACACGAAGAGTTCAAAGAAGTTTTATGCAACGGTTGTCGATGCAGATACGGTAGAAATCGACGGACAGTAATTTGATAGCGGGGAGACTATTGAAATGAACAATTTTAACTATAAATTTTGCCGGGGGGCAGCAGTATTGCTGATGGCGACATCGCTGTCGGGATGCGGTATGTGGTCCAGGCTCCAGCAAGTGGGGCAGGAACCGCCGCTGGCGCCGATAACCAATCCGGTAGAAGCCAAAAATTATGAACCGGTTTCAATGCCGATGCCGCAGGTTAACGATGCAAAAGGCGGTGCAAATTCTTTGTGGAAACCGGGTTCCAGCGGATTTTTCAAAGATTTGCGGGCTTCTAAGGTCGGCGACATCATTACGGTTAAAGTTTCGGCCAAGGACAATGCTTTGATGGAAAACGAGACGGAACAGAATCGCGATGACAATAAAGATACAATGGGAATCGGCGGAATGTTCGGTTATGAAGACTATCTTGACCGGGTGCTTCCGGATGCGGTAAAGCCGTCGGCGTTGGTTGACATCACTTCAAACCGCGAGATTTCCGGCGACGGTAAAATCGACCGTAAAGAGAAAATTGAGATGACGATGGCTGCAATTGTGACACAGGTTTTGCCGAACAATAATCTGGTGATTGAAGGTACGCAGGAAATCCGGGTTAACTATGAGCTGCGTCAGTTGACCGTGAGAGGAATTATCCGCCGGGCAGACATCAGCTCGGATAATACGATTGAATCAAGCAAAATAGCCGAATTGCGCGTATCGTACGGCGGCAAAGGCGTGATTTCGGATGTTCAGCAGCCGAGGTACGGACGGCAGATTTTGGATATCATTGCTCCGTTCTAAAGCGATTGCTTGACGGATTCCGGGCAGTTCAGCGCTAAGACGGCTTTGTTTATCTATCCGGCATTTGTAAAAAAAAACGGTGCTTTTGATGTTGTGACGAGTTCCCCTATTATTATGTTTCCCCAACTTTTAAGGAAAAATCTCCCCATTTTTTCTTAAAACAATACACAGTTCCAGAAGGAACTGCATTTTCCCCGAGAGCTGCCTTTTGCTTATTTTCCCCAAATAAAGGCAGTTCTCACGGGAATAACTTGAAAATAACAGTTTAAAAAGTGACACAATTGATTATATTAACTTTGAATAAAAAGATTCATTGGTAAGGAAGCTACAATGGTTAAAACCACAAATCAAATTAAGGACGCAGAGACGGAGGCGGCAATTTTGCTTAACAGCGCGATGGCTTTGTCTAAAGCGTCCATCAGTAATGACGAGAAATTAAAGTTGATTACTTTGGATAACAATTTGAAACTGTGGGTAGAGATAGAAACATCGCTTAAAAGCGCAAAGAATTTGCTTCCCGACGACATTAAATCCAATTTAATGAAGTTATCAAAGTATGTTGAACGCCTTACTCTTTCCAAAGGCGTGGCAATGAGCAAGTCTGATTTTGACAGCCTAATCAACATTAATATGCAGATTTCGGAAGGATTGTTGGAAGCCGTTAAAAACTATCTGGCCAAAGAAGAGGCGTTTTCTCTGCTCAAATGCGCGGTAGATTTGTCTTCGGCCCGAGAGAACAACAATGTTGAGGCTTTAGTCACCGCATTGGACAACAATCTTAAACTGTGGGTTTATATCAAAACCCTGGCAAAGTCCAAAGACAACAATCTGCCGTCTGAGACCAAGGACAACCTGATAAAGCTTGCCGATTATGTTTCCGGCAAGACTATTGAGGTGGGCCGCGACATAGACAATATTAACGACAAGGCTCTGGACAGTATGATTATGACTAATCTGCAAATTTCGGAAGGTCTTATCAGCAATCAGAAAATTGCTTAGAAGTTGTAACTTTTTTGTTTCTGTAACTTTATTTATCAAAAAACAGGTGAGTGTTTTTTTACTCTCCTGTTTTTTTATGAAGTTTAAAATCAATCTTCCAAGTGGTTTCAACTTTTATCGCAATGGAAAATTATTACTGTCTGATGCGATTAAGAAAGAGAATTTTATATTTATCATCTGATATTGCATCTCTTGGATTCAGGTGTCTTCACAAGCAAATGTTTTATGATATACCGTTCTTTATTAAAAAATTAATATCAGAATTCTCCGGTTAATTTTTAATGATAATGTGAAATAAGCGAAGATAGTTATGTAATTTATTGCATAGGGTGGACGGAAATTTTTATACACACGACAGGCTTCGGCAGTTGTAAAGTTGCGTTAAAGACAATATAAATGCAGATAGGGAAATGGAGAATTATCAATGATTTTTTCAAAATTTGAGAGACTGGTAGCCAAGAGATATTTGCGCGCCAAGCGAAAAGAAGGTTTTATATCTGTTATCACCGGTTTCGCTTTTACCGGAATAGCCTTGGGAGTAGCGACGTTGATTATCGTCATGTCGGTGATGAACGGTTTTCGTCATGAACTGTTATCACGCATTTTGGGTATTAACGGCCATATCGGCCTGATGTCGCCTTTGGGCTATCCTTTTAATAATTATAAGGAGGCCATTCAGGAGCTGGCAGACATCAAGCATGTCAAAATTGTCATACCGATGATTGAAAACCAATTGCTGGTTACGGCCGGAAAAGCGGCCGAGGGGGCGATGATACGCGGTATTGACGCTAAGGATTTGGTTAAAAAGCCGATTTTGAAAGACAGCCTGAAAAATGTGAATATGGGGGATTTTCACGGTGACAACGTGATTATGGGTATTCGTCTGGCAACCAAGATGGGCGTTGTTCCCGGGGACAAGATAACCCTGTTGTCGCCCAACGGCAAAGTGACCGCTTTCGGTACGGTTCCGCGAATGAAATCTTACCAGGTGATAGGTACGTTTGAAGTCGGTATGTATGAATATGATTCCAATTTTATTTTTATGCCGCTTGACGCCGCACAAAAATATTTCGGGCTGAACGGCGCGGTAACGCATATTGACGTAACGCTGGACAATGAAGAAATGCTCAAACCGGTACGCAAAACAATAGAAGAAAGTGTCGGTGCGGGCGCTTACGTTTATGACTGGAAGCAGACCAACGCCGCTTTTTTCAATGCGATTGCGGTTGAGCGCAACGTAATGTTTTTAATTCTGACGCTGATTATTCTGGTGGCGGCTTTTAACATTATTACGGCGCTGATTATGCTGGTGAAAGACAAAGGCCGGGATATTGCGGTGCTCAGGACTATGGGGGCGACCAAAGGTATGGTGATGCGTATTTTCTTTATGGACGGCGCTTTTGTCGGTGTGGTGGGAACGACCATCGGCCTGATTTTAGGATTGTTGTTCTGCCATAATATCGAGAATGTCCGTCAGTTTTTACAACATTTGACGGGAAGGGATTTGTTCTCGGCAGAGATTTATTTTCTGTCGCAGCTGCCGGCCCGGGTTGATACCGCCGAAGTCATTTTGGTGGCGGGAATTTCCTTGCTGCTGTCATTTTTAGCAACTTTATATCCGGCATATCGTGCCGCAAAATTTGATCCGGTGGAGGCTTTGCGTT
Organism: Proteobacteria bacterium CAG:495; assembly: GCA_000432275.1. Taxonomy (GTDB): domain Bacteria; phylum Pseudomonadota; class Alphaproteobacteria; order RF32; family CAG-239; genus CAZU01. The sequence goes on from HF995296.1 coordinate 27,085, forward strand.
ATGAGTAGGGAAGAAACGCCAACTTTGGAACTGAGAAACGTTTACCGCAGTTTTAAGCAGGGTAGTCAGATTTTGGAGGTTTTGCGGGGAATTAACCTTAATATTGAAAAAGGCGAAATCGTGGCGCTTATCGGCCCTTCCGGTTCCGGAAAATCGACGATGCTGCAAATTGCCGGACTGCTTGAAAAGCCGACAAAGGGCGAGATTTATCTGAATGGTCAGAAATGCAGTAAACTGGGCGATATGATGCGGACAGGCCTGCGCCGGGATTATTTGGGGTTTGTTTACCAGTATCATAATTTGTTGGCTGATTTTGACGCGACCGAAAATGTTATGCTTCCCCAACTGATAGCCGGTGTGGGTATGGCAGAGGCAAAGGCAAAAGCGGAATGGCTGTTGAAGCGTTTGGGGCTGGAAAAACGATTTAAGCATCGTCCGGCGGAAATGTCCGGCGGCGAACAGCAGCGTGTAGCCATAGCGCGGGCTCTGGCTAATGCTCCGAAGCTTTTGCTGGCGGATGAACCGACCGGGAATCTGGATCCCAAGACGGCTGAAATCGTTTTTGGCGAGCTGTTGTCTATTGTTAAGGAAACCGGGCTGTCGGCGTTGATTGCGACGCATAACTTTGATTTGGCCGACCAGATGGACCGCAAGGTCAGGCTGGAAGAAGGCAAGTTGGTTGATATGCGGGCGGCAAAGTTTGTCAGCGACAAGAACTTTTATTAGGGAGAAGCAGAATGATGGAAAAAGAGCAGAAAAAAAACGTGCATCCGGTTTTGTCCGGCCTAAAGCTTGGAATCCTGCTGCAATTTGGCGGAATGGGACCGATTTGCCTGCTGTTGTTTCAGTTGGCGGCAATCCTGCCTTTTAAAAGCGTGGCTTCGGGCATTGCCGCGGTAACTCTGGCCGATGCGGTTTATATCCTGATTTCGTTGCTGGGAATAGTCGGCATTATCAAACAAGTAAAGAGCACGTCGGAATTTTTTAAGAAAATCAACGGCGTGATTATTGTTTATCTGGGATTGTCCTTTGCGTTGATGAGCTTTACCGACCGCGTCTCTTATCTGGATATGTATGACTGGGGCAGCCGCAGCGTGTTTGTCGGCGTTTTGTTGTTGACGATGCTCAATCCGGTGACAATCATTTGTTATACAGGGGTTTTCAATGCGAAGGTGATGGATTTGAAAATGTCTAATCGCGGATTGTTTCAATTTGGTTTCGGGACCTTGCTGTCAACGCCGATATTTATGACTTTTGTTGTTGTTCTGGGGTCTCTGGGCGGAAAATTTCTGCCGGATATGGTGGTTAACATTATGAATCTGGTTGTGGGCTGTCTGCTGGTGTTCTGGGGATTGCGTTATATTTTTCCGCAGTTTGAGCTTAAGCCGGGAAAAAAGGAAAAATAACAAAATCCCCTTGATGCACAGGCATTCAAGGGGATTTTGTTATGACTGGCGTATCCGTTGGAGCAATAAAAATCCCCTGTTAAGCAAGGCTTAGCAGGGGAGTTGCAAGAATGAAAACTACTTTTTCAGTTGGTTTTTCAATTTTTCTTTGGCATCGGCAGCTTCCATTTTGGCATCAATCGCAGCATCCAACACTTTGTATAAGTTTTGGTTGTTTTGCTTTATCAGGCTGTCAAGAACCACAAGCTTTTTTTCAACTTTGACTTTGTCCTTGGCAAACTGTCGGATTGATGTTGCCTGATTGCGGTTTTGGACAAGCAGGGCGCCGCAGGCGATTGCAAGAAGAACGATGGTAGTCCACAGTAAGGGGACTGATTTTAATAATTTCATTTTTTTTTAAATTTTAAAGTTAGACATTAATTTAAGAATAATAAAAATATGATGGAACGGACGTTATCTCTTTTTGATAAAAAATGCAAGTTTAAAGTAAGAAAATGCTTGCAATCAGGATGTTTAAATAGTATAAACGCGGCTGAACAGAGTGGTGCGGGCTAATTGGCATGCCTGGCGACTCCTTATGAATCCAATGATGTAATTTATAGAAAGGGATTAAAATGCCTAAATTAAAAACCAAAAGCGCGGTTAAGAAACGCTTTAGCGTTACCGGTACCGGCAAACTGAAAAGAAACTTTGCGTTCAAGAGACACTGCCTCTTCTGCAAAACCCAGAAAATGAAAAGACAAGCTCGCGGTACAACATTGTTAGCCAGTGTTGACGTTCAGATTGTCAAAAAGTTTTTACCATATTTGTAGGGAGAATGAAGAATGTCTCGTATTAAAAGAGGTGTAACAGCCCACGCTCGTCACAAAAAAGTTTTCTCTATGGCTAAAGGCTACAGAGGCCGTTCCAAAAACGTTTTCAGAGTTGCCATTGAAAAAGTAGAGAAGGCTTTACAGTACGCTTACCGCGACAGAAGAACCAAGAAAAGAAACTTCCGCAGTTTGTGGATTCAGAGAATCAATGCAGCTTCTCGTCTGCACGATATGACCTATTCCCGATTTATGAGCGGGCTCGCCAAAGCTGGTATTGAGCTTGATCGTAAAGTATTGGCCGATATCGCTGTTAAAGAGCCCGAAACTTTTGCAAAATTGGTTGACCAAGTTAAGGCTGCTTTAAGCAAGTAACAAATTCTGAAAGTTTATGTAAAAGAGTCGACTTGAGCAATCAGGTTAGACTCTTTTACTGTTTTAAACAGTCAGTCCAGAATTTATATATGGTGGAAAAATGGAAAATTTAGAAAATTTAAAAAACGAATTGGTGGCGCAGATTAACGGTGCGTCGGACATTAAGATGCTGGAAGAGGCCAGAGTTGCCATTCTCGGCAAAAAGGGGCGCATTACTGAAATGATGAAGGGACTGGGAGCGCTTTCGATTGAAGAGAAAAAAGAAATGGGCAAGGGACTGAACATTCTCAAGTCGGAGGTTGAAAACGCGTTGGAAAACCGCAAGGCCGAGCTGGAGGCAAAAGAGCTGAATGCCAAGCTGGCTCAGGAAAAAATTGACGTGACCCTGCCGTGTCGTCCGGAAAACCAAGGACGTATTCATCCGGTGAGCAAAATTTATGAAGAGGTTGTCGCCATTTTCGGGCAGATGGGATTTGAGGTTGCCGAAGGGCCAGACATTGAAGACCAGTTTCATAACTTTAATGCGCTGAATATGCCGGCAAACCATCCGGCTCGTCAAATGCAGGACACTTTTTACATTCCTAATCCGGACAGCGCCGATTTTGACGACAGTTTTGTGGTCAGAACCCATACCTCTCCGGTGCAAATCCGCACAATGGAAAATAAGAAGCCGCCTATCCGCATTATAGCGCCGGGACGCACTTACCGTTCGGATTATGATGCCACCCATACCCCGATGTTCCACCAGGTCGAGGGTTTGGTGATTGACAAGAACATTACGATGGCGCACCTGAAGGGCTGCTTGTATGATTTTGTAAAAGCTTTTTTTGAGCTGGATGAGATTCCGGTTCGTTACCGGCCTTCATACTTTCCGTTTACCGAGCCTTCGGCAGAAATGGATATCGGCTGTAAAAAGAGCAAGACCGAACTGAAAATCGGTGCCGGAACCGACTGGCTGGAGATTTTGGGCTGCGGTATGGTTCATCCTAACGTTTTGCGCGCCGGCGGTATTGACCCTGACGAGTATCAGGGGTTTGCCTTTGGCGTCGGCATTGACCGTTTGGCGATGCTGAAATACGGTATTCCTGATTTGCGTACCTTTTTTGAATCTGACGTCAGATGGCTCAAGCATTACGGATTTGTTCCGTTGGACGAGTCTTCAATGACCGGGGGATTGAGCAATAACGGAGGATTGGCACGATGAAATTTACATTATCTTGGTTAAAAGAACATTTGGATACGAACGCGTCCGTAGAAGAGATTGCGGAAACATTAACAAAAATCGGCCTGGAGGTTGAAGAAGTTTTCAATCCTGCCAGCAAGTTAGACGGTTTTGTTACAGCAAAAGTTGAAACTTATGAACGCCATCCGGATTCCGACCATCTCGGTTTGCTATGCGTGAATGACGGCAAGCAAAAGCTTCAGGTCGTGTGCGGGGCGCCAAACTGTCATCAGGGGATGGTCGGTGTTTTTGCTCCGGTAGGTACGGTTATTCCGATGTATAATGAGAAACTGACGGTGGGCAAAATTCGCGGCGTCGAGAGTTTTGGTATGATGTGTTCGGAGAAAGAGCTGGGCATCGGTGAGGATCATAACGGCATTATAGAATTGCCGGAAGATACTCAAATCGGCGTTCCTGCCGCAGAAGTTCTGGATATTGATCCGGTGATTGAAATTTCCATTACGCCCAACCGGGCCGAGTGTCTGGGCGTACGCGGCGTTGCACGGGATTTGGCTGCCGCCGGTTTAGGAAAATTGAAACCGCTTAATATTTTAAAGAAAAACGACAGCTTCAAGAGTCCGGTTAATGTAAAAGTTGAAGATTTTAAGGCCTGCCCGACTTATGTCGGACGGTATATCAGAGGCGTCAATAATAAAGCCGAAACTCCGAAATGGATGAAAGACCGTTTGACCGCTGTCGGCCTGCGTTCAATTTCGCCGTTGGTCGACATCACCAACTATATCAACTATGATATGGCACGTCCGCTGCACGTTTTTGACGCAGACAAGCTCAAAGGCGACATTACCGTGCGGATGGCCAAAGACGGTGAAAAGTTTGTTTCTCTGGAAGAAAAAGAGTATGCTCTGGACAGCAAGTCTCTGGGCATTTGCGATGATGAGGGCGTACAGTGTCTGGGCGGCATTATGGGCGGTCAGGCCAAAGGATGTTGCGAAGATACCAAAAACGTCTTTTTGGAATGTGCCTTGTTTACACCGGAATGCATTGCGCGTACCGGTCGTCATTTTCAGATTGATTCCGACTCCCGCTATCGTTATGAGCGCTGGGTTGACCCTAAATCCAATGTTTTAGGGTCGGATTATGCCACGCAGATGATTTTGGATATTTGCGGCGGCGAGGCTTCGGAAATTATGATTGCCGGCAGCGAAGACTGCGAGCCCAGGGTTGCTTATATTCGTCCGTCGCGGATGAAAGACTTTGCCGGCGTGGACGTCTCCAAAGAAAAAATTATGGAGATATTGAATCAACTTGGTTTTGCAACTTCTGAAGAAAACGGAAAAATTAAAGCAGTATCTCCGACCTGGCGCGGTGATATTGAGGGTGAGCATGACTTGGTTGAGGAAGTTGTCCGGATGATTGGTTTGGACAATATTCCGGCAGTTTCTTTGCCGCATGACAAGTTTCCGAAACAGACGCTAACCCCGGCGCAACGTCGTGTGGTTACGGTAAAGCATGAACTGGCAGCCCGCGGAATGTTGGAAACCGTGACCTGGAGTTTTACAGATTCCAAGCTGGCAGAAGTTTTCCGCAATGGCAGGGAAGCGGTTAAGCTGTATAATCCGATTACGGCGGAACTGGATGAGATGCGTCCGTCGGTTTTGCCCAATTTGTTGTTGGGACTGAAGAACAATATTGCCCGTGGTTATGCCAATGTTTCGTTGTTTGAGGTCGGGCCTGCTTTTTACGGCCGTAAACCCGGGGAGCAGAATCTGGTTGCCGGCGGCATTCGTTCCGGTATGACTTCGAAAAAAAGTTGGTTTGGCGAGCAGCGGGCTTATGACGTGTTTGACGCCAAGGCTGATGCTTTGTCCGCAATCGCCGCAGCCAATGGCCCGTTTGAGAATGCCCAAATCAGTTTGGACGCTCCGGGATATTATCATCCCGGACGCAGCGGGGCTCTCCGCCTGGGTAAAAACGTGATTGCCTATTTCGGCGAACTGCATCCGGCAGTTACCAAAATGTTTGGAATTAAACAGCGGGTGGTTGCGTTTGAGGTGATTCTTGACAATATTCCGCTGCCGCGCGTCAGCAACGACAAAGCTCGCAAGAAACTTGAGTTGTCACAGTTCCAGCCGGTGGACAAGGATATGGCCTTTGTGATGAACAAGGACGTTAAGGCGACGGATGTGATTGCCGCGGCTCGTAATGCCGATCGCAATCATATTACTGAAGTTCGCGTTTTTGACGTTTATGAGGGCGAGAATCTTCCCGCAGGCAAAAAATCTCTGGCTCTTGCCGTAACCTTCCAACCCTATGAAAATACTTTCAGCGACAAAGATATTGAAGTTTTGATGCAGAAAGTAGCGGTTGAAGTAAATAAGAAGGTGGGAGCGGAGTTACGCGACAAATAAAAAAGGTTGTATAATACTTCATCTAAAGCGGTTCTATCAAGGTTCGAAAAATTCATGTACTAGCGTGTACACTAAAATTTTTCTCACTTTCAGAACCGCTTTATCTAAAGCATTCTCCAACCTTTTTAAAAAAAAGGATTGTATAATATTGATCTAAAGTCGGTTTTATCAAGGTTTGGAAAGTTTATGTACTGGCGTATACACTAAAATTTTTCTCACTTTCAGAACCGCTTTATCTAAAGCATTCTCCAACCTTTTTAAAAAAAGGATTGTGTAATATTCATTTGTAGATGGTTCTTTTTTAGGGAATTTTGTTTCTGCTGAGAAAGCCCTTCGTTCAAACAGGGCTTTTTTGTTATTTGCGGTCAACGAGCTCGATGTTGACCTGTTTGCCGTAGAGCGCTAACAGACGCTTGAAAAAGACAAAATAATATCCTTTTCCCCTTTCCAGCCGGTGCAAATAGCGGGCGGGGATTCTGG
>HF995297.1:0-11275 GCA_000432275.1 Proteobacteria bacterium CAG:495
TGGCTCTTGCTACTGCAACTCCGGGTATGAGGGCAATGCAAATTCCGGATGTACTAAAGTGGATACCTGTGTCAGCGGCGGAAGCAGCTCTTGCTCTGGACAAACCTCTGGCTGCTCTTCTTCTCAGGTACAGACCGCTTCTTGTAAAGACTGTTCCGGAACGACACGCTACACTTGTCGTGCTAAAACTTGTGCTGAGCAAGGCAAGAAAGAATGCAACGGTTCCTGCATTGATAAGTCTAAATGCTGCGGCAGTGCTCCCTCAGACAGACCATACTGTGTTTCCGGTGACTGGAACGAATGCAGTCAAAGTGAACTGGACGACATGGACTATCATTATGATAAATGTCCAGGGAATGTACCTTACCCAGTCAAATGTGCCGGAAGAGAATACTTTTGCATGGTATGGTGCTGCCCTAACCCAGGCACTCAGTGTGCTACGGTTAAAACAACTGGAGGCTGTTTCGTTATGTATTAGCGACATTTTAACAGCGCATGCAAAAGCCCCGGACGGTTAAATCCGGGGTTTTCCTTATTATGAAAATTCGATGTTTTCAAGAATGCAGCGAAAACCGGCCCGCTGAGGAGAGCAAGCATATGCACCGACCTTGACGGTTTCTGCCGGTTCCCAAAAACGAAACAAGCGTATCTGCTGAAAGTTTTGACCGTCGACCGAATAAAAAATTATGAAATCTCCATTTTTGCGCCGCAGCCGATACCAAAAATCGGCGTTGTAATCATATAACGGAGACACGGCCCAATCGGAGTGTCCGGCGTTGGTTACGACCGTTCCCAATTGGGGCTTATACAAATCGGGTGAAAGTACGCCGCCTTTTGCCCAATTCAGGTTATCAAGACGCACCATAACGCCGCATTGGGCAAAAGCCAGCGGCTCATCAGAATGCCATTTCAGCGTGAGGGTAAAATCTCCGGTTTTTTCCGTATAAAAAAAGTGTCCGTTATCCCGATGAAAATTATGAGCGGCGCTCTGCCAAAAGTCCGTTTGCTCGGCAACTTCAACAATCATTCCCTCTTCGATAAACCGCACGTTATGCGGTTCATTATACCAGGTAAAGTCTCGAAGAGCGTCCAACAGCATTAAAAGCTCCTTACCTTTTCGTCAGGCATTGTCTGAAGAGCCTTTTCCAATTCGGCATTTGCCGTTTTGGGCGAGATAATCTTTAAGGTGATTATTTCATCGCCGGCCGTGCTTTTGGTTTTGATTCCCTTGCCTTTGAGGCGTAACTTTTCTCCGCTGGAAGCATAAGGAGGAATGTTTACAATCACATTTCCGGTGATTGTGGGCACTGTAACCTTGGCTCCCAGAACCGCCTCTTTCATCGCAATCGGCAGCGCTAAAACTTGTGCTGAGCAAGGCAAGAAAGACTGCAACGGTTCCTGCATCAGCTCTTCCGAATGCTGCGGTGGATGCCCGAGTGGTTACTCCTGTAAAAATGGAAGCTGTGAAAAAGACCATACCCACAGTTACTCCTGTCCCAGCGGGTACGCGCTTGGTACAGATTGTCCCAATGCTCCAACCACATCCGGTACCTGTTCCTGTGGTGCAGTAACTACTTGCTATAAATTTATGAATAGCTATGACGGACAAGATTGCGCAGAGAATACCTGTCCCACTTTTACTTGTAAATGTTGTGAAAGTTTTGGTGGTTTTCAGGCACACTGCTGTAGCTATGATTAACGTACTTTAATTATAAATAGCTGATTACAAAAACCCCGGGACTCAACATCCCGGGGCTTTTACTTTTTTCAAAAATGACCGACCCTTAAACGAACATCGTGTCGAGCAAATCCTTGCAATAAGAACGGAGTTCCGGATCTTCCATCAGGCTTAATTTCAGATTGGCCTTTTCCAAATCCTTATTGGTTCCGCAGTCAAACCGCATCGTGTCGCACAAAACGCCCGTAAGCTTGATACCGCGGTCACAAGCCAACTGCATCGCATCCGTCAAATTGATTTCGCCGTTGTTTCCTTTGCGAACCTCCGGCAAAATATCCATAATCACATTCGGCAGAATATAAGGCCCCATACTGGCGTAATTGGAAGGAACTTCATCCAAAGCCGGCTTTTCTACCAGCCCTTTGGCATGAACTTTACGACCGTCGCGAACAGCTCCGACCAAGGCGCCGTAGCGGACCATCTGTTCCCGCGGAAATTCCATGATATTTTCCACCATGCCGCCAAATTCTTCATAAGCATCCAACAATTGTGCCAAAATACCCTTGCCGTGGAGGCTGACATAAACGTCATCCGGCCACATAACCACAAAATCACGGTCTCCGACAATTTCCTTGGCCATCAGTATCGCATGACCGTTACCCTTGGGTTCCGACTGTTCGGCAAAAGAAAACTTCATACCGTGGGGAATAATGTCCTGAACGACTTTCAGCAAATCAAGCTTGTTTTTCTCTTTCAGGTGTTCTTCTAACCAGGGATACGGCGAAAAATGTTTTTCAAACAAATGCTTGCAGGACTGGTCACTGTAGATGAAAACAATTTCCTTTATCCCTATTTCGGCACAAGCGTCAACCGCATATTGAATGATGGGTTTGCTGTGAAGAGTCAAAAATCCTTTATGTAAAGCTTTGGTGGAGGGAAGGTTTCGCGTTGATAATCCTGCAACCGGTAAGATGCAGACTTCGGGTTTCTTATTCATGTCATAACTCCAATAATAACATAACGTTAATTTTATAAGGAAAATATAACACAAAAAAACACGTCGACAAGATTAATTTCGAATTACTCTACCTCTTTTTACCGGGTTCTCCTTTCTGGGAGCAGGCTTTTCCTCACTGACCGTTTTCTTGGAGAAATCCAGAACCTTGACTTTTTCGTTGGATGTCAGTTCTTCCGTCTTTTCAATTTCCTCAATGTCACGTTTAACCGTAACGCTTTTTCCGGTTTTCTTGATACTGATATGTCCGGTGTTCTCCTCAACCTTGCGGCGGATTTCCTCCTCCCTCTGCCGATCGGCATATGCCTTTTCGGCTGCCGAAATTTTTTCTTCGGCATAGTCCTTAAACTTGTTCAGATTATCATTCATCAGCCCGATGTCCTGAGAAACCTGAGTCTCAAGCTCTTTAAGTTCCCGGTTATAAGCCTCAACCACATCCGCCTCACCAGACTGCGACGTTTGTACAAACCTGTCTAAAACCGTTTTATTCTGCTCGTTCAAAACTTTTGACTTCTCGTCAATAAACTGTATCCAACCCATAATATTGGCATCCTCGTCCCAGTTGAAGTCGGTTTCGATGTCTGCCAGCCGGGCTTTAAATTTTTCTTGTGCGGTATGAAAGTCAAACGTCATGACTTTTGAACGGTTGTAAGCATCGACAACTTGATTGTACATCTGCTCCATTTTGCTTTTGGCGTCGTTCAGATATATCCGGGCCACCTCTTTTTTGATTTGTTCTAAAGCCGCCGTCGAATTTTTGTTGGCTTCGTTCATTTGATTAATCAAAGCGTCGCTCAAATCTTTACTCATCCCGAGATTGACGGTTTTGGCAATCTTGGTTATTTCGGCAGTCACCAGCCGCTGCTGTTTTTTATATTCCTGAACGGCCTCACTGCTGGAAGCGTTCTTAAGCTTGCCTTCCAAATCGACGGTCAAACCGTTCCTTGCCGTATCAAGCAGCGCGTCTGCCGTTTTCTGCTGTTCTTCGACAAGTTTTCTAAGCCGGTTTTCTTCTGCTTCGATTACCGCTTTCTCCTGAGCTTCAATTTTGTCTTGCTTACTCTTATACAAATCAAACAAAGCGCTTACGTCGACATCAAGAAGCGGCGCATTCATTGCCCCCTTCAGAGCAAAGGAATATCCCGGAAGATATTTCGGCTCGTCATATTTCACGTTAAATGAGACGTTCATATCCCAGCTGTCCAGATTACCGTCTCCGAAAACGCCGATTTTGGCACCGCTCCCGGTCATGGTCGTCTCTGCAAAATTATACGTACCGTTGTTAAGGTTCAACTTTCCTGCAATTTTGCTGAAAGCCGAATTGCCGCTTTGCAGATTTTCCTTCACCGCCGCCAATAATCCGTCCGGCACTTCGCGTTTGGTAATATCCTGATAAATTTCTTTCAGATTCCATCCCCGAACCACCGTGTTATCAAGAACAAAATCTATATTGCCGTTCAAATTTTTTACAAACGCTTCCTCGCTGGAAGCGTCACTGTTCAAAACCATGTCCGAACTGAACCTTCCGCCGCTGATTCCGTAACGGTTTCCGCCCCAGTTGAAACGCCCGGCATCCAGATTAGTCAGTTTTATCTTGGAATTGAACTTGCTTTTGTCTTGCATATTCAACGCCGCTTCGGCCTGAATTTCGCCGTCTTTGTAAGCCGCTTTGAAATTAGTCAGGGCCGCATTGCCTTTCGTCAGGGCAACGTCAAAAGACGCATCCTTGAAATTGTTGTCACGATAAGACAAATCCTGCACCTTAAAATTACCGCTTAAGTCAAAGCCGTTGTAAAAAGCGTAATCAAACCGGTTTCTGCTCCAATAGGGCTTTGCCAGAAATTCGGGCTTGGCATCGTCTTGAGGCAGAGAAATCTGCGGCTGATCAGCCTCAACAGACGCTGCGGAATTCATAAACCGGTCCAACTCGAACTTGTTAATCGTCATATTGGTAAGAATGCTCGGCCGCCCTTCGCTCTCGGTATAAGTGACATCACCGGCAAAACTGTTGAAACCGACGTTAAACTCGACCGGATTGGCACGGAACGCGCTGCCGTTGCCGATAAACTTGGTTTTCAGATTAAACAGGCCCAGACTATACACCTGCGGATTGTACTTTACGTTAAAGTCGTTCAGCATCTTAACAAAATCCGGATGCTTCAACTCCAAATTTCCGTTATATTGAAATCCGTCCGGTTGTTTGATAACCTGACCGCCGTAAACAAATTCCAGACTTTCCAGCCGTCCGACATTTTTGACGGCAAATTTTTCCAAATCGCCGGTCGCAATACCCTTGCTTTCAAAATGCTTTAACTGTTTATAATCCAGATTCGGCGCTTTGAACTCAAATTTGTTAATCAACCCCGAAACATCGTCCGTCTTAACCTCGTATTTCAGATTTTCATAAGCGGGAACATTGCCGAAACCGCTTATTGCACCGCCAAACGCCATCTGCGCGTTGGCAACCGAATTAATGGACAGACGCTCTATTTCCAGTTTGCCGTTCAGCAGATTGGCTTTAAAATCAACCTTTTCAAACGGCAGGCTTTCATAAATTCCCAAATCCAGCTTGGCGGTAATCTGCATATCAAAATCGTTGAGAAAACCCAGCTTCGAAAAACGATACTGCATCCGCTGCGCCCAGTTTTTCTCGGCTTCTTCCTTCGGCAGTTGGCTGATGTAATTGTCAAAGTTAATCATATCCGCATTCAGGACCAGCAAAGCATCCATGCGCGGACCGTTGAGCTTTACCCCGGCCTCTCCCGACAAAGAGCTCTTGTCCATTGTCAGAGAAAAAGGTGACAATTGAATTTTGTTAAACGTACCTGACAATTTGGCGCTGCCCACCGCCTTGCGGTAAGTCGAAGCCACGCTGACATCAGGTTTAATCTTCAGCCACTCCAGCGTTTGCAGAAAATCGCTGGAATTAAAAGACACGTCCATATTGTAAAAAGGCTCGCCGTCAAGCGTCGTCAGTTCTCCCTTTAACTTCAGGTCGGTATCTCCCGGCAGGGTAGCGGTTAAAGTGTTGACTGAAACGATATTGTCAATCACGTCAAAACTGGCTTCAAAATTCTTGACCGGTTGACCGTTGTACTGCGTCTTCAACGATTTGACGTCAACCAGCATATCCATCCCCAAATTCGGCTCGTAAGCGTCCTCGCCTTTATGATATTTGCTCACAAACTGTTCAATCGTATAGACGACCGGATCCAAATTAAAATCAGTAAAATTGAACGCCATTTCCATACGCGGCTTAACGCCGTCAGACGTTTGAGCCAACCCGTCGTTTAACGGAATCTGCACATTGCCGGCTCCCTGCGTCTCGCCGTATTTGATAACCATATTTGAAAGGTTAACCTGCTGTTCGTTGGCGCTTAAGTCAAAAGTCAAAGCCAACGGATAGTCATACGCCGGCTGAAAATTCTCGGCGACTTTGAAATTGGCCTTGGCAAAATCCATCAACTTTTCCGATTCCACAATAAGGTTACCGTTCAGAACCTTGTTTCCCAACATAAAATTACCGTCAAAACGCACATAGCTTTTTGACCCCGGGTGGGTAAACACCACATTGCAGGTCGTCGGAAAACTGTCTGACAGCTTGCCGATTGAAATGGCAAAACCTTCCGGATTATTGTTCTTGATATAATTACCCTCAATTCTGAACGGCCCCATAACGCTGTCTGCCATAATTTCGCCGTTCAAATCGTCGAGCTTAAGGCTAATGTCGTGATACAGATCTTCAAAATTAAGGGTCGCGTTGTCCAGGCTTACGCTGTTGAGTTTAATGCTTGTGGTCTCCAAACGGCTTCGCTGTTCCGGCGACATTGGATACTGCCAGTTGAGCGTACCGTCGTCCATAACCTCAAAATTTATCTGCGGCTGCCGCATAACCATTCTTTTAACATCAAAATCACCCTTAAGCAGAGGAACCAGCGACAAATTGGCCACCAGCTTTTTAATCTCCACCAGAGGCACGTCTTTCACTGCCCCCGGATTATAAATTTTAACGTTCGTGGCGCTCAAATAAGGAGACGGCAGGATACGAAAAGACACCGGTCCCTCAAACACAATGTTTTTTCCCGTAAGCTCGGAAAACTGCTGAGCGATTTTGTCTTTATGCTGATTCCAGTCGATGGAAGCCACATAAACGGCCAACCCCGCGGCAATTAACACTAACAGCGTAACAAAAACAAACAGAAGCTTTTTCAAGAAAGGTCTCCTTATCGGTTGCACGAACAGCAAATAATCTTTGCAATCTGAATAAACTGCTTTTATTATAAACCATAATAATTAATAAAACTTTTAACAGCGAAAGGCAAGATATGAATAATCGGCAAAAACTATGGTCTCTGGCCAAAGACGCCTTTACCCGCGCCTATGCTCCTTATTCCCGCTTTGCGGTAGGCGCCGCCGTTCTCACCGCAGAAGGAAGAATGTATGCCGGCTGCAACGTTGAGAATGTCTCTTACCCCAACGGAACCTGTGCCGAAACCGGAGCCATTGCGGCAATGGTTGCCGGAGGAGACCGCAAAATCGTTGAAATCGTCATCGTTGCCGACGGACAAAATCTCATTACCCCTTGCGGCGCCTGCCGGCAGCGGCTGAAAGAATTTGCCGTCCCCGGGATGCTGGTTCATCTTGCCGACGTTAACGGCATTCGCCAAACCATAACGCTGGAGGAGCTTTTGCCTTGCAGCTTTACCGATGAAAGTCTCCGCCATGACTGATTTATACCTCTCGCTTTCCCGGCAGATACAAGACCGGCTGGGAAACTTCGCTCCCCGCTTTTTGATTGTCCTCGGCAGCGGACTGGGGGCTTTGGCCGACGATGTCGAAGATAAAATCATTATTCCGTACAGCGAGATACAAGGCTTTCCCGTCAGTACCGTCAGCGGTCACCGCGGCTGCCTGATTGCCGGAAAAATAAACGGCCGCAATGTTATTTGCATGCAGGGCCGGATTCATCTTTATGAAGGTTACCAGCCCTCGGCAATAGCCGAAGTCATCAAAGCGTTCAAACAACTGGGCATATCTGAAATGATTGTAACCAATGCGGCCGGTTCTCTTATGCCAAGTCTCCCCCCGGGCAGCCTGATGCTGATTAACGACCATATTAATTTCAGCGGACGCAACCCTCTCATCGGTCCTAACGACGACAGCTTCGGCCCGCGTTTTCCCGATATGAGTAATGCTTACGACCGGGAATTCCGTAATCTGGCACACCGTCTGGCTAAAGATGCCGGTATCAAGCTGCATGACGGAACTTACCTGATGGTCAGCGGACCAAACTTTGAAACTGCGGCCGAAATCCGGGCTTTTCAGATACTCGGAGCCCACGCCGTCGGAATGTCAACCGTGCCGGAAGTCTTGGCCGCCGTCTACTGCGGAATCAAAGTCCTCGGCTTTTCGGTCATCACCAATTACGGCACCGGTTTGCAAACCACGCCGTTAAGCCACCAGGAAACGTTGGACAACGCAGCCGCCGCTGCCCGTAACCTGACCTCTCTGGTTAAAAGCTTTATAAAGGAGGCCTGAAATGGACGACTTAACCGCAGCTAAAATCATTATCAGATGTTTGGACCTGACATCGCTTAACGACACTGATGACGACGAAGTGATTACCGATATCTGCCGGCGTGCCGTAACCCCTTACGGCAATACTGCGGCAGTTTGCATTTATCAGAAATTCATTCCCCTGGCTCTGCAGCTCATATCGCAAAACATCAAAATCGCCACCGTTGTCAACTTTCCCCACGGAGGAACCGACTTTGCAAAGGTTGAAGCCGAAATAGCCAAAGCGGTCAAAGCCGGCGCTGATGAAATCGACGCCGTATTCCCCTATCGCAGTTTTTTGGACGGAGACATTCAAACCTGTATCGATTTCGTCGCTCTGGCTCGCAAAAACTGCGGCAAAAACAGACCGCTCAAAATCATTTTGGAAACCGGGGAGCTAAAAACCACCCGCAATATTAAACAAGCGGCTCAACTTTGCATTGAAGGGGGCGCCGACTTCATCAAAACCTCCACCGGCAAAAGCAAAATCTCTGCAACGCCGGAAGCGGCCAATGCCGTTTTGGAAACGATTCTCGCCTCCAAACAAAAAGTTGGATTTAAGGCCAGCGGCGGAATTCGTACTTTAGAGGAGGCAAAAAAATATCTGGTGCTTGCCAATGCCGTTATGGGACCGGGCTGGGTCAGCCCTCAGACTTTCCGCATCGGAGCCAGCTCGCTTCTCACTAATCTGCTACAAGTTCTTAATCAAGGATAATCACCATGCTGCCACAGGAAATCATTCGCAAAAAACGTAACCGCCAAGCCCTTACCGCTGCCGAAATCGCCTTTTTTATCCGCGGCGTAACCGACGGAACCATCGTTGACGCTCAGACCGCAGCTTTAACCATGGCCGTTTTTCTCAACGGAATGAATGTAAAGGAAACAACCGCCCTCACCCTTAATATGCGCGATTCCGGAGACGTTCTCAAATGGAAAGAACTTAACGGTCCGGTGGTAGACAAACATTCTTCCGGCGGGGTCGGAGACAAGGTCAGCCTGATGCTGGCTCCGATGATAGCCGCCTGCGGCGGGGTTGTACCCATGATTTCCGGACGCGGCCTTGGTCACACCGGAGGCACGCTCGACAAGTTTGACTCCATTCCCGGTTACCAGACAATGCCGGATAACGATTTGTTTCGCAAAACCGTAAAAGAAGTAGGCTGTGCAATCATCGGACAAACCGGAAACCTCGCTCCTGCCGACAAAAAAATCTATGCCATCCGCGACGTTTGCGGAACAGTGGAGTCGGTAGAACTGATAACCGCATCGATTCTGTCAAAAAAACTGGCAGCCGGACTGGACTGCCTGGTGATGGATCTAAAATGCGGAAACGGCGCCTTTATGGACAACATTGAAGATGCCCGCCGCCTGGCTCATTCAATCGTAAGCGTGGCCAATGAAGCCGGAACGCAAACCAGCGCAATCCTTACCGATATGAACCAGGTGCTGGGGCGCAACGTCGGAAATGCATTGGAAGTCATTGAAGCCGTCGAATATCTGAAAGGCGAAAAAGTCGATGCCCGTCTGCATCAAATCACTCTGGAGCTCTGTGCCGAACTGCTGGTAAATGCTCAATTAAGCAAAGATTTGGTCTCAGCCAAAAAACAACTGCAAAAAGTTTTGGATTCAGGAAAAGCGCTTGAAATCTTTGCTAAAATGGTTGCCGCTTTGGGAGGCCCGACAGATTTCTGCGAACGGCCGCTCCATTATCTGCCCCGCGCAGCCATCGTTCGCCCGGTTTATCCTGAAAATCCCGGATATGTCACGGCTATGAATACCCGGGACATCGGCCTCAGCATCATTGAATTAAAAGGAGGACGCGTCCGCCCCGACCAAAAACTTGATTATGCCACCGGTTACAGCCGTTTTTGCCAAATCGGCGATTTGGTTGACGACAGCACGCCTCTCGCTGTTGTCCATGCCCAAACCGAAGATGAATACAAAAACGCTGCCGCGGCATTAAGAAAACATATTAAAGTCAGTGCCGCTCACCCGCTCGCACATAGCAGCATAATCGAAAAAATCAGCTGAAAAAAAACCGTTTAAGCCTGAAAGCTTAAACGGTTTTTTCAATAACGATTGAACGATTAAATCTGGGGCAATGCCAATTCCGCAAGAATACGCTCTTTGTTATGGCGTTCTTCCGTCAGTTTGTGAACTTCGGAACCGTACCGGCGGGTAAATGCCGGAACCTTGAGCTGATTTTCCAAACAAAACGTATTAAAATCACTCACCCAGTCCAAACCGTAATCCTCTTTGTCGACAAACAAATCATCATTATCGGCAATCAGACGGTTAAGCCAGTCAAGAACCTTGTGCCGGTTGTCAAACTCAAGCTGTAATGCGTCTTTGGCTTGCTCTATCAGATGTTCCGCTCCGGCAAAGCTAAATTTCACCGTCATGGCTTTCAGCTTTTCCCAAGCCTCGTCCCGGCGTTCATTCTGCTGACGATTACCGTGGAAACGCGCTAAAAACATCATCACCTGCGGATAAAACGCCGAATACTCTTTTCTTGCTTCCTCATTAACCAAATGACGGATTAGGAAAAATTCCAAAAGCAACGCTTTGCGGCTGACCGGAGCAACATATTTTCCGGCGGCGCACTTCATCCAAATGAACTTTGTGCCCTCGGGTTTATCAGTTGCCGCATATCTGGCGCAGTCTTCGACAAAGGTTATTATCAAAGGCAATTGTTCCTTGTCGGCTCTAGCCGCTTTTTTGCAGACAGGTTCGATTCTGTCCCAAACCTCTGCATTTCTGCGTGCTTCTTCAACAACCTTCACCGCTAAAGCTTCGCTCCATTCTTTCCAGCAGGATGCCTTGAGCTTCCGGCTTTCAATAATGCTGACGATTGTCTTAAGCTGCCACGGTACACATGAAGGAAACTCCCTTGAAATCAAAAGCGGGAACAAAGCATCGGCATACAGATTGACGAAATCAATCTTGCCGTCCAGCAAAATGTCCAACAAATGCTGTCCGCTCTCTCTCCACCAGCAGCCGTTGCCGATGATGTTCAGCACTCTTCC
>HF995297.1:11294-18109 GCA_000432275.1 Proteobacteria bacterium CAG:495
ACTCTTCCGATAAAGGCCGGCTTAACCTTGTGCAGCAGCTCCGGATAAAGTTCCAACTGCGGAAGCTTCATCGTCAGAAGAATCTCATTAAGGGCATTGTCGTTGCAAAACGGCAGAAGCTTGTGAACATAAGCCTTCATCTGTGCTGTCTTAACCGTCAGAGGCATCAGAATCACAACTTTCTCCGCAGCACCTGCCGGGTAGTTTTCAATAGCCTCCAGAACTGACTGCTTTTTCTTGACGCCTTTAGCCGCCTCATATGCTTTTGCCAGCATTGTCAATACGTCGGATTCCGCACTGAGTTTACCGCTGTACTTCAAAAAATTTTCCCAAATGAGACCCTTGTCCGGATAAAGTTTCAAAACTTCCAGCGAATTGTTCAAAAAACGAGTACGATCCAATGCAACCAGATAATCAAAGAAATTATCGTCTTCTTTATTGGTGAAAATCTCAAACACACCCAGCTTAAAAGCCGCATTTTTAATCTCCCAGTCCTGAGAGGTTAACCTTTGTTTCTGAATTTCGTTCATACAAACTAATAATTTTAAAGTTAATATTAAGTGTTATAAAAATTCTTGAAGAAACTTCATACTAGCTCACAATTTGTTCATGTCAACCAGCTTTTTGACAAAAATACAAAAAGCATCTTCATAAAAAAAGAGCCGCCGCAAAATCTTCCCAAACCGGGAAATTTGCGGTGGCTCTCTGTTTCACTAAAAGACGATGCGTTTTACGGCAGCAGCGGCGACCAGGCCGGATCGGATCCGTCGGCCGGCGTAATAATCTGCCGTTCGTTATACCCCGTCAGGTCGATTGAATAAAGCTTAACCGGAGCCGAACGGCCGCGGCTTCCTTTTTCCTGACGAAAATACATCAAAACGCGTCCGTTGGGAGACCAGGTCGGCCCTTCGACCAAATAGCCGCTGGCCAACAAGCGCTCGCCGGTACCGTCAGGATACATCACTCCGATATAAAACTGACCGCCTGCCATTTTGGTAAAAGCGATGTAATCGCCGCGCGGAGACCATACCGGCGTCGCATAACGGCCGGAACCAAAACTGATTCTGGTAATGTCGCTGCCGTCGGCATTCATTACGTACAATTGCTGATTACCGCCGCGGTCGGAGTTAAACACGATTTTGCTGCCGTCCGGCGAATAACTCGGCGAAGTGTCGATTGAATTGCCGAAAGTAAGCTGCTTGCTGCGGCGGGAGTTTAAATCCATCTCATAAATATTGGTTTTTCCGCCGGTGGCAAAACTAAGCAAAACTTTGGAACTGTCCGGAGAAAAGCGCGGAGCAAACGTCATCCCCGGAAAGTTTCCGAGCAAGGTCTGTTTGCCGGTTTCAATATCCAGAATATACACTCTCGGCGTATTGCCGCTGAACGACATATAAGTAATTTTTTGCAAATTGGGCGAAAAACGCGGCGTCAGCGCCATTGCCTGACCGGATGTCAGGAACTTATGGTTCTCGCCGTCCTGATCCATAATTGCCAACCGTTTGACCCGGCGGGTAGCGGGCCCCGTCTCGGAAACATAAACCACCCGGGTGTCAAAATATCCCTTTTCTCCGGTCAGCCGCTCATAAATGGCATCTGCCATAACGTGGGCCACTCTGCGCCAATTGTCCTTTGTCGTCGTAAAAGACTGCCCTTTCATCTGATTTTCGGCAAAAACATCCCACAGACGAAACTCAACCCGCAGATTCTTTTCATCGATTTCCTTTACCGAACTTTGAACCAGCGCCTGAGCGTTAATCGCTTTCCAGTCAACAAACTTCGGTTCTTCTTCCATAGACTTGAAATCCTGAATGTAGCTGCTCTCGTCAATAACTCTGAACAGTCCCGAACGCTCCAAATCGGCAATAACCACATTGCGGATTTTATCACCGTATTGTCCTACAAAGAAACCGTCATGAATCATCTCCGGAAAAGCTATCGGCATCGGATCGCGCATCGCCCCCGAAACGTCAATCTGCAATTCGGCCCGAGCCGGAGCCGCAAGCGCCAAAACAGCCAAAACTGTCCATAAAAAACGCAATTTCATATTTTTTTCCTTGTAAAAGAGTTATGGATTTACTTGTCGCTAATACTATACAAAGATTCTTAAAATTCAATTAGCAGATAGAAAAAACACTCATAACTTTTTGGTTATACTTAAATATTTTGCCGTCCCGGACTTATTTATCCGCTTGACAGCGGCGGCCAATCATCTAGGATAAACAATCAAGGAGAATTTCATGGATTTGCGCGATTTTAAACAACAGATAAAACCTTATAAAGCCATCCTCGGTTTCGACTTCGGAACCAAGCGCCTCGGCGTGGCCGTCTCTGACCTGCTGTGGACGGTGGCAACCCCTCAAAAAACCATTTTCCGGTCTGATTGGAACGCGGACCTCAAAGCCATTCGCACACTGGTAGCCGAAAAGGAAGTCGGCGCCCTCGTCTACGGCCTGCCGCTGCAAATGAACGGTGAAGAAGGCGACACAGCCAAAGCCGTACGAAGCTTTGCACAAAAACTGGCGCAGGAAATTCCGTTGCCCTACGCTTTTTGGGACGAACGTTTGTCCTCCAAAGCCATGGAAAATTTCTTAATAAAGGAAGTCGATATGTCCCGGGCAAAACGAAAAGACATTCTGGACAGCTCGTCTGCCGCTTACATTCTGCAAGGCGTCCTGGACGCACTGCGCTATTTGTAATTCAGATAACTGTAAGCTGCCGCCTTCAAAACCTGCTTAAACTTAGTTTCGGCCATAAATCCAAATTCATCCGGCAGCACGTTGTCAACCAAATGTGCAACGTCTTCGTCAAGCTGAACAAACTGCGGCAGGAAACGACGGCAAAACGCATAGGCCGAAGCCCTGACCGCCTCTTCGCTCGCGGTATCATACCCGATAATGCTCAGCAGTCTGGCCGTATCGTCTTCCGCCATTTTAGCGGCATTTTTGGGTTCGTACCATAACCCCAATCCCTCTCTTGCCAGCCGCTTCCACGGAAATGCAGGACCTGGATCAGCCTTGCGCGCGGGCGCCACGTCACTGTGCCCGACAACATTGCAAAGCGGAATCGCATATTTGCGAACCAGTTTCCGGCAAAAAGGAATCAACTTGTCTATCTGTTTTTCGTCATAAGGATGTTGCCCCAGACTCATGTTGCAAATTTCAATGCCTATCGAGCGCTGGTTAACGCTTTTCTCAGCTCCGCGCCAATATCCCTTTCCCGCATGAAAAGCGCATTTATCTTCTCCACAGACTTTAATCAGCTCGGCATTTTCATCCAAAACATAATGGCAGCTGCATTTATAGTAATCAAGATAATAAAGAAGCTTCTCTGCCGGAAAGGCGCTGGCATGCAGCACAATCATGTCCACCGGTGTCGTCCGCTCTTCAAAATAAGGCAGCAGCTGTTCTTTCATCTCCGTTTCCTCAGATTATTTTCCGGCTTTTCATAATCGCCTGATATGCGTTGTTTATTTCCGCCATTTTTAAGGTCGTCGATTCGATTTCTTCGGCACTGGCGCCCCGAGCCTGCAACCGGTCCGGATGGTATTTGACGATAAGCTCTTTCCAGCGGCGTTTTATTTCACAGTCGCTGGCATTGCAGAAGACTCCCAAGACGTCATAAAAACTCTGCATCGTGGCATTTTTGCTCTTTGGCGTATAGATGTCCTGAATAACCTCAAAATTACCTTCCGGCAAGTCTATCTGCCTGGCTATGCGCCTCAGCAGGTCCAGCGCTTCCGCCGCTGCGCCGCCGCTGTCCGCTACAGCTATCTTAAACAGATTGTCAACCACGTTCTCCTTAAGCGGCAAATTGTCTTGTGTCAGCCAGTTCAACTGCTGAGTATATTTCTCAATTCCCTCACTGGAGGTTTTTGCTTTATTAAAAACTTTTGCAACTTTTGAATTTTCTTCCTGTTTTACCGCAAAGGCCTTTTTAAAAGCCCGGACCTCCTCTTCGGTCACCTGTCCGTCGGCCTTGGCAACCTTGGCGGCAAGCCCCGCCATCGCCTGAATAAAGGCCACATGCCGCGCTTCCTGCGAATGCCGCCACAATTTTAACGGATTAACCTTGTACCAGAACTGCCGGATGCGTGCAAACGGAAACAAATTGGCATTTTCCATTCGATAATAGTCAATGAAAAAACCCGCGATAATTCCGGAAAACAACAAAATCCGGCTATGGCTGACAAACCCCAGAACAGCCCCGCCGATTTTGCCCCAGTTATTGTCAAAAAAGAAATCCAACTCTTTGCGGAATTTGCGGGCATGACGGCTGTTCGGCGTGTCAAAGACAAAATGCCCGACAATAAAAAACAAAATAAAGCCGTTTACGCCGTATAACAGTGACCCAAACAGCATTCCCCAAATCTTGCCCCAAAAGTTACCGTCAATCCGATTATAGTACCGATAGATTTTATAAGGCAACATCAAGCGAATGTTGTCGTCCAACAAACTCAAACGCTTTTCCAAAGCGGTAATAACCAATGTGCGGTCTATCAGCATATGCCCCAGAAACAGGCCGATAAAAAAACCTTCGGCGCCGAAGAAACGCAAACCCAACAAAGCCAGAGTAAATTTTCCGAGCGGAGACATAAAAAACTTCTATATTGTTAAAACCTTTTGCATTATAGCAGTTTTCGCGACAAAATAAAGCACTATGCCGTTTTTGCCCACAAAGCTAAAGTTTTATTGCCGACAACTCCACCGGAAAACACTTTGGCGCCTTTATCAAGCCGCGATGCGTATAACGCCGAAAACTGTAATAATCGTTTTCCAGCGCATAGGTGTCCAGCCCCGAAACCGTAATGCTGGCCACGCCGCAGTCTTTTAGACGGTCCCCGCAAAAACGTTCTAAGTCAAACATATAATGTCCCGCATTTGCAGAATTTATAAAATATTTTTCAAAAGCCGCGTCCCGCCCGGTAAACTGCTGACGGAAACAATCGTCCACCTCATACGACTGCTGGCCGATACAAGGCCCCACCGCCGCGCGGATATTACCCAAAACAGCTCCTTTGGCAATCATTAAATCCAACGTGTTTTCAATAACGCCGCCGAAAGCGCCCCGCCATCCGGCATGAGCCGCACCGATGACGCCGTTCTCATAATCAGCCAACAAAACCGGAGCACAGTCCGCCGTCCGAATACACAAAACGACACCCTCTTTGTTCGTCACGACCCCGTCGGCTTCCATCTGACGGTGCGAGGCTTGCTCAACAAATTCGACACGGCTGCTTACCCCCTGAATCAACAGATGCAGATTTTCGCTGTGTACGCCCAGCCGATTCGCCGCAATCTCCAAATTTCGGGCAACGTCTTCCGGATTGTCGTCACTGCGGGTATTAACGTTAAGCCCTTTGTAAATACCGTTCGAAACGCCGCCTTCGGCTCCAAAAAAACAATGTTTGTCTCTGGGGAGGTTTGCTGCAAAATAAGTCATTGCTTGTCCTTCAAGAAACTGGTGCCGTACTCAAACGGCTTCAGATTAAAATATTCGGCTATTGTCTGGGCTATGTCGGCATAAGTTTCCCTCTGTCCCAAATCGGCAGCCGCAACCTTGGGACCAAACATAATTACCGGCACCTGCTCCCGGGTATGGTCGGTGCCTTCCCATGTAGGATCATTGCCGTGGTCTGCCGTTATAAAAACAATGTCGTCTTCTTGCAAAACACCGGCAATTTCCGGCAGCCGGGAATCAAAATACTCCAAAGCCCCAGCATAACCGTCTATATCGCGGCGATGGCCGAAATACATGTCAAAGTCTTCAAAATTGGTAAATACCAAGCTGAAATCCGGTGCCTCCTTTATTTCGCGCAGCGTCGCATCCCACAACTGCGGCAGCTTCGCGGCATGGACTTCCTTCGTAATGCCGCGATGGGCGTAAATATCGTTAATGGCACCGATAGCGATTACGTTTCCGCCCGCAGATTTAATGCGGTCGAGCAAAGTCTCGCCAAACGGCTGCGCTGCATAATCCTTACGATTGGTCGTACGGGAAAACGCTCCGTTTTTCTCTCCCACAAAAGGACGAGCGATAATTCTCCCGATATTATAAGGCTGAACATATTTGTAAGCAATCTCGCAAAGCCTGTAAAGTCTGTCCAAACCGAAATGATTTTCATGGGCGGCAATCTGCATATTGCTGTCGGCTGAAGTATAGAAAATAGGTTTGCCCGTCCGAATATGCTCTTCGCCAAGCTCCTGAATAATCACCGTACCCGAAGCGGCTTTATTGCCGAGAATGCCGAGAATTCCGCTTTCCCTGACGATGTTTTCAATCACTTCTGCCGGAAAAGAAGGATAATCCGGCTTAAAATGCCCCCAGCCTTTGAGATTCGGCAATCCCGCCATTTCCCAATGGCCGGAAACCGTATCTTTGTCCATGCTGATTTCTTTGGCATGCCCGTATTTCGACGGCATCTGCAACCGCGGTGCCTTTTGGGTGCCGATGGCCGGATACTTGCCGCTGGCACCTTTGGCCGCCTCAGACAATCCCAACGCATGTAAATTCGGAATATTCAATCCTTTTCCGGCTGCGGCAATATGCCCGAGCGTATCGGCACCGTCATTGCCGTATTTGGCACCGTCGGGTGCACCGCCGATACCGAATGAATCCATCATTAATATGATTGCTCTTGCCATTCCGATTCTCCTGATTAATTTGAGAAAATATTATCAGCAAGAAGTTAAAAAAAGAATACCCATATAAAAAATTTAGTTGTCTGCCGACAGACTTCTTCCCCAAAAAACGAAAACTAAAATACGGCAATATACGGACGCTCCCGTTCCGAAGCTTTCGTATTAGACGACCAT
>HF995298.1 GCA_000432275.1 Proteobacteria bacterium CAG:495
ACCGGAACACCCTCTAAGGTTTGTTCTTGTGGCGCCACATCAGGCACCTGCTACACTTGTCGTGCTAAAACTTGTGAAGAACAGGGATACCGATATGCCTGCAACAATACCGGTTATGTCGGAAAGGGGTCTCCGTGTGACGGAAAATACAAAGAGTGTGATTGTGCCCCCGGTTATCAATGGTTGCCGACATACCCCGGCTCGCGTGAACAGACTTGCCAGATTCCCGACAAAACCTGCTCAGACTCGGGTTACTATGGCGGAAGTTCATGCAGCAGCTGGAGCGGATACTCTTTCGAAAGATGTGCCAGCGAATATGGCCAAATGGGCTCGAGCTGTAATGCTGCCGGTAATGTGGGTTCGGGAAGCTGCGATGTTGACTCTTGGAGGCGATGCTGTCATCAATGCAGCGGCTCCGGAACATAATCCGCGCATCTCCGAAAAATATCCCGGACAGTAATGTCCGGGATATTTTATTGTGTATTTGTTGAAAATAAATTAGGTAAAAATTGAACATAAGACTGGTGACGTTGTTGTAACTGTGTCCATACGGAGACAACAACCGCCGCCGATCTTGTAAGAAAAGCGGAGGACTTTGTCTGGGGATACTTATTCAACCAAATGGTTTTCGCGGATTTTCTTTGCCGTCTCCAAATAGCTGACGGGTTTTTCCGGAGTTCCCACATAAGAGAGCGAATATTTGGTGATTTTAAATCCAAAAGGATTTTCGACCAGACCGTCGCGTTTTTCCAAATCAATGTCGTTATAGTCAATCCGCATATAAGCCCGCCATACGATAACGACCGGATCCGGAATGTCGGGATAGCGTATGATGGTATGGAATTGCGACTGCCACAAATTCCCGGTGACTCTGCGGGTCCATTCCATTTCCACTTTTCGGGTAATGCCCTGTTTGATGAATTTGATAATTTGCTCAGAGGTTGCTTTGCTGGCAAATTCCTGAAAAACGCCTACCGAGGACAACCAGTAGAATTCTGATTTCATTGCCCAGCGGTTGTAAAGCTGTGATTGCGATTCCGGAATTTCATGGCGGAGTGTAATGTATTTCTCAATGAGCTGCTCGGTGACCAAATCCATTACCGGCATTTTTTTTTCTGCCGGATCGCTGTTCTCCAGCTGGCTGAAGAACTTGTTTGTCTGCAACAGCCGCGGTCTGGCTCCTCGTTGCGGCAACAGCAGATAAACCGTGCAGGCCAACATAATCGTAACGCTCATGCTGATGGCGCCGACAATCACCAGAATACGGGAAGTCCACAGATAACGTCGTTCGGGCATCGCGTCGATATGAACCGCCTCCGGATATAATCCCAGTTTGTCCGGACTTTTCTTTTCTCTGAAGCGAAACAATATCCCAAGAAAACCCATGGTTCCCACTCAGTATGTGTAATTTTGGTTGCGGACGTCTTTGGCCGTCGCCAGATAGCTTTCCGGTTGGTCCGGCGTACCGACATAAGCCAGCGAATAGTTCAATACCAAAAATCCGAACGGGTTGAGCGTACGTTGCTCTTTGTTGTTGAAGTTGATTGTCGTAAAGACGATTCTCAAATACGCACGCCAAATGTTGACAATGGGCACCTTTTCTCCGGGATAATAGTCCATGGTAATGAACTGCGCCTGCCATAACCCCTGTGTCATCGGTTTGACCCATTCGACTTCCACCATACGGACCAGCGCCCGCATTCTGAATTGGCGGATGTTGTTCTGTACGTCGTTGGTTACAAAATTTTGGAAGACCGAGCGGGCGGAAAGCCAGTACAGTTCGGAGCCGGGCGCCCAGCGCATCATCAGCTCGTCGTAATCGTTGCTGATAACATGGCGCAGCATAATGTATTCTTCAATATATTGTTCAGCCAGCAGGTCTTGCACCGGCACGCGTTTTTCCTGCAGTTCGGTTTGCTCCAGTTGACTGAAGGCGCGATTGGTTTGCAAAAGGCGGGGGTAAGAACCGCGCTGCGGCAGCAGCAGATAAATGGCGCTTGCCAGCATCATGCTGACGCTGATGCTCAGGCAGGAGATAATGACAAGCAGCCGCGACGTCCACAGATAACGTCGTTCCGGCATCGCGTTGACATGCACTCTTTCGGGATAATATCCCAGCTGGTCAGGGCTTTTCTTTTCGCGGTATTTGAAAATTGTCTGAATAATATCTAGCATTTTACCCCATTTCCGAAGTGTTCCTTACTTCAATTTATACATGAAAGTTGAATAAAAGCAAATAAATACTATTAATATGCAAATTATTGATATAATTTATATCCTAGATATTTGTTCTTAAGGATAGAGTAATGAAAAAAATATTGGCTTTTGTTTTGGCCGGCGTTATTGCAGTCAGCGCCTGTTCTCGGGACGATTACACCGTCAGCAACGAACGCGGCGTGCCGGCACCGGTGTCTTACACCGATTGGGATCGTGCGATTCGTCTGGATGTTGACATGCAGACGATGTATGCCTCTTCTCCCCGTAAAATAGAAAAACCGATTGATATGTATATGGCAATGGCTTTGGCGTTGAAATACAACTACACGCGCCGCGTCGTCAGCTATCAGCAAAGCCTGGTCGAAGTAGGCAAGTCTCCGGCAAACCGTCTGCCGGAAATTTTCTCGTCTGCCGGATATGTCAATACGGACAATCATTCGGCAATGGATTCCGAACTCAAATTGGCTTGGAACATTTTGGATGTCGGTACCGTTTATTATCAGACCCAAGATGCACAGTACAAGGCAACCGTCGCTTATGAACAAAGCCGCAAAGTTATTCATAACCTTCTGCAGGAAACCCGCGTCCTTTATTGGAAAACGCTGACGGCACAACGCCTGCTGCCGGTTATCGACGATATGATTGAATTTATGACCCTCGAGGTGGACGAACTGAATGCCCGTTCTAACGAACTGGCTCAAAAAGGCGAAAATCTTTCGATGCCCGATTTGGTAAAAAAACGCAAGTATATGCGCGCCGTAAAAGACTTGTCTGCCCTCAAACGTGAGCTTGAAACCGCTCAGGTCCGCCTGGCATCTTTGATGGGTTTCCATCCGTCAACCGAATTTAAGCTTGTCGGAAAAGAGTATGGCAACTTCGAACTGCCGGAAATCAAAAGCTCTCTGGATGAAATGGAGTGGATTGCCCTGACCAATCGTCCCGAACTGCGTGTCCGCGATATGGTTACCAATGTGGATGAGGTCAAATCTTCATTCCGCGTCTTTACCAATCCGGGACAGGCTAAATATAAAAACGATCCCAATTACTATAACCGTATGTGGGCCAAGAAAGCCCGCCAGATTGGTATGAATGTTTTTGAAGATGTCCGCAATCCCTCGGAAAAAGAGCTCGAAACCTTGCGCCGTCAGCGGATGACGACGTTGGTGTTGAGCCAGGTTTACGTGGCTTGGGCTCGCTATATGTCGGCAGTTGAAGACTATCAGATCAGCCACGAGCTGGCTAACGTGTCTGAAGACATTGCCGAAGACACCACCATCAAAGACGGCAGTAAAGCCGAGAAGAGCCAGCTGGAAGCCGCTAAGGCGATTGAAGATGAAGTTAAGGCCCTCTTGGCTTATGTCGATTTGCAGGATGCGCTGGGCAATCTCTATTCAACCCTGGGTATGGATGCGATTCCTTATTATATGTTAACCGAAAAGCCCTCTAAGATTGCGGTTTATCTCCGCGGCGTTTTGGAAAAATGGCGCAAGGGCGAATTTTTGCCGGATAACCGTCCGTATCTGTTGGAGGTTCCGACCAAGCGTCCGCCGGTGAACCTTTCTTCTTCCCGTCTGATGCCCGACGTAACGTTGGAAAGCGGCCAGCGGATAGAAATTACGATTCCCGAAGCTGTTTTCAATAAGATGGATTTTGTCGGCAAAACCACCGTCAAAGCCGGCCTCAAAGATGACAGCCCACTGCCTGATTGGCTGATTTTCAACGAAGAAACCAAAACCTTCAGCGGCACGGCAATGCCCGGAAACATCGGCGAATATAACGTTAAGGTGTATATTACCGACGAAGTGGGCGCCACCGGCTATTTGACGTTCAAAATTAAGATTGTCGATGTCTATG
The DNA here is from genome assembly GCA_000432275.1 of Proteobacteria bacterium CAG:495. Lineage (GTDB taxonomy): Bacteria > Pseudomonadota > Alphaproteobacteria > RF32 > CAG-239 > CAZU01. Next base: position 4,072 of record HF995298.1, read on the forward strand.
TTCCCTCGATTCGGGTAAAGGGGCTTACCCCGGGGCGCAAGGCCACCGTGCTCAAACGGTGTGTCGGCCCGCAATGTACCGATGAATATATCGAGCAGTCGGTAATCGGCGAGGACGTTGTGACGATGCCGAAATAAAAGGTTTGGTAGCGTTCGAATCTCAAAAAACGGATTCCTTGTTTCGGCAGGGAATCCGTTTTTTTACCTCTTTACGGTGTGTTTCCGCCGTTTTTGACGTCTTAAAATACTAGCCCGAACCGCCTAAAATTAGACGTATTTTCATTAAAAATTTTTATTAAGAAATTTATCCACTTAACAAAAAAAATTTTATGATTGTTTTTGAATGAGATAAGTCTATGTGCTTTAAAAAGCTCATTTTTGGGTATTGAGCCGCCACCTATAATAACGCAATATAAACCCAAGGTCAGCAGCGCCGTAAATTCTTCGAAAATTTAAAAATGATGCTCTATATAAAAAATTGTGCATACTAAATCTTGCGATGTTTACTTTTTTTTAACACCAGATATTGTATGCATAATGTCAGAGATGACATGATTAAGGTTAAAACTATAAGATACAAGGGAAGCTATATAGAAATGTCAAAATCCAACTACGATATGCCCGCAATTGAGAATGAACAGATTGCAATTGAGAGCGTTACCAAAAGAGACGGTACGCTGGCTCCTTTTGACAGCAATCGCATTTACAATGCCATTTTGAAAGCCGGAACCACCACCGGGGAATTCAGCGAACAGGAGAGCTGGTTGTTAACCGCACAGGTTTTGAAAGTCCTTAAATATAAATTTGCAGAATCTCTTCCCTCAATTGAACAAATTCAGGATATCGTAGAACAGGTTTTAATTTCCGCCAACTATTTTGCCACCGCCAAGGCTTATATCTTGTATCGCGACCAGCGCAATCGTATGCGCGCCGACCACAAAGTTATGGTGGACGTCGAAAGCTCCATTAACGAATATCTCGAAAAACTTGACTGGCGCATTAATGAAAACGCCAACCAGGGATACTCCAACGGCGGTTTGATTTTGAACGTTTCCGGCAAGGTTACCGCCAATTATTGGCTCAGCCACGTTTATCCCTCCAACATCGGTGAAGCACACCGCAACGGCGATATCCACATTCACGATTTGAGTATGCTGGCAGCTTATTGCGCCGGTTGGTCCTTGAAGAATCTTCTTCACGAAGGTTTTAACGGCGTTCCCGGAAAGGCGGAAGCCGGTCCGGCCAAACATTTGAGCGCTGCCGTCGGCCAGATGGTAAACTTTATGGGTACTTTGCAAAACGAATGGGCCGGCGCTCAGGCTTTCTCTTCGGTCGATACCTATTTGGCGCCTTATGTCCGCGTTGACAATCTGGACTACAAACATGTTTACCAAAGTATGCAGGAACTCATCTATAACCTGAACGTTCCTTCTCGTTGGGGTTCGCAAACGCCGTTTACCAATTTCACTTTTGACTGGGTCTGCCCTGAAGATTTGCGCGACAAACATCCGATTATTGCCGGCGTTGAGCAGGATTTCACCTATGGCGACCTCAAAGATGAAATGCATATGATTAACAAAGCCTATATCGAAGTTATGATGAAAGGCGATATCAAAGGCCGTCCGTTTACCTTCCCGATTCCGACCTACAATATGACGCCGGATTTCCCCTGGGAAGACGAGAACACCGAGCTTTTGTTTGAAATGACGGCCAAATACGGCTTGCCTTATTTCCAGAACTTTATCAATTCCGTTCTCAAACCGGGACAAATTCGTTCTATGTGCTGCCGTCTGCAGTTAGACCTGCGTGAGCTTCTGGCTCGCGGCAACGGCTTGTTCGGTTCGGCCGAGCAAACCGGTTCTATCGGCGTCGTTACCATAAACTGCGCTCGTCTGGGTTATGTTTACAAAGGCGACGAGGCTGGTTTGTTTGCCCGCGTTGACGAACTGATGGAACTCTCCAGAACATCTCTGGAAATCAAACGCAAATTGATTCAGAGACTGATTGACAACGGTTTGTTCCCGTTCACCAAGCGTTATCTCGGCACCTTGCGCAACCACTTCTCGACAATCGGCGTTAACGGCATCAACGAGATGATTCGCAACTTTACCAATGACGAACACAACATTGCCGATCAGTGGGGGCAGGATTTCGCCATCAAGTTCCTTGATTACATTCGCGCCAAATTGGTCAAGATTCAGGAAGAAACCGGCCATATGTACAATCTTGAAGCCACTCCGGCTGAAGGCGCAACCACCCGTTTTGCCCGCGAGGATAAAAAACGTTATAAAGACATTATCCAAGCCGGCACCAAGGAAAATCCGTTTTACACCAACTCTTCTCAGCTGCCTGTAGGTTATACGGACGATCCTTTCGAAGCTTTGGATCTGCAGTCTACCTTACAGACCAAGTACACCGGCGGTACCGTTCTGCACCTTTATATGGGGCAGCGTATTTCTTCCGCCAAGGTCTGCCGCGATATCGTCAAACGCGTTCTGACCAACTATCGTTTACCGTACGTTACCATCACTCCTACTTTTTCCATTTGCCCCAAGCATGGATATATCTCAGGAGAACACAAATACTGCCCGATTTGTGACGAGGAGAAAAAGGCAGAAAAAAGAGCCGCCGCTTCCAGAAAAGAAGTTGCATAAGAGTAAAATTTAATTTTGGAGAAAGAAAAAATGACAACTATTAATTTTGAAGATGTAGTATTAAAAGACGAAGAAAGACAGCCTTGTGAAGTTTGGACCAGAGTAATGGGTTACCTCCGCCCGGTTTCTGAATTTAACGTCGGCAAAAAGTCAGAATTTTACTCTAGAAAATGCTTCTGCGAGAGCAAGGCAATCTGCATGGATGCTCTTGATATTGCCGCCGAGTAGTTTTATTTGGTGAAAATCTGCTGTTAGTCCTGGGCGGAACGCCCTGTTCCGCCCGGGATTTTTTTATCCTGAAGGTGAGAAAATGAGTAATACGGTTATTGTCGGCGGAGCCGAAACTTTTTCAGTTGTTGATTATCCGGGAAAACTGGCTGCTGTTGTTTTTTTGCAGGGCTGCCCCTGGCGTTGTCCGTTTTGTTATAATACGGCGGTGCAGAAAATCGGCCAGCCTACGGATTTTGTCTGGGACAGATTTGTAGATTTTCTGAAGGACCGTCGCGGAAAATTGGATGCTGTTGTGTTCAGCGGCGGCGAACCGTTGGTGCAGGATGCTTTGGCCGATGCCATGCGCGAGGTTAAGGAGCTTGGATATGCTGTCGGTTTGCATACCGGAGGCTATCGCCCGGAACATTTGGAAAAGGTGCTGCCGTTGGTAAATTGGGTCGGAATGGACATTAAAGCGCCGTTTGAAAAGGAAAGATACCGCGAAGTAACAAAAACCGACCATCTGGAAAAGGTTTTGAAAAGCCTTGATTTGCTCCTGCAAGCCGGAATTGACTTTGAGTGCCGCACAACATGTGATCCGCGCCTGCTCAAGCCGGCAGACTTAAAGAAAATGGCAGAAGACCTGTATGCCAAAGGCGTAAAAAAATACTTCCTCCAGCAATACCGCCCGATTCCCACCGACACCGTTACCACAGATGCCGATTGCGAGGGAATATTTGCCGACAAAGGGTTAATCGAATATATTAAAACGATGTTCGAGGAGTTCGAGATTCGCAAATAAAAAAGGAGAGGGAACTATGGATAAGATTCTGACTTTTGCTTTGGATGAAAGCCGTTTTCTCTCAAATTTTTATCCTTATCGCGATGGCGGCGGTTTTTATCCGCATCCGGTTAAGGTTGTGTACGATGGAATGGCTTTTGATTGCGTTGAATGTGCGTATCAGGCGGCAAAGACCTTGGATATGGAAATGCGGGCCGAAATTCAGGCTATGACTCCTTTTGAAGCAAAAAAACTGGCTGATTCCGGCCGCATTAAAGTCCGTCCGGGATGGGACAATATCAAAATAGCCGTTATGACCGATTTAGTCAGCCAAAAGTTTGCCAATTCTCCCGCGCTGAAGGAGATGCTGCTTGCAACCGGAGATGCCGAGCTGGAAGAGGGCAATCACTGGGGGGATTGTTTCTGGGGTGTTTGCGCCGGTATTGGGCAAAATCACCTGGGAAAAATTCTGATGCGGCTGCGGGATAAGTTAAAACAGGAATGATGTAATAAAAGCCCTCCGTTCAAACAGGGCTTTTTTGTTATTTGCGGTCAACGAGCTCGATGTTGACCTGTTTGCCGTAGAGCGCCAGCAGACGCTTGAAGAAGACAAAATAATACCCCTTGCTCCTTTCCAGCCGGTGCAAATAACGGGCGGGGA
>HF995299.1:0-4661 GCA_000432275.1 Proteobacteria bacterium CAG:495
GTGCGCTGAGTAATAAGATTTAAGGGTAAAAGCACCCGTATATAATGCTCCCCACCAAGGAGGGTGATATGTGGTCGTATAGGAGGAAGCTAGGGAGAGATAAGATAACACAATACGAAAAGCAAAGTTGATAGGTGCGCTGAGTAATAAGATTTAAGGGTAAAAGTACCGGAGCGTACATAGAAGTACGTGAGGAAACTTTTAACCCGCAAAATCTGCATTAATCGGTCACCTTGCAACTTTGCTAGTCTTTACCGATATTAATATTCCGATTAATATGTACCGAAAGAATAATCCCAAAACCGGCCATAACGGAGAGAATAACCGTTCCGCCGTATGAAATCAGCGGCAGCGGAATACCTACGACCGGAATTAGGCCCAAAACCATTGCCATATTGATAAAAACATACAAAAAGAAGTTGGTTGCCAATCCGATTGCAGCCAGTTTTCCGAAATAACTGGTGCTTCGCAGGGCAAAAGAATAACTGTACGCGATAATCAAGAAATTAACGATAACGACAAAAGTCGCACCGATAAGCCCAAACTCTTCCGACAACATCGTAAAAATAAAGTCCGTATGTTTTTCCGGCAGGAAATTCAGATGGCTTTGCGTCCCCTTCAAAAAACCCTTGCCAAACACACCGCCGGAACCCAGCGCAATTTTGGACTGGATAATATGATAACCGGCTCCCAGAGGATCCCGCTCCGGATTTAAAAAGGTTAGCACCCGGTTTTGCTGATAATCATGCAACAAATGCCACGCAATCGGCATGGTCACGATTGCTCCCAGAATCAACACGCCGAATTTCCACAACTGTACGCCGACGATAAAAAAGATTGCCCCGGCAGAAAAGAGCAACATCAACGCCGTACCGAGGTCAGGCTGCGTCATAACCAAAAAAGCCGGAAACAAAACCATTAACAGCGGGGGAATAATACCGCGGATACTTTCAATGCTTTGCAGAGAAGACGAATGAAAATAGCGGGCCAAAGCCAAAACCAAGGCAATCTTCATCAACTCGGACGGCTGTAATTTAATAAATCCAAGGTTAATCCATCGTTGGGCGCCCATGCCTATATGCCCGGTAACCTCCACAATAATCAGCAAAATCAGCGTTGCAAAATAAAAAATATAAGCATACCGCATAAACACGCGAATGTCCGTCAGCGCGAAAGTAATCATTACCACAAAGCCCAGACCGAAACGCATCAGCTGATTCAGCGCCCAAGGGCTCCAGTTTCCGTTAGCGGCGGAATAAAGCATCGTCACCCCGATGGATGCCAGCAGGATGATAAACATAATATACGAGAAACTGAGATTTTGAATTTTCTCTCTCAGCGTCGGTGTTTGATTTTTAAAACTCGTTTCATATGACTTATACATGTGACTATTCCACCGGTTCTGAAGTTGCGTCTAACTTTAAAGCTTCCAACAGCAGATTTTTGCCAATCGGCGCTGCCACGCCGGAACCGCTGCCGCCGTGTTCGACGACGACCCCGACTGCATATTTGGGATCAACCGCCGGAGCATAAGCGACAAACAACGCATGATCCCGGAATTTCCACGGCAAATCTTTTTGTTTGATAATTCCGCTTTCACGTTCTTTCATCGTAATCCGGCGAACTTGGGCAGAGCCGGTCTTGCCGCACATTTGCTGCCCGTTAAAGTCAAAACGGGACATATAAGCCGTACCGCCGGGAACGTTGACCACATCGCACATTCCCTGCTTTACCAGTCCCAAATTTGCCGAAGAAACATTAATCTTGCGCCAGTTTAACTGCTGCGCGGGATCAGCCTTCTTAAACGTCGGAACAACCTCATATCCGCCGTTGGCTATCCGCGCCGTCATGGTAGCCAGCTGTATCGGCGTGGTCAGAATATATCCCTGCCCGATTCCGGAAATCAGGTTTTCGCCCTGCTGCCAGCTTTCGCCGAAACGCTGCCACTTCCATTCGGTATCAGGGATAAGGCCGGATTTTTCGTTTTCCAGACCGACGTTGACTTTTTTGCCCAGACCAAAACTCCTTGCAATCTCCGCAATTTTGTTAATTCCGACCTTTTGAGCCGTTTCATAAAAGAAAATATCACACGAATGCATCAGCGCCTGAACAACGTCAATATAGCCATGGCCAAATCTTTTCCAACAGTGGAAGGTATGATTGCCCAGCATCATCTTGCCGGCGCAGAACGAACGTGTCTGAGCCGAAATCACCCCGGCCTCAAGTGCCGCCAGCGCCGTTATCATCTTAAAAGTCGAGCCCGGAGAATACAACCCTGACAAAGCCTTGTTAATCAGAGGATGCCGTTCATTGGTGCTCAGCTCTTTCCACTCCGTCGTACTGATACCCTGCGACAAAACATTGGGATCATAGGCCGGCGTTGAAACAAAAGCCAAAATCTCACCGGTGTTTACATTTAACAAAATTGCCGCACCGCTCTCTTCGCCAAACAAATCATAAGCCTTGGTCTGCAAACGGGCATCAATGCTCAGTTCAATACGATCACCCGGAATGCCCTCAACCTTTTCAATCTCTTTCATAATACGGCCGTAGGCGTTGACTTCCAGCTTAAGGTTTCCCCCCTTGCCGCGCAGTTTTTTTTCATAAAGCTTTTCAATACCCGCCTTGCCGATTTTAAATCCCGGAACTTCCAGCAGCGGATCATCCTTAACGTCAGTATCCGAAACTGAAGAAACATAGCCGATAATATGAGCCATTTTTTCTCCGTAAGGATAATAACGGGACAACCCCTCGTCAATGAATATACCCGGCAAATCCGGTGCGTTTAACTGGATTTTGGCAACCTCGTCCCATGTTAGATTATCCTTAATTTTAATCGGAACAAAACTACGGTTTTTACGCAGGTCTTTTTTGATTTTTTCTTCTTCGGCCTCGCTCAGCGGCATAATCTTCTTAAATGCGTCCAACGTTGCCTGAACATTCGGCGCCTGCTCCGCAACCATCAATGCCTGAAAGTTCTGACGATTGGTGGCCAGCAGTTCCAGGTGCCGATCATAAATGATTCCCCGCGGCGGAACCAGCAAACGGGTAGAAATCCGGTTTTCATCAGCCAGCGTTTTATATTTGTCAGCCTGATAAACCTGCAAATAATACAAACGGGCGATAATGACAATAAACAGCAGAAACTTGCCGATGCCGAGAATCAGCGAACGATTGATTAAAACCTTTCCTTTATCGTTATCGCGGTTCATTTATTCCTCGTCCTGAATCATATGGTTTTGAATAAAAGCCAGCAGCAGAGACAACAACGGATAAGCGGCGATTGTCACCATATAGCTGAACAGCATCATCAACAACGGCAAAAACTGGCTGTAATAAATTGATACGACCAGCCAGCGCCCCAGCATCGCAACCAGAGACAACACTGCAAAGCCGTACCATGTAACCACAAAAGGCTTAGCGTTAAAAAAGCGTGACGTGTTGGTAATCAAAACGTACAGAAGCAGCATTGCAAAAATATTGGAACCAAACGGTGCCGATGATATTATATCATCAATCACCCCCAGAAAATAGACCGACCAAAGGTTAAACAAATCCGGCCGGTGCAGCATCCAAAAGTATACGCAAATCAGGCCTATCGACGGGCGAATGTTGTTAAAAACGCTGAAATCCAAAGGAATATAAGAAATCAGCAGCAGCAAAACCGAAGACATAAACGGCAGCAGGCGCTGAAACAAAGAGGTGATATTTTCATCTAAATCTTCACTCATCCTATTTTGCTTCCCGTCCGGCTTCTTCGTCTTCCAAAATACCGTCCAAACCGTAATTAACCAGTTTGACATACTCCAAACGGTCAAGATTGCTGAACGGCTTTACCCTGATTTCATTTTTGTCGACGCTCACAACCCGCCCAACCGGAAGCCCTGCGGGGAAAACCCCGGCAACGCCGGATGTGACAATACGATCGCCAATGGCCAGCTCCGCTTCCAACGGAATAAAAATCATTTTCGGCGTCGTACTGTTGTCGCCTGATAAAATACCGCGCACTCTGGTCTTTTCTACCATCACCGGAATTTTGGAGTTGATGTCGGTAATCAAAATGATTTTGGCATAAACGTTGCCGACCCGGTCGACACGTCCGACGACGCCTTTATCCGAAAGGGCCACTTGTCCTTTTTTTACCGGTTTGTCACCGACATAAGCGATTACCGAGTGAGAAAACGCATCCCCTTCCTCCGCAATTACTCTCGCGGTCATAAACTCGGCCTCGGGCGGCGTAACATAATTAAGCAAATCGGACAGCAGCCGGTTTTCAATCTCCAACGCCCGTGCCCGGTCATACAGATTTGTCAGTTGCTTGTTTTCGTCTTTCAAACGCTGATTGTCGTTGTGAATTTCCTTAAGGTCTTTGAAATAATCATATACCGAGGCAATGGCCTTTGCCGGAATAACCAAGACGTCGATGACCGGAGAAATAACGTCGGTCGCCACCGTAGAGGTTTTTTCGATAATCACCGTATCGGTTTTGTTCACCAGCATCAATACAAAAGCTGATAAAAACAAAATTACCAGTGCAAATTTTTGCGCCAGTAATCTGATATGACTGAAATGAACAAATAAACTTCTGCGCCGCTTCATTATGGCTCCGCTGATTATTCAAAAAAATTAAAACGGGAACACCCCCCTATCCGCAACCTGAG
>HF995299.1:4712-27245 GCA_000432275.1 Proteobacteria bacterium CAG:495
CAAAACCGCTGCCGAATGCACGGCTTTCCTTTGTCAAAAGTTGCGAAGCGCCCCGTTAATACATGGTGGAAAGAATTGAGCGCAAGCGGCTCATTTCATCCAAAGCCTTACCAGTGCCTTTGACAACGCAGGCCAACGGATCTTCGGCAATGGAAACCGGAAGGCCGGTTGCATTGCGCAAAACCTGATCCAAATTAGTCAGCAACGCACCGCCGCCGGTCAGGACAATACCTTTGTCAACAATATCGGCAGCCAGTTCGGGAGCCGTATGTTCCAGAGCCACCTTAACCGCTTCGACAATTTGGGAAACCGGTTCGCTCAGACTCTCAGCAACCTGACGTTCGGTAATGATGATTTCCTTGGGCACGCCGTTCATTAAATCGCGTCCTTTAATTTCGATTGTCCGACCCTCGCCGGCATCCGGCGCACAGGCAGAACCGATTTCTTTTTTAATTCTTTCGGCGCTTCCCTCACCGACCAACAGGTTATGATTACGGCGAATGTAAGAAATAATTGCAGCATCCATCTTATCGCCGCCGACCCGAACCGAGCGGGCATAAACAATACCGCCCAAAGACAAAACGGCAACCTCGGTCGTACCGCCGCCAATATCGACAACCATGGAACCTGTAGGCTCGGTAACCGGAAGATCGGCACCGATAGCGGCAGCCATCGGCTCTTCAATCAGCCATACTTTACGGGCGCCTGCGGCTTCGGCGGATTCCTGAATGGCCCTTCTTTCTACGGCCGTAGATCCGGACGGAACGCAGACGATAACCATCGGCGAAGCAAACGTACGGCGATTGTGCACTTTACGGATAAAATATTTAATCATTTCTTCTGCGATTTCAAAATCGGCGATGACGCCGTCACGCAAAGGACGAATGGCGTTGATGTTTCCGGGAGTACGACCCAGCATCTGTTTAGCCTCGTTGCCTACCGCCAAAACCTGTTTCTTTCCGCGGTATTCCTCAATTGCAACCACTGAAGGTTCATTTAATACGATACCTTTGCCTTTGACGTAAACCAATGTGTTGGCGGTACCCAAGTCGATAGCCATATCTGCCGACAGCCATCCCATAAATTTTGAAAGCATATAATTTCTCCGATGTGCTTAAACCAATCTGTATTGCTTAATTTCTATATCTTAATCCCTATATGTGCAACAATTAATTAATTTTTTCACATAATTTTATAAAATATAATTAAAAATAAAATCAGTCGTTTAATCTTTTTAAAAATTCTTCCGCATTGCCTTCGTAGCAATGCTCCCAGACCACGTCTGCCTTAAGCTTGTTGGCAAACCAGGTCCGCTGCCGTTTGGCATATTGGCGGGTATGCAGTTTTCCTGCGGCAACCGCAGCTTCAAGCGAACACTGTCCGTTCAAATAAGCAGCCAGTTCCGGCACCCCCAAAGCCTTCATTGCCGGAAGGTTTCCCGGCAGTTTAAGTTCCGTCAGCCGCCGGACTTCCTCCAAAGCGCCGGCACTCATCATCCGGTCAAAACGCAAATAACAACGGCTGTCGAGTTCCTCTGCCGGCGGACACAGTTTGATGATATCAAAAACGGCTTCGGGAAGCTTCTTCACCATCGGCCGGCGGTGCCATTCGGTTAAGGTTATCCCGGTTTGTTTCCAGACCTCATACGCTCTGGTCACCCGGCTGGTATCATTGGGATTAAGCCGTTCTGCCGCCGCAATGTCGACTTTGGCCAAAGCCTCATAAACGGCACCGATTCCCTTCTCCGCAGCCAGTCGGCGAACCTCGCTTCGCACCTCTGCCGCACATTCCGGAATTGGCGTGGTTCCGTTTATCAGATTATCCAGATAAAGCCCGGTACCGCCCACCACAATCGGCAATCTTCCCTCTTCCCAAACTTCGCGGATTTTGACCGTAGCCCGGTTAAGCCAGTCTACCACGGTTCCGTTGACGGATGGTTCGTAAATTTCATAAAGGTGATGCAAAACCCTGGCTTTGTCTTCCGCGCTCGGACATGCCGTTATTACCGGCATATTTTTGTAAACCTGCATTGAATCGGCATTGATTACTTCGCCGTTCAAAGCCAGAGCCAAATCCAAGGCCAAGCCCGACTTTCCCGAAGCCGTCGGCCCTGCAATGACGATTATCTTATGTTCGGCAGTTTCCGGCATGCGGCTCCTTTAACCAGTTTTTCACACAAATCGGGATAAGAAATCCCCGCGTATTTAGCCTGTTCCGGAACCAGCGAAAGCGCCGTCATTCCCGGATTGGTGTTAATTTCCAACAACACGACGCCGTCAGTTGGATTATAACGGAAATCACAGCGCGCCACCGTATTGCATCCCAGAGCCCGGTATAGTTCCTCCGTATACCTCTTACAGGTTTCGGCCGCCTCGTCGGGAATTTCCGCCGGCAGAATATGGCGGGTCATACCGTCGGTATACTTTGCCTTGTAATCATAAAACGCCAGGTTTGGACGCAGCTCGGTTACCACATATGCCTTTCCTTCAAGGCACATCGACGTCAGCTCCTGCCCTTCAACATAAGCCTCAATCAACACTTCCCTGTTCAAATCCTCATAGCGGACGTTTTTAATATCCTCTGCATTCTGAACAATATAAACCCCTACGCTGGAACCGTCGCAAACCGGCTTGACCACATACGGAAAAGGAATGGACGTTCCGTTTTTCAAAAAAGAGCCCGCCGTCATCTTTTCGCTTTTGGCCGTCTTAATGCCGCAAGCCTCGGCCGCCATCTTGGTTGCCGCTTTGTCCATGCCGATACAGGAAGCCTTTACCCCCGAATGGGTGTAGGGAATTTGCAACAAATCCAAAAGCCCCTGAATTTCGCCGTCTTCGCCCCAGTTGCCGTATAAACCGTTAAAAACCGCATCCGGCTTCTCGTTTTTCAAAACTTCGATAAATTTCCAAACATCCGTCAAATCATGGGCAAAAGCGTCATAGCCTTTTTGTTTCAAAGCATCGACGATATCCTGCCCCGAACTCAGGCTGACTTCCCTCTCTGCCGAAAAACCGCCCATCAGGACCAAAATTTTTTTAGACATTATTAAACCCTTTAAATTATAAATTTATCTGCTATTGTAAGCAAAAAGTTTAAAGAAAGACTAAAATTAATGAAAAAAATCCCGCTTTTACTGCTGATTGGGCTGCTGTATGCCGGACCTGCCCGCGCTTTCAGTGTCGAACACGATTTCACGGTTATCCTCGGTCCCTTCAATGCCAGCAAAACACGCTTTACTTATGCGCTCACTCCGGATTCGTACGCGGTAAATTCCACCGTCAAAACCGATGGAATGTTTAATGCCCTCTATCCTTTTAAAGCCAACTATGCCACAACCGGAAAAATTGTTAACGGCAACCTTGAAACGACCGGATATCATTATGATTCGCAATCGCGCTTCAATAAACGCACCAAAGAACTGGTTTACGACGACAACGGCATGCCCCTGTACCGCATCAGCAGCAAAAACGACAAAACCAAAAAAGTAGAAATCGAACAAAACGCCGACAACCGAGACACGACCGACCTTCAAACCGTCTTTGCCGAACTGGCGCGTCAATACAATAATGTCAAATTCTGCGATTCCCGTATGCAGGTTTTTGACGGCAAACGCCGTTTTGACGTCATTTTCCGGGATGAAGGAAAAGAACGGCTTGTCGCCAACGAATATTCGCCCTATGGCGGAGACGCCGCAAAATGCTCCATGTATATTGACAAACTCGGGGCAAAAGGCGATGATTTGCTTTGGGAACTAAGCTCCGACCGCCCCATTTATTTTTGGCTGTTGGAAGATTCTGAAAAACACAAACCGTTTATCGCCCGCATCAGCATTGACGACACGCCGCTGGGACGACTGAACGTTTACACCAACAAAGTTACCGTAAAGGACTAAAATGCTAAATAAAGCCGAACTACTTCTGCCTGCCGGTTCGCTGGTCAAACTGAAAACCGCCGTTCTCTATGGAGCGGATGCCGTTTATGCCGGGACGCCGGACATGTGTTTACGCGCACAGTCGAAATTTTCCATGGAAGACTTGCAGGAAGGCATTGATTTTGCTCATGCTCACGGTAAAAAAATCTACCTGACCCTCAATCTGTTTATGCATAACCGCGACGTGGAAAAGCTGCCGAAATTTGTCGAAACCCTGCGCCAACTCAGACCGGACGGCGTACTGATTGCCGACCCCGGCGTCTTTCAATACGTCCGCGAAAATGCGCCGGAACTCAACCTGTTCGTATCCACGCAAGCCAACATCTGTTCCTCGCTGGCCGTAAAGTTCTGGCAAAATCAGGGCGCCAAGCTCTGCGTTCTCGGCCGCGAAGTTACATTTGAAGAAATGCGCCAAATCCGCCAAGACTGTCCCGACATCCTGTTGGAATGCTTTATGCACGGTGCAATGTGTATGTCCTATTCCGGCCGTTGCCTGATTTCCAACTACCTGGCCGACCGCAGCGCCAATCAGGGAAAATGCGCCCACTGCTGTCGCTGGCACTACAAACTCCACCTCCGCTTAAAAGACGGCACGTTGAAAGAAATCGAAATTAACGAGCAAAACAAAGACGCCTTTGAATTTCTGCTTGAGGAAGAATTCCGTCCCGGCGAATATTTTGAAGTGATGGAAGACCAAAACGGCGGCTATATGCTGAACTCCAAAGATATGTGCCTGATGCCCCGGCTGCCCGATTTGCTGAGCATCGGAATGGATTCCCTCAAAGTCGAAGGGCGCAATAAAACCGAATACTACGCTGCAATTGTTGCCCGAACCTATCGTCAGGCCATTGATGACTGGTACAAAAATCCTAAAGACTGGAAAAGCGAAAAATATATGGCTGACCTCTACACCTTGCAAAACCGGGGCTATTGCCTGGGCTTTCATGACGGTAAACTGACCAATATCAGCCAAAACTACGAATATACCCGAACGCTGGGAGACTGGTTGTTTGCCGGTTCTGTTGTCGAGTGGCAGGGCAACGACGCGATTTTTGAAGTCCGCAATTATATCAACTCCGGTGAATTTATCGAATTTTTGATCCCCGGAACTTTGGAAAACCTGCGCCTGACATTAACCGAGTTTGAAGATGCCGAAAGCGGCGAAGTCACTCCCAGAGTTTCTGCCGGACAAGGCAAAAAAATCCGTATCCGATCTCAGGCCTGGAACCGTGACGTCAATGAAATAAAACGCCTGCTCCCACAATATGTAATTGCCCGCAAACCGGCGCCTTTGCAGGGAGAACAGAAAGAAATGCTCGAGCACAAAAAAAACGAGTTTGACGTTTTGTGCCGAAAATAACTAAAAGATTGACTCTGTCCCTTTTTGGACCGATGATACATCCATTCAAAACAATATAATTAATGTATAATTCTAAAACAAAAAGTTATGAAAAAAAATCTATTATCTGCATCAGAAATACGGCAGCAGACAACATTATTGTCTTGATGAACACAACCGGTTGGTTCCGCTCTGCGAAGTTCAGTTTACAAAAATTTGTCCTTATGCCGTTGCAATGGAAAACCGGCTATGGCACTGTGCCGACGATATGACGTTGACACCGGTAATCGACTGCTCGGAACAGGATATTCAACATATTTCCGACCAAACCGGAAAAAAACTGCTGCTCGTCCGTCACAAGCTTTTCAGCATTACAGATAAAGCGCTTATCCCGATGGATGACAAAACCTACGCAGCCGGAAAAACCTTGCTGACAGTCTGCGGCCAAATTTACCGCATTGGCGGCGGTCCGCTTATTTCCAGCACGTTTAAACGCGATTCATATAAGCTTGTATCCGCTTTAAACGACGGCTCCGGAGAATATTTCGTCTGCACCGAAGACGCTTGTACGTTTCTCGACAGCAACTGTAAAATCGTCGGCGACGTTATCTTCACCAGCCGTCCAGCAGGTAAAAACAAAGTCTGGCAAATTGGTTTTAAAGAACTGATTTTTATCGGCGATGCCGACGCTGTCAATGTCAGCGGCAATACGATAACGCTCCGCCATGACTGTCCTCCCTCCGGAGATGCCCCGCGCAAAACAAAATACATATATGAGGTATTCTGTAAAAACCGACAGGGTATTTACGAGAATGTGCGAAAGGATTCTGTTTCTGATTGCAAAAAATTCTGACGATTTGCAAAAGATCTGCCCCTCGGAGCAGACCTTTTGTTTTAATTTAATTTCAGCTTGGCTTCCACAGCCGCGGTTTTATCTGCCAAAAGTCGGATTCTCTCCCAATTCTGGCGATCCTGATTCATTTGATAAATCGTCATCAACCGTTGTGTAACAGCCCTGATTCTCTGACATTTTTCACCTAGGGAAACCTCCTCGTTGCCAAGTGCCGGCAGCGCCTTTTCCAAAAGGTTTATAACCGTGGCTCCGTCTTTGCTTCGCTCCGCCGTCTGCAGATAAGCTTCGCCCCGGTCGGTTTCCGGCAGCAGATTAATTTCCCTCATTTTGGCATCGAGCCATTTTGAGGTTTCTCCGCCGGCAAAGTAGGCTTCTGCCGCTTTTTCCAAAAGTGAAATCTTTTCTTTATCATTACGGGCATACTTCAGCCCCCGCTCATAATAGGCGGCGGCCTCTGCATATGCCCCCTTGTTGCAATAAGCCTCACCGACATTGTTGTGAGCCCAGTACAACAGCATATTGGTTTTGATGCTGTTGTCCAAACGACAGGTTACGCGGCGGGCACAAAAATTAATGACTTTATCATACGCGGCAATTTTAGCATCCATATTTTGAGAAGTGTTGGCCAGCCGATTTGCGACCCGGTAAGCCTGCATAATGCTTTGAGGCTCCGGCGTTTTTGCTTTTTCTGCTTTCATCGCCACACCTATGTAAAAATTGCGTTATATCTTCAAGAAAGTAATTTTAATGCAAATTGTCGGAACCGCCGCCTGTCTTGTTTTCGTCGTCTTCTTCGTCAAATCCCATCAGGCAGCGCTGACCGAGGTTGCCGCCGTCTTTCAGACAATATTCTTCACGGTTCAGATTATACTCGGCATGAACCGGACAAGTGTCGCACAAACAACCACGGTCTTCCTCTATACAATGGCTTTTTTCAAATGCGCAGAACATTGACTCATAATGTTCGACATTATCCAAATCTTCCATCAGCTTAAACAAGTTTTCCGGAACGTTTTTTATTTTACAGCCCAACGTATAAGATGGACATCCCATACATTTGCATCTTTTGAGATTTTCCTTAGTTTTTGCAACTAACATGTAACTCTCCTTTATAAAAATTTCACCATAAAGAAGTATGTGCTGCAATCAAAAATACAAGGGGAAACCCGAAAATTTTAAGGCGTGCAAAGACCGCCCCGGTTTAGTAACGTTTGAAAACCCCGTCTTCTATCGGGGGCAGAAAACCGCTCCACCGTCCCACAACAAACTCCAGCTTGTCTACGCGCGCAAACATCGGCCCTTTTTGGCAGGCGAGTATCATCCTGTCGATTTTTTCCTCTTCGCCGCGCATCATAATTTCAACAGTACCGTCGGTCTCATTATGCACCCAGCCGGAAATTCCTCCGATTTCTTCCGCCCGACTGACGGCCCAGCGCCGATACCCAATTCCCTGAACCCGGCCGTAAATCTTTACAAAAACTTCCTTAATCATACTTTTTTACTTCGTTTTCAAAAAGTCCTCAATCTCTTCAAGTTCGGCCTTCAGCTCCCGGCGTTTTTCCTCGGCTTCTTCATCAATGCCCCAGTTTTCTGCCTGCCAGAGCTCTTCCAAAAACGCTGCCTCGTAAACTTCTTCCGCATTCAGATGCCCTTTAACCAGAGCCGCCGCCAATAAAACCGAACGCATGTCCAGAGCCGCAAGATAAAAAGCCGCCAGTTCCTTGTCGCTTAACTGTTCCAAAAAAGCTTTCAACCGGCCGTTAGAGGTCTTGTGCTGTTCCGGAACATCCAGCCCGTGAGTGGTAATAAATTTGGTATTAAGTTCGTGATTCGACCACGCAATAATCGGCGCCCACACTTTTTCCTGACGGGCAATCAAATCTTTTTCCTGCCCCCAGAACAGCAGCATATCCGTTACGGCAAACTGCACAAGTTTATCGATAACCTCGCTGCGATGCTGCGCTATTTCCTTAGTTGCCTGCTTTAGTTTTTCTTTCATTTCTCGTCCTTAGTTGCTGGAACCGCTGGTCTTCTTGGGTGATTTCAAAGCCTTCAGAATATCCTTCGGTGTATTGATAATTGCTTTCAGCCCTTTGCCGACCTGATCCGTCGTTTCCTGATATACGTTCTGAGTCGTGGCAGCTACGCCGCTCGGCTTGGGAAAACGGTTGGCATACGGCGTTCCCTTCAGAGCCGTATAACACGGACTGCCGTCGGCATCCAGCAACAGCTTTGAACCCAGATAGGCCGTTCCGCCCGTTGTTGCCACGCCTACGATTGTTTTCAGGGCTTCTTTGTCATCCAAGGCAATCTTCGGGCTTTGCAGCGTTCCCTTAATTTTAATCAACGAAGAAATCGCCTGCATCACGTTCGTATTGCTGACCTTGCCGGAAAACGGACGCAAATCGAAATCAATTTTGTCATTAACCAAATTGATATTTCCGTCGCTGACTAAAGTCAGCTCTTTTGCATTCAATACAATTCCTTTGGGGAAATTGGCCTTGCCGCTGCCCAGGTCGGCCCGGACGACACCGCAGGTCAAATTCAGCTTTTCAGCTTTGCTGGTATCTATTTTCAACGTTCCCAACAGCTGGCTGATAAAGTTTCCGCTCATAAAACTGAGGGCTCCGGTTTGAATAACCGATTTGTCGACAATGGCGATAACCTGCCCGTTCAAATTTTGAACCAGTTGACGATATGTGGAACCGTTGCTGCTGACATCAATGTCCAAATCGACATTGCCTCCGCTCAACACGCCGAAATCATTTGCACCGTCAACCTTAAATTCCTTATGAAGATTTTGCAAAAGCATATTCTTACTGGTCAGTTTTAGCTGAATGTTCCGAGTATTGGCGTTAGCCGTAAGATTTCCGTCAATATTGCCGCCGCCGAACTGTAGCTGCAACGGATTAACCTTCAATACGCCGTCTTGCAAATCTGTCTTAACGACAACATTGTCGGCTTGCATTCCCGGAGATATAACCAATTGTTTAACGCTGAGGTTTGCTTTGGCGTTGACCTGTTTCAGCATCTCATACGGAACAGCCGTGGCCGGAACCATCTCCGCAGCCTGAGCCGTACCGATGATCGAGGGAAGTCCCAAAGCAAAATTGCTGTTTCCGCTGAAGTTTTGCAAATTAATCTTATCGCTGGACAGCGTTGCGTCAACAGAGGGAACTTTTCCGCTCCATACTGCTTTTACCTTTCCCGTAATCAAATTGTTCACAATATTGAGAGTCTGAATTTTAATGTCAGCCTGGTTGACGTCGCCGTCTGCCAGAGCCTTGAGAGTCGTCTCCGGCGCGTTAAAATTCCCTGCCGGATTATAAATATTTGCCAAAACCGCATAACGGGGAGCAGACATAAGGTCTTCGGCGCTTCCTTGCAAATCAAAATCAACCCCGAAAGCTTCCGCAGTCAGTTTGAACGGATAAGGTTCCTTGTTTTCCAACAAACTGTTTAAGGCACCCAAAACCAAGTCCCCTTTAATCGGCTGCCCGTTATAAGTTACGTCAAACCCGGCCGTCATTTGCTGGTCTACGGCCGGAGCCTCCATTGTAATCTGATTGATTTTGACATTGGTTTCTTTGCCCGTCTTGGCGTCAAAATAGTTAACCAAACCGTTTTCAATCGTCACATTACGTGCGGCAAATCCGGCCAGCGCGGCGGCGCCCGGATTTTCAGCTACGGCTTGAGCGCTTATCTTGTCGGCTTGGGGAGCTTTTTTTACCGCTGCGGCAGCTGCCTGCGGCGAAGAGGTTTTAAATGTCCAGCTGGTGGCCCCGTCTTTTGCCTTTTCCAGATAAATTTCCGGAGCAATCAGGTTAACCTTGTCGATAACCACCTGTTTTTTTAACAACGGCATTATCGCAAATTTTACTTCCAGCTGTTTTACTTTCAGCATCTGCGGATTCTTCGCCCACTCGGGATTGGACAGTTCAACGTCATTGAGAACGACGGTGGGAGTCAAGGAAATCCCGATGCGTGCATCACCGTTAATCGCCAAATGGCGGCCGGTCTGCTGTTCAACCATTTCTGTTGCAAAAGATTTATACTTGTTAAGGTCAAAATTGCGCACGGCAAAATATCCCACCAGCGCAATGATAATAATCAAACTGAAGACTATTGAAGCCAATACTTTTACAAATCTCATCTTTTACTCCTTAAATTGGATTCCCAAGCTCGCAAATGCCTGCTTAAAATGCTCCGGCAGCGGCGCTGCAATTTCCAGCTTTTTATTATATATTCCCGATAAATCAATTTTGTATGCATGCAGATAAAGTTTATCGCTTAAATTGCCGAACCGTTTGCGTTCACCTCCGAAATAACGGTCATCGCCCACAATCGGACACCCGATATATTCCATATGCGCGCGTATTTGATGCGTACGCCCCGTCAGCGGAAATGCCTCGACCAAGGCAAACTTGTCGCCGACGGCATCTAATACCTTATAATCAGTAATCGCTTTTTTTCCGTCTTCGCAAATGACCGACTTTTCGCCCGCTTTTTCCAGATTTGCCTTAATCTCCCCTTTCTCCTTGGCAGGACAATTGCGTACCAGCGCCAGATAAGTTTTGTGCAAATCCCTCTCGCGAAATGCCTTGGTAAGCAATTCGGCATTTTTGCGGTCTCTTGCCAAAACCAGAATTCCGCTGGTGTCTTTGTCAATCCGGTGAACCAGTTTGGGAGCTTCTTCGTACTCAAACTTCAAAGCCCCGAGCATTCCGTCAATATGTCTGGTGGTATTTGTTCCGCCTTGCACCGCAAGACCTGACGGTTTGTTCAGAACCAAAATGTTTTTATCCTTGTAAATCACCAGAGAAATGATAAATTCTGCGTCTTTTTTAGATACCTCGTTTTTCCGCTTGGCTTCAGTCTCATCCAAATTCAGAGGCGGCACCCGAACCTCCTGCCCGGCCGTCAGTTTCAGACCGGCTTCGGCTCTTTTTCCGTCAACCTTAATCTGCTTGGTCCGCAGTAATTTTTGAAAATGTCCCAGCGACAGCGCCGGATAATATTTTAAAAACCAGCGGTTTAACCGCATACCGTCATCTTGGGACTTCACTTTAATCAATTCTACGCCGGACATCTTTTCTTATTCCTTTTTTACAATAAAGAGCAGTCTAAATTAATCTTTGCTGATTGACAAGACATAGTTTAAAAAACAAAAAGTCATATCCCCTCCCCGGTTATGACTTTTCGTTTTTCTGTAATAATCAGTACAACTGACGTTCATGCTTACGCCAGCCTAACGTTTTGGTGTCGGCCATCCCTTTGCGGCAAGAGCTGACCAAACCGATTTTCTTCGGCACATGATAGTTTTTAACCTTCGGTCTGCAGGCAACCTGTAACAAAAATGATTTTCCGTACCCCGCGCCGCAAACATAAATTCTCCGACACGCACCAAAAATACGGTAAGAAAACTTTGCCTGACCGTCAGCCGGCACTGCACAAATACGGGTATTTTCTCTTCTTTCAATGGCAGTAGTCATACCCAGCACCGCTTGAGCCGCTGCAATAATAAAATTTCTTTTCATAATTCTTAATATTAAAAATTTGTAATTAATGCAGTCACGATACCATTACCCAAAATTTTTGTCAACCAAACAAACACAAAAAAATGGCTGAACCATCGGCTCAACCATTAGCAAAATGTAATCAGCGGCGTCGACCGCTGCGAAAAGAGCACCCTCCCGCCTGACGAGACGTTTTGCCGATTTGTCGGGGAACCGTCCAATCTGGCCTTTGGTCAGTCTGAGCCTGCCGTTTTGCCGGCTTGGAGACTTTTAACTCCGGCGTCGCTTTGTCTTTCACCGAAACCGGGGAAGCTGCGGCAACAATACCGTACTCTTCCTCCAGGAGTTTTGCCATTTTTTCAACACTCTTGCAGTCAGCATTAACCAGACTTTCCGCAAATTTTCTTAAATCGCTCATAATAATAAATATTAAAAATTAATAAAAAACTCTTACCAAATCGCTTTTGCCGACCACAAACCGACATAAAGAAAAACGATTCCGATTATCAACGAACCTCCCATATACAAGGCAGCCTCTTCCAGCCGTCCGTTGTTTATCAAAGTCCCAAAATCCAACATAAACGTGGAAAAAGTCGTAAACCCGCCAAGCAAACCGGTCATAACAAACATTTTGACTTCCGGGCGGATTCCGCTGCGGGTGTTAAAATAATGAAACACCATACCGATAACAAATGCTCCGATGACATTGACCAACATCACGCCCCAATGGTTGCAAATTCGGCCGCAAACCCAGTAACGCAACAACGAACCGATTCCGCCGCCGATAAAAACGCCTAATATTCCCAACATTTCCGTATTGCTCTTTACCCTATATTCCGTGCCCGCGCTTCCTCAGCAGCGCCCCTCGTCAGTCCGCTTTTTTCCGTGCTTGTTTTTCGGCACGCAGTTTATCAAAATATTCCACCCTTTTTTTAATTTCCCGCTCAAATCCCCGGTCAACGGGATGATAAAGCTTAACCCGTCTGACACCGTCCGGAAAATAATTCGCTCCCGAAAAACCGTCTTCGCAATCGGGATCATACTCGTACCCGTCGCTGTATCCCAATTGTTTCATCAACTTGGTCGGTGCATTCAAAATATTTTTGGGCGGCATCAGCGAACCTGTTTTGCGCGCCAGATCGCGTGCTGCATACATCGCTTTGTACACACCCACCGACTTCGGTGCCGTAGCAAGATATGCTACCAGCTGCATAATCGCCAAATCCCCCTCGGGAGAACCCAGCCGGTCATAAATTTCCCAACAGGCAATTGCCTGGGTCGCTGCATTCGGATCGGCCAAAGACACGTCCTCCACCGCAAAACGGGTCAAACGCCGCAGCAAATACTTTGGGTCTTCGCCGGCTTCCAGCATACGCGCCGCCCAATACAAGGCGGCATCCACATCCGATCCGCGCAACGACTTGTGAACGGCAGAAATCAGATTGTAATGCCCATCGCGCCCTTTGTCATAAATCGGCGCCCGCGAGCGGATAATCTTTACAATGTTTTCCTTGTCAAATATTTCTCCGCTTTGCGCATAATTCCACACGCTTTCGGCCAAATTGAGAATATACCGGCCGTCACCGTCCGCCGTTTCCTTCATAAACTGGCGCGCCTCGGCATCAACCGGCAGCTTTTTTCCCGTTTCCCGTTCGGCACGGCAGAGCAGTTCTTCAAAATTTTCCTCATTCAGACGATTAAGCACAAACACCTGACACCGTGACAACAACGCCGCATTCAGCTCAAAAGAAGGATTCTCCGTCGTTGCCCCGACCAAAATAATGGTGCCGTCTTCAACATATGGCAGAAAGCCGTCTTGCTGAGACTTGTTAAAACGATGAATTTCGTCAACGAACAACAAGGTCCCTTTGCCTTGGTTTACCCGGCGCTCCTGCGCATACTGAAACACCCGTTTCAAATCTGCCACCCCGGAAAACACGGCGGAAATCTGCTCAAAATAAAGATTGGTATTTTCGGCAATCAAGCGGGCAATGGTTGTTTTTCCGCACCCCGGAGGCCCCCATAAAATAAAAGAGGAAATCTTTCCCGCCTTCACCATTCGTCCCAAAGGCGCGTCTTCGCCCACAATATGATCCTGCCCCACCACTTCTTTCAAAGTTTGCGGACGCAGACGGTCGGCCAACGGCCTTTTTATCTGGGCTGAAAATAAAGTTTCTTCCATATTACTACCGATTCGTTATCACTACGGAAACCATAGCAGAATTCGTTAAAAAATTACAGTTATTTTTTCTCAAACGGATTGCCGTTGTTTTTATAATTCTCGCGCTCAAAAGCGTCTTCTTCCAGCCACCAGTCGTTCCCCGACGCCGCAGAGGCCGGACCGCTTTCGGAAGACTGCCATTTGTTGGAAATATCCTCCATCAGAGCCGTTGTCTTATCCGGAGCCTCCTGCACCTTGCCCAGGGCTTGGTCATACACAATATCGACATATTCGTTCAATTCAGTCTCATCATCAATTCCGATATCGCTGTCGTACAAGACTTCGTCAGCCCCCGGCACCTGCTGATCCTGAATATTGCGCTGGGCAAATATGCCGCTGTCCAGAAAATAGCTCACCCCCATCAGGGATTTTTCCTTAAACTTTTCGTCCTTCAAAAAATGAATGTCTTTGGTCAGCACCGGACGATGATAATATCCCTCAGCCAACAACAGCTGATACCCTTTGGTTTCCACGCTGAAATTACGCCGCGCCTGTAAATCTTTTGCCAGCCGGTGATAATAGACCGCATCGGCAAAACCGCCTTTTCCCCCCGACAGCAATCCTTTTTTATCCGCAGGAATCTGCACCGACTTTGTCCCGAAAATTGCCAGCTTGTTCAATTGTCGGCTGAGTTTTTGGCTGTCTTCCGCCATAATGATTTTATAGTTGGTATTGCTGACGAAATCTTCCAAAGTCTCCTTGCTGTAAATATTCTCAATATTATGCAGGCTGTTGCACAAAAGCAAAAAAGAAGTCTTCATCCGCGGACCGCGCGACAACCCTTCCCGCAAAGCCTTAATCTTAAGCATCTGGCCGATGTCGTCAACAACGGTCATCACAGGGAACGGCCCCTTAAACTTGTTCTCTCCGGTACTGTACTTCACCGCGGCCTCCAAAAACATCCGATTGATAAACTTGGTGCTCTTGGTGTTGGCGGTACAATAAACCGTTACCGGCTCCCAGCCCTTAGTTTCATAATTTTTAATTCCCCGCAGCTGCGTCATGCAGAAATC
Source organism: Proteobacteria bacterium CAG:495 (assembly GCA_000432275.1). Taxonomy (GTDB): domain Bacteria; phylum Pseudomonadota; class Alphaproteobacteria; order RF32; family CAG-239; genus CAZU01. Next base: position 19,586 of record HF995299.1, read on the forward strand.
GTTTCCGCTGGTTCGCTCCCTGACCATCGCATTGCGAAACACCATCAACGGCTTAATCAGCATCGGAAACACGATTTGACGCTGTTTTTTGGAAAGATAAACCATCTGCTCCAGACCGTTCAGCGCCGCCGTACTGTAATTAAACAACTTGGCTTCGGCCAGCATCCGTTCCAGCCAGTTTTTCCAATCTCCCGAAACGCTTTCTTTCTTCTCGGTCAGATAATTTTTCATAATCCAGTCGGCAATCATACTCAAACAGATTTCCTTGCCCTGCCAGGCCGGCGGAATACCGTCCCAGCTTCCGACCGGCATATAATCGTCCGCCGTCAGCTTGTCCTTGCTGATATTCTGCATCGCCGCCGCCGAATATTGTGCCGGCATCAAAGCGTAGTAACTGAGCAGCACGTCTTTGTCATCCTTGCTTAACCGCCCTTTTTCCAATATCTGGTTCAGAAAATAATCATTGGCCTCCGCCTGCGCCGTTTTGGAGAGCATAAACTGCAAAAGGGTGTAAAAAGCCGAATAAGTCAGCCACTCCCAGTAATTGTCTTTGTGAAGCTTACGGTCGTAAGAAACCAGATAACCGGCGACAAAGCTCAAATACTCGTCCCGCTCGCTGCCTTTAGAGGGCAAATTTCCTTTTGCCAGCGGATTCCATCGGGGATAATAGTTCCCCTTGGCGGCATCGTCCTGCAAATCCCAGTTAAAATAGAAGACTTTGCCCAGCGTCGCGCGATACCCGCTGGTATAACGGGCCAGAGTGCCGCTGTTGTCGGCAGCCAAAACACTGCAGTTGTCCGACCGCAAAATCGATGGAATCGCCACACTGGTGGTTTTACCGCTGCCAGCCTCGCCGAAACATAAAACCGAAGCGGCCCGGTTTATACCCAAAATATGTTCCTGAAACCGCCCGAGAACCATGGTCAGCCCTTTTGTCAGTCCCATTTTTTCAACGTCTTCTTCTTTGGCAAAGTGATGGTTGAGAACATACCACAACAAAAAAGAATATGAACTGCGGAGATACGCCGCCGCCAAAATCAACAGCGAAATCAACGGTGCCGAAAACGGCATCAACAATTCAAGACCGAATTTTCCGTTTTTCACACTGTCAAGCAAAACGTTCCACCATCGGCGGTAAAACTCGGCCAAAATCGACGGCTGCTCGTAAAGTTGATTAAAGTAAACCGCCAGTCCGTGCAGACTTTTCTCGTTCCAGCCGTTATGAAACAAATGCAATGCCGCCAGCGACACTACCGCTGCAACCGCAAAACACAATGCGGCAAACAGCAAAACGGCTGCAATTTTTACAATCGCCTTCCACGGACGCTCTTCCGCCTCAATAGTTAATTTAACAGCCATTGCATCACCAGTTATGTTGCCGCGGACTATTCACGGCCGCGCCCTTTTTCCCGAAGACTTATGATTCTTTCGTCAATTTCCTTCTTCGGAGCCGGAGCTTCTTTTTGTTCAACAGGCTGCTCTCTGGCCACTTCATTATGAAATTCTTTTTTCTTGGCAGCCAGTTCTTCCAGCGTTTTTCGTTTGCGCTCTTCAATCACTTTGCGCAACTCGTCGTTATGAGACTTGACCTTAAGCTCCTGTTCCGACTTTATGTTCTTTAGCGCCTCCTCGTCTTTGACCGGCGGTTTTTCGGCACCGTGGCGGAAAACCTTTTTGCCCACTTTCATCAGCGTTTCGATGCTGATGCCTTTGTCATTGATAAAGTCCCAAACGCCCAGTTCTTTGCCGTCCCCCAAAAAGATGGAAGAAATGTCAACGCCCTCAAATCCCTTAGCCTTGTTCTTTTTCTTCGGAGCCATAATTTTGGCCAGCTCGTCCTTGGTCGGCACCCGCCCCAGAGCCTGAGCAATCTGTTCGGGAGAAATGATGCACTCGCTTAAATCAAGCTCCATAATATTCACCCCGGTCAAGTCGCAGCCGGTAAAATCCACGCCCCGGAGATTAACCTTGCTGAGGTCAATGCTCCTTAAATCCAAAAGCGTCAGGTTTATTTTGGTTAAATTCAATTTATGCGGATAATACTTGGCCAGATATTCGATAAGCTGCTGCAATTCCTCTATGCCCAGCTCATCAATTTCGATCCCCAGCAGAATGGCGTCTTCCAAATCGGCTTCCTGAAGCTTGACCCCTTTCATTTTGGCGCCGGTAAAATTCGTCCGCAGCAAAACGGAACCCGACAACACCGCACCGCTCAAATCGGCACCTGACAAATTGGCGTCGGTAAGATTGGCGCCCGAAAAGTCAGCACCGCGCAAATCCGCACCGGAAAAATCAACGCCGGTCAAATTTGCCACCGAAAAGTTGGCGCTCTGCAGATTCTCGCGTGAAAATTTGCCGTTCTCAAGATTCTTGCCGGCAAAATCAATACTGTTCAAAAAATTGCTGCGTCCGACATCCGCACCGGTTGCCTGAGAAACCGCCCGCCAGGAATAATTGTTGGCAGCGTTGGGATTGCGAAAGTCAAAAACATCGTCACCGGAATTCTGATAATGGCTTTTATTGTTCTTTACCTTTGAACGAATGCTGTCGATGTCAAAATCTTTTTTAGAATCAGAAGTCATTTACAGTACCTAAAATAAAACCAATTCCTTACATCATAAAGCATTATTTGAAATTTGACAAATATTTTTAACGCCGTTACTTAATCAGGCACTCAACCTGCTGGCTGCGCATTTTGTTGCACAAATCCCTGAAACCGCCTTTGGGCGAATTTACCACCAGCCGATAATGCAAAACGCCGCCCACCCGGGAACGTTCCAACCCCGGATTAAACTTTTTGAGCTCAGGAAAGCGTTCGCTCAGCATATCCCAGTCCCGAAGCGCATTCTGACGCTGCTCATAAGACCCCAGCTGCAAGGTTCTCAACTTGTCGGCTTCTTCGCCGTAAGGGGCAAACTTGTCCGCCTGCAAAACGGCCGCGGCCTTCCCTTTGGCTGCCGGCCGGGCTTTGCTTTTACCGTCAATCAAAACCTCCAGCCAGTTTTCCTGTTTGGCCCAGTCATTTACTTCCGGCGCCGGTTCCCTGGCGGCATCTTCTTTTGCTGCCGAAAGCATCTCGGTCAAATCCCGGTTAAAGCCGTTCCGCAGAATAACGACGATATCCTTAATCGGCGCTTTCAGAATCTGCTTGCTGAAAGGAGACAACCCCGCGTTAAAATACAGGCTTCTCAAAGCAACCGCCCGCTCTGCGTTTATTTGAGAAAGTTTTTGCTCCGCCTCGACAAGCTGAATTTTTTTGTTAAGCAGTTCCAGCTTCTTCTCCAGTGTCAGACGATAAGCTTTTTCCAGCGTCTTAATTTCCTTTTTCAAAGCGGAAATTTCTTTTGAGGTCTCAAAATAATCGACATCTGCCAGCTGCACCAGTTTGTAATTGACTTCGATTTGAGCCAGAATTGCAGCTCCCAGCTCGTCAAAAGCCTTACGCTGTGCTGCTTTTTTAGCTTCGCTTCCGCCGGTGGTCATAAAAACCGTCACCTGATCAACCAAATTATTTGCAATCAGCAAAGCCTTGTCCGTCAATTCCTTGTTGTAGAGCTCCGTATTTAAGTCGACCCCGTTAATATCAAGCCGTGCAACGTCCGGATATTCGCGAATGGCATAGGCACGGACATCTTTGAAATTGTAACTTTGGACCAGCTCCTTGGCCAGGGCGAATTCGCTGCGGTTGCGAACGGCCGCTTCCTGAAAAATCTCCAGACTGTATTTCTTGTCAAAATCCTCCAGTTCATAAAAACGGCGCCCCTCCAGCTCAACGTCTTTAGGGTCAACCCTCACCAGCTGCCCGTACTCCACAACCCGGTAGGCGAGATTCTTCTGAATTTCGGACAACTTCAGCAACGCGACCTCAAGATTCTTCTTATACTCAAGATCCTCGCTTCCCAGCGTCCCCAGCCGTTCCATTTTTCGGTTCAGCTCCGTTACTTTTTTCTGTTCCTGACGGATAAGCCGGTCCAGTTCCTTAACCTTGCGGGAGGCAAACCAGGCGTCCTGATGTGATCTGATGGCTGCCATCGCCAAATGCTGGGAAGACTTCATATAAAAGTTGTTTTCCACAAACAGCCGGTTGGCATTCAGGTTTGACATCGCATAAATAATCGCATACTCAAGCACCCGCGAAGCATCGTACAGCGGATTGCCGTCGTCAACATTGGTGTTCATAATGTTCTGGATAATGTCGTGCGGTTTCAGATTCGGATTTTGATTAAAGATTTTCTTGTTCAGATTCTGACTTGCGACGTCAACATTGTATTTGGCGGCCCGCGCCATGGAAACATAAACGTCCATTTTGCCGCCGGCCGGCTCGGGAGCGTCGGCAAACACCAGCTCGTCTTTTTCGGTTTTGGTTAAAGCGCCGTTTTTATCAACAGTGCATCCCCCCACAGCCAACAGGCAGAAAACCGCCACAAAACTGATAATTTGCTTATTTCTCATCGGCCCAGCTTTCAATGTAACAATATGTAACAAGAATTTAAAAGCTTTTTATCAAATTTATTGTTATATGTAAACTAAAATAAATTTACGAAACTATCTAGAGGTAAAAAATTTATGACTGACACTATCAAAGTTGCCGTTATCGGCGCTGGCATGATGGGTAAGAACCACCTTAAAACTTATAAAGGCCTGAACGGCATCGAGCTGGTCGGCGTTTATGACATTTTTCCCGAAGCCTGCAAGGCGGCTGCCGAAACTTTTGGCATCAAAGCGTTTTCTTCATTGGAAGAAGTTGCGGAAAACGTTGATGCCGTCAGTGTTGTTACCACCTCGGTCACTCACGCCGAAGTCGGCGAATTCTTCTTAAACCGCGGCATTCACTGCCTGATGGAAAAGCCCCTGGCCACGACCGAAGCCGAATGCCAGAGACTGATTTCTGCCGCCAAAAACAATAACGTCACCCTGCTGGTCGGCCATATTGAACAGTTTAACCCTGCCGTTGAGCAAATGCACAAGATTTTGTCAGACACCTCTAAAATATGTTCACTGACGGCACAGCGTATGTCGGCAGCCAGCGGCCGTATTACCGACGTTGACGTTTCCATGGACTTGATGATTCACGACGTCGAGGTAATCCAGTCTTTGGTAAAGTCGCCGGTAGTCAATGTTCAGGCTTCTGCCGTCAAAACGCCGAGCAGCCCCAAAGGCAAGGATTACATCACCGCTCTGGTGGAATTTGAAAACGGCGTTACCGCCAACATCACCGCCAGCCGTATCACTCAGGCGCGGGTCAGAACGCTCTCCGTTACCACCGATACCAACTATATCGATATGGACTTCATTAACCAAAGCATCAACGTTCACACTCAGGGACGTATGCCCTATGTTAACCAGGAAGAAATTCCCGAGTGGATGCATTACGGCTTAAAAGGCAGCGTTGAACAATTGTTCATTCCGACCAACCAACCGTTGCAAGCCGAATTAAATCACTTCCTGAACTGCGTCCGCGGCAAAGAAACGCCGCGCATTACCGGCGAAAGCGCCTTAAATGCATTGCGCGTAATCTGGAACATTCAGGAAAAACTCGGTTTTTTCGCGCAAGACAATAATGCCTTAAGCATTGCTGCGGAATAAAAACACTTGTCAAAACACCATAAAAAGGGCATAAATCTTATGCCCTTTTTATTTATGGAACCCAAACAATGAGATACAAACTAACCATCGAATATAACGGCACCGGTCTTCTGGGATGGCAGCGGCAGCTCGACGGCCCCTCGGTCCAGCAATATCTGGAAGAAGTGCTGGAAATGCTTAATGGCGGCCAACACAAGGAAATTCCTTCGGCCGGACGGACGGATGCCGGCGTTCATGCTTTGGCTCAGGTAGCACACATTGACTTAGACCGCTCTATGGAACCGTTCAAAATCCGCGAAGCCTTCAACGCCAATCTTCGCCTCAAAGAAGCTCCCGTTGTTGTTCTGGAGGTAGAACCGGTCAATGACGACTTTCATGCCCGTTTTTCCGCCCGGGGCCGTGGTTATATTTATCGGATTCTAAACCGCAGGGCTGCCTCCGCCTTGCGTGAAAACCGCGTTTGGTGGGTTCCTTTGCCGTTAGACCTCGAAAAAATGCGACAAGCCGCCGGATACCTGATTGGGCATCATGACTTCACCTCTTTTCGAGCCGCCGCCTGCCAGTCCAAATCGCCGCTCAAAACGCTCGACCGACTGGATATAACCGCCGAAGGAGACGAAATCGTCTTTACGGTGGAAGCCCGTTCATTTTTGCATCATCAGGTTCGCAATATGGTCGGAACCTTAAAATTAGTCGGCAGCGGTCAGCTGCAGCCCGAAGACGTTAAAACAATCCTTGACGCCAAAGACCGTTCTGCCGCCGGCCCTACCGCTCCCGCCTGCGGTCTTTATCTGAACAAAGTCGTTTACTAAAAAAATCCTGATGATTACTCATCAGGATTTTTTTATACGCTAAATGTCTTTATTTGCCATTAACGCTTTGGCCAACGAAATCAGCTGCCTTATACTCGCAGCATACAATGTTACCTTGTAGCCGTCTGAACCATCTATATACCAGTCGTTTGCTTTGCCGTCCATAATTCCGTATCGATGCAGAAAAGTCCCGTCTTTAAGACGAACAAAATCATTCCAGTAAATGTCGTTCATCAAAACATAGCAAACATTGTTGAACTTGACATATTTATTCATCAGCAATTGCCCTTGCTTACGGGTCAGAGGTTCTGCTGCTTCAGAAAATTTGTAGTTGCCGATTAGAGTATACCAGTTGAGAATAACCGCAATACTTTCAACGCCTTCTCGCAACCGATGACTGTTAAGCCCGTCTTCATACAGAACTCTTAACGGAAAATGCCATTTTCTGATTCGCAGATACCGCAACCAGTTGACACGAGCAAAAGCATAACGCCACCAGGGATTTTCCTCATAGCTGCTGTCCCATTTTTTTGCTTGAAAAACAGTTTTTTTCAACAGCTCCAAATGGCGTCTGACCGAAAGAGATGTCTTTTTTCTAAACTGTCCCCACGGCAACATATTCTGACACCGGAATTCGCTCAGACTTCTCTCATGAACAGGTCCATTCATAACCGTAAAGCCCCATATCCCGGCAGAAACGACAACGCCCAAAACCTTGTCTGATTCCTGAGCTTTTGCACACAGCCCTTTACCCAAAACATAAACTTGTCCTGAAAAATAAAAGCTTATAACCAAATTTACCCCGAAAATCACGGCGGCAAAAACCAACCATTCAACCGAATCTATCTGATAAATCCAGTCTCTAAATTCATAAAAATATTCCATAATATAAATTAAATTTAATATTGCACCTCATTTTATATCACCGCCGAACAGTTTTGTCAATTTTTTTCAAAAGATAAAAGCCCTCCGTTCAAACAGGGCTTTTTTGTTATTTGCGGTCAACCAGTTCAATGTTGACCTGTTTGCCGTAGAGCGTCAGCAGACGCTTGAAAAAGACAAAATAATACCCCTTGCCTCTTTCCAGCCGGTGCAAATAGCGGGCGGGTATTCTGGCGCTGTCGGTGGTTTGTTCAAAGCTCAAGCCACGCGCTAAGCGTTCTTCCCGCAGCATCAGGCCGACGCTGCCGCGGACGGTTTTGGGGTCAATGTTATCGATTATCATTTTTTTAGCTCCTTTTTGTTGATTAAAAACAAAAACC
>HF995299.1:27262-77875 GCA_000432275.1 Proteobacteria bacterium CAG:495
AAACCCACCCCCCGCCGTTTCTTAAAAAGAAAAGGCGGTGGAGCTCAAAAACTGTCACAATACAGTCGCACTTATTCGACACATAGAATGTGCTTATATCGTGCACCCCACCTAAGTGGATGTTTTATTGTGAGATGTTTTTGAGACACCGCAGTCCATCTCTGAACTGCAAATGTCAGATTAAAAGAAATCAGATAAATTGCAAGAAAAATATAACTATTCTTCGTAACCGACGACCCGCCGAACCACATCATAACTAAAACCGGCCCGAACCAGCGTTCCCATATCTTTCTGCCGATTCTCAAAACGGGCTTCTTCATCTGTGCGAAAAGGGCCGATGTGTTTTTTCTTGGCCAGCTTAAGCGCCGCCTCAAATTCATCATATTCCTGATCTTCGAGTAAGGCGGACAATATCTCCTCATCAATGCCTTTTTCCCGCATTTTGCCCTTAATATAACGAACCGACTTTCCCGCCGACATATAATCTTTTATTTTAATCTCGGCATAACGGCTGTCATTTAAATAACCGTATCGCTGAAAATCCGCCAAAATATCTTCAATCCACTGATAAGCTTCTCCCCGGTCGAATTCTTTGTTTTGGTAGGCATAATCATTCACTCTGCGTTGCAGCACGCTGCGCAGGTTTGCGACCGAACTCTCAAACCTCTTCAGATAATAAAGTGCAATATTCTTAAGCCGCTGCGGGGTAATTTTGCGCAGAACCTTGACTTTTTTCTGAATGATATTCTCTTCCGCCACTTGAAAATTCCTCCGAGTTAGATTATACCCTTAACAAATACATTATATAAGGAAAAAAATTTATGCCTACACAAAACAACCAAAATTTTGACACCTGTGTGTCTTTTTTCATTGATAACGGCGCCTATCAGGGACGTCTTATCCGTATGAGCAGCGTTCTCGACACCATCATCGGCAAACATTGCTACCCGCGTCCGGTTGCTGCCGTTGTGGCCGAAAGCACCGTCCTCGCCGCCATGCTCGCCAGCACCCTCAAATACGAAGGCCTTTTCACCTTGCAGACCCAGAGCAACGGCGCTGTCTCCATGGTTGTGGTAGATGTTACTTCCGAAGGAAAAATTCGCGCCTGCGCCTCCTTTGACGAAGAACACCTCAAGCAAAATCAGGAACTGCGCAAAACCAGCGGCGAAATTGAAGCGGCCCCTCATCTTATGGGCAAAGGCCATCTTGCATTTACGGTTGACCAGGGCCCCAATACCGAATTGTACCAGGGCATTGTAGACCTTCAGGGTAAAAACCTCACCGAATGTGCCCTGCGCTACTTCAAACAGTCGGAACAAATAGACACCGACCTCAAACTTTTCCTTCAGGCTCCCGAGGGTGAATCAGAAAGTTGGCTGGCAGCGGAAATTATGCTGCAAAAAATGCCTCTCAAAGGCGGCAACGAAAGTTCTCCCGAAGAAATGGAAGAAGCCTGGAACGAAGCCAAAGTCTTTATGGAAAGTCTGACCCAGGATGAAGTTTTTGACGCCGAACTGACCTCGGAACAATTGCTGCACCGCCTGTTCCACGCCAACAATTTGAGCATCTCCAAATGTAAAAATTACAGTTTTGGCTGTCGCTGCAGTCGCGAAAAACTGCTTCAAACCCTGAGCACTTTTTCTGAAGACGACATCAACGCTATGTTGGAAAACAACAAAGTTACCGCCACCTGTCACTTCTGTTCCGAGAAGTATGTCTTCGACAAAGGCGAACTGATTAAACAATAAGTTGTATTTATTTAACCAGTTTTTAATCAATATCCAATATCCTCAAAGAAGCTCCGTCGCGGGCTTCTTTGTTTTATCTAAACCATGGATTGAAAAGAAATGAACATTATCAAAAAAATTATACCTGCTTTTATCATGACCGTATTAGTGGCTGGTTGCGCTTGGTTCCCCAAAGACGAGGACGAATTGCAGAAGTTCCGCGAACCACGGTATAACAGCGAAGAACCTATTCAGCTCAAAGTCAATAAAGTTGAAGTAATTTCAGAATTCACTCCCACTTTCAAACGCCCGAATGTTGAACACCTGTTCCCGATTTCCATTGAAAAAACCGCTAAACTTTGGGCTAAAGACCGTTTGAAAGCCGCTGATTTTTCCAGCCCCAAAATCGCCGAAGTAACCATCCGCGACGCCAGCGTTACGGAAGAGGCCGAAACCAGCGAACAGCTTTTTAACAAAGACCGCGTCAAATATCGTGCAAAACTGATTGTCGTTGTCCGCGTAACCGATCCTCAGAGTCTTTCCCGCGCCGAAACTGAAGTTGAAGCCTGGCGTGAACTGATTATTCCGGCCGATACCGACATCGCCGAAAAGGAAAAATATTGGAACGGTATGGTAACCAAACTCTTTGATGAATTTAACCGCAAAATGTCGGCTAACATTTATCAATATTTGAATATGTATGTTATTAATAAGCCGGTAACCCCGACATATTACTAATTAAGAATCCGAGCAGACGGTTTAGATCTTGCAGACAAACTGAAGGTTGGAATACGGATGTCTTTCATCTGGTTCTGACCTTCGGTTTTTATTTTGCAACTGCCGTAAAAAACCGCATTTGCAGACTTCAGCGGCGCTTCGGAAGTAAACTCAAAATACTCGCCCGGCTCAAGCTCCGGCAGCTCGCCCTTAAAACCGGCTGACGTATCAGAATAACGGTTGCCCAAATCATCCGTAATGTTCCAGTCTTTTCCGACCAACTGGATTTTATGATTTGAATTGTTTTCAATGCAAAGGTAATAACCCCACATAAAGTGATTCTTCAAACTTTCGTTTTCATCGACCAAAACCGGACCCGCCGAAACGACAATACCGTCAGTCTGGCTGACCAAAATTTCATCATTATCAATCATTGGTTTTTACCTTCTGTTAACCTTTGCGTTAATTAACCAATAATTAACCATTGACTGATTCGCAAGACAGAGTGTCGCTTATCCCCAGAGTTATAAACATAAAAAAACAACCCGCAATAAAGGGTTGCTTTTTTCATTTAGTTTGAGTCCGGATTCTTTTCGGAGTCTTTCCCGTCCCGTTTGAATAACCAAACTCTGAAAGAGCATAATATATGAGGTTTATAATAAGAATTGAGAGAAACCGGGAGTGAGTTTACACAGACGTAAATGACACGAGCGGTTGTCTCTCAAATTCTGTATCAGAAGCCCATAGAGATGAGCCCTATCCAAAACCAATAAACGTGATATATGAGGCTTATAATAAGAATTGAGAGAAACCGGGAGTGAGTTTACACAGACGTAAATGACACGAGCGGTTGTCTCTCAAATTCTGTATTAGAAGCCCATAGAGCACGTTTATTTTGCAAGAATGTCCAACAGCTTTTTAGTAGCTGCTTCTGCGGGGATGTTTTCAAAAACGGCATATTCATTGGCAAGTCGATCCAGAGCCTGCTCATAAATCTGACGTTCGCTGTAGGATTGTTCTGCCAGGTTTTCGCTGCGGTACAAATCGCGAATAACCTCGGCAATTGCCACCGGACTGCCGGAATTGATTTTGTTTTCATATTCCTGCGCTCTGCGTGACCACATAACTTTTTTCACTTTGGCTTTGCCCTTTAACGTAGACAAGGCGTCAGCCATGGTATCGGCCTCGGAAATTTTTCTCAAACCGGTTGTTTCTGCCTTTGCCATCGGAATGCGCAAAGTCATCTTGTCTTTATCAAAATTAACTACAATCAATTCCAGCTCCGAACCGGCCACGCTCTGTTTGGTGATGTCGGCGACTTTACCCACGCCATGTGCGGGATAAACAACATAATCGCCGGAACAGAACGGATTTTTTACTGAGATTTTTTTATTCATATCTTCTTCCTATATTTTTTGATCGAGTTTAAAAAACCGGAGTTTTCCTTAATAACAGCGCTAACATACCACAATTTTAGATATAAATCTAGTCAAAAAATTTATTTTGTCAAAAATCTCTTCTTTTTTTTAACGCAATATTAATCGAAAAAAAATAAACTAAAACTAATTAATAGCTATTTACAAGGATTAATTGTGATGAAGAGTATCAAGTTTTTCTGTCTGATTTTCTCTTTTTGCGTTGTTTCCGCAGCCGTGCGTGCCGCTGTTGCCCCCGAATATGCCGACAACAGTTATTCCAACCACGAACTGACCCGGGCTGAAAAAAAATGTCTGGACGAAGGCTATAAAATCACTTACGCCAACTGTTCCAACCAAACAGCCCCGGCTGACCAATGCCCGCATCACAAATCCTACTACCGCACCTGCTCTCAGGAGCAATGGTGCCGCAACAACAACTTTCGTTTTTTGAAAGAGGACTGCAAACTGCCGCTCTACCCCTTAAAAATGTGCGACAACCAGTTTCCGCTTTACCGCACTTGTCAGGAAAACGTCATCAAAGCCTGTGAAGATTCCGGTTTCAAATCCAAAGACGAATGCAAACTCACCGACAAACGCTGCCCCTATTCAAAAGATTACGGCATCTGCTGCGGAAAATGCGAAGATTTCTCCCATATCCTGAAACAGATTCCTGCCGGATACGTTCCCACCGGAGAAACCTGCACCACCTGCGGCGGCATTACGAAAACCAATATAAAACCGGCTCCCTGCAAAGGATTCCAAATGTGTCAATACGGCCCGATGTCTCCCCAGACACCGCGCTGCCGCCAAGCCGACAAAGTTCTCTACAGCGCCTGCAAAACCGCTGATACCGTCTGCAAAGAAAAAGGCTATACCCATACCACCTGCAAAGCTACCGAAGACGCTATGGACTGCCCGGAAAATCCGGTTTACAAAACCTGCATCACTAACTGCTTCAAACTCGCCGTATCGCTTAACCCAGATTCGGAAATTTTGCCCTGGGATGCGCAAAACCCGGTTATCGACCTTACCAAAAAGTCTCTTAAGAGCCTGATCGGCATGGAGCACCCCGGCTGCAGCAAACAACAGCGCCCGGTTATCGAAATCAACATCAACAAAAAACAGTTGGAACAATACCAAAACCTTTTTGAACACGACATCGAAAATCTCGCCTTCAAGATTAATTTTGAAGAATCTGTTTCTCTGCCTATCAACGGTAAACTCAAAAACGTTAAAGTCACCTTCTCAGGCAAAGTTCCCGAATGCCCGATAAAAGGCGAAAAAGCGGTAGTTTCCGGCGTCGTCAGCTTTGTCAACGCTCCCAATTTGTGCACAAACTTTGTTGTCGAACCCAACTCAAAACTAATCACCAGCGGCAACATCCGCGGCAACGTCAACCTCGGCAGGGATTCTTCGCTGGGTGTCAAAGGAGACCTTTTAGGCTATCTTAAAGCCGGCAGTTATACAGAAGTTTTGATTAAAGGAAAACTCGAATACAACGATCCGCTGAACAGCGATGCGGACTCCGAAAGTATCGTCTTTGGCTGCAACAGTAAAAACAAAATCGAAAAAGGCATCGTCGCCGATACTTCGTCAATCGTCGTAAAACAATACGGCAAACTCGACGCGGCAAATATTCTGTTGAAGTCTACCAGCGACAATTTGCAGCTGCCCAACACTCTGGGAAGCATCCATCTGCACAAATATACCAAACTGTTCAGCACTTACGGTAACGAAGGGGAAGACACCATTTTCCCGCTGATGAACAATGACGGCAACACCAAAGATTGTGATGACAAATACTACGTCCACATCGGTTCCGCCGTTGACCAAAACCAGCAGACCATGAGCATAGAGCCGTCCAACCGGCTTGAAGACAAATGGCAATGCCGCAAACTCCGCAGCAAACAGATGGAATGTGATTAAGGATTAACGTTGGGCGAATAAATCGTCTCGGGATTGCTGGAATTTCCGATTGCCTTCAAATCTTCGGTCGGATAAGCCTGAACGTCGTAAACCATACCGTCGGCCTCCATCAGCGTATTTTGAAACTCCTGTCCCAGCTTGGGCGCAGAAACGACCGGCTGCCCCTGAACATTCGGAACATCCTGCATTGGCTCTGCCGCAGCAGGTGCATTATCCGCATTTCCGCCGGAAACCGGTTCCGTCACGGCCTGAGGCTGCTGTTGCTCCGCCGCGTCGGGAAGCGGATTTCCCAACGGATTGGAAGCGCCTGCCGGCTGCTCAATCAACACCTCGTCCGTCTCGCCGTCAGCTCTTCTGGCCGCACCATAGACGATTGTCGGCGCCGAAGTCGAACTTTCTTCTGTAATAACCGTAGCGCTGTCTTGTGCATACGAATTGCTGTTAACGGCACACAACGCCCACACCAGCAAAGCCAAATTACGAAATCCCTCATTCATTGTCGCCTCACAAAATGATTATTCCGTTTGCTTAGATAATCACTTTGTCCCCGATAACAATAGAACCCGAAAGATTTTTTTTAATGAACTCTTAAGCAGAATGTGTTATACTGATGCTAATGTGATATTTTAGGAGAAAAAATATGTCATCTGAAATCGGAGCCATCAGCCAATACGCCTTATCGGTTCAACAGATGCAACTGAGCCTCATAAAGGCTAATATAGACCTTCAAAAACAAGCCATTGAGGTTTTGTTGGGAGATGACAGCCGGGTCGTCTCTCCCTCGGCCGACCTTGGGCAAAACATCGACGTCTCAATCTGACGTTTTTCGTTCTTGCCTCAAAACTTTAACATTTCGATAAAGGAAATCGTCAACAGAGCCGAAATCGTAAATTTGACGACACCCCACACAATCTGGAAAATCATCTGCGGATAGTCTAAATCTATGCCGCCTTCTTTATATACTTTTTTAAACCCGAAAATATATAGTCCCGAAACCAGCAAGGCCAGCAGATAAAGATTATAATCCGTAAACAGCTCTTTGATTTCTTCACCGCTCAGGCCGACGTCGCATAAGACACCGAGCAAAATGCCGAGCAAAACCATGGGGTTAAAAATAGCCCCGGAAGTAAAAAGTGAGATAATGCCTTTAATCATCGCTCAGACTATCGGCTCCACACTCTGCGGGTCAGATACTTGGATTCGTAAGCTTCCATATGACTTGGCCATACGCAGCGCGGACGCTGTTGACTAAAACTTTCTGCCAAAGCTGAGCTCAACTGAGGCGTAACTAAAGAAATACTGCCGCGCTTTTTAACCTCGACACCCTTGTTGCGGTGCCAGTCCAGATTATATTGGTCTGCCCTTTTAAGCATTTATACCTCCATTCATAAACCTTTTGAGAGGATTACTGACTATAACTGTACTCTCAATTGGTAAATAAAAGTTTAAGCATAAATGCCTGATATTCAAGGGTTATAGAACTTCTTTCCGGGATTCGAACCCGTCAGCCTTTTCCAATACCGACGCAATACGGTTGCTCACCGCCGTTGCCAAAGGCACATCGTCGCCCCAAACCCAAACTTGAATTTTCGGTTCGGTTCCCGATTTTCGAACCAAAATGCGGCCCTTTCCGGCAATGTCCGCTTCTCCCTGCTTAATTTCCGCCTGAAACGCCGCCAGCTCAAACGCTGCCAGCATTTCATCCTTACCGCAGAATTTGCTGTCAATGCGCTTTCTTGTCATCGGCGTAAACAACGGAAATATCTCGCTCATCTTCTTTCCGCTCTGCAACAGGCCCATCGCAATTACCAAAGCCGCCATCATCGTATCACCGGTTTTGGCATAGTCGGCAACAACCATATGGCCGGATTCTTCGCCGCCGATATTGCTGCCGCATTTTTTCATTTCCTCAATGACATAACGTTCGCCTACGGCAGAACGGACACATTTAACGCCGATTCCCTCCAGAAAACGGTCCAGCGCCGGATTAGACACTATTGTTGCTACTACCGTGTCGGCTTTCAGTCGGTTATGCTCTTTATAGTATTTTCCCAAAAATGCTATTATCTGATCTCCGTCAACCCGATTGCCCTTCTCGTCACAGATAATTATCCGGTCGCCGTCACCGTCCGCGGCAATCCCCAACATCGCACCGCAATCGCGGACTTTGGCGGTCATCGCGTCGATATGCTGAGAACCGCAGTCACGATTGATATTGGTTCCGTCCGGCATACAGGACAAGGCTGTTACGTCAGCCCCGAGTTTGGCAAAAACTTCCGGCATAATTTCAGAAAAACATCCGTTGGCACAATCCAGCACCACTTTCAGCCCCTGTAGCGGAAGCTCTTTGCCTCCCATGCCCAGCGCAATTTCCTTATACCTTTCCGCCGCTGTTTTATCTTCGCTGACGCGTCCCAGTTTTTCTTTGTCAAAACTGAATTCTCCGTCAACAACCGCAGCTTCCAGCCGGGCGGTCACATCGTCTCCGAATTTATCGCCGCTGGCTGCAATCAGCTTAATGCCGTTATCATAATACGGATTATGCGAAGCGGTTATCATCACCGTCATATCAACGCCCAGCGAAGGCGTCAGCAATGTTGCCGCCGGTGTCGGAAGCACGCCCAAACGAACCACGTCAACTCCCTGAGAAGTAAAACCGGCAATCATTGCCGCCTCCAGCATGTCCCCTGAAATTCTGGTGTCTCTGGCTATCGCCGCCCTTCTGTTCTCGGTACAAACCAGCTTGCCGGCAGCCATCGCCAGCTTCATTGCAAAATCTGCCGTCATCGGATAAACATTGGCAACGCCCCGTACCCCGTCGGTACCGAATAATTTGTTTCCCATCCTGCCGTAACTCCTCATATTTGTTTTTGAATAAGCCGATTCTAGAAGAGTCTGCGGCAAAGCTCAAGGACTATCTCCTCTTTTCTGCTCAACTGTTGTTAATATTTGTTACAATAAAAATGTTCATTGCATCCTCCCCGCCGTTCAGAGGTAAACTTCAATGTCTGCCAACCTCTCAAAGCGACAACCTCTTAAATAGGGAATTGTTTTTTATGTATGGCTTGTTCTCACGCACTTAGTTCGGATAGCGTACACAATTAGTACAGATTTCTCCTATCCGACAAATCTGTACTAATTGCGCTACCCAAACTTTTTACTATACTTCAGGAACCGACGAATGCGTCCTTTTCTCTTCCGGTACGGGAACCTCGCTCGATTTATCGACCTTTTCGCCTTTGATAACCTGCTCGATTTCCTCGCCGGTCAGAGTCTCGTATTCAAGCAAAGCCTGAGCCAGACGCTCCCATTCTTCGCTTTTCTCTTGCAACAGTTTATAGGCTTTGTCATGAGCGTCCACCACCAGCTGTTTAATTTCCGCATCAACCAGCCGTGCAGTCTCTTCGCTCATATTTTTGCTCTGAGTAACCGACTTTCCGAGGAAGACTTCGCCGGTGTTTTCGGCATACAATACCGGCCCCAGCTTTTCGCTCATTCCCCATTCCGTTACCATTGAACGGGCCAGGTTGGTTGCGGCAGCAATATCCGAGGATGCGCCGCTGGTAACGTTTTTCTCGCCGAACTTCAGTTCTTCTGCGACCCGTCCCCCCATCATGATTATCAGCCTTGAAAGCATCTTAATCCGCGAATAGGAATACTGGTCTTTTTCCGGAAGTTGCTGCACCATACCCAAAGCTCTTCCGCGCGGAATAATCGTAGCTTTGTGAATTGGGTCCGTACTCTCAACGTAAAGCGAACATATCGCATGCCCGGCCTCGTGATAGGCGGTGAGTTTCTTCTCATTTTCATCCATTGCCATCGAACGGCGCTCGCTTCCCATCAAGACCTTGTCCTTGGCCTCGTCAAAATCGCTGGAAGTCACCTTATGCTTGTTTTTGCGGGCTGCCAGCAACGCGGCTTCGTTAACCAGATTTGCCAAATCCGCTCCCGAAAATCCCGGCGTACCGCGAGCAATGACGGAAAGATTGACATCCTTGGCCAACGGAACTTTTTTCACGTGAACTTTCAATATCTCTTCGCGTCCTTTTTTATCCGGATTGGTAACCGTTACCTGACGGTCAAAACGCCCCGGACGCAGCAAAGCCGGATCCAAAACGTCGGGACGGTTGGTCGCCGCAATCAAAATAACGTTTTCATTTGCCTCAAAGCCGTCCATTTCTACCAACAGCTGGTTCAAGGTCTGTTCGCGCTCGTCATTGCCGCCGCCCAAACCGGCACCCCTATGACGACCGACGGCATCAATCTCGTCAATAAACAGCAGACAAGGCGCATTCTTCTTTGCCTGAGCAAACATATCGCGTACGCGGCTGGCACCCACGCCTACAAACATCTCAACAAAATCGGAGCCGGAAATGGAAAAGAACGGAACGTCCGCTTCTCCAGCAACAGCTTTTGCCAGCAGGGTCTTACCGGTACCCGGAGGTCCCACCATTAACACGCCCTTCGGAATCTTGCCGCCCAAACGCTGAAACTTGTCGGGATCCTTCAAAAAGTCAATGATTTCCTCCAGCTCCTGCTTGGCTTCATCGGCTCCAGCCACATCCTTAAACGTCACCTTTTTGGTATTTTCAATCAGGCGGGCGCGGGATTTTCCGAAACTCATAGCCTTGTTATTGCCGGAATTAGCCTGGCGCATAAAGAAAATCCATACGCCGATAAGCAAAATCATCGGGAACCAGGAAATCAATACGCCCCACAAAGTGTTGGAGGTCGTATCCTCCGGCTGCGCCGTCACCTTGACGTCGTTTTTTCGCAGCATTTCCACCATATTGGGATCAAACGGCGCATAGGTATAAAAACGCTTGCCGTCGACATAGGTACCGCTGATGCTGGCTCCTTCAATCGTCACCTCGGAAACTTTTTTGTTTTCGACATGATTCATAAACTCGGAAAACGCCAGATTCTCGGCATTGGCCCTGTCTGCCCCGCCGACCAGCATATTCATCGCTCCTGACAGCAGCACTATCGCCAGCAGCCAGACAATAATATTTCTTCCTGTTCTCATTCTGATTCCTTTTTCACAACTTTATCTTGTTTTTAATATATAGGTTTATTATCAACAAAACTCAAGTTAAGAAAACACTTTCTCCCGAAATAGTTAAAAAAAGAGACGGCTGCCCGTACGGCAGCCGCCTGATTTTAAGCCTTACGCTGAGACAACAAAATTAATTGTTGCGGGCAGCGTCGATTTCGCTTTGGATAACGGCTTCGTCCAGAGTCTGAACAACTTTGCCGTTCAAAACCAAAGTCGGAACGCCGGTAACGTTGATTTTGCCGGCCAGATCAGACATATCGTTCAAAGCCTTTTCAATTTTAGGCGAGTTCATATCGGCCTTCATCTGCTCCAGATCAACACCAGACAAAACAGCGATTTCGTCAACCTTGGCTTCGGTCAACGGACCCTGAGCCTCAAACAAGCCTTTGTATACGGCTTCGAATTTGCCCTGCTCTTTGGCAGCCAAAGCAGCCTTGGCGGCATACTTGGAAACCGGAGCGACGAAAGTCATAGATTTGGCAACAACTTTCAAATCCGGATTCTTGGCAACGACGTTTTTGATTGCCGGATAAATCTTGTGGCAGTAGCCGCAGGAGAAATCGAAGAATTCAACCAAAACGACTTTACCGTCCGGATTGCCCAAAATACCGTCGTTCGGATTGTTGGTCAAGGCGTCCATATTGTCTTTAATAGCCTGTGCGGCAGCCTGCTGAGCAGCTTCAATTCTCTTCTGCTCGGCCAACTGTAATGCATTGGCAATCAATTCGGGCTTGTCAGCCAGAATTTTCTCAACATCGGCGCTGCTGCCTGCGTTGCCGCCGCGGTTGCAGCAAACAATGCACATAACCAGTGCAATGATGGCAACAACCAAAGCTACCAATGATACGTATAATGCGTTAATTTTATTCATCTTGTAAAATCCTCAAGTTTTAATTTATAATAAACAGATATAATTTAGCCAATCTCTGCTATATTTACAAGACTAAAATATACATTATTTATTAATTTTATACAAATAAATAAAGTATTTTTTCATAATTGCCGGACTATACTCGACTCACGTATAACTATAAGGATTTCACGATGTTTCACATAAATGTTTCGTTGTTCGGACAAACGAAATCGCTGGAAAACAAAATTGATTTGTTCCACGACAAACTTTTAGACGCGGCAATGACCTTCAAACGGACGATACTGGTCTACCTGGATGAACAGCGCAGCGACGAATACAAAAAACTCTCCAAACAAATCAAACAAATCGAACACGATGCCGACAATCTCCGCCGTGACATCGAAAACAAGCTTTATTCGCAAAACCTCATTCCCGACCTCCGTGCCGATGTGCTTCACCTGGTTGAAAACCTCGACAAGGTCATTAACAGGTTTGACGAAGTGACCTACAAATTTTATATCGAACGTCCGGAAATTCCGTCCGAATACCACCGCCGCATTAACGAACTGTGCAATCTCAGCGCCGAATGTGCGGAAAATATGGCTAAGGCGTCGCGCGCCTTCTTCCGAGACCTCAGTTCGGTGCGCGATTATTCGCAAAAAGTTTATTTTATCGAGCATGAATCAGACTTGAGTTCGGGCCATCTGCGGGAAGCAATCTTTGATTCGGACATTCCGCTGGCAAACAAAATCCAGCTCAGCGGATTCATCAACGACATTGCCGATATTGCCGACATTGCCGAAGATTTCATTGACGAACTGCTCATTTTCACCATTAAAAGGGATATCTGAGAATGGATATGACCTTTTTCATTTTCCTCAGCAGCGGTTTGTTTCTTGGCTGGTCATTGGGGGCCAATGATGCCTCCAATGTTTTCGGAACCGCCGTCGGAACCAAAATGGTCAGTTTCAAAACCGCGGCCGTCATCGCTTCGCTCTTTATCACCGTAGGTGCCGTTTATGCCGGTGCCGGCGCCAGCGAAACCTTGGGAGAACTGGGTTCCATCAATACGCTTCCCGGTGCCTTTATGGCCGCTTTTGCTGCCGCAATCAGTCTCTACTGGATGGCACGTGACGGTCTCCCTGTTTCTACCTCTCAGGCTATTGTCGGTGCCATCATCGGCTGGAACGTCTTTGCCGACAAGCCGACTCATCCCGAAATCTTGAGCAAAATCGTCAGCACCTGGATAATCTGTCCGCTGCTGTCCGGCATCATTGCGGTTATCCTGTATTTTTTCATCCGGATGCTAATTCGCAGATCTCATCTGCACATCCTGCGGCAAGACAGTTACACCCGTTTCGGACTGATTGTCGCCGGTGCTTTTGGCGCCTATGCGCTCGGTGCCAACAACATTGCAAACGTCATGGGCGTTTTCGTCCCCTCAAGCCCTTTCACCAACCTCGACCTCGGTTATGGCCTGGTTCTGACCGGAACCCAGCAGCTCTTTCTGCTTGGCGCTTTGGCCATCTGTGTCGGTGTCTTTACCTATTCGCACCACGTCATCAATACCGTCGGCAACAACCTGATGCGGATGTCGCCGCTGGTCGCTTTTGTCGTGGTTCTCTCCCAATCCATTGTTCTCTTTTTATTCGCCTCCAAGTCGCTTGAGCACTTTCTACTCAGCCACAATCTGCCGGCGCTCCCCTTGGTTCCTGTTTCCAGCACCCAGGCCGTTATCGGCGCCGTTATGGGCATCGGCCTGGCCAAAGGCGGCCGGGAACTGAACTGGAACATCCTCGGACACGTTGCCCTGGGCTGGATTGTAACGCCGATTGCTGCCGCCTTGGTCTGCTACATATCCCTGTTCTTCCTCCAAAACGTCTTCGGACAGATTGTCTTTCTGCCCTGAGGAGAATGCTGATGAAAGTAACGATAATCGCCATCGGAAAATGCAAAAAAAACTCTCCCGAAGCCGCAATCATCGCCGAATATGTCAAACGTTCGGGGTGGGACATCGTCATTAAGGAAAAAGACAATGCCGCTCAGGAAGACGAAGCAGAATTTTTACAATCGTCAATACCCCACGGAGCAAAAGTCATTGTCCTTGACGAGCGCGGCGAAAATCTGAAGTCTGTGGAACTCGCTCGTAAAATCGAGACCTGGATGCTCAACGGCTGTTCCGAACTCTGCTTTCTGATTGGCGGCGCCGACGGACATCTCCAATCCACCCGCAACCTTGCCGACCTCATACTTTCTTTCGGCCGGCTGACGCTTCCCCATATGTTGATGCGGGCAGTCTTAAGCGAACAAATTTACCGCATTCAGACCATTATCAACCACCACCCTTACCATCGCGAATAAAATTTTGTCTAATTTCAGCTTGACTTTTCAGGCGCTTTTTCCATAATACACCCCATCAAAAACATATTATTAATTTTTTAAACCCAATTAGATTATGGAAAATATTATTAAACTTTTCAGTGACAAAGTCGCCTTGGGAATTCTGCACATGCGCATCTGGTTCAACCGCTTGGAAAACCGTATGCGCGAAAACGAATACCTTTGTGCCGACGTTTCCGAAAACGGCAGTTCGTGTAAAGCGCATTACAATTGCCTCATCCTCGGTTCCGGCCGTACGCCTGTTTTTTACGCCGAAGAAGCAGCCCGCATCCTAAGCAGACTTCTCCGCAAAGACATTCGAGCCAACAACCTGACGCTGAGTCATATTTACGTCTACTACGCAGAAGTTCATAACACGCCGCAGCACCCCTGCTGGGTTTACGGCACTTTTTTTGTAGAAATGGACATCGCACCTGCATACGGTTATTTTGATTCAACCTATTTTTACAATAAGATGCTGCCTTTCGACGAACTTGAGAGCCTGCCTGTCCCCGCCAATCAAACAAACTTCGATGAACTTTATTTGATTCGCTTTTGCGTCGACAAGCTCGGAATGGTTCATCCTGCCAAACTCGAATATGATAACGGCCAAATCAGCGACGAACGTTTTACGCTGAAAAAATACCATGATGACGTTCCCTTCGAAAGTATACTCGAAGAAATCAAAAAACATCAGAAAAATATTTACTCAAATTAAAAACACCCGGTACCTGAAACTCTTTGTTTCAGGCACCGCCTAAATTTATACCTTATGAACATTATTAAAAAACTTTGGCAGCGGCATTTTGGTGCTCAGCAGCCTCAATCTCATGCCAACAAATGCAAAAAAGTGGGAGAAATTTGCTGCCCGGCCCTTGATTTCAGAGAATTTTTAGAGTTCGTCTGCATTCACAAATGTCTGGAGCAAAAAAACTGTGTCTGCGGCAGCAGTGCTGACGTGGAATTAGTCAGCTTTTGTGAGCCGGATACTGGTAAAAACCTCGGAAACGCCTTTCGCATCAAAGACGAAAAAGAACATTATTATCTTATCCGTCTCTGCGAAAAAGATGTTCTCTATTGCTATGACGACAGCTTCAAATTTCAGGTAACCCAAGACTTTCTTGCACCTGTAGCCTTGGTACGGCCCGACGCTCCGGAAGGAAAATACTATGCCTTCCGCGGAACTTACCTTCGCAAAAAAGGATATCTGGTCGTCAATGAAATTCTGATTTGCAATCCCGCCGACAATTCCGAACAAACGCTGTTAAAGCCTCAGGAACCTTTGTCGATAGGCAATGCGCTAAAACATCTGCAAAAAATTTTCAACAAAGATGATAACTAGCAACAAAAAAAGCGGCCTCACCAAGAGACCGCTTTTGTTTTAATCTGCAATTTTCCTGATTTCAGCAATTGCGCTCCACATTTTTTCCAAATTGTAAAATTCGCGCACTTCAGGCTTAAAAATATGGATAATCACGTCAAATGCGTCAATCAAAACCCAGTCTGCCTTTTCTTCGCCTTCCGATTCTGTTTTATAACCGGCGGCTTTCAGTTTCATCTGAACTTGTTCGGCCAACGCTGCCACATGACGCTGAGAAGTACCGCTGGCAATTATCATATAATTTGCAATCGACGTTTTTCCCTGCAAATCCATAACTACGATATCTTCGGCCTTTCCGTCATCCAAACTCTTTACGGCAATGTCCAAAATTTCTTCGCTGACGCTTTTTTCTGCTTTCTTAACCGTTGTCTTACTCAACTGATAAAACTCCTAATCTAACGGCGACCAAGGCTTTTTCTCCGGTTCTGCGGCATCATCAACCACCGTTTCTTCAACCTCGTCGTCTTTTTGTCTTCTGTCTCTAGTTATATACTTGTTTACCTCAATCAGGCAATCAAAAATTCCCTGTTTTGCAATTGCCGATATCACAAACACCTTCTTGCCGGACGCTTTCTCCAACGCCGCCTTTTTCTCGGCTGTTTCCTCTTTGTCAAGCGAGTCGCATTTGTTCAAAACCACAACTTCGGGCTTGTTTTTCAAAACCTCGTCATACAGCTCCAGTTCACGGCGGATGTCCTTATAGGCCTTGACCACATCCTCTTGTGTCCCGTCAATCATATGAAGAAACGCCGAACATCTTTCGACATGTTTCAAAAAGCGGTCGCCCAAGCCAACGCCTTCGTGAGCTCCTTCGATTAATCCCGGAATGTCGGCAATAACCATCTCATAATTGTCAACCCAAGCCACACCCAAATTCGGATGCAATGTCGTAAACGGATAATCGGCAATTTTGGGACGAGCTTTGGTAACCACGGATAAAAAGGTTGATTTTCCCGCATTCGGCATACCAATCAACCCAACGTCGGCAATCACCTTCAAACGCAGCCACACCCACATTTCCTGCCCCGGCCATCCCGGTTCCGCATAGCGGGGAGCCTGATTGGTTGAGGATTTAAATTGAGCATTGCCGCGTCCGCCTTCGCCGCCTTTGGCAATCATAAAACGCTGCCCCGGTTCAAGCATATCGACAATAAGCGTTTCCTGATCGTCAGCCAAAACCTCGGTTCCGACCGGAACCTTTATGACAATGTCTTCCCCTTTGGGACCGGTCTTGTCCGAACCCATACCGTTACGGCCTTTTTGCGCCTTAAAATGCTGATGATAACGAAAATCAATCAGGGTATTCAGATTCGGAACCGCCTCAATATAAACGCTGCCGCCTTTTCCGCCGTCGCCGCCGTTGGGACCGCCGAACTCAATATATTTTTCACGACGAAACGAAACGCACCCGGCGCCGCCGTCGCCCGATTGAATATATATTTTTGCCTGATCAAGAAATTTCATAATCTCAACACTCTGTAAAAAGCTGCTTCACCATGATTGCCAACCTGACAACCACATAATCTGCAATTTTGAAAAGTAAAGGGGATGTTTGCCACACCCCCTCTGCTCTAATCATCTTTTCAAGCTGGCTATTCAGTAACAACTGAAACGAAAGTTTTGCCGGCTTTCTTAGAAAATTCAACCTTACCTTCGCATACGGCGAAAATAGTGTGGTCTTTACCCATACCGACGTTAGCGCCCGGATGATATTGGGTACCGCGCTGACGAACGATGATGTTGCCCGGAATAACGCACTGGCCGCCGGACTTTTTCAAGCCTAAACGACGTCCGATCGAGTCACGTCCGTTAGCGGAACTACCACCAGATTTCTTATGTGCCATGACTAATTCTCCTTAAATCTCTTCTTATTTACCACAAACATCGGTAATTTTAACCAATGTAATTGACTGTCTGTGGCCGTTTTTACGACGATAGTTTTGTCTTCTCTTTTTCTTGAAGACGATAACTTTAGCATCGCGAGCCTGTTTCAAAACAGTAGCCTTAACGCTGGCACCGGCTACGAGCGGAGTACCGATGGTATCGCCCAAAGCCAAAACTTCGTTAAAAACAATTTCTTTACCTTCTTCGCCGGCCAATTTTTCAACTTTCAGCACATCACCAGAAGTCACTCTGTACTGTTTTCCGCCGGTTTTAATTACTGCGTACATTTTTTTCACCTTTATATTTTAAACATAAAACGTTGCTTTGCAATATACATAAGTTTTTGCCTCTGTCAACTAGAATCTCAACAAAAAATTAAAAAAAGTTCCCCTTCCCCGCACCGCCGAAAGACATCGCCGCGTTTTTAACGCTTCAAGGCCCTGTACAGCTCCGGTTTCATAAACCGTCCCTGCCAAATTCCCCTTTTGGCCCGTTGCGCCTCTTTCTCTGCCGGAGCATAATCATCGCTGTAACGGGTATAGGCAACGGCCCAGCCCTCCGAGACCATCTTGCGGTTTATGTCTTCTCCGCCAACGTAGCAAACCGCAACCTCGCGTTTGTAACGGTCCGTCGTAACGCTTCGGCATTCGAGAGAATCATCGACCATCTTCTTCAAAGCCCGAAAAGCCAGCTCGCCGCAAGGATAAGCTTTGCCGGCGGCATTGTAGCACGGCTGCTTGTATTCGGGTGCGTCAATACCCGACAGGCGGATTTCCCGTTTGCCGATAAAAATGCTGTCGCCGTCAATCACCTTAACCTGCGCCTGCGCCGGCTGGAGGAACATCAAGCTTGCGCTTAAACATATTATGCCGAATTTCTTCATGTTTTTTCTCAAAGCTGTTTACATTAAAGCGCAATCGGCGCAAAAAGCAATCCCTTATCGCAAAATCTATTGAATAACCTGCAAAAACCTTTTGTTGTTTCATAATCTTTGTCCTAATATAAGGCATAATTTTATTCAAAAGGTTCGATAATGGTATTTTGTAAATTAAAAAAGAGTATGCTTTTTCTTACCACTGCGCTGGCATTGAGCGGCTGTGAATATTTTCGTACCCGGACGCCGCAGGACTTTATGCGCAATCCCTTTGAACCCTCTGCCGCGGAATATGAACAAATGGCCCGGGAAATGAATCCCGCTGCCCTCCGCGCACCGAGTTCGGTGGTTGTCTGCCGTTCGCATCAATGTGCACCGGCAAAATTATCAATGTCCAAAGAATACATTTACAACAGCCTGCTCCACCTCTTTGACAACAATAATTACCAAAAAGCGCTGGTATGCCAGGCAGACCCTTATTCGCACACTTGCCTTGAAAACTACATTACCATTCCGCTGACGGCGGGAATAACCCCGACCAACGCTTACATCGACCACATCAGAATTGCCGACGTAATCATTGGAAAACGTGCAAACAAACTGAATTTGCTGTTAAACTACAATGTAACCTACGGAGGACAAACGCCCGACTGCACGCCGTCAAAGACGATTTTATTTGCCAAAAGCATCAATCATGTGCTTATGGAAGATGCAGGTTACACTTGTAAAATGACGGCAATCGGACAATCTACCGTCAAAACCGTCTTTGCCATCGATTACATTGACCTTGACTATGGCTACATCGGCGGTTCTTACTCCGTCGGCATTTCAGGTCCGGCTTATGGCGGCGGCAACGGCTATATGCTCCTGCGCCTGCCCCGCAATGCTTATCCTTTAGATCCCAGCCTGCAGGCTCCGGCACAAATTCCGCAGAAAAAGCGGTCGCCGCAGACGCGGTCTTCAACCGCCGCTGTCGGGAGCATTCTCGGCAAGACGCTGGCGGAAGCATTCCCGGCAAGACCGACGACAGTCTTTCCGCTCCGAACGGCGTTAAAATCTTCCCGCTGTCTAAACCGGCAGAAACGTCAACGGAGACACCGGCTCCGGTAAAACCTTAAAATCAAAAAAATAAAAGCCTCTGAACCGAGGCTTTTATTTTATCAACCATAGCTGAAATACTGAACGCTTTCATAAATCAGGATTCTTTCAATTGCGCTGAATTCAAATCGCTGATTGCCGTAGACGATAACACCGGTACTGTCAGGCAGATGACCGTTGCGGATTTGAAACTCCCGCACGTCTCTCAGACTCATAATTTTCCCGTTGGAAAACTCAACCAGCCAGCCGTAAGTGTCATAGCCGACATTCACATGGATGGCTTTTACCTCGCCTGTCCCGATTAATTGTTCGGATTCCGACTGTTTGGATATTTCAAAAAACTTGTCTGCACTGCTGCCGCTGAACCACTTAAGATGATTCGCCAACTGTCCGTTCTGCTCGTCTCCTGCCGTTTCGGAAACAGCCACGGCTTCTTTTACCGGCGTGTCGTTTTGCTCCCAATGCTCATCGCTCACCACATCCTCAGCAATGATACGACTCTCCGGCATCTCAACATCATCAGCTTCATAGCCCTCGGCATTATATTTTTCTTCCGAAAAACTTTCCGCTGCATCTCCGTTTTCAATATCAGCACCCGCATCAACATCTGCCAGCAAAGCTGTATCTGCATTCTCGATATCAGAAACCGCCGGATTCGAAAACGTTTCCGGCATCTCTGCCTCAAACGAAAAATCCCCGCTCGGTATTTCTTCAATTCCGGTTTCATCCAAACCGGTAAAATCAATAACTTCGTCATTCCCGGCAGCAACAACGCCGTCTTTAATCTGTGAAACGTCGCTTACGCCATCGCTCTCTTCAACACCGGTTGCCGCGTTTTCTTCCTGTTCAGCCTCCCAAACAGAAGTCGTATCTGAAAATGGTTCCGTTTCAACAGAAATAACTTCTGAAGCCGCAACAGACAAATCTTCTCCGCTGTCCGGCAAGACATCTTTCCCACTTTCAGATGTATTTTCGATGTCAAGGTTCGTACTCTCGTTTACAGAAGACTCAACACCGAATTTGGTTTCGGTTTCGGATTCCGACAGCATATCATCTTTGGATAACGCCGCAGGCTCCATATCAACGACATTGCCGTCTTCCTCAGGAGATATCTCTGCGGTTTCCATATTTGTCGCCGCCTCGGAAACACCTTGCACCTCCGCGGCACTCTCAAAAAACGCTTCTTCTGCGGCAATCGGCGCCTCAGGCTCAAAAGCCCGCTCCTCGGCGGCACTAACCGGCGCTTCATCGGTATAACCGTCTCTGTCTGCCAACAAATCGCTTTCATCATCTGACAACGGACTTAAAAATGCCTCTTCATCGTGGCCGCCCGACGTTTCTTGCCGATTCTCTTCCGCAGAAAATTCCATGGTGTCCGGCTGAGAAACTTCCTGAACAGCCTCAGAAACAAGCGGCTTCGGATTTTCGGCTTCGGGACTTTTTTCGCTTCCGGACACAGATGTGATTTCCTCACCCAAATTTAAGTCAAAATCACCGTTGTCTTTCAAAAAATCAAGGCTGCCGTCATCAAGGTTTAAATCCAATCCGCCGGCAACGGATTCCGGTCCGCCCTCGTTTTCAAGCTTTAAGTCGCCCAGCATGTCATCCAGATTAAAATTATCTTCATCGGCGCTCAAAACCGGAGAAGCCTGTTCATTCTCCTGCTCGACAATCTGAAGCTCGTCAGGCCCGACGTCAGACATTGCCGCGTCGACATCCGTTGCTGCGGCAGAGGCGTTTCTCTTAAAAAAGCCGAAAGGATTTTCCATTCACAATTTCCCTAAATTATAACGGAATACTGACCAAAACTTTCAAACCGCCCAAAGAACTGTCATCCAGTTCAATGGTTCCGCCGTGCGACGTAATGACGTCCTTGGCGATTGAAAGCCCCAAACCGACCCCGCCGGTTTCCTTGTTACGGGAATTTTCTAAACGATAAAATGCCTTAAAGACATCTTCCCGTTTGTCTTTCGGAATTCCGGGACCGTCATCCTCAATCGCAATCATCAGCTTTTTGTCATTGCTCTCCAACTTAACCGCTATGGTTTTTCCATAACGAAACGCATTGGAAATGACATTGGTCAGCGCGCGTTTCAAAGCCTGTTCACGCCCCTGGATTGCACTCACCTGATCGTTCGTTGAATAACGGATTAAAGCCTTTTTGTTACGGAATTTGTTGATGATGCTCAAAATCATTTCGTTAACATCGACAAAAGAAGACTTCTCCCCGCCCTCACCGCTGACAAAAGATAAATAGCCGTCAAGCATCTTTTCCATCTCGTCAATGTCGGAAAGAAAATCTTTCTTGTCATCGCCGTCAGGCATCATAGCCGCCTGCAGTTTCATCCGGGTCAGCGGCGTACGCAAATCATGCGAAACACCGGCCAGCATCTGTGTCCTTTCGCTAATCTGACGCTGAATGCGCTCTTTCATTTTGATAAATGCCAGCGCCGCCTTCCGAACCTCGGAAGAACCGTAGGGTTTGAAATCTTTGTTGTCGATGCCTTTGCCGAAATCTTCCGCAACTTGCGCCAACTCGGCAATCGAACGAACCTGTATGCGCAAAAACAGAACGGCTACCAAAAACAACAGAATAGAAGTCCCCACCATCCAAACAACAAACATAAAGATTGATGTGCTGAAAATCTTTTTGCGAGTGGTCAGAAAACGATACAGTCCCTGGTCGCTGTCTATCATAACCACCAGATCCTTGTCCGCCTTGCCCTCAAAAATGTTAATTTCGGCTTTGGGAAATGCCTTTTCCAAAGATTCTTCCAAATATCCCACAATCATTCGGTTTGCTTTGCGCACCTTGCTGATAGCCTTTAATTTGTCCTGATTGCTGTAATACTCGAATTCCATACCGAATTTTTGAGAGGACAAAGCCTGCATTTCTTTCAAACGGCTGGGATTACGGTTTACCTGCTCCATGATAAAACTCATGTCCGAAGTCAGATTATCCGACAACCGGCGCCCCATCCGGCTCCAGCTGCCGTCAAAAAACATAACCACCGAAACCACCTGAACGACAATTAACGGAATAAAAATCAGCAGCATGGTGCGGAAGAACAAAGTTTTCGGTAAAAATTTCAGACGCAGATACCGCAAACCTTCTTCAGCTTTTTCGGGTAGTTTAATGTGCATAGCTCAACTCCTAAAATTTTTTAATTCGTCTTAATCTTATTCTTAACTTTAAAATCGTAAAAAGTATACTTTAATTTTTCATTCCGTTTATTCCGGAAGCAGCATATAACCCTTGCCGCGAACCGTTTGCAAATAACGGGGATTTTTTGAATCCTGCTCAATTTTTTTCCGCAGCCTGGTTATCTGCACGTCAATTGAACGCGGGCTCTGACCGGCACCCAAAATTTCAGCCAGTTTCTCACGCGTAAATATCTGCCCCGACTTCGCCCCCAAAACGCTCAGCAGCGCCTGCTCAACCGGCGTAATATGAATAACCTGTCCGTTTTTGGTCAAAAGCTCTTTGCTTTGCATATCATACGTACACAGCCCCAGCCCCAATTTTTCATTGGCTTCCGTTTTTTCCTGAGGCGCCCGTTTCAGAATATTCTTAATACGCAGCACCAGCTCTTTGGGTTCAAACGGTTTTGGCAGATAATCGTCAGCACCCCTTTCCAAACCGGTAATTCTGTCTTCGGTTTCACCCATTGCCGTAAGCAAAATAACCGGGAGGGAACTTTCCTGACGCAGCTTGCCCAGAAATTCCAACCCGGTTTCAT
The DNA here is from genome assembly GCA_000432275.1 of Proteobacteria bacterium CAG:495. GTDB lineage: Bacteria > Pseudomonadota > Alphaproteobacteria > RF32 > CAG-239 > CAZU01. The sequence continues at coordinate 50,316 of HF995299.1, forward strand.
TCGGCATCATAATGTCGACGATAAGTAAGTCAAACCTGTAATTTTTCAAAGCCTCACGGGCTTCTTCTGCCCCCTTGGCCACAGAAACGTAAAAACCGTTCTCGCGCAAAAAACGCTGTAACAATGAACGCAGTCTGGTATCGTCATCTACCACCAGAATATGTTGTTTTTCCGCTTCCATAAATACAAGTCCGTCCGTTATTTTTTATCGGCGGCAGTCTTCTTTGCAGCTGGTTTGACTGCTTTAGAACCGCTTTTTTTAGTAGCAGCTTTTTTGGCTGGAGCCTTTTTAACCGTCTTTTTCTTGGCTGCCGGTTTAACCGCGGAAGCTTTCGCTTCTGCCTTTTTTACCGGAGCTGCGTCTTCTTTCTTCGCCTGCTTGTCCAGCTTACGGATATAATCCAAACTTTTCTGAAAATACTGATATCCGGTAATGAACGTCAGAACGCCGGCAATCCACAGCAAGATTTCACCCAAAAATCTGAATGCGGGAACCATACCCAGCAGCAACAGCGAAATTGCCGTCATCTGAAAACCCGTTTTCCACTTGGCCAGACGCGTAACCGGCATTCCGACCTTGACTTCCGACAAAAACTCGCGCAGGCCGGAAACCAAAACTTCGCGGCATAAAATGACAATGACCGGGATATAGCTTATCGGCAGCACCATATGGTTTGCCACCAAAATCAACAAAGCCGACACCACCAAAAGCTTATCGGCAATCGGATCAAGCAAACGGCCGAAAGCTGAAGTCTCGTTCCGGGAACGAGCCAAATAGCCGTCAAAATAATCGGTAATCGCAGCCACGATGAATAAAATCGCCGTCAATACCGCCCATAGCGTACTGTGAATATAAATCGACAGGAAGATTACGGGAATAACTACAATTCTGGAAATTGTTAAAATATTAGGCAAACTATACACTTCTGTACCTCTCATCTAAAACCAAACTAAGCTCATACTAGGCTATAAAAATTAATTATGAAAGTAATTATAGACTTTTTCCGCTGTTTTTTTACTGATGCCGTCCACTTTTTGCAAATCCTTAATCCCCGCCTGGGCAATCTCTTCTACCGACCCAAAATAATTAAGCAGGTCATGCTTGCGGCGGCTGCCGATTCCCTCCACTTCGTCAAGGCGCGATTTAAAGATGGATTTAGCCCTCTTCTTCCGATGAGTACCGATGGCAAACCGGTGAGCTTCGTCGCGCAGATTTTGCAGATAAAAAGCTATCGGCGACTGAAACGGCAAAGCGAAACTTTCTTTGTCTTTCATATGGTAAAACTCTTTTCCGGCATTACGTTCCGGCCCCTTGGATATGGCGATAATAGCTATGCCGTCGAGGTCAAAGTCTTTCAGGCTTTCATACACCGCATTCAATTGCCCGCGCCCGCCGTCGAGCAAAATAACGTCCGGACGGTTGCTTGCGTCCATTCTTGCAAAACGACGGCTCAACACCTCTTTCATCATTGCAAAGTCATCATTGGTGATTTCTGAATTTTTGATATTGAAAGTACGGTAGCTCTTCTTGTCAAAACCGTCCGGCGTCGCCACAACCATCGCGCCGATGGCATAGCTTCCCTGATTGTGGGAATTGTCGTAGATTTCAATTCGCTGCGGTATTCTGGGCAGCCCGAAAATTTCTTTAAACTCTTCCAGATTGCTTTTTACGCTCGCCATCATTGCAATCCGCCGGTCAATCGAGGCTTTGGCGTTTTCCGCAACGTTTTTTACAATCGCCGCCTTGTTCCCTTTTTGATAAGTGTTGATTTTGGCGCCGATTGCCTTTTCCAAAAATTCTTTATTCTCCAACGGCTCTGACACGATAATTTCCTTTGGAGGCAGATGACTGCTGTAAAAGCTTCCCAAAAAGGCTTCCAAAACTTCCGCATTGCCGGCATCCTCCACCTGAGCCGGAAAATACGGCGTATTTCCGCAGTTTTGACCGGAGCGGATAAAAAATATCTGGATACATACAACGTCATTCTTGCGGGCAATCGCCACCACGTCGCAAGACTTGATGTCGGCATATTCGACATTGTGAGTGGACTGTACATTAGTCAACGCGCGAATACGGTCACGATAAACCAATGCCGTTTCATAATCCTGCTGTGCGCTGGCCTCTTGCATTTTTGCGGAAAGCTCGGCTTGAATCTTAGAATTCCGCCCCTCCAGAAAATCAATCGCCTCATTCACCAGCCGGCGATAATCCTCTTTGGATATCCGCCCCACACACGGAGCCGAACAACGTTTGATTTGATACATCAGACACGGCCGCTCACGGTTTTTAAACACGCTGTCACGGCATGAACGCAGCAAAAAAGCTTTTTGCAAAATGTCAACCACGCTGTTGACCGCCATCACGCTTGCAAACGGCCCGAAATATTTATTCTTGTCCGCCCGGGAACCGCGATACTTGCGCAGGCAGGGAAAATCCGCCCCCACGTCAATCATCAGATGAGGAAAGCTTTTGTCGTCTTTTAAGAGAATATTGTAACGCGGCTTAAACTTTTTAATCAGCTCGTTTTCCACCAGCAAAGCCCGCGCCTCGCTTTCCACGATGATAAATTCCATACGTTTAATCTGTGCCACCATACGCTGCAAACGCACCGGCAGTTTGTTCAGATGAGAATAAGCGACAATCCTCTTTTTTATGTTTTTGGCTTTGCCGACATATAAAACTTCTTCGTCCTCTCCGATCATTCGATAAACGCCGGGATCTTCGGGAGCTATTTTTATATGTCTGGTCAGATTGGCCAGACCCTGTTTAATATCAATCAAAAGCTGATTCCTTTCCCTTATATTTTAGAGTACCGACGTTCATATTTCAAGACCTTGTTCCACTTTTGATAAAATCACGCGCCGAACCTTTTGTCCAACAAAAGCTGTAAAAACAAAAGAATGCACCCATATATTGACAAAACACGATTTTCGACATATTATGTCAAAAATCTTTGGAGCGGAGAATAAATATGTCTGACACAAAAACAGCAAGCAACTATATTGACGGAAGCATCCTGCGAACCGAAATCAAAAATTACAAACATCTGCTTAAAAGCAAGATACCCCAAAACCGATATTTTGCAGAAACGGCGCGCTATCGTGCGGAAAGCGTCTTGGAACGATTTGTCGACGGCGATTTGCAGCTTGAGCCCAAAGACTATGACACAATGGAAAAATACATCATCGCCTTTTGCAAAATCCGCCGCAAAACCGTTAACAAACTGGGATACAATGCTTTTGAGCGCCTCAACCTCATCAGTCAGGAACAACGTTACATTAACCCCAATGCTCCTTACATATCACGTTTGTTCAAAAAAATAAATCTATCGGTCAAATATCGCTTAGACAGCTGGTCTGACAGTATTTATAATTTGAAGCATGTTTCTTCAACCCTGAAGCCTGCCGAAAACTGGTTGAAAAAAAACAAAAAATATCTGCTTATCGGCACCGCCGGATTAGTCGTCGGTCTGGGAAGCTTTTTTGGATTTCAGAAAAAATCTTCGGCTGCTCAGGAACCGAAAATTCCGGCGCCGGCCGTCCAAACCTCAACACACGCTGGCACTGTCGTTCAACCCCAAAACGAAACCTCAACGTTGAAACTCCACGCCGATTCAATTTGGAAAAACTACTATGACACCGCCTTGCAAATTCATCTGGGACAAGACGGCCGTGACAAACTGTACCGGCAAGTTGAAAAGATGATAAAAATATCTTCCCTTTCGCTGGAAGACGGCGCTTCAATAGAAAGCTACGCTCACGCGCTGACCATGTATCGTCTGATTCAGCCTAACGGGAGCGCCAACGCTTTTCTGCAAAAAGCACTGCAACAAAACCAAAGCCTCTCCCCAAGCGAACAAAACAAGCTTGCCCACCTCCTCGCACAGGCAGGCAAAAAAGGCGAAAAACTGAAGGGAACGTCCTCATACAGCAATTTTAACAAACAGCACAAAAACCTTAAGGACAAACACATCAAAAACCTCAAGCAGCTACACCGGTTGAAAAAGCAGCTCGGCCGTTAATTGGCTGATGACGTTTTTTCATTTGTCCCTGACCTAAAAAAACGAACTTCTCCTCAAAACATCTGCAAAAAAAAGCTGATTACCAGAAAGGCAATCAGCTCTTTTTTCGAAACTGTTTTATCAAACCTAAATTTTATCAGCTCTGCCGAAAAAATTCATTGCGTCTGAAGAATCAGTGCATGCGTCCCAATGCATTCGACAAACGGCACCAGGCGCTGTATTCTTTAGCCATCAGTTCGTAATTTTTCTTTGAGACCGTAAGTGTAACCCGCCCCGAACCGGAACATTGATGAACACTTTGCAACAAACGATCCGCTTCATGCAGACCGGATTGAACTTTCGTCCGCAACTGCTTAATGTCTTCCTCGGACATCTCCTGCAATACCGAAACAATCGAATCTCTGCGAAAATCCGCCGTATAAGAAGGAAGTACCTCTTTTTTCTTATAAACAGCCAACTTTACCGAACGACCAGCCAAAATTTCTTCAATTAAGTTTCTAAGTTCCATAACAATTAAATTTAGATGTAATAAATAATATTAATAATTCGCGATAATGCGAATACCATAACACATCGCCAGCAAAAAACAATAAAAAAAACCTTTCGATTTCTCGAAAGGTCTTTTTTATTACAAAATCTAAAGCACCACCTGATGCCATAACATTCCGTAATAACATCATTGCCAGGATTTGAGGCTGCCCCGTGAAAACACGGCACCTCAAATCCGACAAAGCTTTATTCGGCAGGAGTTTCAGCTGCTGCTTCGGCCTCATGCTGAGCATGTTCCAAAGCCTGAGCTTGCTGAGCTTCTTCCTTAAGAGACTGAATCTCTTTGTCGTTCTGAGCGGCAACTTTCTTCAAAGCTCTCAGAACCGTACCGGTACCGGCCGGAATCAAACGACCGACGATAACGTTTTCTTTCAAGCCCTTCAGGCTGTCAACCTTGCCCTCGACCGCAGCTTCGGTAAGAACGCGGGTCGTCTCTTGGAACGATGCGGCAGAGATAAACGACTTGGTCTGCAGCGAAGCTTTGGTAATACCAAGCAAAATCGGATCGGCAGTTGCCGGCGTTTCGCCGTTGGCAATAACCTTGGCATTTTCCGCTTCAAAGATATCTCGGTCAACCTGCTCGCCTACCAGGAAGGTCGTATCGCCCGGAGTGAGGATTTCAACCTTGCGCAGCATCTGCGAAACAATAACTTCGATATGCTTGTCGTTAATCTTAACACCTTGCAGACGGTAAACGTCCTGAACTTCCTTAACCAGATATTCAGCAAGTTTCTCAACGCCGAGAACTCTCAAAATATCATGCGGAGCCGGTGTTCCTTCTACCAGCGCGTCACCCTTCTTGACGATATCCCCGTCCTGAACGGCCAGATGGCGGCCTTTCGGAATCAGATATTCAATCGGCTGACCCTTGGTCGGAACGACGGTAATTCTCTGCTTGGCCTTATAGTCCTTGCCAAACTCAACCATACCATCAATATCCGAGATGATTGCCGGATCTTTCGGACGGCGGGCTTCAAACAGCTCGGCAACACGCGGCAGACCACCGGTAATATCTTTGGTCTTTGAGCTTTCGCGAGGAATACGGGCAATAACGTCACCGACTCTGACCTCATCTCCGCTCTCAACCGAAAGAATTGCATCGGCAGACATATAATAACGAACTTCCTTGCCGTTGTCATAAGTTACCGGTTTACCTTTGGCATCTTTCAGAACGATACTGGGTTTCAAACCGGCACTGGAAGAATTTGAACGCCAGTCAATAACCACTTTGGAAACGATACCTGTCGTTTCATCTGTAGTTTCTCTGACCGACACGTTGTTAATCAAGTCAACCAGTTCAACCTTACCGGCTTTTTCGGTAATGACCGGAATGGTAAACGGATCCCACTCAGCAACTTTCTGACCCTTTTTGACTTTAGAGCCTTCCGCTACCAAAATCTTGGTACCGTACGGAACATGGTGACGCGATTTTTCACGGTCGTTGGCATCCACGATAACAATTTCGCAGTTACGGGACAATACAATGCCCTGTCCTTCGGAATTGGTTACCAGGTGATTGTTTTCCAGCTTCAGAATACCGGCGAACGGAACTTCAACAGAAGCCTGTTCGGCGCCTTTCTGAGCGGCACCGCCGATGTGGAACGTTCTCATGGTCAGCTGTGTACCGGGTTCCCCGATGGACTGAGCGGCGATAACGCCAACCGCCTCACCGACGTTAACCGGAGTACCGCGAGCCAAATCACGACCATAACAAGCGGCACAAACGCCGTCTTTGGTTTCGCAAGTCAGAACCGAACGGATTTTAACCTGTTCGACACCGGCTTTTTCAACAACTTCAACATCGTTTTCGTCAATCAGCTTGCCTTTCTGAACCAGAACCTCACCGGTTTCGGGATGAACGATGTCTTCCTGAATGGTACGTCCCAGAATTCTCTCGCCGATGGATACGATAACGTTACCGCCGTCGACAACCGGACGGACAATAATGCCTCTTTCCGTACCGCAGTTGGTTTCGGTAATAACCACGTCTTGGGCAACGTCGACCAGACGACGGGTCAGATAACCGGAGTTAGCGGTCTTCAAAGCGGTATCGGCCAAACCTTTACGGGCACCGTGGGTAGAATTGAAGTATTCCAACACGGTCAGACCTTCTTTAAAGTTTGAAATAATCGGCTGTTCGATAATTTCGCCTGACGGCTTAGCCATCAAACCGCGCATACCGGCCAACTGACGCATCTGGGCGGCAGAACCGCGGGCGCCGGAGTGAGCCATCATATATACGGAGTTGATATAACCGTGATCCGTCTTCGAAATGTTTTTCATCATTTCGTCAGCAACCTTATCGGTGCAGGCAGCCCAGATATCAACGACCTTATTGTATTTTTCACCCTTGGTGATAAGACCGTTCTGATACTGCTGTTCAAACTCTTTAACCTGTCTCTCGGTTTCTTCAACCAAAGTCTGTTTTGCATCGGGAACGATCAAATCGTCTTTACCGAAAGAGATACCGGCCTTACATGCGTTCTGGAAGCCCAGAGTCATGATGCGGTCGACAAACATAACGGTTTCTTTCTGGCCGCAGTGGCGGTAAATGGTATCGATGATTTCACCGATTTCCTTTTTACGCAGCAAACGGTTAACCAAAGAGAAAGGAACATTCTGATGTTTCGGCAGCGTCTCGGAAACAATGATGCGTCCCGGCGTTGTCTCAATCAGGCCTTTCTTAAGCTCGCCGTTGTCGTCCACATATTCGAGACGGCATTTAATCTTGGCGTGCAGGTCCACAACTTTCTCATTCAGAGCCAGCTGAACTTCGTTGAAGTCAGAGAAGACCATTCCTTCGCCGGCCATGCCTTCAGCATCATAGGTCAGGTAGTAGATACCCAGAACCATATCTTGGGTCGGAACGATAATCGGTTTACCCGAAGCCGGAGACAAAATGTTGTTGGTCGACATCATCAAGACGCGGGCCTCCAACTGAGCCTCGATAGACAACGGAACGTGAACAGCCATTTGGTCACCGTCGAAGTCGGCGTTGAACGCGGTACAAACCAGCGGATGCAGGTGAATGGCCTTACCTTCGACCAATACCGGTTCAAATGCCTGAATACCCAGACGGTGCAGCGTCGGCGCACGGTTCAGAAGAACCGGATGCTCACGGATAACTTCTTCAAGAATATCCCATACTTCCGGACGTTCTTTTTCAACCATGCGTTTGGCAGCCTTTATGGTTGTAGCGTGACCGTACAGTTCCAATTTTGCATAAACGAACGGTTTGAACAATTCCAAAGCCATTTTCTTCGGCAAACCGCATTGGTGCAGTTTCAGCTCCGGACCAACCGTAATAACCGAACGGCCGGAATAGTCAACACGTTTACCCAACAGGTTCTGACGGAAACGGCCCTGTTTACCTTTCAGCATATCGGACAGAGACTTCAGCGGACGTTTGTTGGTACCGGTAATCGCGCGGGCGCGGCGACCGTTGTCAAACAAAGCATCGACAGATTCCTGCAGCATTCTCTTTTCGTTGCGGATGATGATATCCGGAGCATGCAACTCGATTAATCTCTTCAAACGATTGTTACGGTTGATAACGCGACGGTATAAATCGTTCAGGTCAGAAGTCGCAAAACGACCGCCGTCCAACGGAACCAACGGACGCAGCTCAGGCGGAATAACCGGCAATACGGTCAGAATCATCCATTCCGGCTTGGTATTGGATTCGATGAAAGATTCGATAATCTTCAAACGTTTTACCAGCTTTTTGCGCTTTGCTTCCGAAGCGTTGTCCTTCAGCTCTTCGCGAATAGCCGTTCTTTCTGCTTCCAGGTCAATCTGAGACAAAATCTCGCGCAAAGCTTCGGCACCGATTCCGGCACGGAAAGCATCTTCGCCGTACTCGTCAATCGCTTCCTGATACTGTTCTTCAGTCAACAGCTCGTTAACGCCGAGAGGAGTCAGACCCGGTTCGATAACAATGTAGCTTTCGAAATAAAGCACACGTTCCAAACTCTTCATCGGAATATCCGTCAACATCGCAATACGAGACGGCAGCGATTTCAGGAACCAGATATGTGCAACCGGAGCGGCCAGTTCAATATGGCCCATTCTCTCGCGGCGGACTTTGGACAAGGTAACTTCTACACCGCACTTTTCGCAAACGACGCCGCGGTATTTCATTCTCTTGTACTTGCCGCACAAGCACTCGTAGTCTTTTACCGGACCGAAAATACGGGCGCAGAACAGACCGTCTCTTTCCGGCTTAAAGGTACGATAGTTGATGGTTTCAGGTTTCTTGACTTCACCATAAGACCATGAACGAATTTGTTCAGGAGATGCGATGGAGATTTTAATCTGGTCAAAAGATTCACCTGATACCTGCTGACCAAAATATTTCATAATGTCATTCATATTTCAAAAACTCCTTTTCCTTAAACTTCTTCGTTCAACAATTCAACATTCAGACACAAAGACTTAATTTCCTTGACCAAAACGTTGAACGACTCAGGAATGCCGGCTTCAAAGCTGTCATCACCGCGAACGATGGATTCATAAACTTTGGTACGACCATTCACATCATCGGACTTAACGGTCAGCATTTCCTGCAAGGTGTAAGCGGCACCGTAAGCCTGCAGCGCCCAAACTTCCATCTCACCGAAACGTTGTCCGCCGAACTGGGCTTTACCGCCCAGAGGCTGTTGAGTAACCAAGCTGTACGGACCGACCGAACGGGCGTGCATCTTTTCATCAACGATGTGGTGAAGTTTAATCATATAAATTATACCAACAGTGACTTTACGGTCAAATTTTTCACCGGTACGGCCGTCATACAAATCAATCTGACCGGAAGTCGGCAAGCCGGCTTTTTCCAGCATCATGTTGATGTCGTCACCGGTAGCGCCGTCGAATACGGGAGTAGCCATCGGTACGCCGCGCTTCAGATTCGGAATCATCAGGTCGAGTTCTTCGTCTGACAGCTTTTCGATTTCGCGCTTATACTGCTTTTCGCCGTAAACGTCTTTCAACTTGGCGCGCAGCTCTTTCTCCGTTTTCTGTCCGGCCTTAACCTGTTCCCACAGCTCGTTAATCTGTTCACCGAGCTTTTTAGCAGCCCAACCGAGGTGGGTTTCAAGAATTTGACCGACGTTCATACGGGAAGGCACGCCGAGCGGATTCAATACGATGTCAACCGGAGTACCGTCTTCCATATACGGCATGTCCTGAAGCGGCAATACGCGGGAAATAGTACCTTTGTTACCGTGACGTCCGGCGATTTTATCACCTGATTGAATCTTACGTTTGGTAGCAATAAACACTTTGACCATTTTCAAAACGCCCGGCAGCAGATCATCACCGCGCTGAACTTTCTCAACCTTGTCTTCAAAGTGTTTCTGAATCTTGTCCAGACGAGCGTCATAAGCCGTCAGCAGTTCTTCAACCTTGGCCATAACCTCTTCGTCTTTAACGACGATTTTACGCCACTGGGAAGACGGAATGCCGTTAAGAGCTTCCTCATCCAAAGTAGAGTTCTTGGAGATGCCCTTCGGAGCGTCTACGACTTTGTGACCCAAAATCATAGATTTCAAACGGGCTTCAAAGTTACGGCGGATAATGGCGATTTCGTCATCGCGGTCCTTGGCCAGTTGAGAAATTTCTTCCTGTTCAATGGACAAAGCGCGTTCGTCTTTCTCAACGCCGCGGCGGGAGAAGACGTGAACGTCAACCACAATACCTTCAATACCCGGCTGTACGCGAAGAGAAGTGTCGCGAACATCGCTGGCCTTTTCGCCAAAGATGGCGCGCAACAGTTTTTCTTCCGGCGTCACCGGAGATTCGCCCTTCGGCGTAACCTTGCCGACCAGAATGTCGCCGGCCTTGACTTCGGCACCGATGTAAACAATACCAGCCTCATCAAGATTACGCAAAGCCTCTTCACCGACATTGGGAATATCACGGGTGATTTCTTCCTGACCCAATTTGGTATCGCGGGCCATAACCTCAAATTCCTCAATATGCAGAGAAGTAAAGACATCGTCGCGGGAAATACGCTCGGACAACAAAATAGCGTCTTCGTAGTTCAAACCGTTCCACGGCATAAAAGCAACCAAAACGTTTTTGCCCAAAGCCAGCTCGCCCATATCGGTACACTGACCGTCAGCCATAATGTCGCCGGCTTTAACCTCGTCGCCCACTTTTACCAGCGGAACCTGGTTAATGCAGGTGTTTTGGTTAGAACGGCGGAATTTGGACAAGCGGTAAATGTCAACACCGGCATCGGCAGCATGTTCGTCATTGGAACGAACCACGATACGGTTGGCGTCAACCGCATCAACGATACCGTCGTGCTTACAAACCACCGTAGCGCCGGAATCTTTGGCGACCACGGCTTCAACGCCGGTACCGACCAACGGAGCTTCCGAACGTAGCAAAGGCACGCCTTGGCGCTGCATGTTAGAACCCATCAAAGCACGGTTCGCATCGTCGTTTTCCAAGAACGGAATCAGCGCGGTTGCAACTGATACCAACTGTTTCGGAGAAACGTCGATAAAATCGATTTCTTCAGGATGAGCAAACTCAAATTCGCCGGCTTTGCGGCAGGCAATCAAATCCTGCTCGAAATGACCGTCGTCTTTAACTTTTGCATTGGCTTCCGCAATTTTGAACTTGCCTTCTTCGTTAGCCGAAAGATAAACGACTTCTTTGGTAACCACGCCGTTAACAACCTTGCGGTACGGACATTCGATAAAACCGTATTTGTTGATGCGTGCATAAGTTGACAGCGAGTTAATCAAACCGATATTCGGACCTTCAGGCGTCTCAATCGGGCAGATACGTCCATAGTGAGTCGGATGAACGTCTCGGACTTCAAAGCCTGCACGGTCGCGGGACAAACCGCCCGGTCCCAAAGCGGACAAACGACGCTTGTGGGTAATTTCAGACAACGGGTTGTTCTGATCCATAAACTGAGACAGCTGGGAAGAACCGAAAAATTCGCGGATAACCGAAGCAATCGGTTTTGCGTTAACCAAATCCTGCGGCTTAACGTTGTTCAGATTCTCAGAGCTCATTCTTTCGCGGATGGCTCTTTCCATCCGGAGCAGTCCCATACGATACTGGTTTTCCATCAATTCGCCGACGGAACGTACACGACGGTTGCCGAGATGGTCAATATCATCAACTTCACCCTTGCCGTCACGCAGTTCGCAAAGTCTTTTAACGATTCGCAAAATATCGTCCTTGCGCAGGACACGATATGTGTCGGGAGCATCGTCAAAGGAAATGTCAAGGGCAACGTTCATTTTAACGCGGCCGACGGAAGACAAATCATAACGGTCATTGTCAAAGAACAAACCGTTAAACAACTGATCGGCGGTTTCATATGTGGGAGGATCACCCGGGCGCATAACGCGGTAAATATCCAGCAGAGCTTCTTCGCGGCAGCTGTTTTTGTCGCCGGCCAAAGTGTTGCGGATATACGGACCGACATTTACACCGTCAATAAACAGGGTTTTAACCTCGCCGATTTTATTCTGTGCAAAAGCGTCCAAAAGTTCCTGAGTGACTTCATCGCCGGCTTCTGCCAATACCTCTCCGGTCTTGGCAACGACAACGTTGGCCGCCAGGAATTTGCCCAGCATTTGTTCCGGAGTGACCTTGTAATATTCCAAACCGTCGTCAGCCAGTTTCTGAGCCAGACGCGGAGACAGCTTTTTGCCTGCTTCCAAAACCACATCGCCGGTTTTGGCATTAACCAAATCAAAGTCAAACTTAACGCCCTTCATACGTTCCGGAACGAATTTGACTTTCCAGTTTTTCTTATCGGCAACATATGTGTCGGCATCATAGAAGTAATTTAAAATTTCTTCCTTATCCATACCTTTGATTTCAGCCGGGTCGATTTTCTTACCCTGTTTGGCCAGCTTGGCGATTTTTTCTTCGGTCTCTTTAGAATACAAAGAATACAGGATAGACGTAACCGGAAGCTTGCGGCGGCGGTCAATACGCGCATAGACTAAATCTTTGGCGTCAAATTCAAAATCAAGCCAAGAGCCGCGATAAGGAATAACCCGGGCGGCAAACAGATATTTACCGGAAGCGACGGTCTTGCCTTTGTCATGATCAAAGAACACGCCCGGAGATCTGTGCATCTGAGAAACGACGACGCGCTCGGTACCGTTACAGATGAAAGTACCCTTGTCCGTCATCAGGGGAATATCGCCCATATAAACATCCTGCTCTTTGATGTCGTGGATTGACTTGGCACCGGTGGCCTCGTCGGTATCCCAAACGACCAAACGCAGCGTAGCTTTTACCGGAGCGGCATACGTCATGTCGCGCTTGATACATTCGTCAACATCGTACTTCGGCTCTTCGAGCTCGTATTTAACAAACTCTAATTCGCCGTTGCCGGAAAAGTCTTTGATGGGGAAAATGGATTTGAAAACTTCTTCCAAACCGAACTCGCATTTTTCGGCGCCTTGGGCTTGGATAAAGCTGTCATAAGAACCTTTTTGAATTTCGATTAAGCTCGGCATATCCGCAACAGCGTCAATTTTGCCAAAACTTCTTCTTACACGTCTTTTGCTCGTATAAGATTCTTTCATTGTGCTTTTGTCCTTCATGGTTAAATTCTGCGACAATACTATCAAAAAATGAATCCCGACCGCAGAGGGTTATAAATTTGTACAAATAAAAAACGAAAAGCCCGCCAAACCGTAGGAGAAGGCCTCCTCTTGGCGAGTAAAATAAAATAATTGCATGCAATCGTCACGATTCGTGACTAAATTCGGGCTGATAATGACTCGCTTTTCCGATTCTGGCAAGCAAAAAATGCATCCGCGCGACTCTTTTTTCAATCTGTTCTATCCTGCACTGAGACTCGTTTTGCGTCAAGCCGTTCAATAGGTGCTGATCCTTTTGTCAGAAACCCGCCCTATGCTCAACTTTAGTTCAATATGCCCGGCCTTCCCGCCTTCATTGAGAGTGTGGAGTCCCCCAATCTTTACCGTAAACGCATAAAAAAACCGGAGCTCAAAACCCCGATACCCTCAGGCATCAAAATTCCGAAACTCCGGTTCTAAGTCAGTCAACAAAGACCGAGCGATATTACTTCAGCTCAACCTTAGCGCCAGCCTCTTCCAGCTTCTTCTTCATTTCTTCGGCTTCAGCTTTGGCAACGCCTTCTTTAATGGTCTTCGGAGCACCGTCTACCAGGTCTTTAGCTTCTTTCAAGCCCAAACCGGTAATAGCGCGAACTTCTTTAATAACATTGATTTTGTTAGCACCGGCTTCTGCCAAAACGACGTCGAATTCGTCTTTTTCTTCAGCGGCAGCAGCACCGGCAGCGGCACCACCGGCAGCAACTGCAACAGCAGCAGCGGCGGAAACGCCCCATTTTTCTTCTAACATTTTTGACAGGTCAGCAGCTTCCATAACGGTCAAAGCTGACAATTCATCTACTAACTTGGCTAAATCGGCCATTTTTTTTCTCCAATAAATTAATTAAATCAATTTCTAAAAACTTTATTACTCTTACAAAACTGCAATCTTGCATTTTAGGCCGGGCAATGCGCCGTAAGATTTGAACAAAGTGTACATCGATTGTACGCAATCAAAAAACTCACAGGCAGAACCGACATAAAAACAGGATTTATGCAGCTTCTTTCTCGCTGTAAGCCTTGGTAACTCTTGCCAGCTGAGCGGCAGGAGCCTGCAAAAGGCCGATAATCTTGGCTCTGAGCTCGTCCATAGACGGGATGGTAGCCAACTTGTTGATTTCAGCAGTTGAGAGAACACCGGTTCCCATTGCGCCGCCGACAACAATCAACTTTTCATTATTCTTAGCGAATTCGACACAAGCTTTACAAGCTGAGATCGGATCATTGGCGAAAGCGATAGCCGTCGGACCTTTGAACAAATCTGCAATAGCTTCAAACTTTGTACCTTTGAGAGCAAGACGAGTAATCCGGTTCTTAGTAACTCTAAACCCAGCACCTGCTTTTCTGATATTGTTTCTCAATTCGGAAACCTCTTGTACCGTCAAACCTTTGTAGTGAGAGACGACAACGATTTCAGCATTTGAGAACAATTCATTCAGTTCGCTGAGTAATTGTGTTTTTTCTTCGCGGTTCACTTATTGTCTCCAATTTAAACACCGTCAGCCAAACTGACGATGCAACCTTTTTACACATTCCGCCAAGACCGGAGATAGGAAAAAAATTTTCCCCTGCCCGGCCCCAACGGGACCTAACCTGTCCAGGAGAAAAAAGATTTAAATTAATTTCTTCACTCCCGTCTGCGTAGGATATTTAAGATTTACAACCCGACTGAAATTTTCTGTTTTCAGCAGCGTTGTCGACCACCTACGGTCTTGGACAGTTTCAGAAGCTGAGCTTCTGAGAGCGGGTGGTGATAAAGCTCACCACCCAAAACTTTCAATGCCAATCTTCCTTTTCAAACCTTGGAAGACTGTCGCTTTCGGCTCCGGATAAAAACGGACGGCGACAGGCCGTACCGTCAAAACCGAAGCTGAAGAAAACTACAAGGCAGTAGAATCAACCTTGATGCCGACGCCCATTGTACTGGAAAGAGAAATCTTCTTCAAGTAAGTACCTTTGGCGCCTGCCGGTTTGGCCTTCATGATAGCATCAATAAAAGCCTTGGTGTTTTCATAAAGCTGTTCTTCCGTAAAGCTGGCTTTGCCTACGCCTGCATGTACGATACCGTTCTTTTCGACGCGGTACTGAACTTCACCGGCTTTGGCTTTTTTAACGGCATTTTCAACATCGGTGGTTACTGTACCCAGCTTCGGGTTCGGCATCAAACCTTTCGGTCCCAGGATGCGTGCAACCTTACCGGCCATACCCATCATGTCCGGTGTGGCGATGCAGCGGTCGAAATCAACTTTACCGCTCAAAATAGAGTCAATTAAGCTTTCGGCTCCGACAATGTCTGCACCGGCAGCTTTAGCCTGATCAGCCTTTTCGCCTTGAGCCAAAACGGCAACGCGAACGGTTTTGCCGGTACCGTGAGGCAGCGAGCAAACACCGCGGACCATCTGGTCGGCATATTTCGGATCAACACCCAGATTTACTGCGATATCAATGGTTTCATCAAATTTTGCAGTAGCATTTTCTTTAACGATTTTAACAGCTTCTTTCAGAGCATAGGCCTGATTTTTATCAACTGTTTTGTATGCGTTTACGATTCTTTTTCCTGACATGATACTACTCCACAACCTTGATGCCCATAGAGACAGCCTGACCTTTAACCATGTTCATGGCTGCTTCAACGGTAGAGCAGTTCAGATCCGGCATTTTAGTCTCAGCGATTTCTTTAACCTGAGCAATAGTAACCTGACCGGCAAAGCTCTTACCGGGTTCTTTGGAAGCAGACTTAACGTTGGCTGCTTTCTTCAGATAGTAAGATACCGGAGGAAGTTTGGTAACGAATGTGAAGGACTTGTCTTCAAAAGCCGTAATAACGACAGGCACGGGAATACCCGGCTCCATTTTTTGGGTAGCGGCGTTAAATGCTTTGCAGAATTCCATAATGTTCAAGCCTTTTTGGCCCAGAGCCGGACCAACCGGAGGAGAAGGGTTAGCCTTTCCAGCGGGGATCTGAAGCTTGATTAATCCTAAAATTTTCTTTTTAGTCTTAGCCATTTCATACCTCTTGTTAGGTTCGTGGTATCATTTAAGACCATGGCTGGTCTCCCACGAAATTATGTTAAATATACGATTCGCACCCTTCAGAGACAGACTTCTCCCTCTAAAGAGTCGCCTCTATATACCACACTCGATTCAATTTGCAAGTATTTTTTCCGTTTTTTTTAATTTAACCGATTGATTCGACTCGCAAAAGAAAAAGCCCGCCGCATTTTGTCTATTTTTCTTGCAAATTATTTTTATACAGGTATTATGGACATCATAAATACTATATTATTCTGGACTTATTAAAACCGTAGACAGCCCAGAATACCCAAAGTCATCTTTAATATCCACTATATGAAAACAAAAGTTACCGGGAACCCCTCTTCCAAAGCAAGAGCTCCCAAAGTTTTTCAAAGTCACGGCTTTATTAACGGCCAAACTTATCCGGCAGTTGTAACCAAAATTAAAGACAACAGGGTTTTCTTTAATATGCAGGGACGCGACGGAATCACCCTAAAGGCGGCTTATTTCATCAACGGTCACATGATCAACCCGCACCTTGTCTTCGCCAAAGGGAAGAACGTGCCGGTTATCTTGATACGACCGCTGAACTTTAGAAAAAACGCCCTGGGCATTGATTTTGAAGTCATCCCCCAGATGCTGCCCGTCGACACTTTTTACCTGGAGTACCTCATCAACGGCGCCAATACCGTTGACGGCGTCATCCATAAGATTAACGGAGCAACCATGATTGTCGAACTGGCTCCCAACGTTTACGTAACAACCAAACGCTGCCGCCATGCTCATACTTTTATGAAAGTCCGCTGTAAAATTGACAAGTATTCAGCCAGAAAACGAACCTTGTCCGTCAAAATTGTCGAGTAAAAGCCAAATCGTCTGAAACCGCAGAATCTTTTGTTCTGCGGTTTTTTATTTGTTAACTTATTTGTTCTATTCTACCCCCCTACGGAGGATAACGCAATGACCGAAAAAACCTATCGCTGCCTCGGCATCATGACCGGAAACTCGCTCGATGCCATTGACATCGTCGTCACCGAGTTTTGCAATCGGGAAATTCGCGACATCGGCTTTTTCAGCCAGGAGTTTCCCCGCCAAATGGCCCAGCGTTTCCGGGCTGTAAAAAGGTTTCTTGCCGAAAATGACGGCGATATTGAAGCCGCTATTGCTCATCCCCAACTGGCATTGGACAGCTTGATTGACGACTATACTTCGGCCGTTGCCGCCACCGTCAACAATGCCCTGCAAACCAACGGCATCCCTGCGGCATCTGTTGACGCCATCGGTTTTCACGGACAAACCTGTGCCCACTGCCCGCCCTCGGTTTCCGCGGCCGACACTTACACGTTGCAAATCGGAAACGGGCAAATGCTTGCCGATTTGACCGGTATCCCCGTTATTTTTGATTTTCGCTCGGATGACCTAATGAACAGCGGCGAAGGCGCTCCTTTTGCCCCCGCACACAATCTCCACCTGGCATACTCATTGCGGCAGCAGGGCATTTTTCCGGTCGCTTTCTGCAACGGCGGCAATACCGGAAACATCGCAGTCATATCTGCACGAACTCAAAAGGGAAAAGCCGGAGTCTGCGGTTTTGACACCGGACCGTTCAACCACTTTGTCGACTATCTCGCCCGCACCGAACAAAATCTTCCCTGCGATTTGGACGGCGGCTGCGGCCGATTGGGAAAAATCAATTACTCCCTTTTGCGCGAATTGTTTAACAAAGCCGCTGTCACCCGCAACGGACGTAATTTCATTCTGCGCAAGCCTCCCAAATCTTCCGATCCTGCCTGGTATAAAATTATCCCGGCTCTTACCGATCCCGCAACAAGCTTTGCCGACAGGATTCGCACCGCGGAGTTCTTCAGCGCCTATATTTTTGTATATGCACTGAAACATCTCCCCGGGTCAATGCTTGCCCCGCAACACTTTCTGCTTTTTGGCGGAGGCTGGCATAATCCGCTCATTTTGGAAGACTTCAAGCGGCTTCTTTCCGGAGATGCCGGAGTTTTGCCCGAGCACGAGCAGATTTTCCGCCGGGTGGCCAATCCTCAGGCCGAAGTTGTATGGTCTGACGCTTACGGCCTTAACAGTCAATATATGGAAGCGAGAATCTTTGCCGATATGGCAAAATGCAAGCTCACCAGCGAACCTTTTTCTTTTCCCCGAACCACCGGTTGCAGCAGTCCCACCGTCGGAGGCATCATTGCCCGCCCCGGCGAAAACAACCGGCACCGCTGGTCCCGCGCAGCCAAAGGCTGGCAGCTTCAAAACAAAAAGCCCTCCTGAGAGGGCTTTTGCTAATCATGGTCTCTTCCGTCCAGATAAGACGTACAATTCGGACATCTGGTCGCTTTTACCGGAATCGTCTCATAACAATAAGGACAGCTTTTGGTCTCCGGCTCTTTTAACGCCTCTTCGGCTTTCTCATGAATATCCATTCTTTCCTGAAGCGTATTGATAGCTTTGATTAAGATAAAGACCGCAAAAGCAACAATTGTAAAACTGATAACCGCATTAAGAAAATTACCCACATTAAGCGTCACCGCACCCGCAGCATTGGCCTGAGCCAGCGAAACATACGGCTTGGTAAAATCAGGACCGTTCTTAAGAACAAAAAACAAATTTGAAAAATCAACCTTTCCAAGCAGCAGGCCTATCGGCGGCATAATAATGTCTTTGACCAGAGAGTCGACGATTTTCCCAAATGCTGCACCGATAATAATACCGACAGCCATATCGATAACATTGCCGCGCATGGCAAACTTCTTAAATTCATTGATAAAATTTCTGAACATCCCATCCTCGCTTTTGATTAATTTGTCATTAATTTAACCCCCGATTAAAAAATTGCAAATAAAAAGAAACGATTACCGTCAAAATTTCCAATAAAAAACCGGTTTGTCCCGACAGACAAACCGGTTTTTCACGATATCTTTGCACTCAAGCTTAAGGCTAAACCTTTTCAACCTGTGAAAATTCCAATTCCACCGGAGTCGAACGTCCGAAAATCGAAACCGAAACTTTAACTCTGGATTTTTCAGCATCAACTTCTTCAACCAAACCAATGAAAGAAGCAAACGGACCGTCGCAGACGCGAACCTGCTCGCCAACCTCAAAGTTAACCACAGTCTGCGGTCTTTCGACGCCTTCCTGCATCTGGGTCATAATCCGCTGAGCCTCGGCCTCGGTAATCGGCTGCGGCTTATTGCGGCTGCCCAAAAAGTTGGTAACGTTCGGATTATCTTTAACCAAATGCCAGGCATCGTCGCTCATAATCATCTTGACCAGAATATATCCGGGAAAGAACTTGCGTTCACTACTGACCTTGCTGCCTTTTTTTACTTCGACAATCTGTTCGGTCGGAATCATCACATCAAAAATACGATCTTCCATTTTTTTCAGAACAGCCTGTTCTTTAATAGATTCGGCAACCTTCTTCTCACAGCCGGAGTGAACATTAACTACATACCAACGAGCATCCATAAAACTAAACTCCAAGACCAAAAATTAATTTAACAACCCAACCGAGGATCTGATCGACAAAGAAGAAAAAAGTCGCTGCAATGGCCACAATGACAATAACCATAAGAGAGGTTTGAATCACTTCTTTTTTGGTCGGCCAGGTAACCTTTTTGACCTCTTGTTTAACTTGTCTAAAAAACTGTATCGGACTGATTTTCGCCATGGATCCTATCCAATCACAAAAAATTGATTAAAAAAACAACTCACTGCTAGTCAGGTGAGAAAACGACAGAACGCACCATGCAATACGCAAACCGTATCTGCTCGATGCATCCTGACTCAATGCCGCCAACATATTAAATTATTTTTTGTATGTCAATAAATATATTCCTGGTTTACTCAAATAATCTTGGCCGTCTTCGGTCATTGCCCGAAAATGCCGGCCATCTTCTCCCGGCCGGTGACATTCATCGCCCTTCAGATACAACGCCCTCTGTTTACAAAAAAACTCTGAGTCCAAACTCAGAGTTTTTTAAGCGTAGCTCAGTGCCCGCAAAAGTCTGTTTCACGAATAAAACCATCCTGATCCGCAACCGAATTTCCTCTCAAGATACCGAAAACCCCGTATACGTCCAGCTCAACCGCAGTCTCCGCTCGCGGAACAGTCAGCTTGCTGATGCGAACCAGCTTTTTTCCTCCGAAAAATTCGTAGACCGAACATTTGACGGAATAATCGTCATCTGAAGACTCAACATATTCCTCAATCTCGGATTGCTCAACCGGATAGTCGAAATAGCTCCAACAGTTTTTCGATAACTCGTTTGCATCTTCAGGAATTGACATTACCCATTGCTTGACCTTTTTATGAAACTTTCCCTCAACAAAAAAATCACGCCACACATATAACTGCCTCATTCCGGTATTCTCTCGGCTGAGTTCCCAATTGCAAAGAATAACCGCCACCCGACAACCGGATATGACCCAGTTACCGCAGTCGTGCACAAATCTGAATTTGTCAACCATAGAAACGACAATCATTTCGGACATCTTTACAACATATGTTCCCCCCATCAAAGAAAACCAATCGCCGTCTTCAATCGGAAGCTCCCAGCTAGAACAAAGTTCCAAAACCACGCCGCCTTGCTCAAAAATTTGAGAATCGTTAACAACTTCCAGCTTTGCCGGATAACCGGACAACAAACCAATTTTCCAATCATGGAACGTAAATGACAGATAAAGACAATTTCCCGACGACAACAGCCAAACCCAAGAATACAAAGTTGTGCTGTCCATTGCAAAAGAGGTTAAAACAGGCAGTGTCTTCTCGTCTTGTAAACGGGGAATCACCGAACCGAGCTCTTTTAAAAAAATTTCTTTCGCTACAAGAGCTGTTTGAATAATCATGTACATAAATAATAGAGTTTATAATTATAATATATAAATAACCGATAAAACGCTCTTGTTATATATCCCGGTTCCGTATTTATCAATCTTTTTTATGTCCACGTCGTCAGTCCGCCGTTTATCCGAAGAAGACGTTTGAAATTGACAAACCGACAGGCTTGTAATACAAACGAAGAAAGCAAAAACAATTTTTTATTTATTATTAATCCCAAAACATATTTTTTTATGAAAAAAATCAGGAAAAAACTGAGTGAGTTACAAGCGGAGTTGCCTGTTGAACTGTCTAAGTTTTTCAGCTTGATAAAATTCCCCGCCAACCAAGAATGTTTTGAATTCGCCTACTTCAAAACCCTTGCCGGCATCTTGGAAACGTTTGCCGAGAAAGATACCGAAATTGTAGTCCTGCGTGAAAAAGACACGACAAACTACAAAGAAATAATGCGGCAGCAACTTCGCCTCTCCAATCCTCAAAATGACGAAGATATTTTTGAAGTTACACTTCAAATATTTTCAAACGGAGTCAGAGACCATCGCTTTGCCAAAATTTCTTATGATTCTGAGGTCTTTTTCGTAGACAGGAACGACGGCGGTTTACTGACCGTTCCTATCCTGGCATAGTAATCAAGCAAAAAGCCATTCCCCCAAAGGGTAATGGCTTTTCTCATATTCGCTCCATTAAAAAAACGGTTATTTTCAACAAGAAGTTGATTTATTGTTTCTTATATCCGCATTTCGGACATACGCCCTTTTCATTCAAGGCTATTCCGCATAACGGACAACGGTCAATATTTTTTCTGTGATCAAATTCTGCCGAAGCCGCATTAACACCGCTTGTAAAAGTAATCTTAGCAATATTCAACTTATCTTTCAGCAAATCATACACTATCTTAATCATCCCCTCCACTGTCATTGTTTCCTTAGTAACAACTAAACGGCAGTCAGGGTAAGCGGTTGCAAGTTCTGTTGTAAAAGCGGGACCTTTCATCTGATTGCTGGGAGCACCGTCTTTAATTCCCTGAGCCTCATAGACCTCCAAAATTGCCGGCAATAATGGATCATCTGCTCTCAGAATTAACGCGTGATCAAAATTTTTGAGAACAGCCCAAGCTGTTTTCTGAATTTCATTACAAGGAAAAACCATATTAACGCCGGCTTCAACAGAATCTTCAACTTCAATTGTCAGAACACCGGTATGTCCGTGTAAATACTGAGCCTCGCCCTTAAATCCGTAAAATCTGTGTGCATATTGCAGTTCTAATGTTGTAATACTTCTCATATTTGTTTTCCTTTTGATGTTGTCTTTTGACAGGAATTCCTGTTTATGGTTAATATTCTGACGCTTCGGTATCAGTTCTCTTCATTTTGCATTCTGGACAGACACCTTTAAACATTATGTCATGCCCGCTGAATTCGAAACCGTGTGTATTCTTAATTGCTTTTTCCAAATCGCGTATATATGCCATATCAACATCAAAAATTTGACCACAATCCAAACACTTAACATGATAATGCAAATTATGCATAGGCTCAAAACAATCGGCGCCATTAGGAACCTCTATTTTCAAAATTTTACCACTTTCGGCAAGTTGATTCAGATTCCGATATACTGTTGCCTTACTGATATTCGGATAACACTGAACAACAGCTTCATACACCTCATCTGCTACCACATGACGATGTAACTTGCATACCACATCAAGAATCAAAGAACGCTGAATTGTATTTCGCCTATTCATAGATAAAACCTTAATAGTAATGGTTATCAATAAGGAATATATATCAAATAAATCTATTGTCAAGAATCTTTTTATAATCAGAAATGAAAATAAAACATCCCCAAACTTCTCCCATCACATACAAAGCCCAAAGAACTCCTAATGGGCAGTTCTTTCTCAGAGCAGAAATATTATTCCTCGTCTGACCACCATAACTCAACCCACACAATACTTACTGTTAACCTCTAAAATTATCTGTTTTTGAAATTATCTTTTGTAGTTATGCTGCTTTAATTAATCGAGTTTCTTTTAACTTTTTGGCCTTTAGCTGATCTTCTTTATAAAAAAGTCAAGACACGAACCGTATATCCCTTATTCTATTTTATCAAAACAAATCCATGTTTTTGTATTGGCTGCCATTCTTCACCAAATTTACCAATTTTAAGGCCATTCCAAATTTCATACTTGCCAGATCCAAAGAATTCTAAAGCCTTTTCAGAAACAATTGAAAGAATTTTTTCTGATATATTATCAATAGGATAAAAACCGGATGTCTTATAAAAAACAATTCTCCCCGGTTTGATGTAGCCCCTTACTAAATTTTCAAATTCTTCAAAAGATATTCCGAAATCTTCTTGAAGATACACTCTATGCTCCCGGATATCTTTAATATTCACGGCACATTTTCCATCACTCAGAATAGCAAATGCTATACGACTTTTATGAAACGTCCCAACTTCTTTCTGTTCTTTAGGTGTGAGTGTAATTTGTTTTCCGTTTATAATAGTCACTTCATTATAGTTCATATTGGATATCCTGAGTTCTAACCATTTATTTGTTAAACTTATAACGATTACTGCTATTTAGCAACAAACAATCATTCACCGCCCGGATTGACGAATGAGTTTCCAGATACTAAGTGCTTGATGTATAATAAAAAACCACCTTTAAAGTGACTTTATCTTATTTGGCAGGAGTAGTAATGGCTAAGTAAAAAACTAAACCAATTTAGTTTTTTTACCTGCAACATCTGCGCAATATCTTAGTAAATAAGGGCAGCGACAGCAACCGAAACGAACTTAGATACCGCTGTGCTAATCTTACCCAAGAGAGCGAGCTTGGACAGCGATGCTCAAAGAGCCCCTATGACCAAAAAAACCGCCCTTTCGGACGGTTTTTTATTGGCAGGACACATAGGGCAATCCACGGGCTATTTTAGTGTTTCATATATCTTTAATATAAGAATTTGAATAATTCTTTATTGGCTATATATTAATGTTAATTTATTTCTCCCCCAAAACTGTATAAAAAAAATAAAAATTGATTTTTTTATTTTATGCTATATATTTTATTCAAGTGTCGAATGGGGAATAGTATGGTTGAGGAAAATCTTGGAATATTAACAAATATAAATGTAGAAGGATTTAAGTCCATAAAAAAAATGGATTTACCTTTAACGCCTTTGAACATTATTGTCGGGCCCAACGGAGTTGGAAAAAGCAATTTTATTGGAGTATTTAAATTACTATACAATATAGTTAATCAAAATTTACAATCTTACATTGCTCAAAGCGGCGGAGCTGAAAAATTCTTACACTTTGGAAGCAAAAACACAAATGAAATTTTAATCAATTTAGCATTTAAGTGCAATACTTATCAAGCAAACTTAATTCCATCCCTTCCAGACACTCTTATTTTTAAAAATGAAAAAGTTTGCTATTATAATGACTGTACAGATTTAACATACAATGGACCTGAAACGTTTTTGTACATGCAAAATATGTACAGAATAAAATATACTCGAGAGTATTTACATGGTTTTCGAGTATATCATTTTCATGATACAAGCGATTCTGCTTTGATAAAAAAGACATCTTCAATTAATAATCAAATGTATTTGCAAGCCAAAGGAGAAAATTTGGCCGCGATGCTTTATCGATATAAAAATAATTATAACCAAGATTATATAAAAATCGTAAAAACAATACAACTTGTTGCTCCTTTTTTCCAAGATTTCATACTTGAGCCTGATGATAATAAAAATATTATGCTAAGATGGAAACAACAAGGAAGCGATACTATTTTTGATGCAAATGATTTGTCTGATGGTACACTTAGATTTATTGCTTTAACAACACTTTTACTTCAGCCTTTAAATTTTATACCCTCTACAGTTTTAATTGATGAACCCGAATTAGGTCTTCACCCATATGCTTTAAAAATTTTAGCAGAATTAATAAAATCTGTTAGTAGAAATGGTAAACAGATTATTGTTACGTCTCAGTCTGTTACATTTATTAATGAATTTAATTATGATGATATTGTCATTGTAGATAGAAAAAAGAATGAATCAACATTTCGTCGGTTAGAAGAACAAGAAGTTAAAATTTGGATGGATGAGTTTTCATTAGGAGATATATGGGAAAGGAATATTATTGGAGGTACTCCTAATGACTTTTAAGAATGTTTCTGTTGTATGCGAAGGGCAAACAGAGGTTGATTTTATAAAAAAATTAAATAAAAAATACTTTAATGCAAAATTAATTTCTTTAAAGCCTATTGCTATAAATAAAACAAATGCCATGAATGGCAATGTTTCTATGGATAGGCTTATACATTTTATAAAAAGAGCTCCTGAAGTTATCATAACTACTTTTATTGATTACTACGGATTTAAAGGAGAGAGAGAAGAAGGATATCTTGAGTTGGAAGAGCGAATTAGAGAATTATCGGGAAAAGAACATATAATTGCGTATGTTCAGTTACATGAGACAGAAGCTCTTTGGTTTACTAATATAAATGCCATAAAAGAAGTAAAAAACGCAAATGCTTCACAAATACAAGCGTTAGAAGATATTGTAAGGATTTACTCAAACCCAGAAGATATTAATAACAGTAGAGAAACGGCACCATCTAAAAGATTAGAAACAATATTTAGTGATTATAAAAAAATCCGCGATGGTAATGCTATTGCTGACAAAATATCTATTGAAGAAATGAAAGAAAAATGCCCTCATTTTTCAAACTGGTTGGATATGATAGAAGAAAAAGTAAATGTTCTAAGGTGACATACTATCATAAAATCCTATTTAATAAGTAAAACTCTTTCTACTTTACATCATTTTGTTGCACAACAATGATTTCCATTATATCTCCAATATGAAATTTTATTATTTTCTACAAAATATTGGGTAGTACACCAATTAGTATAACATCCATATTGATTACAGAAAAAATTACTATATTTATACTCCAAAGAGCGTTTACCATTAGTATCATACACAGATGTAGGATTGCCTATTTGTGCAATAAGTTCATCTTCCGGCATATCTAAACGGCTATTAAGAAGTCTTTGATAGTTAGCTTCTGTACAGCAACCAGCTAATAGAACAATCAAACTTAAAATGGTAAATATTCTTTTCATTATAAAATCTCCTTGTCTTTTTAATAAAATAACCACCTTTCAATAAGGTGGTCGGAGAGTTCGAAAATCATAGATTGTTAAATGACTCCTTTAGTCTTTTAGCGAAAGCCTTGAACATACACTAAAGGCTCCCCGACCAAAACATGGTTTTAATCGGGGATATATTTATTGTTAGCCACAAATAGAGCTAACAATCTGACGATGTTATATCCTAACACCGAACAATCTATGAGCTTTCGACAGCTCCGTACCTTGAAAGATACTAGATATAGAAATCTATATCTGAAATGAGTATATAACTATCCATCTAAAAGTAAACAAAAATCATAAAAACTTTTGTAGAAACATACATGACTTTGATTTTATTGTACTGCAAACTTTTTACTTACTGAACCTAAAAAGCATCCCGAAATCCTATCAGATTTCAACCAGCTTAACTACTTGTAAAATAAAGAAACTTGAAAATAACAGTCCGTGTAACTAGCGGGAGACACTCTTATCAATACAACCTCACACGAACTCATTTAAATTCTTGTTTTATAAAGAAAAAAGCCGCTTTTCAGCGACTTTATCTTGAGTGGCAGGGGCAGTAAGATTCGAACTCACGACACTCGGTTTTGGAGACCGATGCTCTACCAACTGAGCTATACCCCTACAAAAAGCGAAGCTCTTTTTGAGCCCGCGTATATTTGATACACAACATTAAACAATAAATCAAGCATTTTTTAATTCAAACAATAAAAAAAGGAATACAGAACTAAACTGTATTCCTGATTTTCACGATTGTTTCAATCATCAAGAACCGTATTTTTCTCCCGATATGAAGTCCATCCCAAAGTCAGCATTATCCATAACAAAAACACAACAAAATCTTTATAAACAAACATCCAGATTCTGGCTTCGTTTTCAGACAAAACACTAGTGGTGTTCCATTCCTGATACAAAACTGTACCGCAGGCAAACTCATAAGCACTGGCCAAATCACCCTTTGCCGGCATTGCAAGCGGATGATTGTCATACCCCACCCTGCCGTTAAACCTTACGCCGTCAATATCCACCACGGATCCCCGATGGTTTTTCTTTTCCAGACAATACTCAACGGTGCCAAATTTCGATTTAATCAACGGTGAAGTTCCGACCCGAATACCGACAATAATGGAAATAACTAAAAAAACGCTTCCGGTTAACAACCAAATTTTTCTTTTTTTCATACCTAAAAATTTATTAATTATACTTCTCTGATACCCTTGTTATACCACCTGACAATAATCTTGTCTATGCAAAATATTCATTCCCTCCGGCAACGCCGCCGGAAGCCCCCCCCAAACATTACCTCAACAATACCCGC
>HF995300.1:0-1457 GCA_000432275.1 Proteobacteria bacterium CAG:495
GAGGAACCTGCGTAAAATGTTATCCTAGCTGTACAGCCGGTTACATTTACAACTTCAGCAGCAGGGACTGCTTTGTCAAACCAGCAAAATACCTCCGGCAGTCAACAAATCCGAACTGCGGCAAATGTGTTTGTGACAATGCTAACTCCAATTGCGGCGGCAGAATTTGTCAGTGTCAATTTATCTAACCAGTATTGAAAACTTTACCCCGGACTGAACATCCGGGGTTTTTGTTTACTGCATGGTATGTTCCCACAGAACCTTGCATCCTAAAGTAATGAGAATGATTCCCGAGCATATTTCAAGATATTTGGTAGGAACCTTTTTGAACATACGGCAGAAATTAAAACCTATGCAAGCGTTAACAAAAGTAACCGCACCGATAAGCAAGGCAGAAGACCACACCGGCGCTTTTATAAAATAGAGCATGGAACCGCTGACAAACGCATCTATGGACGTTGCAACGCCAATCATAAAGAGGACTTTCAGGCTCAACGTCTTGGAAAGTTTTTCCCGGCAATCACATTCTTTAAGCGAATCTGAGATAACCTTTAATCCGAGCATCATAAAAACAAAGAAAGCTATCCAATGGTCAATTTGTTCTATCTGGTGATAAATCGAGCGGGCGCCGTACCAGCCGAGAACCGGCATAACAAACTGTCCCAATCCGGTTGCGGAAGCGATTTTGAGCGCTGACTTGCCTTTTTTCTTTTTTATAACCAATCCATAAGAAAACGCGACTACGAATGCATCCGCGGACAAAGCCAGAGCCAATAAAAATACGTCTATAAAGTTCATTTCAACATATCCTACAATGTTTGCAGATAATAATCCGGGCAAATTCCCTGTGCTGCAGACCAGGCTTTAATGTCCGTCTGACCGGCGTTAATCATTTCCCGGTAGGAAACCCCGGTGAGAAGCAAAGCGCTTTTAATACCGGCAGCCTTAGCGCCGGCGATGTCTGTGCGCAACGTATCCCCCAACATCAGAACTCTTGAACGCGGCACATCGTAGTCTTGCAGCAAATGTTCATAAATATCAACTTCAGGTTTGCCGAACCAAGCCACTTTACCGCCGATTTTCTCATAATAAGCGGCAAGCATTCCTTCACAGACAACCGGTTGGGGCAGACCGACATAAGCAACATAGTCGGGATTGGCGCAGACCAGCGGCTTGTCCATTTGGCGAAAGGCCTGCAAATCAGGTATAAAATCGTCTATGGTATAAACCAACTCGAAATCGGTATCGTGCTGATGACCGGGAAACCCCAGATAAATAAAATCAGCCTCATCCGGGGTATTAACCTGTTGATAGATGCTGCCCTCAAACCTGGCAGGACTGGGCTGACGGCCGTAAATAAAGTAACGCAGCGGCCGGTCATCGTGGCTGAAAACCATATGCGCAAGGTCTCCGGCGGAAAGTATCCTGTCGTAATGGATACCGCGGATATAGCCGCG
>HF995300.1:1465-5855 GCA_000432275.1 Proteobacteria bacterium CAG:495
CCCGGGGATATAGCCGCGGGCGGCGCCTTCGTCAACCAACACCTGTGAACGCGCCGCGGCATTAGACATCACAATTACGGTTTTGCCGGCTTTGTGCAAATCTTCCATTACTTCCAACGCACGGGGAAACATTGCGCTGCCGTCCCAAATGACGCCATAGACATCAAAAATAAAAATGTCAAATTCATCTCGCAGAGAGGAAATATTCTGTAGCATTTTTGTGTTTTTCCGTTTAGTATGCCTCATAAACGAGGAGTTAAAAATATGGCTGATTATAGCGAAGATTATTTATTAAACAAGAGGGTAAAAATTTTTCAGCCGACGGACGGATACCGGGCATCTACCGATGCGGTTTTGCTGGCTGCCGCCGTCAACAAAATAAAAAACGGAGACTCTGTTCTGGACGTTGGATCCGGAACCGGAGCCATTTCGCTGTGTCTGGCCGAGCATTGGAAAGCGGCGAACGTTAAGATAACGGGACTGGAAGTACAGCCGACTCTGGCCGAACTTGCAAACAAAAGCGCCGAAGCAAACGGATTTGAAACTTTTTTGCATTTTGAGAACTGCAACATATTTGAGCATAAAGACGATTTTTGCAGTTTTGCGCATGTGGTAAGCAACCCGCCGTACTCGGAAAACGACCTGCCCTCACCCAACCCCAGCAAAGCCACCGCTCACAACTATAAACAGGCGGGACTGACCGAGTGGATAAGGTTTTGTATTAAAATGATAAGGCCGCAGGGATATTTTTATATGATAAACCGGGCTGAAGCGCTGGAAGACATTTTGGCCGCACTTCACGGAAAGCTGGGCGAAATAACGATAATTCCGCTGTATTCCAAAGAAGGACAGACGGCCAAAAGAGTTATAGTGAGAGCAAGAAAAGACAGCAAAGCTCCTCTGATTATCCGGCAGCCGCTCATCATTCATCAGGCCGACGGAAGCTACAGCAAAGAAGCTTACGCCGTGTTGCGGGAAGGAGCGGTTTTGGACTGACAAAAGAGTTTATCCGCTTAAAAACACGGCATTTTTATGTTGACAGCAAAAAAAATAATCTTTATAAGTCAACTAACCCGAGAGCTGAGGCAATGACGCCGTAGCTTTAAATAATTAACTAAAAAACCGGAGAAACAATATGAAACGTACTTATCAACCCAGTAAACTGGTCAGAGCCCGCCGTCACGGTTTCCGTGCCCGCATGGCTACAGTCGGCGGCCGCAAAGTATTGGCTGCACGTCGTCAAAGAGGACGTAAAAAACTTTCTGCTTAAGCATTAAAAATGTTGAAAGTTTTAATCTTAAAAAAAAGAAAAGATTTCGTCAGAGTCGCCCAAGGGTTAAAAGTGGCTGCGCCAGGATTAATCCTTCAGGCGGCTCAAAGTTTATCCAGCCCTCATCGTGAAATTCCCGAAGACGGCTGTTTTTTGGGTTATACGGTTACCAAAAAAGTCGGCAAGGCTCACATCAGAAACCGCAGCAAAAGACGGCTGCGGGCAGCGGCACGCGAGGTTTTTCCCGACAATGCCCGGGCCAAGACCGATTATGTGCTCATCGGGCGCTACAACACTGCGGACATCGAATTTAAAAAGCTGGTTTCGGAAATGAAAAAGGCATTGTGCAAAATCAACAAAATGATGTCGGAACCGCAGGATAAAACAGATGCTAAAAAAGCTGATGATATTACTGATTAGGTTCTACCAAACCTTTTTGTCCCCGCTGTGCCCCGGCGTCTGCCGTTTTCGGCCGACGTGTTCGGAATATTTTATCCAAGCTCTGAAGACTCACGGAATCATTAAAGGAAGTTATCTCGGAATCCGGCGTATTCTGCGCTGCCATCCCTGGGGAGGCTCGGGATATGATCCGGTGCCGCCCAAAGCAACAAAAGAGCCTGATAAAAGAAGATAAACGCTTGCCTTAGGGGCTTATTTATACTAAATATAAGCAAAGAATTACAGTTTAAGGAGTTTTTGTTTATGAAAGAAGAGATGAAGGGGCTGTATGCCGCCGTCGTGTTGTCAATTGCGGTTATTTTCGTAACTAATTTGTTTTTTCCGAAAAAACCTGCGGTAACGCCGGTAGCAGAACTTCAAAAAGTCGAACTTACAACGGAGCGGCAATCGGCCAAAGAAACAGTTGCCGACGAAGTGAAGCTCAGCGTAGAACAGGCCGCGGCACAAGACCGCCGGGTTAAAATCGCAAACGGCGCCGTCGAAGGCTCCATCCGTGTCAAAGGAGCCCGTTTTGACGAACTTTATCTGACTAAATATAAGCAAACTCAAAATCCCGACAGCCCCAACGTTGATTTGCTGGCACCGTCGCAAACCGCAAATCCGTATTATGCCGAATTCGGCTGGATCGGCACCGACTCTTCTTTACGGCTGCCAAACGACGATACCCTGTGGACAGTCAAGGGCAGCGAATTAACTCCCGAAACTCCCGTCGTTTTGGAATGGAACAACGGACGCGGCCTCAAATTCGTCCGCAAAATTTCCGTTGACGACAATTATATGTTCAATATTGAGCAAATTGTGGAAAACACCAGCGGCGAGAACGTTACCCTTTATCCCTACGGCTTAATCAACCGCCGTCACGAAAAAGCCAAAAACTCTACCAGCGTTGTTCACGAAGGTTTAATCGGCGTTATCAATTCGACCTTAAAGGAAATCAAATACGATAACCTGAAAGACGATAAAAAAGAGGAATTTAAGTCTGACGGCGGATGGGCCGGTTTTTCCGACCGTTATTGGTTCAGCGCCTTAATTCTGGACAACAACAAGGAAAGCAACGTTAAATTTGCCTTTATCGGCGACGACCGTTATCAGGCCGATTTTGTCGGCGAGCCGGTTATGATTGCCAACAACACGGTCGGCACCCACAGCAGCAAATTTTTTGCCGGTGCCAAGGAAATCAAACTGTTAGACCGTTATACCAAAATGCTGAACATTGATAAATTTGACCTTGCGGTTGACTTTGGCTGGTACTATTTCCTGACCAAACCGTTCTTTTACATTTTGGACTTTTTATATCATCTTATCGGCAATATGGGCTGGGCTATTCTGTTGTTTGCCGCCCTGTTGAGGCTGGCAATGTTTCCCGTTGCAAACAAGTCGTATGAGAGCATGTCCAAAATGAAGAAGGTTCAGCCCAAAATTCAGGATTTGCAGGAAAAATACAAAGACGATAAGGTCAAACTGCAACAGGAAATGATGAATCTTTACCGCAAAGAAAAAATCAATCCGGCTTCAGGATGTCTGCCGATGCTGATTCAGATTCCGATTTTCTTTTCGTTGTACAAAGTTTTAAATATTTCCATCGAAATTCGTCATGCGCCGTTTATCGGCTGGATTAAGGACCTTTCGGCTCCTGATCCGCTGACTATTTCCGTTTGGTCTCATCTGCCGATACCGGGATTTTTAGACATCGGCATCTGGCCTATCGTTATGGGTCTTACCATGTATATCCAGCAAAAGCTGAATCCCAAACCGGCTAACAAAGACCAAGCCAGAATGTTTGCTCTGATGCCGCTTATTTTCACCTTTATGCTGGGACATTTTGCTTCCGGTCTGGTTATTTACTGGACGCTCAGCAACATCTTGTCGATTTTGCAGCAGAAAGTTATTATGAAAAAAGTGGGAGTAGAATAAATGGGTTTTGCTCCGGAAGAGTTTACGCCAGAACAAAAGGAAAAAGCCAAAGCCCTGTTTGCACAGGGCACAAGCTTTGTCTTGGGCGTGGCAAAACTGGAGCAGCTGCCGCTTTGTGAGTGGCCCGAGGCTGCGTTTGCCGGACGCTCCAACGTCGGAAAGTCAAGCATAATCAATGCGGTAACCGGGCAAAAAGGACTGGCAAAGACATCCAACACACCGGGACGAACCCAACAGCTCAACTACTTCAACCTGGCAGACAAAATTCATTTGGTGGATTTGCCGGGCTATGGTTTTGCCCAAGCACCGGAACAAGTTGTCAAACAATGGCAAAAAGTTATTTTTGCTTATCTGCAAGGACGGGTTAACCTTAAAAGGGTATTTTTATTGATTGACTCCCGACACGGCATTAAAAAAGTCGACCAAGACATTATGGAAATGTTGGACAAGGCAGCCGTCACCTATCAAATCGTTTTAACCAAGACAGACAAAATAAGTGCCAAGGCATTAGCCGAGGTAAAGAAAAAAACCGAGACAGAAGTGGAAAAACACGCTGCCGCCTATGTAAAAGTTCTGGCAACCAGTTCGGAAAAAAACATCGGCATCGACGAGCTGCGGGCGGAAATATCCTCCCTGATATAAATTCTTGCGCTTTTAGTCAAAATAGTATAAGTTGATAAACATCTTTTTTGAATTATTAGCGAATTATCATATATCACATATTGTTTAACTAAAAAAATGAAATTA
>HF995301.1:0-14865 GCA_000432275.1 Proteobacteria bacterium CAG:495
TCACACCGTCCTTTGTTAAATAATTAATACCGAAACCCACAGGGTCAGTTCTTATTATAACAAAGAAATAAAAGAAAGTAAATAGATGATTGCACGGTATAGACCAAATAAAAATAAAACCCCGGAGTTCCGAGGTTTTGTTTTTATTCTTTGCTTATGAGCTTAATTTGTTCTTCTATAATGTTTTTATCGTAAGAAAGGGAAGGCTCTTTCTTTATGCCGTTTTCAATTTTGGATTTGACGTCGGATCGGATGAGCTCTCCGCTATCGTCTTTCATGGTCAAGGCATGCTTCCACTGGAAACGCGCTTCGTTTTTACGATCGCCAAACCAGTAGGCATCACCCAGATGGTCGCTGATAACCGCATTCGAGGGTTCTATTTCGGCTGCTTTTTCCAGATAATCCGTAGCCATGCGGTAATACCCCAGATTATACAATGCCCACCCCAGAGAGTCTGTAATGTTTCCGTCGTTAGGCGCCTGATTGTATGCGTCAACAATCATGGAAAAGGCTTGGTCTACGTTGCGTCCCTGCTTAATCCAGCTGTATCCGAGGTAGTTCAAAACCAGATAATGATTCTGGCTGAGGGCAAGGGCCGTCTTAAACGCTTTTTCTGCTTTGTTCCATTGGCCGTTTTGTTCATAAGAAATTCCCAGAGCATAATACAAAGCCCAATGCTGACTTTCAATTTTGGGCAGGCGTTTTAACGCTTGCAGATAATATTTAATGGCCTCCTCGGGCTTGTTTTTCATTCTCAGGATATCACCGAGGTCCAGATAAAGCTGATAGTTTCCTGAATCAAGAGCCAGGGATTTTAATAACAGCTCGGCACCGTTGTAATCTTCCATCATCACCAGATTGTTGGCCTTTTTTAACTGTACGGTATAATAGGCTTCTGAGGCTTTGGAAATACTGTCGTAAACTTCGTTGGCATCGGCATACATTTCGCGGCTTTCCAAAATGTCCGCCAATAAAATTTTAGCCAAATCGTATTGCGGATTTTGATAAATGGCCATACTGATGAACATATGGGCCAAATCAATGCCTGCCGCGCCTTGGCGCAGTGTGGCGGCAATGCTGAACAACGCTTCTGCTGATCCGACGTTGGGATTGTTGATAATCGGTTTGGTTGACTTGGCATCGGCCGCGCGAATGTTGCTGCTGAGGTTTTTCAGCATATCGCCGAGGATTTTCTCATCGTTGTATTTGCCGACTAAGGCCAGGGCCTTGTCTTTTTGTTCGGTGCGAATATAGAAGTTGCTGATAATCTGCAAAGCCCTGAAAGACATTTCCAGCTGCTCTTCTTCCACAATGACTTCATAATGTTTTTGCGCTTCCCGGTTGCGTCCGAAGTAGTCGTTGATCATACCGGCGTGAAAGTTGTACAAAGCCTTAAAACTCGGCTCTTTTTTCAAAACCTG
Organism: Proteobacteria bacterium CAG:495; assembly: GCA_000432275.1. Classification (GTDB taxonomy): domain Bacteria; phylum Pseudomonadota; class Alphaproteobacteria; order RF32; family CAG-239; genus CAZU01. Next base: position 1,422 of record HF995301.1, read on the forward strand.
AAGCGATTTCAGAGCCTTGTCCGGCTTGTTTTCTCCCGCATAAGACCAAGCTATCAGCAACGGGTTGATGAATTCTTTGTAAATAGGATTGTCCAGGCTCTTCAGGTCTTTTTGGACTTCGGCGTAACGGCCTTGCTTCATGTCCTGAACCGCCAGAATGACGTAAATGAAATTGTTGTCGTCGCCGTTTTTTAATGATTCCTGGGCATAGTAAGCCGCTTCATCCACTCTTCCTTTAGAGGCCAGCAGCAAATACAGGCGGCTGACCAGCTCTTTGTTGTCGGGGTCTATTTTCAGAGCCTGAATGTAGTAATCGGAAGCTTTGTTAAAGTCTTTGCGCAGGTGGGCGACCCGGCCTGCAATATAAGCGCCGTAGGATTTTTGCGAGCTTCCCTGCTGGTCGGAACTGTGCACCGGCATGACGGAATTGCTGCTTTTGAGTCCGCCGTTGTTGGAACAAGAACCGAAAAGAGCAATAGAAATCAAAAGGATGCCTAAAAAACCGAATTTTGCCATGAGAATAACCAATCCTAACTTTTACCGACTTTTTATATTAGTCAATTTTTCAAATCATACAATAGCCTTTTAAATATATTATTAAATTTGTGTAAATAAATGTTTTATCTTGCAAAATATGAGAATTCGTCTAACTTAAAACCTATGGTAAACGAAGCAGATTCAGTAGAGCAAGTTCTTGAGTGGTATATTTGCGCCGGGGTTGAGGAAACCTGCGGCGACGTTCCGTTTGCAATGGCTCCGGCGGAAAAGGCTGTCGTGCCCAAGCCGGTGGCTTCGGTTTTGTCTGCTTTGGTGAAAAAGCCTGCCGAGCCGGCGCCGGTACGTCAGGCTACGACCGGGCTTGCACAGGCGACGCTGAATGCCACGCAGAACGCCAAGGACTTATGTGCGTCGATTGATTCTTTGGATGAGCTTCGTAAAGCGGTTGAAAATTTTGACGGTTGTGCGCTTAAGCTGACAGCCTCCCATACCGTATTCGGCGACGGCAATCCGCAGGCGAGGGTCGTGTTTATCGGAGAAGCGCCGGGAGCGGACGAAGATCGCATCGGCGTTCCTTTCGTCGGTCGCAGCGGCCATCTGCTTGATAAAATGCTGGCAGCCGTCCATATGGACCGCACGCAGTATTACATCACCAATATTCTGCCTTGGCGTCCGCCCGGAAACCGTACGCCGCTGGATTCGGAAATCGCCGTTTGTCTGCCCTTTCTGAAAAGACAGCTGGATATCATTAACCCTGATTTTATCTTTACCTTGGGCGGCAGTGCGGCCAATGCTTTGCTGGATACGGCTGATTCCATATCCAAAATGCGCGGAAGATGGATGGAATATACCAAATCAAACGGACAAAAAGCCATGGTGCTTGCCAGCTTTCACCCGGCCTATCTGTTGCGCACGCCGGGACAAAAAGCCAAGGCCTGGTCCGACGTCCTGCGCCTTTACAAACAGATGAACAGTGAAAAAGAGTCTTAGTTGTTATCAATTCTTTCACTATTTATTGGTATTTTATAAAAATAAAGTTATTATTGTTGAAAATTAAAAATTTTGAAATTCAATTTAAGGGAAGTAAAATGAATAGAACAAAAAAAGTGTTAGTTCAGTGCTTAAGCGTTGGTTTGGCTTCTTATATCGGAGCGGCGCATGCTGCTGACAATGCCGTTTTATTTAAGATTCACGATATCAATCCGATAAAAAATTCTGACGGCATCGTAACCTCCTGCGACTTGGGAGCGACTTTCTTCAACCGTACCGGCAGTGAGGTAACTAATGCGACCTTGAATTTGGTATGGCCTGACGATGTCGTGTCCGATACGATAGAGCAGGAACAGCGCGCAGAAAAAGAGGCTATTCGTCTCAGCCGCCGCAATGTTTCCCGTTATTCTACTTCGGATTATAATGATAAAAGCGTTTCCTTAAACCTTAAGCTGCCGCCGTTAAAGCCTTATCAGCAGGTGACTATGCGCACCAAGGTCAATACCGATCGTTGCTTCCTGTTGTTGAATGACGTTGAAATCAACGTCTCCAATTGTACTACCGGCGGTTCGGGAGCAACCGCAACCGGAGGCCGGGGCAGCAATGCCTGCGGCGATATCTTCCGATTCGTCTCGGTCAGCAATCCTGAATATTATACCGAGTTCAGCGCCGTTTCCATGCAGGAAATTCAGACCCAGGAACAAACTCAGGCCGAAAAGGAAAAATCCGAGGTCAACCGTTTGTTTACGGAAACCATTGACGCCATCAATGAATTGGCCAACAGCTTCAAAGACATTGACGACGGCCACACCGGCGGCAATGGCGACGCTAATCCCCCATCAGCCGATTCTAATCCCGGAAAACAGGGCTAACCTTACCTGAATAAGGAGAAAACGCGTGAAGTACAGTCAGCTTTTAACATCAGCCGCCGTTGCTGTCTTTGCAGCAGGTTCGGCTTTTGCCCAGTCGTTCGGACCGTCTGCAGGAGTGACTTCCCAACCTGCAGTGCAGGATGTTAAGCTGCCGTCTGCCGTGCAAACTTCACCGGAACGCCTCATTGCACCGGCGGTGCCTGCCGTTAATGATAAGGTTTCAATCCAAAGCGGTCTGAAACCGGCTCCCCGGACTGCCGGAAACAAAGGCAAAAATGCCGGTGAAGACATCTTTATGCCTCAGGACACGCCGTTGATTTTGTTTACCAAAACGACTGACGGCTCCAAACGCGGCTATGTCTCGATGAACGCTGTCGACGACAAGGGAAATCCGGTTCGCTCGTCTTCTCAGATTTTTCTTTATTATACGGATTTTCGCATAGACCGTTCCATTGGCGGCCAATCAACCTGCGATGTCCGTTTTTTTGTTAATACCAATCTCAACAGCCGTCTGATTAATTTGGACGTTAAGCTGGTTTGGCCGGGTATGACGACCAACTTGTCCTTTGTAGACGTTCCGCCGAATTCTCCGACTTATTTTGACTACGCTTTGGTCGGTGACGGCTGCTATACGATGGATAAAATGCCTAATATTGTTGTTAACCGTTGCCGCGTTAAAGGTATGAGCTCGGCCGAGTGTGCATCCAAAATTACGTGGCTGCGTGCAATACGGAAGAATAACTAGGTGTTAAAAAAGTTTTTTTTCATCGCTGTTGTTTTGGCGCAGTGTGTTTTTTCTGCACCGCTTAAGGCTACCGAAAGCTGTCTGATAAACGTCATCAATCCGACAACCTATAACAAGATACTGGATTACCTGCTCATCAGCAGGGATGACGTTTCGCTGTATAAAAAAATTTTTCGGGCGATTGATGCCGAAGATTTTAAAACCGCAGACAAATTGGTCGGCAAACTGGAAAACAATATCATTCTTGGTCATGCTCTGGCCGAAAAATATCTGAGTCGCGGTTACAAAGCCTCTTATGACGAATTAAAGGACTGGCTGGCAAAATATTATGACCATCCTCAGGCTAACCGGATTTATAACCTTGCGGTCCGTAAGGGTGGCGCCGCCGGACTGACCAAACCCAAAAAAGTATCGGAGGCTGCGTTTATCAGCGGCTGGGACAATAAGGATATCGAAAAGCGCACGCCGGCGGAAAAGGAATACCTCCGCCGTCAGGTGGCAAAGTTTCGCAAAGCGATGAACCGCGGAAAAACTAAAATGGCGCGTCTTGTATTGGAGCAAAAGCGTTTTCGTATGCTTGCTCCGGATAAATACTGGGACGATATGGCTGCAACTCTGGCAATGAAGTATTTTGTAGACAATTATAATCAATTGGCATGGCAATGGGGCGTCAAAGCGTCACGCCGCCGGACCTCCGGAACCGCAGCCTGGGTGGCCGGGCTGTCGGCATGGCGGATGAAACATTATAAAGATGCCGCCTCTTATTTCTCCCGGCTTGCCAAATCGAAAAATTCCGACGAGTGGCTGGTCTCGGCCGGCGGCTATTGGGGATATCGTGCCTATAGCCGGTTGAATCAGCCGAAACAGGCGCGCCAAATGCTCAAACTGGCTTCGGGGTATAAACATACTTTTTACGGCATCTTGGCCGGCTATCAGCTGGGGCTGCCGATGAACTATAATTGGGATGCCGTGGCTTATCTGAATAACTTTGACAGCTACGATTATGTTTACGAGCTGCTGGCTTCTCCCTCAATCCGACGCGCAGTTATCCTGATTCATGCCAAAAAGGAGAATCTGGCTGAAGACGAATTGCGCCACGGCTATAATGATATGAGCGAAAAACAGCAGGAAGCGACGATTTATATTGCCAATCAGTTTCAGATGCACGCTCTGGCTATTTATGCCTGCAACAATTCTAAGGATATCGGCAGCGAAAAGTCTTATGACGGCGTTGCTTATCCGATTCCGTCCTGGGTTCCCGCCAGCGGCTGGAAAGTTGACAAGGCCTTGGTTCTGGCTTTGGCTCGTCAGGAGTCGTCTTTTCGTCCCGAGGCTCAGAGTCCGGCAGGAGCCCGCGGCCTGATGCAGCTGATGCCCAACACCGCTTATCATATCACCAAAGATGTCAGCATCAAACAGGATAAAAACCGTTTGCTCCGGGCGGATTACAATTTGGAACTGGGACAAAAATATGTTGATTACCTCATGGCCAAACCGATTGTGGACGGCAATCTTTTTTATATGATGACCGCTTATAACGCCGGTCCCGGAAACCTTGCCAAATGGAAAAAAAATACCCGCTACGGGAATGATTCGCTTCTTTTCATTGAGGCAATACCCTCCTCGGAAACCCGGATATATATAGAACGCGTAACCGCCAATTACTGGATTTACAATGCGCGTTTCGGTATGGTGAATCCAACCCTGCAACAAGTTGCCGAGGGAAAGTGGCCGGTAATTTCGCGTGACTGAGAATTTGCAGTCTTTCTTGTTGAAAAGGGTTTTCCTCCGCTTATATCTATAATCAGTCTTATCTGTTTGTTTGTAGTTTAAGGGGGAACCTATGGAATTGTATTTGTTTTTATCTTTTGTTTTGCTCTATGTTTTAACGGCGTTTTTTGTAAAAAAGAATGTCCAGCACAAAATCTGGACATTCGCTTTTATCATCGCCTTTGTCATAACCTCTCTTTCCATCGGCTTCCTGCGGGTAAACCAGCAGGATGTCATGATGTCGGCCAGCCAGTTGAACTGGTATTATATGCTTTACCTTTTCGGTTCGATGTCTGTCGTTCTCGGGGCCATCAATTTGTGGATGTACCGCAAACCCATGTGGCAGATTTTGTTCGGAAGAGCCGAAGATGAAGAGGATGAGGACGAAATCTATACCGACAAATAACTACCACAAATTCAGGTTTTTCGCCAATTGGCGCCCCAAGCCGTTCAACCATTGCCAAAAGCCTGAAGAATATGCCGGGTTATCCGAAACACGGGCCGGGGCGGTATAATTTTCAATTTTGCCGTCCCAGCTTTGCGGATAACGAAAATTAAATTCTTCCGGGCTTATTCCCAGCAGTTTATAAATGTTTTCCGCACCTTCTTTTTTATTGTCGCTGCCGTGAATAAAGTTGTTTCCGCCAAACCAGTCGCGGTAACGGTATTTCGCCTGAAGCATATTTAAATTGTTGCCGGCGTCATTATAACGGGGATGTTTGTCCCGAACGACCGCGATTAAAAATTTGCCGCATCCGCATTTCTTTTCCTTATGGCAGCCCCGAGGCAGGTTCTTTCCGTAAAAATCGGCCAGTCGGACGGCAAACTCTTGTTTGGGCCAATACATTTCAAATACTTTTTTTATCTCAAATTCGGTACTGATGTCACGAAGGATGGGAACGCTCAGATAACGCCCTTTTTCCCAAATGATAAATACGCCGGTTTCTTGTTTGTCAGTCATATCAGTTTCCTTAAAATATCAATTGCTTATAACAATTAACGTTCCGACTCAAGACAGACGGATGAAGTTAACTGCTGCTCAAAATTAAAGAAAATCAGATAATCGGCGGGCGATAGAGGTTGTTTGTGTTAAGCTTTCCGGTCAGCGGGTCGTCCTTCGCCGGCAAATGTTCGGAAATGCCTGCCGTTTCAAAACGCTCGGCTACTTTTATTTCTTTGGCAAAAAACAAGGGTGACGCGGAAAAATGATATTCATATGAACTTAAGTCGTCGTCAGGGTTGTCGGCATCGGCATCCGTCGTGGAAAAGATAATTTTATCTCCCAGGCAAATATCGTTCACATCCACCACGTCGAAAAGCGACAGGGCGAATACCGCGATTAATATGTACGACAAAAGTTTTCTCATAATATGACAATAATATAACATTTTTGTCATTTTACAATATTTTATTTTACTGATAATGCGAAAAAGCTTTAAGTTTTTCAAATGATGAGCTATAAAAAGCCAACTGAATATGAAAGGCTTGATATGTTAAGAATAAGCAACATTAAGATTCCTTTGTCGACCCCGCAGTATGCCCTGCGGGATATCCTTTGCCAAACGTTGGAAACGGATGTTGAGTGTCTGAATTGGAAATTGGTCAAAAAAGCCGTTGACGCTCGCAGCCGGACCAATGTGCATTTTATTTGTACCGTTGATGCCGAGTTTGTTGACGAACCGGCGGTTTTGAGACAAACCTCCTGGCCTTATGTGGAAGAACAGAAAACCGAAGCGCCGCTGACGGTGCCCAGACTCGATGCCGTTAAAGAACGTCCGGTCGTCGTCGGCAGCGGCCCGGCCGGGATGTTTGCCGCTTTGATTCTGGCTGAGGCCGGTTTGAGGCCGATAATACTAGAAAGGGGAAAGCCCGTTCCCGAGCGGCAAAACGATGTAAACTTGTTTTGGAAAACCGGAAAACTCAATTCTGATTCAAACGTACAGTTTGGAGAAGGGGGAGCCGGTACTTTTTCTGACGGCAAATTAATGACCGGCATCAAAAAAGACGTTCATACGGCGAAAGTTTTTGCCGAGCTTGTGTCTGCCGGCGCGCCTGATGAGATATTGTATCTGGCCAAGCCCCATCTCGGAACCGACCGGCTGGCTCTGATTGTTCAGCAGATACGCCGTAAAATCGTTTCGCTCGGCGGTGAATACCGTTTTGAAAATTGTTTGGTTGACATTAATCTCCGCGACGAAAAAATATACAGTCTGAGCATCCGCAATACGATCGGAGACGTTTACGAACTGCCGACGTCGGCAGTGCTTCTTGCCGTAGGACACAGCTCCCGCGACACTTTTGAAATGCTGTATCGCCGCCATGTCCCGATGGAAGCAAAGGCTTTTTCCGTCGGCGCCCGCATTGAGCATCCTCAGATTTTGATAGACAGGGCGCTGTATCATGATTTTGCCGGGCATCCGGCTTTGGGCGCTGCAGATTACAAGTTGTCCGTGCATCTTCCCAACGGCCGTTCCGCTTATACGTTTTGTATGTGTCCCGGAGGAGTGGTGGTTGCGGCCGCTTCGGAGCCGGAACACCTAGTGACAAATGGAATGAGCTATTACGCAAGAAATGAAACAAATGCCAATTCGGCGCTGTTGGTAGGAGTGACGCCTCGGGATTTCGGCGGAGAACACCCGCTGCAGGGAATGTATTTTCAACGCCGGCTCGAGAATGCCGCTTTTGCCGCCGGAGGCCGGAGCTATCGTGCACCGGCACAATTGGTCGGAGATTTTCTGAAACAATCGCGTTCACGAACGTTTGCCGACGTTATGCCCAGTTATTCACGTGGCGTCGAGTGGGGAAGCCTTGACGACGTATTTCCTGCGTTTATAACCGATACCTTGCGTATGGCAATTGTCGAAATGGATAAAAAGCTGCATGGGTTTGCCATGCCGGGAGCCGTATTGACCGGGGTGGAAACGCGGAGTTCTTCACCGGTGCGTTTGCCCCGCGATGAAAATTTTGAAAGTCCGGTAAAGGGATTGTATCCTTGCGGGGAAGGGGCCGGTTATGCCGGAGGTATTGTCTCGGCTGCGGCTGATGGACTGAAAGCGGCATTAGCTGTCGTATCTTCACTTCAAAAATAAAATGTTCTCTGCTTTACATTTGTACCGGGTATGATATATTAACACCATTCACACTAATTATTTAAGTATTATGAGAACATCAAAAAAATTAAATCGTGCTTTAACCGTGTTGTCATATGCCGGTCTGAGTGCTTTTTGCTTATGTGTTATTTTTGCAGCTTATAATGACAAAGACAATTTCTGGTTGGTAAACCTTTCGGCCGGAATTATCTTTTCCCTTGTCCTGCTGGGGAGCTTTTTTTGCAGCGCTAAGCTTCTGAAACTGAACGGCGCAATAGCTTCTCTCATCATCGGAATTGTATTGTCTGCATTTTTTATCAGTATTTTTTAATTATTTGTTTTAAGAAAAGTCCTTTATCCTCGTGATAAGGGATTTTTTTTGTCTAGTTACCGCAAAAAATAATTTACAATAATCTGAAAATATGATATGACTGATAGCATCATATGAGCATTATTAAGGTATTATTGAAAATATCAAACAGACAAAGTCAGTTGTAGGACCTGTTCTGTTTTTTTGTAAACCGTCATAATGTTTGTATGTAGTGTTAATTAATTTATTTTTTAATCAAGAGGATAAGGCAGACAAATCCTCTATAAACATTAAATGTTATGAAAACAACGGAACAAAATCAGAAAGTTAACAACAAAGTGTTTGTTATGAAAGAAATGGATACAAAGTTTCAGGCTTTGCTTCCGAAGAGAGTAGACGGTATTTTTAAGGGAGCCGTAAAGGTTGAATGGCATAAATGGGATGACGGATTTCGCCGAATGTCAGGTCCGGATCAGGAAATAGATCGAATTCCTGCCGAAAAATGTCCTGAGGCGCTTCGTCAGTCGGATGAACGTTATTATCTGAACAGGATTAAGACCTTTCTTGCCGCGCGCCCGATATACGACAAAGACGGAATGCCGGTCAGCATCGAGTATGTCACTTATGATGTCGTCTATAACTATGAAACTGAAAAAAAATCAGTTTCCAATATGACACTCACCGATACGGAGCCGTTAACTCCCGGACATTGGATGTTTCGTGCTTTGGCCGAGAGAGATGGCGTCAAACGGGAGAAAGAAACCAAAGTTATCAAATCCGTTCGATTGACAAGCGGTTTGCCCGATCGGCAAATATCGTTGAATATAAACGGTCGTTTTAATGTTTGTCCTGTTTATGTAAACACTCATTTAATGGGAGCAAATGTTATAGCTGCCCAGAATTTTTCTTCGGCAAGGTTTGAGGTGTCAGTGTTTAGCCGCTATGTTACCAACGGAAGCAGCAACAGCTTAAATGAAAACCTCGGCTTTATCAGTCGCGAGACGTTTGAGGCGCTGACTCCGGAAAGTACTTTGGAGCTTCATATTGCTTCTTATGCAGAGGTTGAGCATGAGGTGATGAACCGCTGATTTTATCCGAAAAACTTGAAAACCTTGACGTTTGAAACGTCAAGGTTTTCTTTTTTGCCACAATAAGGGAGAATGGAGATTATATGTCGGCAATAACTGTCATACTGATGATTTCGTCAGGTTCGCTGACTGCACCGTTGGGACCGTCGCCGCGCTTAATGGCATCAACGTGTTCCATACCGCTGGTAACCTGTCCCCATACCGTATATTGGCCGTTTAGCCAGTCACAGTCGCCGAAACAGATAAAAAACTGGCTGTCGGCGGAGTCCGGCAGTATTGAACGAGCCATCGACACCGTTCCCCGTTTATGGGGAACCTGATTAAATTCCGCCTTAAGCTTTTTGCCGCTGCCGCCGGTGCCGGTTCCGTAGGGGCAACCGGTTTGCGCCATAAAGCCGTCTATTACGCGGTGGAATTTTAAGCCGTTGTAAAAGCCGGCACGGACCAGTTCCTTTATTCTGGCAACGTGGTTGGGAGCCGCTTCCGGCAGCATCTCTATAACGACGTCGCCGTCTTTCAATTTTAACAACAGGGCGTTCTCGGGATCTTTTGCCTGATACGAATGCTTGATTTTTTTAGCACGGGTTTTACTGACGGCCAGTTTTTTTGTTTCTGCCGCTTTTAAGCCTTTGGTGCTGCTTTTGCCGAGCTTTTTAGCTTCGGCGTTTTTCAGAAGTTTGGGTTCTTTTTTGCTTGAATTTTCTTTGGATGTATCTTTAGCCATATGTTTTCTCTCTAAAAATTGATTTCGGAAAAGCTTTCATTGTTAATATAGTTATCAATTGCCTGTTTTGCATATAAAGAAATGTTTTTAGGCAGTTCGGTGAGAGGAAACCAGCGCAGGCCTCCGCAAACGTCATTTTCCATCAATGCCGGATTGCCGCTGAACTTTTCCGTTGCCATGACAAATTCGATAGATTGCCAGCTGTCGGGAGCAGGCGTAATCCGGTGAAGAACCGAAATGATTTTCAAATCGTCTTCTCTGACCTCAAGATTGACTTCTTCCTTTATTTCGCGAACGGCAGCCTGTTTGACGGTTTCGCCGTCTTCCATACAACCTCCGACCAGGCTGTATAAACCTGCGTCAAATTTATTTTTGCGCAGCTCCATTAAAACCTTTCCGTCTCTGAGTATAAGGTTAAAGACTCCGCCGACCAGCTTGAAACGTTCTGCCATTATTCCTCCTTGGTTTATGATTAAACCTAGGATATATGATGACGGATGTTTTGTTAAGCGTTCATTTTCCGATGTTGACAACCGTTATTTCCAGCTGATTATTTCTTTTTCCAGCTGCGTCTGAACCGTGTCCTCGGTTGCCGTGATTTCATTGGTGTTAAAGATGTTGAAAAATTTTATTTCCTTGATACCCAACAGCTCGAAAGATTTTTTTACCACAAATTCATAACCGATTTCCGGGGTAACGCTGTCATAGTCGTCTCCCCAGGCGGCAATGGTCAAAACTTTTTTGTTTTGCAGCCGGGGGCTCCAATTGGCATTAACGGTAACGTCAAACTGTACCATATGCTCCAGAAAACTTTTGAAGGTTGCGGGAACGTCATACATGTAACCGGCCAGACAGCAGATATAAATGTCGTTTCGTATCAACGGTTTCATATCAACGGCATCAAGCATTTTGTTTTGGGCTTCGCTGCGCAGTCCCAAAGGCGTGTGCGCCGCTTCGTCCCACTCGGAAGTAAGGTAGGGTATCGGGGTTTTGTACAGGTCAAGATACTCAATATTTCCGCTGCCGAAGGTTTTTTGAATGGTTTTGACGGCATATTCTCCCATCCGTGAAGAGAAAGAATCTTTGTGCCCGCGGATAGACGTGTCTATTTTCAATATGTTAAAAGACATTTTGATATTGCTCCTTTAAATTTCAAGATGTCTTTTAAATAAACGCTGTCAGGCTTAAATCAAGCTATCGTCTTTCGTTCAGAACGTAGTCGACCCGTTCTTCCGCAGTCATTTGCTTCTTCGGATAGTATTTGTCAATCTCCTTGAGGCGCGCTGCCAGCCCTTTGCCGTTGGCAATCTGAATCGCCAGCCCCGGCCGGGCGTTTAGCTCCAACATCATCGGTCCGCGGAATGCGTCGAGAACGATGTCTGCTCCCAAATATCCCAGCCCGGTCATCTCATAAGCTTTAGCGCCGATAATCAGGTGTTCGCGCCAATAGGGAACCTGAATGTTCATTAAATCCGAACCGGTGTCCGGCTGATTTTTGATTGGCAGATTCCATTGAACTGCATTAATAGCCTTTCCGGTGCGAATGTCCAATCCCACACCGACGGCGCCCTGATGCAAATTGGCCCGCCCTTCGGAGGCTTTGGTCGGCAGCCTGGTCATGGCCATGGCCGGAAAACCCTTGTAAACAATGACCCGGACGTCGGGAACTCCCTGATAACTGTAGTCTTTGAAGATGTTTGAAAAATGCACCAGTTCTTCAATAATGGCGGTATCGTATTGTCCGCCCAGGCTGTAAAGGCCGCTTAAGATGTTGGAAACGTGCCGGTAAACGTCGTCGTAACTTAGTTTGCGCCCTGAAGCGGTGGTAAAAATCTGGTCACGATAGCCGGTAATCACCAACACGCCTTTGCCGCCGCTGCCTTGTGCCGGCTTAATCACAAACTCTGTGTAATCCTTTATGATGCTCAGCAGATTTTTGACCTCATGCTGAAACTCAATCGTTCCGATAAGCCCCGGCGTATTGATTCCCACCTTGTTTGCAAGCGTTTTGGTTTGCACTTTGTCGTCCACCAAGGGGTAGAGGCGGCGGGGATTATATTTGGCTATGACATTATAGTTGCGACGGTTCATTCCCAGCACGCCGGCTTTACGGAGTTCCGAAGGGCTGGCCCAGTTTGCCAAAAGCTTTCCGAACATGGCTGTTATTCCTTAACCAAAGGTTTGAAGCGTCTGAGCTCGGTCAGGCGATAGCCCGTATAAGTACCCAGCAGCATAACCACAAACAAAATCACCAGATTAAGCTCGTTGAATGCAAACATAATGTGACGGATATACTCGCTGCTGATGATGAAATAGGTGACAATGGCGGCCACCAGGCTGTAAAAAATTTCTTTGCCCGCATTAATGGCTCCTTCTTCTTCCCAGGTGATGGAAGCGCGTTCGATAATCCACGCCATAATGATGATGGGAAAGAAAACGGCAGACAGGGCAACGTTGAGTTTGAACTGATAACCCAGAACGGTTAACATCTGCATAATGATGATAACGACAATGACCACTGCCGAAATTCTCGGAACCAAAAGCAGGTTCAGTTTGGAAAGAACAAAACGAATAAGCAGGCCGATGCCGATAATGACGCCGAAACAGATTAAACCCGGCCAGAACCCCGTTTTTACCAGTGACATCGAAAGCAGCATCGGAGTAAAGGTTCCCATCGTCTTGACGCCGACGACGTTTCTTAACAGGACGATAATCAGAATTGCCAGCGGAAAGATGGACAGCCATTTCAGGGTGTTTTGTTCGGCCAGCGGCAGATTGTAAATGGAATAGTCAAACAAGGATTTCTGCCCCGCAAGCTTGGCTCTGCGGCTGGCCAGGCTGAGGGAAGAGGTGACGGATTTCATAACCGAAAATTTAATAACCGAATTTTCTCCGCCCATAACGTCAATCAGGGATTCTCCGCCGCGTTGAAAAATCACGAAGTTCTCGGGCAACCCTTTGGCGCCGTCTTTAAGGTTGTAAGTTTTCCATTGGTTGTCGATGTAAGCCTGCAACATCAGGTCGGGCGACAAAGATTTTTTGCTTTCTTCCAGCTTAAAGCCGCGTGCGACGCGGTTGGGAATTTTTTTGATGGAGAGCAAGTTGCGCACGGCGTCGGCAATGTCTTTCTGAGTCTTCTTTATCGGCAGATAAGATTGAACCGTCGGGTCTGCCGGCACCTGGTTGATGAAGCGGATAATCTTGCTGACGTCGTCGCCTTGCTGGCTTTGGTCGGCAAGCTTGATGATTTGTTGGGCTACGGTAAGGGTCTGTTCGTCCATAATCGGCATTTTGGGAGCCGCCGGCTTCGGCGCTTTGATTTTGCCTCTGGTGTCAATGTTGTCAAACAGCATAACCC
>HF995301.1:14889-15701 GCA_000432275.1 Proteobacteria bacterium CAG:495
TAACCCGGTAGTAAATGTCCTGAGGCGTCGTTTGCGCCGGAGCCGTCAATATCATACGTGAGGTTTCGTTATTGACCTTTTTTACCTTGTATCCCGGAGCGACAACGTCTTCTTCCAGAATTTTGAATGCGTTGCTGTTGCCCGGCGTCGTCAGTGAAACGGTAACCGGTTCTCCCGTCGGCTCAAAAGAAATGTGAGCCTCGATTGTCCATACGTCGGAGACCGTTTTCGGGCTGATTTCAAACCCCCAGTATTTGACCTTGTAATAAATGCTGTATCCGGCAAACATTACGGATAACAGCAGCAACATTGATAAAATGAAGCGGACGGAGGTAAATTTTTTCAGCATAAGCGTGGTACTTTCGGTTTGAATTGTCAGGGCAGGGTGTTCTCAATTGACGGATCAACGATAAATCTGCCGGACAAAATGTTGCGGCCGATTAAAACCTGATAAGTGAACTTCTCCCTGTCTGCCAGCGTAAAGTCGGCATTAATGATGTCTTTGCCCATTTTGATGTCCATATTGACGACGACGCGATGTTCGTCTCCGTTGATTCTGCGGATAGAGGTTCTGCGTTTGATTTTCTTTTCAAAATGGAGCTTTTCTCCGGTGCCGTTATGGTCAAGGTCAAAAGAAACCCATTTTTCTCCGTCGCGTTCAAAGGTTTTGAATTTTCCGACGTCAATGGAAGAGGTTTCCGCACCGGTGTCAATACGTGCCGGAAAAGGAACTTTCATCGGCAAAACATAAACGTTTTCGACTGCTCCGATGACCTCTAGGCTGTGTTTGACCGGCTGTTTGACTTCAACCG
>HF995301.1:15723-20150 GCA_000432275.1 Proteobacteria bacterium CAG:495
TCGCCTCCACCCGCCGGAACAATGGTCGGTTTTACGTTGTTTTGGCAGGAACAGGTCATCAGGATTAATCCTATAATAAATGCAGATTTACAACTTTTTTTCATATCAACAGGTTATCTTTAAATGTTAATGATTATGCTTATTTACGCTCAAAAGCATTTAAAAGTAAAGTTAAAATTGGTCGGGTTTAATAACTATTTTTTAACTTTAGGTATTTATAATTACGCGCGAATCATACAAGGCAGGCAGGTGGAAAATGAACAAAGACAAAATGACGCTGCTCTCTCGGGCAAGGGAAAATCGCTTTCTTTTCAGATGTTTAACTCTTTTGGGGCTTTCGGCAACAACGTCGATGGCCAATGTTTCTAATCCGGAAAGCAGAGGATATTCTTCCGCCGAGGCCCATATCAGCCGCGTTGAAACCCATAAGAGCCTGATTGTCGATGCCCTGACCAAACTAGACGTCCGTTCCGAGGCCGAAAAGCGAGCCGACTGGGTCGTCAATGCCGCTTTGGATTCCATCGGCGGCCAGCTTGATGAAATCCGCAGCAAAAACAACCGTCAGGCCAAGCAAATGATAAAAAAGATGGTAAACACCGTTTCGCCGGGAAGCTATTACGACGGCATCAATTATTGCATCGGCGCCGTTATGTACAACTATAAAAAGTTCAGCTCCGATTTTTCAGATTTCTCACAGCTTCTGCCGGAAGAAGGAAAACACAATGGTTTGTGGTGCGAGGGATTTATCAATGCAATGCGCAAAGAGCACAAAGACCGGGTCAAAAAAAGCAATAATCTGGCCCGGGACCTGCTGATGATTGATAAAAAGACCCAAAAGCCCTGTTACAAACCCGGAACGTTGGTTTTTGTTAAAAACGGAGACAGTTATCATGCTCTTACTTTTGAAAAACTCAACGCTAAAGGGCAGCCCCAGGTCATCAGTTTTAACAACAATCACCGCACGCCGCTTAAAAACTGGTCGCAGACGGGGTATATCGTCGACGTTAGGGGAATTATCTCCGACGGTTGGATGGCCAAACTTGAAAAAAGCCAAAGCAAACTGGCTTGGGTTAATGAGATTTACAATGGTCGCGAGCTTGAACTCAGAGATTTGATTAAGCCCGAACGCCTGAAGACGTTTAACGCAACTCCACAGATGTTTGCACAGATAAAGCTTCAAACGGACGCCGTCAAAGTTGAAAAACTTAAACCGATTGAAATCCGCTCTGAAGCAAACTATCGTAAAATAAGCCGGATTACCAAATATAAAAAATTGGCGCGTTCCAAAATCAAAAAGGAGCTCAAGAAGTTTTCTGCGGCGCAGATACTGGCTATGGCAGACAAAAGGCGCCGGCTGCCTGGCAGCCCTCAAACGCAGATGTTTGCGCAGGCAGAAATGGCACGGGGATACGGACGTTAAAAAAAAGAGCCAATCAGGCTCTTTTTTTGTTTGATAAATGTCCGCCGCTTTAAAAGAACAGGGTTGCACGAAGCGTAACCACGGTTGCGTGGTCAGATTTCGGATTAGTCGCCGGGTCAAAGTAAAATTGAATGTCCGGTGTCAGTGTCATCCATTTGGAAACGCCCCAGGCCCAATAGGCTTCCAAAACTTTTTCGGCGCTGTGGTTGAGTTTTTGTCCGACGGCTTCTTCGTTTATTTTGTTATATGCGCCGGCAAAACCGATCTGGTCCAGCGGATTGCGGTCCAGCGGGTTGTTGTAAACCATGCCCAGAACCCAGGACTGGTCGATTTCTTCCTGGTTGCCGGATACGCCGTTGACTCTGCCGAAAATGCTGAACTTCTCATTTAAATCCTGACTGACGTTAACGGACCAGCCGTTGGTTGTTTGCGGCTGTTTGAACGTCGCCGGCATATTGTAAACCATAACGGAGTATTGTCCGGCACCAAGCCCTTTAATAGTCGGAGTATAAGAAGCCGAAGCAAAGGTCGTGTAATGCTTGTCTTTCAGGTGAGTGAACACGATGCCGTCGCCTGCGGTATTGGTCGCGTCCTGAGCACCGAGGGCAAAAGTCCAGTCGCTGTTGGGCGCAATCTGAATATATCCGCCGAGACTTGCCGTAGGATAACTGGAGCTTGCGTTCTGAGACAGAGCATAGTTTACGAAGTTGACTTGTTGGTTGGCATCATAGGCACTTCCGTCAAAATTATAGAGCGGGAATTGTCCGAGGGCAACCGTAAGCCAGTTCCAGCTTCCCGGCAGCTGATATGTATAGTACAGGGAATCAAAAGAATTTGACTGGCTGTCATAATCGTTAATGTCCGTTACGACGCCGAGCCGGTTTCCGATGTCCTCGGCCGTTCTTCCCGAATACTGGACCGCATTGTACGACATATTTAATACGCCGGTACCGTATTTGTTGTTAAATGTCGTCCAGGTGACTGATGGGGCGACAATAGTCTGAAAAGCGGTTTTTTTGCCGTTCGGAGCACCGTATTGGGGCATAAATGACACATCGACGGCATAGTCAAAGCCGTAATCTTTGTTAAGCTTGTTTTTGAAGTCTGTATAACTCTGCCCAAGGTCGCTGAATAAATGGTTTCGGCGAATTTGGTTGGCGGCTACCCGCTGTTGGGCGCTGCGCGTTTTTTTGTCAACATTTGAGTCCTTCATTTGGGTTGTAGAACTGTCGGCATATTGTGCCATAACGTTTCCGCCGCTGCCGAACAATAAGATGCCGAAAACTGCTGCCGGCAGAAATATTGAACTTTTTTTCATTGTTTTTTTCCCGTGTTTGGTTGAACTGTTTAAGCATATATAAATTGTTGCTAAAATTTAAAGTCTGACGCCCGGGAAATTTTTAGGCCGTACCGTTTTAAAATCTTGACTTTTGTCTAACCGTAAGCTAGCCTATGCCCATTAATTCACTTATTTTTATTAACTTATTAAATTTTTTTAGTCATGAACAGTTTAGGAACATCCAACGCCCGGATTAAAATTAGCCCGGCCGTTATCTGTCGTACCGAAATGCCGGTAACAGTTTTGGATTTAGCCGTTAAAGTTTTTCCTTTTTTGGAACAGTACAGCAGGCTGGAACAACCGGTTATTGTCAAATTCGAAACCGGATTTTTGTGGAAAATAGAGGCATATTGTCAGGGAACGCCTTTATCGGTGCCTGAAGTTGTATGGGTTAATCCTCGGCTCCATATGGCAAAAATTGCAGAAACGGCAGAAGGTATTCCGGTCATTCGCTATCATACCGAGTATGAGAATGCGCGGCCGGTGTCTTGCAATAACGGAGATGCAGCAGAGTATTTTCGTCTTCCGCAGCTGGTTGAAGTCCCGGAAGAAAAATATATGTTCCATAATATGTAAAATCATTGTTTGTAAAAAACCGGCTCTCAACAAGCCGGTTTTTTTTCAGTCTAAGATACTTTAATATCTTGTTCCCGCTGAGGGACAACTGCATCCGATTGAAGAACGGCAACTTTCACATCCATCATAAGTTGTTGAACGACATAGCATACCTGCACCTACACATTTTTGTATGCTTGTTCCGTTGGAAACATCACACCTTGTTTCATAATTTGCCGGACTGGAAACATAATCATAATCTAAAAATGCATTTCTAGCACAGCCCGGAAGATTTTTTTGTATTGTACCTGAACCAGTGTAATAATACGAACAATTATTATAACAGGTTAAACCATCTTTCATAACCGTATCACAAATTTTATTGGCTGGAATACTGGAAAGATACGGAGAGCAGGAAGGTGTACGACAAGTCCCGCTGGAACATATTTGACTACCGGAGCATTTGTTTTTATAACAATTACCGGAAGTGGCGCCGCACGAACAAGTCTTAGAGGTAGTTGTGACGCAGCTTCCCCAGGAGTTTGAGCTGCTGTACCCTGACGGGCAAGAGTAGCTGTGAGAATGTACCTCGTCTTTAACGCAGGAAGAACCCGACTTATGATACCCTGAGTTGCAGTAACAAGAGCCACCGGAACAATAGGCGTTAGAGCCGCAGGAAACGCCGGAACAAGGGTCAGCGGGCGCCGAGATGCATTTATACCAGGTTTTCCCGCCACAGGTGTCATAACAACTGTCATAGTCGTATGAACAAGAAGAGGGGGAAGAATAAGGATAACTCGGACAGGTATCTGAACAAGAGGGAGTATTGGTTACGCAGCTACCGTTTTGGCAGGTTTGGTTAGAAGAGCATCCGCCGCAGCAGGATGAATTAGATATACAGGAACCATTGCACTTTTTGTATCCTGAGTTGCAGTAACAAGAGCCACCGGAACAATAGGCATTAGATCCGCAGGAAACACCGGAACAAGGGTCGGTGTTGCAAGATGTACATTTAGAGCAGGAGTTATAAGAGGCACATCCCAACGAACCACAAGACTTGTCGGAAACGTCACAGTCGGGATTGGACTTGCAGGAAGTACAACGGTTACAGGA
>HF995302.1 GCA_000432275.1 Proteobacteria bacterium CAG:495
GCGGCAACCAATTCCTGTGGCAAGTGCACGTCCTGCAAGTCTTGTACTCCATCGGCAAACGAGACCGGCTGCACCTATGGGACGGAATCTTGTTCCGACGGCTGCGGCGGAACCAGACTGTGTTGTAAAGGGCATACCCATTCTTACTCTTGTCCGAGTGGGTACTCGGCGAGTAATTCCTGGGGAAGTTCGGCTCAGACCGCGTCCAAGACCTGTTCTTGCGGTGCTATGGCTACTCGGCGAGCAATTCCTGGGGAAGTTCGGCTCAGACCGCGTCTAAGACCTGTTCTTGCGGTGCTGCTTCAGGAACCTGTTACAAAGCCCCGGCACATACCCACAGTTACTCCTGCCCCAGCGGGTACAGCACATCATGTTCTAAAGGATATACGGCAACTACATCCAAGGTTTGCTCTTGTGGCGCGATATCTGGAATCTGCTACAAATGTAAAGTAACCTGTGGCCCTTGTCAGGACAGTAACAACAACTGTGCTCCGGTATTTAATTGCTGCCCAGGAACATCAAGTATCTGTATGTGCGGAAACAATTACGGGGGAAGGAAGCATTCTTGGCATTACTGTACCGATGACCTAGGAACACGGCTCCCCAACAGCTTGTAAACACACCTTGTGCCGCCCCCGGACATTTGTTTGTCCGGGGGCTTTAGCCTTGGAAAAAGGCAACAAAAAAATTTTTGTTAATAATTATTAACAGGCTGCTCAAAAAAGTTAACAATTACGAAATTACGGGATAAGATAAGCGCATATAAAATGAAAACAAATGTAAGGGGGAAGTCTGTTATGAGGGTTTTGTTAGTTGAAGATGATTACGCCATCTCTCAAAGTATTGAGACGATGCTCAAAAAAGAAGGGATGATTGTGGACACCACCGACCTTGGCGAAGACGGCCTGGAAATCGGAAAGCTCTATGACTACGACATTATCATTCTTGATTTGATGCTGCCGGACATGAACGGATATGAAGTTTTGAAAAACCTGAGAGCATCCAAAGTCAATACGCCGGTTCTGATTTTGTCCGGCCTGAGCGAGCCCGACAAAAAAGTCAAAGGCCTGGGTTACGGTGCCGACGACTATTTGACAAAGCCGTTTGACAAAGCCGAACTGCTGGCGCGGATTCAGGCTGTCGTCCGTCGCTCCAAAGGGCATTCCAACTCCGTTATCCGCACCGGCGATGTTGAAGTCAACCTTGATAATCAGACCGTTTCGGTCAAAGGCAAGGCTCTTCATTTGACCGGAAAAGAATACGGAATTATGGAGCTGTTGTCTCTGCGCAAAGGTTCCACCCTCAACAAAGACCAGTTTTTGAACCACTTATACGGCGGTATTGACGAACCTGAACTTAAAATTATTGACGTTTTTATCTGCAAGCTGCGTAAAAAGCTGGAAAAGGCCTCCGGCGGCAAGAACTATATCGAGACCGTTTGGGGACGCGGTTATGTTCTGCGCGACCCGGACGAGCCGAAAAAATAGTTCATTGACAATAGAAAAAACCTCGGATAACTCCGAGGTTTTTACAAAGTATCGAAAGTTGCAAAACCCGCCTGAAGGCGGGTTCTTTTTGATAAACTATTTGTCAAAGACACTGGATACGAACGGACGTTTTTTGAAAATCCCGGAGGGACGGACAAAGCTCGGCATTTCTTCCTCATCTTCCGCCAACATTTCGCGGGGATCCTGCACAAGTTTTAATTTTGCCATACTGATGCCGCGAGACATATAAACGCAATTGTAGCCGGAAAGCTTCTCGTAAAACTCATCAACACAGGGAATGTGCTCGTTCTTGCCCAAATACAATATCCCCCCCTGAGTCTGGCTGTTACTCAGACGAGCCAAAATCTGGCGCTGATATTCCGGTGTAAAGAAACGCAAAACGTTACGGCAGAAAATAACCTCAAACTTGTCAGTCAGTGCAATATCGTCAAGGAGATTATAACGGCGGAACTCAACCATCTTGCGAATATCATCGTTGACCATCCATTGTTCGCCATCCTTGTGGAAGCAATCGAGAATGGTACGGACATTCAGCCCCATCTGTACTTCGAAATTGCTGTACAGGCCGCGCTGTGCCTTAGAAATCGCCACCGAGGAGATATCGGTTCCGATAATGTCAATCTTCCAGTCGTCCAATCCCAAAAATTTTTTTCGGACGCCCATGGCGATAGAATAAGTTTCCTGCCCGGTAGAACAACCCAAACTCCAGAAACGCAGTTTTTTTGCCGCACGGTTATTTTCCCGCAAGTTTGGCAGAACCGAATTTTCAAAACGGTTAAAGACGTCATAGTCACGGTAAAAACAGGTATCTGACAAAGCCAGGCTCTCGACGACCTGAGATATCAGCGGCTTGGCTCCCACCTTTAACTCATCAATCAAGTCCTCGACGCTGGCATAGCCTTTTTCACGAATGAAATTTGAGATTTTTTTATCGACGACAAAGTACTGCTCTTCGTCGAAATCCCAGCCTGCGTTTTGTCTTAACAGATTTACCAGAAACTCAAAATCTTGTCTTTTCATCAATCAAACCTTTTATAACAACCCCAGAATTGCCAGCTTACTGCCGATAATATCCTCATCAAACGGACGCATAATAAAATCATCAGCACCGCCGTCCAAGGCTTGTTTAATTTTATCTTTATCCGTTACGGATGAACAAAAAATAAACTTGGGCTGTTTGATTTTGTTGTCCTCACGGATTTTATAAAGCACATCGATACCGTCCATCACGGGAAGCGCCCAGTCGGTAATAATCAAATCAGGCTCCTCTCTGAGGAAAAGTTCCAAAACTTCTTCGCCGTCTTCGGCTTCACTGACGCTGAATCCGAAATTTTCCATAATTTTCTGCAGAAGCATCCGGATAATTTTGGAATCATCAGCAATAATACATTTTGGCATTTTTTTATCCTTTATGCAAATACAAATCCGAGGGAGCCAGAATTTAAGATATAAAGATTAATTTTTAGTTGCTTTAATAAAGAAACTAAATAAAAAATTGGGGCATACTGCGCGGCAGGCTCCGCAACGTTTCCGCTAAGTATTTCTTTTATATGGTTTATTTTGTCGGCAGAGGGAGGAACCTCGGCACTGGAAACAACCATAATTTTTTTATCATCGGCAGAAATTTCAATTTTTCCGCCGCGAATCAGGGTGTCGGCAATTATCATCACCGCCAGCATCACCGGCTTTACAAATGCGGCATTATCAAGACGATAGCTCAATTCTATCGGATAGTTGCGGTTGCCGATGGTTGCCAGGTAATTCTTAATCGTCTCGGCAACCAGGTTATGCTGCTCCAGGTTGGCATTATCCAGCCCGAACGCCATTCTGAAAAACTTCATCCGGGCGGCCAGAACGGAAGAGCTGGTTTTGAGAATCGACTTGATGTCGTCAATAAAGTCCATATCTCCTTCTTCAAGCAGTTCTACCGCATTGGACACGGCCCCGATATTACCGATGATATCGTGGCTGAGACGAGTGCATATTAGCTCGGCAAGCGCCGTACTATTCAGTTCATTGGGCATTTATCCACCTTCTTATTTATTAAAAACTATACAGGTCCGTATTCATATAACGCTGGTCTTCCCGCGACATACGGGTGTAGTCCAGTTCACGAAGCATCGGGTCTTCAAGCAGCAGGAATCCGGTTTTTGCCTTCAGATAAGGCTTATTGCCGCCCATTCCCCAAGTTACAGCTTCCTTATTATCAGGTTTACCATATTTTTGGTTAATTTTTTTCCAAAAATCGTAAATTTTTATATTACGAAGGTAAATCGCTTTGGGAGAGTTGCCGGTAATGCCGGCGGCAAGGCTTTTATAAGTAATTTTGTAAACCTTGTTGTCGGTAAAATTACTGGTAAAGGTAACCTGAATTTCCTCTTTGGTGTCGAACTTGGCATATTTTACCAGCTGGACGTACTGTTGTTTGGCTTTTTTGGCCCTCTCCACGACACAGGCCTCAAGACGCTCATAACCGACGACGCCGCTGTGGCGGCAACCTTCTTCGTTACGCCATTTGATAAAATTGGGAATCTGATATTTTTGCATAATCTTGCGGAATCCGCGATTTTGCATCGTTTCATCCACCTGTCTCAAAGACATTCGGAGCATTACTCCGGAGATGTCGAAAACAGAGGCGTTGGAACGGGAGTTTCCGGCAGACGGCCTGCGGGCGCTTTCCACCAGACTTTCCAAACTGTCTCCGCTCCCCTGAACCGTTCCGGCCGCAGAAGTTTTTGCTTTGCCTTCCCCCAGAATCGAGAGCGGATTGGTCGTTGCCAACTTATCGACCCACGTTCCCTCAACCTTCGGCAGAGGAATCACGTTTTGAGCCGTGCCCGGCGTTTTATCCTGCTTGAGCGTATCGGTCAAAGCCTGATCTTTGGATATTTTCGGCATGGGGGTCTTTTCGTCCGCAGCAGCAGAAGAAGACGGCGGCGGAGGCGTTGTTCCGGGAGCCTGCAGCATAGGAACAGAAGCCGTCGGACGGTTCTCCGCGGGAGAGGCAATGGCCTCAGCATCCGGAATGTCGTTTTCATCCATCGGCGCGGCATCGTCAGGGGCCTCCATCGGATTTTCCGCGGGAATCGCGGTATGTTCGGCAGAAAGGCTTTCCACATCGGAAAAATTAAAAAGGTCGTCCTCGCCGGAGGTAAACTGAGACGCTATGGAATCCTGCCCTTGGACTTCATAATTGACATCACCGCCAAAGACATAGGGTGCGGCGTCTTCACTGGCATATGAAGGCGCAACAGCACTTAAAGCGGCAATAAGCCCGATGGCAAAAAGTTTCGGCATTATATTCTGTTAATAAGCTTATTTATGAATTATTCTTTCCGAATATAGCCTGATTTAGAGGAGTTGGCAAACACTAAGCTCAACTTATCAGAATTTTTATTTACTTTTAAAAAGAAAAAAGCTATAAAGCGGAATCTATTTGATTTTTTAGGGAATAACAATGGCAGATGAAGTCCATATCATCGGTGCCGGGCTGGCTGGTTCAGAAGCTGCCTGGCAGTTGGCTGAACGCGGCGTTAAAACCGTGATTCACGAAATGCGCCCGTCAAAAGCCTCACCGGCTCACAAGACGGAATACTGCGCCGAACTGGTCTGCTCAAATTCCCTGCGTTCCGACGACTACGAACATAACGCCGTCGGGCTGATGCATGAAGAAATGCGCCGGGCCGGTTCGTTGATTATGCAATGTGCGGACGCCACCAAAGTTCCGGCCGGAGGTGCCTTGGCGGTTGACCGCGACGGTTTTGCCGAAACGGTAACCCGCAAGCTGAAGAGTCACCCGTTAATCTCCTTTATCAACGAAGAAATCACCGCCCTGCCCGCGGCCGAAGACGGCAGTTTCATCATTGCCAGCGGACCGCTGACGTCAGAAGCCCTGATTGCAAGCATTTTGAAGGAAGTCAACGCCCAGGCTCTGAATTTTTATGACGCAATTGCACCGGTCGTTTATAAAGAAAGCATCGACTTCGACAAAGCATGGTATCAGTCCCGCTATGACAAAGGGGACAAGTTTGACTATATAAACTGCCCGCTGACGCAGGAAGAATATTATGCTTTTGTCAACGCTCTGCTGAGCGCCGAGAAAGTTGAATTTCACGACTTTGAAAAAGAGGCTTCTTATTTTGACGGCTGCCTGCCGATTGAGATTATGGCAGAACGGGGAATCGAGACGCTGGTGTTCGGCCCGATGAAACCGGTAGGGCTGACCAATCCGCACAACCCCGAACAAAAACCTTATGCCGTGGTACAACTGAGACAGGACAACAAAGAAGACACCCTGCGCAATATGGTCGGCTTTCAGACCAAGCTCAAATACGGCGAACAGCAACGGATTTTCAGAATGATACCCGGTCTGGAAAACGCCGAATTTGCCCGTTTGGGCGGCATTCACCGCAATACATTTATAAAAAGCCCAATCCTGCTGGATGATTTTCTGCGGCTCAAAAGCAGGCCGAATTTACGGTTTGCGGGACAGATTACCGGCTGCGAAGGCTATATTGAGAGCGCGGCAATCGGCCTGCTGGCCGGATATTTCGCCGCCTGCGAGGCTCGACAGGTTCAGCCAGTGCTGCCGCCGGAAACGACAGCTCTTGGCGCGATGCTGAAGCATCTGCGCGATGACACGAATATTGACGACTTTCAACCGATGAACATTAACTTTGGCATTTTTCCCACCATACAGGGAGAGACGACCAAGAACGGAAAATTCCGCAAAATAAAAGGAATGGAACGTAAAGAGGCGTATTGCCGCCGAGCCTTGGCCGATATTGAAAACTGGATTGCTCAGATATGAAAAAAGTAAAACACAAAAGGCCGCAAGACGAAAGTTTTCCGGTCGGTAAACTTGTCAAAAAATCTTTACGCCCGCTGGTTCTGGCTTATTATAACGCCGCCCGCCGCGCGGACGACATTGCCGACGCGCAAAATCTTACCCGGGAAGAGAAACTGGCTCAGCTGGCCGAAACCGCACGCGCCTTTCACAACAAAGAAGCCGAAGGACAATTTCGTGCGGCTGCCGATTTGGGCAAGCTGTTCGAAATGGAAAATCTGGCCAACACGCTGTTTTTGGATTTGCTGACCGCCTTTGAGCGCGACGCCGAAAACCGCCAGCCGGAAATTTGGGAGCAGCTAATTGACTACTGTAAATATTCCGCGAGCTCATTGACTACTGTAAATATTCCGCGGCGCCGGTGGGACGCTTTATGCTCGCCATTCACGACGAGAATCCGTCGACTTACCTGCCGGCGGAAACTTTGTGCGCGGCTTTGCAGATTGTCAACCACATTCAGGACCTGAAAGAAGACGCCGTCAAGCTGCGGCGCTTCTATCTGCCTGCGGAGATGATGAAAAGACACGGCGCCGAAAACAGCGACATATATCTGAGTTTTATGACGCCGCCCCTTAAAAAGGTTGTCGGCGAAGTGTTGGAAAATGTTAAGGGAATGCTTAAAGATTCCGAGGTTTTGCCTTCGTTAATCAGCAGTTTCAGGCTGCGCGCAGAAGTCGGCGTTATCCTTTCCTTAACCAATTCCGTGGTAAAAAGGTTGGAAAAAGGGGATGTTCTCGCGCAGAGAATCCGTCCTTCCGGATGGGATTGGGTCAAGGCCTGGTTCAACGGTTGGAAAACGGCATTGTCGGGAAAGAAAAGAACTGTCAGGATGGCAAAATGAACAACATCAAAAGAATGGTAAAAAAATCGGGAACGTCTTTTTTCTGGAGTATGCGGCTGCTGCCTGCTGCTCAGAGAAACGCCATGTATACGATTTATGCTTTTTTCCGCCATATTGACGACATTGTCGACGGCGAAGCGGATATGGATGAAAAACTGGAGCTAATCAATGCCTGGCGCGAAGAACTGGACAACATTTACGACAAGAAGCTGCCGACAACGGACATCGGGCGCAAGATTTATAAAAACTGCATGCGTTTTAAGTTGCCCAAAGAAGAATTTATAAAAATGATTGACAGCATCTCTATGGACTTGCCCAATCCGGTGCAGGCGCCGACGATGGAAAAGTTTAATCAATACTGCCGCGGCGTTGCCGGTGTTCCGGGGAATTTGTCCCTGCGCATTTTCGGCTGCACCGACCAGCAGATTATCGAGGAGCTGGCGACAACGCTCGGCGCGGCTTTGCAAATTACCAACATATTAAGGGACGTCAAGGAAGACGCTCAGGCTCAGCGTCTTTACATCCCGGAAGAGTTTTTGCAAAAAGCCGGAATCAAAACCCGGGACCCGCTCAGCGTCGTTGTCGACAAGAATCTCGCGGTTGCCCGAGAAGCCCTTGCAAAAATAGCCCAAGAAGACTACGAACGCGCTTTTGAAATCATCAAAAGAATCGACCCTAAAACGGCACGCCCGGTCAAAGCAATCGCATATATCTACAAACGTTATTTCGACATCATGCAAAACCGGGGGTGGGAAATCATTTCTCCCAAACCGCGGATTGGAAGAATCAGCAAACTCTGTCTGGCTTTGAAAGCTTTTATAGGTAAGTAATGACCGCAAAAAATGTTACATATCACATTGTCGGAGGCGGCATTGCAGGTCTTGCGTGCGCCAAATTCGTGAAAAAATATGACCGTAAAGCCCGCACCGTGGTTTATGAAGCGCAAGGGAGAATCGGCGGCCGCTGCTATTCTTACGAGGACAAAGACTTAGACCGAAAACTCGACAATGCAACCCACGTCATTTTGGGGGCAAACAAAAATGCGGCTGCATTGCTGGGGCCTCAGAAATGGACGGAAGACTGTTGTTTCTGGAATGCCCGAAACGGCAGCATCAGCAAAAACTACAAAGAGTTTAAACCCCAAATCATCAAAGCGATGTGCAACACTCAAGCAGAGCTGGTACCGCCGTCAATCATCAGAAAAATCGTTTGGAAGCTGTTTCCCTGGAGCCGCAGGCAGAGGAAAATTTATTTTTCCAAACAAGACCTCAGCCCGCGAATCATTAACCCGCTGCTGGCTTATGTAGATGAATTGCAGCTGAATCGCAAACTGGTTAAAATCGAGAGCCAGTTCGGCAAAGCGGCGCAGCTTGACTTTGCCGACAGGCAAATTGAAGTAGGCGCCGACGACAAAGTGATTTTGGCGTTGGATTCCAAAGCCTACAACCGTCTCACCGGAGGAGAGCCGTTTGACTACAACGGTATCATCAACGTGTTTTACAGGACGTCGCAAAAGCTGACGCTGCCGGAAGACGCATCTCTGATGGGAATCGCCGACGGTCTTGCCGACTGGATATTCATCAACGACGATATCGTAAACGTTACGATTTCCGACTCAGGGCAAAAAAACGACGATTTGGACGGCTTGGCCCGCAAGATATGGAAACAACTGGACAAGTTGAGAGGCGTCAACTCGGGTTTTGTGCCGCCGTTTAAGGTAATCAACCACAAAATTGCCACTATCCGCCAAGATGCAGCAAACAACAACAAGCGCCCTAAAAACGCAAAAACAGTTTATCCCAATGTTTTTATTGCTGGGGACTGGACGATGAAAAATTATCCCTGCAGTTTGGAAACGGCAATTTTATCTGCCAAAAGAGCCGTCAAAACTGCACGGAAAAGCTGAGAAAACCCTGCTATAACCGGGTTTTCTCAGTAAAATCCTTATTCCCTGCACAATTCTCAGTAATTGATAAGCTCAAGCATTTCGTCCACAAGATTTCGTGTTCCGGTGCAAATATCTTTCAGCGAATTGGCCAGCATATAGCACGGAGTGGTAACGATTTTATGCTCAGAATCGACACAGACTTCGGTTGCGGCGCAATCCTGATGGCGTGCTCCCATCTTAGCCAGCCCGGCCGCGACTTTTTTATCATTGCCTACGGTGATGGTAATTCCGTGTTTGCCTAACACTCTTGCTATGACAGTCGGAGCGATACACATGGCTCCGATGACAATCCCCTCCCGGTAGCTTTCTTCAATTGCCCGGCGAACTTCGACATTGACGTCACATTCTGCCCCGTTTACCGCAAAATCGCTGAGGTTCAGCGCGGCACCGAAACCGCCCGGAAAAATGACGGCATCATAATCTTTGGCTTTGAATTCGGCCAAATCTTTAATCTCGCCGCGCGCTATACGCGCCGATTCCGCCAATACATTGCGGTTATCTTCATCGCCGGCTATCGCTACGGCATGTCCGGTAAAGTGGTCAATGGTCCTGGCCTGCCAGGTATTGGGAGCAAAACACTGATATGTACACCCGCTTTGATCAACAGCCAGCATGGTACAAACAGCCTCGTGGATTTCGCTGCCGTCAAAGACACCACAGCCGGAAAGCACGATGGCAAATTTTGGAGCTTCATTATTCATATTAATATCTTCCTTTTTAAAATTTATCGTTTATAAATATTACACATAATAATAATAGCAATTTTTGTAAAATGAAATGGAATAATATATGCAATCTGAAATGACCACTCTCAAAAACGGTTTGAGAATCATTACGTCCAGTCGTCCGCAGACGGAAACTGTTTCGCTCGGAATCTGGGTAAAAACCGGCGCTGCTTATGAAAAGCAGGAGGTTAACGGTATCTCACATTTTTTGGAGCATATGGCGTTTAAAGGGACTAACAAACGCAATGCTTTGCAAATTTCCGAGGAAATTGAAGACGTCGGAGGACAGTCCAACGCATACACTTCCCGCGAATTTACGGCTTTTTACTGCAAAATGCTCAAAGGCGACACCGAACTGGCGGTAGACGTTCTTACGGATATTTTGCAAAACTCAACTTTTCCCGAGGACGAACTGGTTAAGGAACGCGAAGTCGTCGTCCAGGAAATCAAACAGACTATCGACACCCCCGACGACATCGTGTTTGATTATTTTCAGGAAACCGCTTTTCCCGATCAGGCCATCGGACGTTCAATCCTGGGCTCGAAGGAAAACGTTCGCAGTTTTACCAGAGAAAAGCTCAACAATTATATAGCCACTAATTACGCTGCAGAAAACATTATCGTCTGCGCCGTCGGCAATATTGAGCATAACGCCTTTGTCAACATGGTGGAAAGCCGGATGGGCGGTTTTAGAAGCAAAACCAACTTCACCCCGGACAGACAGCATTATGAGGGCGGCTTTTTTATGGAATCGAGAGACATTGAACAAGTGCATGTCGCCTTGGGATTCAAAGGTTTCAGATATTGTTCGGAAAACTATTATCCGAGCATCTTGTTTTCAACGCTGTTCGGCGGCGGAATGTCCTCGCGCCTGTTTCAGGAAATCCGTGAAAAAAGAGGTTTGGTTTACACGGTTTACAGCTTTACGGCCTCACACACCGAAGACGGTCTGTTCGGCATTTATGCCGGAACCGGTGCCAAGGATTTGAAAAACCTGTTGCCGGTAGTCGTTGACGAAATCAGAAAAGTCTGCAACGACAAAGTAACCGAAAAAGAGCTTGTTCGGGCAAAAACCCAGCTTAAGGCAAGTATGCTGATGTCACTGGAAAGCTCTTCGGCAACGGCTGAAGTCCTGGCGCGCCAGATGCTGATTTTCGACCGGATTATTCCGATTGACGAAATGGTGGAAAGGATTGAAAAAGTCACCTTGGACGACATTCAAAACACCGCAAGGACGATTTTTTCCAGCAAACCGACCTACACCCTGCTGGGAGCAATCAAAGACCATATCGAATATGACGATCTGCAAAAAATTTTGAAGTGTTAAACGCCGATGGCCGGACTATGTGACATCTACCTCGCCGTGCCGCGCGGGTTCTGCGCCGGTGTAAAAAGGGCAATTTCTCTGGTGGAAAAGGCCTTGGAAGATTACGGCGCACCGGTTTACGTGCGGCATGAAATCGTCCACAACCGGCACGTGGTTGAAAACCTGCGGCGGCGCGGTGTCGTATTTGTTGAAGACTTTGACGAAATCAAAGACGACAGCCGTCCGGTCATTCTTTCGGCACACGGTGTTCCCAAAGCCGTCGAAACGGAAGCCGCCCGCAGAAAGCTTACGGTTATCGACGCTACCTGCCCGCTGGTTGCCAAAGTGCACCGGCAAATACGGAAGCTGGCCGAAGAAGGGCGGGAAATCGTGGTCATCGGAAAAAAAGAGCATCCGGAAATTATCGGAACCGTCGGTCAGGTTGATTGTCAGGACAGGGTGCACATCATTAATTCCGTTAATGAAGCCCTGACGCTGAACCTTCCTTCCGGCTGCAAGGCCGGCGTCGTTACTCAGACGACCCTTGCGGTTGACGATGCAGAATACATCACGGCCTGCCTCCGCCGAAAATTCAATGAACTGGCGGAACAAAAGGGCAGCGACATATGTTATGCCACCACCTTTCGGCAAAAGGCGGTTCGGGAAATTGCCGCAAAAGCAGACGGCGTTATCGTTATCGGCTCAAAAAACTCCTCCAACAGCAAACATCTGCAACAGACTGCCCTGCAAAACGGCGCGGCCAAAGCCTGGCTGATTGACGACGCGGACGAGCTTCCGTGGCTGGAACTGGAAAATTTAAACAGCTTGGGAATCAGTGCGGGAGCTTCTGCCCCCGAATATTTGGTCGACGAGGTAATTGCCGAGCTCAAAAAACATTATAAGAATCTTAAGATTCATGATATTATAGTAGCAGAAGAAAACATTGAGTTCAAAAATTAAGGAGCGGCAACGATGTCACGTGCTGAAGACATCTTCCAAAAACTTATTTATTTTGGGGAAGATGCGATTGACGAATTCATCCTAAACCAACAAACCGAAGAGCTTTTTCTGGACTTTAAACAAGCCGTTTCGGTCGGAAAAAACTTTACGACTTTGCACCGCGACGACCGCAAAAACCTTTCCAAGGCAATTTCAGGGTTCGGCAATTCCGAAGGCGGCGTCATCATATGGGGCGTAGAGTGTTCGCGGGATATTGAAATCGGAGACGTTGCCAAAGCAAAAGTTAAAGTAAAAAATGTGCATCGTTTTCTAAGCTGGCTGGAAAACGCCATTTCTGGCTGTACAATTCCGAGCCATAACAAGGTTCGCAATCACATCATAAGCTGTGATGCCAACGGCGACGGTTTTATAGCCACCTACATTCCCAAATGCGATATTGCTCCGTTGATGACAACGGGAAACAGCACCATTTACATCCGGTCGGGTTCAAACAACGTTCCGGCGCCGTATGCGGTGATTGCCGGAATGTTCGGGCGCCGTCCCCAGCCGAATATTGAGCTGATGGCCGGCAACCGAAAGCTGGAAGCCCTGGAAAATATGGATGAGGATATGCTTTATCCGAACAGCATCGACAACCCGCCGGAGCAATATGTCAAAATCAGCTTTGCCCTGCAAGCTTCAAACACCAGCAATGTTATTGCCCGGGAATTATACCTTTCCTGCCAGACGCTTGATGTGGGCGGGGAATATAACAAGGTTCGCTTTCTGAATTATAACCAAATGGATTCGATACCGGGAATCGAAGGGCAGTTAAATCTGATTACGCGGCCGGAACTGCGGCTGCCTCCGCGAGGAATACTGAGATTCTGCAATGTTGAAATCATCCTCTCCCCTTATATTGAAGAAGATTTTTGCCTTGAAGGAGTTATCGGCGCGGATAATGCGGCTCCGAAAGACTTTAGAATATACATTCCCAAAAACAAGCTGCGTTCATATGTGGCAAGGGTTATTCGCTGCGAAGAAGAAGAAAATATGCTGCTCAATGAATTCTTTAACGATTACTTTATAGGTGAGGTCTGATGCCTGCAATTGAAGTGTTTACCGACGGCGCCTGTTCCGGAAACCCGGGAGCCGGCGGCTGGGGCGTGATCCTTCGTTACGGAGAGATAGAAAAAGAACTTTCCGGCGGAGAAGAAAACACCACCAACAACCGTATGGAACTTACCGCCGTCATTGAGGCGTTAAAAGCTCTAAAAAAAGAATGCGACATCACAATCTATACCGACAGCCGCTATGTGATGGACGGCGTTCAGGAATGGATGCCCAACTGGAAACTCAACGGCTGGAAAACCACCAATAAGAAATCCCCGGTAAAAAATGTGGAACTATGGCAGATTCTTGATTCGCTTTTGTCCAAACATAAGATAAAATGGGTATGGGTCAAGGGGCATAACGGGCATCCCGAGAATGAGCGAGTTGATAAATTAGCGCGAGACGAAGCAAAAAAGTACGCCGTAACAAAAGTTTAACAATTCGCGGACTTGCACAGTTAGACATAATATGCTATAGTTTGTCCAGTTTTAGGAAAAACTATAACATTTACGGTGGTCATTATGAGTAATGAAAGACTAAGAATTCTGCCCTCTGCCGAGGAACTTCAGGATTCTGCATCGTCCAGCAGGGACGATGTCACAAGACAAGTTGATGATATTATAGCCAAAACTTTTGAAATTTTGCAATTTGAAACCAAAGAAGAATATATAAAGTTTCTGATTGAAGAAAATGAAATCCAAAAAGACAATACTCCGCGACCGGAGGAAGAGCTTGACCTGATACGCCTGAAAGGGCATCTCGAAATTGACAACAGGGTTAAAAGCGGTTTGGACTGGAGCGACGTCGTTGCCGACACAATTAACGTGATTTCCGGAAAAATTACCCGTTATCCTCATCTCCCCAAAGCCCGAAAATGGGTAAAGTCAGAATTAACAGCAAAGAGTGCCGCCGAATATTTTGAACATAACCTTTTTGGCTCCAGTAAAGAAACAGACGGTAAAATTGAGGTTGAGCACGGTATTGCCCTCAAAATTGCCGAAGCGGAGAAAATGCCCGATTTCAATTCCGTCACCGTAGACAGCTTCTATTATTACGGCAGCAGTGCGCTTCCTCTCAGCAAACTTCCCCATACCAGAAAAGGAATTTATAACGTCAGTTGCGACAATTTGGAAATTGACGTTGATAATCCCTACAAAACGGCAAAAGAAAAAAAACTCGGAAAAGAGGTTATCGCCAAACTCGCTCCGACTAATCCGCTGCAACGATGGCTGGCCTCGATTACCCCTTCAAAGTCCAACAGCAATACCTAATAGGCCAAATTTTCAATCAATGCGGTAAAATCTTTGTCGCTGATGAGTTCCGGCAATACCATTCCGTCCGGAATCCGGGGCGCGAACACCACGTAAAACGGCAGGCCGCGCCGCCCAAACTTTTCCATAAAGGCAAGGACATCCCGATTATAATTAGTCCAGTCCACATCCAAAACCACCACATTGTACGCATCCAGCAACGCAATCGTCTGCGGGGTATCAAAGACGTTCAGGTCATTTAATTTGCACGTCAGGCACCAGTCTGCTCCCACACGCACCAAAACGATGCGTCCGGCATTGACGTTTTCTCGGACCTCTTGAAGACTAATCATTTTTTGCAAAGCGGAAGTTTCGGCTCCCCGGCTGCGATAGTAGCCATATCCGGCATCAACGGCTGCTGCCGTTATCAAGACGCCAATCAAGACTGCGGCCGCAACATTAAAAATACGGCGTACTTTCGAAAGCACTTCGGGAGTTTCCGGCTGACGTTCGACCGCTTGCAGCAACATCCGCCTAAACCATAAGACAATGAAAAATGCGGTCAGCCACAGTATAAAACGGCTCATAACGCCGGCGGACGTCTGCGCACTCAATATGCTCAAAAGCCAGACCAAGGTCAACAGCAGCATTATCGACATCAGTGCATTGACACGACGCATCCACGGTCCCGGAGAAGGCATATAATAAGCCAGCCCCGGAAAGAGTACAAACAACAGATATGGCAGCGACAAGCCTAAAGCTACCGCAATCATCATCAGCGCAATGTCAAGCGGCGTTCCGGCAAGGGCAAACCCCAAAGCTGTTCCCAAATACGGGGCGGTACAGGGAGTGGAGAGCAAGACCAGGAACAAACCGGTCAAAAAATGCAGCAAATCGCCTTTTCGTCCTTTATCTTCCAGAACCGCATCAACAAAATGCGGGGTTCGGAAAGAAACCAGCCCCCAGACATGGGCACAAAAGGCTGCAATAACGAAAATCATAAAAGTCAGAAAGTATACGTTTTGAAACTGCATTCCCCAGCCGACGGCCGCGCCCAAGAGCTTGAGCGTAATCAATCCGAGCGCCAACAAGGCAAACGAACAATATATGCCCAGCAGGTTTAATCCGAAACTGCGGCGCACTTCGGACGTTTTCATTCTTCCAAACCGGGTAAAGGACAACAGCTTAAGCGACAAAACGGGAAAAACGCAGGGCATTAAGTTCAGCAGAAAACCACCGACGAATCCTAACCACAGCAATCCGACCGACAAACGGTTTCCCTGCAAATCAAACAGGGAAGCGTCTTCCGCTTTCAGGAGTTTCCGAACGGCGACGTCTCCGGTCAGCCTGGCGGAAACCTCAAACTCCTGCCCTAAAAGATCAGTTCCCGGCTCAACAGCCTTGAAACGGGCCACAATGTCGCGGCCGTTAATGCTGATTAAGGGCGGAGCAAACTTTATGCCTGCGGCACTGCGAATAAAAATATCAAAATCCGCCGGCGTGGACTTTGCCCGCAATTCGGCCCGCAAGACATCCGCATCCTCCGAACGAACAGACTTCTCAACGACCAGATGCCCGATTTCCAGCTCTTCGTGCTGTTCTTGGGGCATCAGCTTGGCATTCATACGCAAAAAAGACGCGACGGTTGATTCTTCCGCAGCTCCCGGCCGGAGTTCCAAAACCGGAGCCACGACTTCGCTGAAACATTTGTTCTCGCCGCAGACGACCGCTTTGAGCTCGGCTTGCAGCATAAGCGGCTGAGCGGCATCAACCTTCAGCCGAAAAGGGATGACGACACTGCCGGTGTAAGCAATCAGCGATTTTTTGTTAAAATTATAACGGCGAGGCAGCGGAAATTCCGGCAAAACTCCCGGGGAATTAAAATTTAAACTCAACCCGGCATACTGCTCAAAACCTTCGGCCAAAATCAAATAGCCGCGGGGCAGCGCCAATTGCAGCGCACCTTCCACATATCCGTCGGCAAGCGTTTTTTGAGAAGCCAACAGACGCGCAAACAGTTTGCCCTGCGTGTCCCAAACGCCGATACCCCGCCGGTCTTCAATTTCCCGACCGTCAAAAAGACCGTAAGAAAAAACTTTTTTCCAATCGCCTTGCAGAAAAGCCTTTTTAAGCTCTTCATCCCGTTCGCTCTGTCTCAAACCGCCCTGCTCACGCCGTTGCTTATCCTGATATGCGCGGCGATCGCGTTCGCTGCGCGAATAGGCGATGATTTTCTTGAAATCCTGGATGACGACAGGAGCGTCGCTTTCAATATAAGTTTCTTCATCGCCGCTTTCATATGCGCTTTCCGGCAAAATCAACGGAATATCGGAAGTGGCAATGAACGATTTGAGCTTTTCCAGCAGAAAGTTGTAAATCCGCTTGGTGCGGACACCGAGACGTATCAGGGTTTCTTTGGTATTAATTCCGGAATCACCGTATTCGGGATGAAGCTCCCGAATGTCGTCTTTGAAATCTTCTTCAATCTGTTCTCCGGGATATTTGGCATCAAAGTCCGCAACTTCTGCCAAATATTCGTCCAACAGCAGACCGACGGCCGGCGCCTTTTCTTCCGTCTCAGGTTTTAAATCAAGGACAACCTGTGCATTTTCCACGGCATACGAAAGCTGGGGAAATGTCATAAAAACGGCGAAAACAGCTAATTTCAAAATGTTTTTCATTTATTTTTGATTAGAAATGTGAAAATATGTTTTTAAATTACTGTAAATTATGTTAGAATACAAGAGTTGAGTAAGTAAAAAACGGGTATATATGGATAACATGAATAAAGCCAGTGAAAACTACCTGACCGGCAAATGTCTGGTTTCGATGCCGAATATGGCTGACGAGCGGTTTGAACGGTCTTTGATATACATTTGCTCGCATACAAAAGACGGGGCGATGGGTTTTGTCGTAAACAAAAAAATTAAAGAGTTCTCCTTCACCGATTTGGCCAATCAACTGCCTATCAGCACGCTTAAACCCATTATCCCCATAGACCTTTATCAGGGTGGCCCGTTGGACAAGGTGCGCGGTTTTGTTCTGCATTCCACCGATTATCTCAAAGGCGACAGCATTATCATCGGCGACGGAATTGCGGTTTCTTCCTCCATCGACATTCTTACCGACATCGCTTTCGGCACCGGTCCGAAAGACAATCTTATCGCCTTGGGCTATGCCAGCTGGGCTCCCAATCAGCTGGAACAGGAAATTATCAATAATACATGGCTGGTAGCTCCATCTTCTCCCGAGCTTGTTTTTCGCACCAAAGACGAAGAAAAATGGCAAAAAGCGCTTGATTCCATCGGTATTGACGTAACACGCCTCAGCGAATTTGCCGGCAGAGCCTAAAGCGACCGGGCAGAAATGCACGGCAAAAAAATGACTGTCGTCCTAAGTCCTCTTTAAGTTTCTCTTGTCTGGGTGAGCTAAAAATTCTGTTACTGAATCCGGTTTTTATGCTCTGTACAATTAAAAATGCAGGAGATATTATATATCTGAACCACCTTAAGCGACTTGCACTAATTCAAAAAAATAACAAGCAAACAGGAGAAACCTATGACAAAGAAATATCATAGTGACGAAGCTGATGTTGTGGAACAGAATTTGGAGCTTATCAGTAAAATTTACCAGAGTTTTGAAGCCCTTGAAGAAACATTGGGGCGTCTGAAACTTGAAGAACCGCTTTTCATAACCTACATTGCAAAAAAATCATTTGCCAACGTTATTTTTAACGATATAAAAAAGAATTCCGGTTCAGACAGCCGATAACCCCGGCTTACGGAATCAAAAAAACTCATATCAGCACGGTTTTCTGCTGAAACCGTTGTAATTTTCTTTCTGACCGGATGATAAAACATTATCATTTCCGGCATTGGGTTATGTGGCTGTTTTACATCAAAACGAATAAACTACAAGCCTCCCCTCCCCCTCAAAAATTTGTTTGATCTTTAGTACAAAAAAATCCCGGAATGCGGATGCAAACCGGGATAAAATTAAAAACGTCTTTGCTCCTACCGCCGCGCCGTACTCGCACGTCGTATAGCCTTCGCACGGATTTTCCTTTATTTTGTATTTTTTTCCCTCACAGCTGTCGCAGCTCCCGTTTGATACATACCCATCGGGTATCTCATCATAATCGTAACCGCTGCACATATTGCAGCACGTACCGTAATCCGTATCATATTTGCAACGGCCACCTTCTTCCAGACGCCAGCCCTCCGGGCAGTCCTTGGTATAGCCGGTACACGCTTCCTCAACGTCGAGCTTGCAGTCTTTATATTTGTTTCCGCTGCCGTCGTTACACGCCGTCCCTTCCGGATAATACGGCGGCTGACAGTTGCTGTCCGTATACTTGTAATCTTCCGTACAACGGCAGTTCTTGTAACAGCTCAGCGTATTTGTCACAAAAACGTATTCTCCGGTTTGTCCCACGCCGCAGGAGGACTGGTAACCGTAATCGCTGCATCGTTGTTCCTTGTCGCCTCCGCCGGGCTCATCCGTTGAGCCGCGTTTGCTCATATGGTTCTGCCAATCCGGCAGCCACCAGGTTGCGGCTACCTTATATTCAGTACCGGGCTCCGAAACTGAGGCGGTGTGTGTATTAATGTGGGGAATGTGGTCGCTGAGAAAATTTCCAGCGGCTTCTTTCAATGGCATCATGGTCATCAGACAACCCGCTGCCAATATGCTCAACTTATGTATTCTCATCGGCCAAATCCTTTTTCGTTTCGGAACCCGTGGGGAAGTAGCTTTCTATTCAACTTCCTTATTGTTGAGAATAGCATATCTTGAGTTTATTATCAATAATTATTTATACCCTATAGACTAAAAATTTAAGATATCCTTAGAATTTCAAGCCTTAGAGCAAATATATCAGTATTATTTGGTTATAACAAACAACCGTTAATTGGTATATAACAATAGTAAACATAAAAACTATTAATATATACCTAACAAAGTATACAATTGGCAGAAATTATTTTTCAGCTTTCACTTGTATAATTTCATAAAACGTCTACATTGAAACATATCAACCCTGCAAGGAGAAAAGAAGATGAACGACTGCCTGGAACAACTTGCCGAAAAAAGACGCTCCATATACAATCTGGGGCGCCGGCCGGTTATGAATGAAGACGAAATCGCCGAACTGGTCAGACATTGCGTCAAATTCAGCCCCTCTGCGTTCAACTCCCAGCCCTGCAGGGTAGTTGTTTTGTTTGGCGCCGATTCGCACCGTTTGTGGGAACTCACCCTTGCCGAACTGAAAAAAGTCACCCCGCCCGAACGCTTTGCCGCTACGGAAGCAAAAATCCGTTCCTTTGACGCAGGCCTCGGC
The DNA here is from genome assembly GCA_000432275.1 of Proteobacteria bacterium CAG:495. Taxonomy (GTDB): domain Bacteria; phylum Pseudomonadota; class Alphaproteobacteria; order RF32; family CAG-239; genus CAZU01. Next base: position 19,815 of record HF995302.1, read on the forward strand.
ACAATTTTGTTTTTCAACGATTCGGAAACCACCGCAAACCTGCAGCAGAAATTTCCCTTATACGCTGACAAGTTTCCCCTCTGGGCAGAACAAGCCTCCGGCATCCTGCAATATCTCATATGGACCTCGTTTGCCGAACATGACCTCGGCGCTTCGCTCCAACACTACAATCCGTTGATTGACGACGCGGTCAAAAAAGCCTGGAATCTCCCCGAAGGATGGAAACTTATTGCACAAATGCCTTTCGGCTCGATTGAAGCTCCCGCAGATGCCAAAACGTTTATTCCGGTTGAAGAGCGCGTCATCATCGTAAAATAGCCGATAGGAATTTACTCCTTAACATAAAATTAATCATTTTGTCCCTATTCTGTAGCATAACAGCAATAAGGACAAGCTATGGAAAAATCTACATTTATCGGATTGACAATGGGTCTTGCCGCCGTCGGCGTCGGTATGGCTCTCAAAGGTGCCGATCCTCACTCTTTAATTAATCCTGCTGCATTTCTCATCATTTTCGTCGGAACCGCGGCGGCTATTTTCAACGCTTTTCCCATGAGCGAAATTCGCAAGTTTCCAACGCTCATCCGCATTATCTTCACCGGCACTAAATTCCCTTCCAAACAAGAAGTTCTCGAACTCTTCGTTTCCGTTGCCAAAGCTGCAAAATCAGAAGGCGTCATGGCTATTGAAAAACGTGCCAATGAAGTTGAAGACCCTTTCATCCGTTCGGCCATGACCATGGTTGCCGACGGATTCAACGGCGAATTTATCAGCAGCGTAATTGATGCCGAAATCAAACAAATGGAAGAACGCCACCGCTCGGGAGCCTCTATCTTTGCCCAATGCGGTATGTATGCCCCCACCCTCGGCGTGCTCGGCGCCGTCATCGGCCTGATTGCGGCACTGGGCAACCTCTCCGATATTGACAAACTCGGACACTCCATCGCCGCCGCTTTCGTGGCTACCCTGCTCGGTATCTTCACCGGATACGTCTGCTGGCACCCCTTTGCCAACAAACTGAAACAAATCAACGCCCAGGAGGTCGAAATCCGCAAAATGGTGTTGGAGGGGGCGCTTGCCCTTCAGGAAGGAGCGTCGTCTCTGGCCATGGAAGCCCGCCTGCAGGCATTCATCCCCCTTTCCGAACGAAAATCGCTGCGTGATGCAAAGGATTAACCCATGGCAAAAATGGTCAAAAAGAAACCGGATACTCCCCCGCACGAAGAACATGCCGACGAAACTTGGCTGATACCATATTCGGACCTGTTGACGCTCCTTTTGGCCTTGTTTATCGTTCTGTTTGCATCTTCCAGCCTGGACAAGGACAAAGCGGCCCAAATTCAATATGCCTTGGCCGCCGGCTTTAACACGCTGCCTCAAGACAAACTCAGCGGCACCATTTTGAACTTTTTGCAAGACGCCAAAGACCTCCGGCTTGAAGACGACAATGTCATCATTGCTGCCGACGCCGAGGGCGCCACGCTGGAAATCAACAGCATCAGTCTTTTTGCTCCCGGAAGCACCGCAATCCGTGAAGAGGCGGTTCCGCTCCTGAACAAAATCACCCGCCTGCTCGACAGCAACAAATACCGCCGTCACCGCATTGTCGTAGAGGGTCACACCGACGACACCAACGAAGGCGATCCCAAACTTTATCCCTCCAACTGGGAGCTTTCGGCAGCCCGAGCCGGTGCCGTGGTCAGAACAATGAAAGCTTTGGGAACCGACGAAAGCCGCTTCAAAGCAGTCGGTATGGCCGGAATATCTCCGGCGCATCCCAACCTTAATCCCTATGGCGAACCAATCCCTGCCAATCGTTACCTAAACCGCAGGGTCATAATCCGAATTGAATTTTAGAGCTTGTCCAACGGTGCGTCTTTTAACCCGAGCCGCCCGACAAAAGGCAGTTTCAAAGCCGGACGATAGAAATCTATGCCGAAATTGAGCCCCAAAATGTTCAGCTCGATTCCTTCTGCCTTGCCCAGCGTAATTCCCAGCGCGCCGTAAACAGAAAACTGATAACCGGAACCGCTTTCGCTGGGGCCGAAAAAGCGGCCGTCGTCAATCCAGTCTTTGCCGATGGCGTGCGGAGGCAGTTCAACCGTCAGCTCCGGAACATGACGGATAATATGAGAAACGAAAGTGTTGCTGTTGGGGCCGGGCCAAATCCGGTAAACACGGTTATAAGGATATTCCGCCACCAGTTTTTTTATCTGCGTTATGGCTCTCTCCGCCTTCTCGCCCCTGAGTTCTTCAATCAGTTCCGGCTCGGCGCCGAACCATCTGCGGTCAGGAATGTCTTTCTTGACGGAAACCGCCTCTCCGCCCCGAAAAACCCGATATCCCATCACCTGATAAGTCTCGTAATAATCAGCGTCCTTTTCCTTGGTTGCAATCCAGCTGTGAACCGACAGCCAGCCTTTCCAGTTGATTGTCCGCGCGGCATAAACCTGAACCACGGCCGCTTTCTCCTCTTGCGGCAGCGGAGCCAGACCGGCACTGCTGCGGTCGGCTTCCCACCATTTTACCGGGCGGTAGAACAAAACCATGGCCAAAACAGCTGCCATCACCAACAATCCTATTCTCAAAAATTTTTTCCGTTTAAGCATCATCTCTTATATATCCGTTTAATTGCAAAATAAAAGCCCCGGTCTGCGGGGCTTTTGTTCCGCCTAAGCATTTGGGTTGCGCCTTAGCTTCACAATTGAGAAGAACATTCCCGCAAACAAAATCGAAAACGTAATCGCCAGTGAGTGAGCCGGCTGCAACTCAATTCCGAAATACGGCAGAAAAATCTTCAGGCCGATAAAAATCAACACGACGGACAAAGCCTGCTTGAGATAAACAAACTTGTTTACTGCCGCCTCCAGCAAGAAGTACAAGGCACGCAGCCCCAAAATGGCAAAGATGTTGCTGGTGTAGATAATAAACACGTCTTGCGTAATCAAAAAGATTGCCGGAATGCTGTCCAATGCAAAAATAACATCCATCGTCTCAATGATAATCAGAGCAAAAAACAACGGCGTAATATAATGATGTCCGCCTTTTTTAATAAAGAAATGTGCCCCGTGAATCTCATGCGTCACATGAAACATTTTTGACACCAGCTTATACAGACGGCTGTCCTTCAGACTTTTGGCTTCTTCCTTGGCCGGCAGAATCATCTTGACGCCGGTGTACAGCAAAAATGCCGAAAAAATATACAATACCCAATGGAATTGACGAATTAAAGCGTCACCGACCAAAATCAGCACCGCACGCATCACAATCGCGCCCAGAATGCCCCAGAACAACACCCGGTGCTGATACATCCGCGGCACTCCCAACGTGGTAAAAATCAGCGACATAATGAAAACATTGTCCAGAGACAAACTCTTTTCCACCAGAAAACCGGTAAAAAACAGCATTCCCTTGTCAAAGCCCTCTTCATACATCACAAATACGCCGAAGACACAGGCCGCCAGAATATAAACAATACAAACCACCAGCGTATGCATAAAATTCGGCACTTCGTTTTTACGGTTGAAAAACAGCAGATCCCACAACAGCAGAACCAAAACCGCAACCCCGAAAATAACCCACATCCAAAACTCCGGCAACACCGCATGATGCGTAAACAGGTCAACTAACTTTTCCATAGATTACTCCTTTGACAAACTGCTTTTTTTATAGGCTGATTGCCCGCATCTTGTCAACGGCAATTCCCTCTTTATACAGATACAAAAATCCCGGAATGCGGATGCAAACCGGGATAAAATTAAAAAAAGCTAAATTTTGAATTCAACCGCACAGCGAACGCGGTAACTGAAAGTCTTATAGTAGCGGTACATGAGGCTGTCGGACGGTCTGACGACCCACGCGACGTTACCGTAGCTGTAGCCCTCGGACGAAGACCAATAAAAAGCTTCATCCAGCAAACAATTTCCGGACAAACCTCCGGAATTAAGCAAGGCAAATGATTCGCGCAACTTTTTCCGATTACCGAAAATATGCTTAAGCTCTTCTTTATTCGGCAGAAAACCCGTACCGGCTTTAATGCCGTCAAAAGTATATTCCGCACACCATTCGGCTGCTTCCGCATTTTTATGTCTTTCTTTGGCCGCTTTTAATATCAGAGCCGTTGCCTCTTTGCCGCTAAGTTCGCTAAGTCCCAATAATACCTTGATATAAAGCCAGCCGCTCGACCATGGCAACATAGCTTCCCGCAATCCCAAAGCCAACCCGTGGTTCTTTTCTACACAGCCGACAATTGCCGAAACCTGATTGTCTTTTATCAGTTCCGGAAATATCAAACCGTCTGCGTAATAAAACTATAAAACCCGTGCCGGCTTTAATGCCGTCAAAAGCATATTCCGCACACCATTCGGCCGCTTCTGCATTTTCATGTTTTTCTTTGGCTGTTTTCAGTATCAGAGACGTTGCCTCTTTACCTCTAAGTCCTGATGGCATATCGACATAAAGCCAAGTACTCGACCACGGAAGTTCCGTTTCCCGTAATCCCAAAGCCAACCCGTGGTTCCTGTCTACGCAGCCGACAATCGCCGAAACCTGACTGTCTTTTATCAGTTCCGGGAATATTAAGCCGTCTGCGTAATAAAACATCCCCGGCGCAATCTTCTTCGGCGTTACAAACTTCTTAGACGGGATAAAATTCATATCCTGAAAAGTTGTTTTTCTGCCAACAGGACACAATTGTTGTAAAAACTCTGCGCTGATTTGATTGTTCTCATACCAGCTCTTTTTCCCCAAAGAACACAACTGTTGCAAAAACTCTGCGCTGATTTGATTGTTCTCATACCAGCTCTTTACTACTGCTTCTGCCGTTAAACCGCTTTCAGCCAATGCAGAATTTAAAATATCAATTTTTTTCATAATACAATATATTAAAATTAATAATAGGCATCATTGTTTTGTAAGTTGTTTCAAACCTATAACATTATTCCCACTCTGTCAATGACACATAGGACAAAAGTAATGGTCTTTATATGGTGAATTATATAACCCATAAAATAAAACCCTGCATATTGCAGGGTAGGGAATGGTTATTTTTTTTCAGCTCTTGCCAATGCGGTACTAAGTTCGCTGCGCATATCTTTCAACTGGCTTAGCAAACCGCTGATTAATGCTCTGCCGTTTTCATCCAAAACGGTTTTTTCCGCTTTGTCGGCAAAAAAGTCTTTTTGAATTTCATCACCGACAACGGCTTTTACGCCTTTTTCCTTAAAAACTTTTTGGACGCCTTCGATTGTATAGCGTTTCTCATACAAATAATCGCGAATGGTCTTGACCAGCTCAACGTCATCGGGACGATAATAACGCCGTCCGCCGCTGCGTTTCATCGGTTTTATCTGAGGAAATTTGGTTTCCCAAAAGCGCAGCACATGCGTAGCAACTCCGAGTTCTTCAGCAACTTCGGCAATTGTACGAAATGCTGCCTTGCTTTTGTTTACAACCATGGAAACGTCCTTTAAAGTTATGCGTTGATTGTTTTGCGCATTGTCTGAGACGGTTTAAATGAAATTACCTTGCGCGGGCTGATGATTGCTTCTACGCCGGTTTTAGGGTTGCGGCCTGAGCGCTCCTTTTTTTGGCGCAAGGAAAAAGTTCCGAACGAAGACAACTTAACATCGTTGCCATTGCTTAATTCTTTAACAATTTCATCAAGAATCATATCCAGAATGTCTGTAGAATCTTTTCTGGACAGTCCGATTTCTTCATAAATTGTTTCTGCAACATCTGCACGAGTAATTGTTTTCATCTTTAATCCTTTGTTATTTAATAGTATTCAAATTTATGACAAGAATAAGTATACCAGATTTACCTTGGTGACAAGAGTTAATCCACAGTTTTTATAGAATTTTTTTTACAGGCGGACAACCGCAGCACCCCAGGTAAAGCCGGCGCCCATTGCGGTCAGGACGACACAGTCGCCTTCCTTAATCGTACCGTCTTCCATTTTCTCCGAAAGGGCAATGGGAATTGTTGCGGCGGAAGTGTTGCCGTAGCGGGCAATGTTGACGATGACTTTTTCATCGGCGATTCCAAGTTTTTTCCCGACGCCTTCAATAATGCGGATGTTAGCCTGGTGAGGAATCAGCCAGTCAACGTCGTCGGCACTGATGCCGGCCTCTTTCATAGCGTCTTCGGCAGCTTGGGGCATACAGTTAACGGCATACTTGAATACTTCTTTACCGTCCATAACAATGTGTCCCGTTGTTTGCGTTCCTGAAACGCCACCGTCGGTCTTCAAATTGTCATAATGATAACCGTCGGCATAAATTTTGGTTGCCAAAACGCCGCGGTCTTCAATTGTGCCTGTTCCGTCGGCTGCTCTTAACACAGCGGCACCGGCACCGTCACCGAACAAGACGCAGGTATTGCGGTCAGTCCAGTCAGTGATTTTTGAAAGAGATTCCGCACCGATAATCAAGGCCGTCTTAACTTGGCCCAGACGAATCATATTATCTGCCATGGTCAGAGCATATACAAAGCCGGAGCAGGCTGCCGACATATCAAAAGCAATTGTGCCCGGTCTGACGCCCAGACGCGCAGAAACCTTTGCTGCGGTAGAGGGGGTTGTGTTGTCCGGCGTAATCGTTGCCAAAATAACCATATCCAACTCTTCCGCACTGATATTTGCAGTTTTGAGTGCCATTTCAGCCGCATGAAAAGCCAGGTCCGAAGTGGTCTCGTTCTCAACGACGCAGCGGGCTTTAATGCCTGTACGGGTAGTAATCCACTCGTCGCTGGTTTCTACGATTTTAGCCATATCGTCATTGGTTAAAACTTTTTTCGGTGCATAATGACCGTGTCCGATGATTTGTGTTCTAATAGACTTCATAAATAACTTCCTGTGATAATTCGTCGAGGTCGACTTTTTCAACTTCTTCGCGAATGGTGGCTACAAAATTTTGACGCACCAAAGTGGCAGCGTTACTGACGGCAACCGAAAACCCGAGGGCATCCGTTCCGCCGTGGCTTTTAACCGAGAGGCCGTTGAGGCCGACAAACATGGCGCCGTTATAGAGGCGGGGATCCATTGTCTTTTTGACCTTGAGCATAACGCCCAGCATAAACGGCATTCCCAGTTTTGCCAAAAATGACTTTTTGATGGAGTCTTTTAACAAACGGACGACCAAACGTGCAGTGCCTTCAATCGATTTGAGGGCGATATTGCCGGTAAACCCGTCGGCAACGATAACGTCGGCAACGCCGTTGGGGATTTCGTGCGGTTCAATATATCCTCGGAAATCAATGTTCATCCGCGAGTTTTTAATCATATGAGCAGCCTGGCGGATTTCTTCTTTGCCTTTCATCTCTTCGGCACCGATGTTCAGCAGGGCAACCCGCGGCTTTTCAATGCCCAGGGCATGACGAGCCAAAATGTCTCCCATCATTGCAAACTCGGCCAGATTTATGGCGCTGCACTCGGTGTTGGCACCCAGGTCAAGCATAACGTATTTGCCGTGTTGATGGGGCATAATGCTGACAATCGCCGGACGATGGATTTTTTGAATGGTCTTGAGAACCAGCTTGGAAATAGCCATCAACGCTCCGGTGTTTCCGGCTGAAACGATAGCTTGCGCTTCTCCTTTGCGCACGGCGTCAATAGCCATGTACATACTGGTGTTTCGATTGCGGATAACTTGGGAAGGCTTGTCTTCGTTGTGAACGACTTCCAGTGCATGGCGTACTTCACAAACCTTTTGTAAGGCGGGATATTGGCTAAGATTTGCGTTAATCTTCGCTTCATCCCCGAATAAGAGGAATTTGACGTCGGGATTCTTTTTGGCGGCAATTGCCAACCCTTCTATGACGACTCGGGGGGAATTATCTCCCCCCATAGCATCGATTGATATGACCAGATTATTAGTAGACAAAACCTGCTCCATTCAAATGATAATACCTAAAAAACTTTAGGCAAGTTGTAGTAATAAATTACTCAGCAGCAGCTTTTTTAGCAACTACTTCGCGACCGTCGTACTGACCGCAGGCAGGGCATACGTTGTGAGGTCTTTTTAACTCACCGCAGTTCGGGCATTCTACATAAGAATTGCTCTTCAATGCATCGTGAGAACGGCGCATGTCGCGACGTGATTTTGAAACTTTCTTTTTAGGTGTAGCCATCTTCTTATACTCTAAAATTAATGTTATTTATTTGATTCAAGCGACATTATTAACCTATTTAGTTTTTAAAATCAACTAAATAAAATGTCTTTTTTGCGAAATTCTGAAACCCTTTTACTCAATATTTTCCTATTTTGCAAGGACTTTTTTACAAATATAAAAGAGCAGCCCTTATTTCTTGAGTTTTGCAAGAACGGCAAAAGGATTCATCTTTTCCGTGGTCTCCTCGTCGAATTCCGATTCAAACTCGAAAACTTCGCCGTCCTGACGGGGAAAATCGTCGATAACCAGGGCGATTTGCTCCATTGCGATTTCCGCCAAATCGATTTTGCCGTCAATAATAACGTCGGGAACCTCGTCGTCAAATTCAAACTCCATTTCCCGCAAATCCTTGGGAGACAGCTGCGTGTCAAAATTGATTTCAAATTCGGGCTCATAGGTTTTGGTAAAGTTTTCCAGCGAAATGACGCTCATCAGTTCCAGTTCGGCTCTGACTTTTCCCCAAACCTTCAGCTGATGTTCTTTTTTGGAAAGTTTTACGTTAAGGTCAGCTTCAAAGCTTTTGGCGTCAACCACCTTGAGAACGTCTGCGATAAATTTAAGTTCTTTTTCGTCAGCCTTGAATTTGTAGCGGCGTTGGGCGGCGCTCAATTCGTCTACGACCAACGGATATGAAAAAAGATTTTGCATAAATACTTTCCTTATGATATAAAGTGATTACTTTTATAATGGATATAACTGCAAGGATGCTCGTATGTCAATAAACAAAATGATATGCACTTGTTCACTGGTATTGCTTTTGGCTTCCGGCTGCTCGACCGAAAAGGCAAACGAATGGTTTGTCACCCACAACGGAAATATGCCCACTAACGAACGTATCAGCCGTATTGAGGTTGGCGACAGCAAAGAGGAGGTTCGTCAGATTTTGGGCTCGCCGTCTTCAGTCGTTTCTTTTGACAAGAATACCTGGATTTATATGTCGTCGGATGTCAGACGCATTGCGTTTTTCGCTCCGGAGGAAATTGACCGTGATGTTTTGACGGTTAAATTTAATGACAATGACGAGGTACAGGAAATCTCGCGCCTCAGCAAGAACGACGGTGAACAGATTAACGTCAATCCTGATGAAACCGAGGCATTGGGACAAGAACCCGGATTCTTCCAGAAATATTTTGGCGGGGTAGGGCAGTACAATCCGTTCGGAATGCGTAACAGCTCCGCTCTTTAGCTTGAACAAAACTTGAAAAAGCTCTCTTCGGGGAGCTTTTTTTTATGTCTGCTGCAAACTCTGGCAATGGCGGCAAGGTCGGGAAACTGCAGCGAGCCGTGACATAAGCTTTATATCTCTTGGTGTCAAAAGATATGCTCAGTTTCCCGTCGGGAAATGTTCAAAGGCTTACGGTTGCGGAGCATAAAAAAAGACCACCTGTAAAAGGTGGCCGGAGAGTTCAACTATCAACGTGCGCTTACATGACCTTTAAGTTTTTAAAAACACAACCGAAATTGTGCTTTCTGGACATATACTTAAAGCTCCCCGACCTTATTCTTATCGGGGATATGTCTATCTTCCTGTCTGTAAACAGGCAAAATTAACGATGCATATCCAACACCGAAGCGCATGTGAGCCGTTGAAAGCCCCGAACCGCTAGGTTCTGATATAATATAATTATACCTGACAATGAATATAAAGGAAAAGATAGCCGGTTGCAAGCAATTTTTTTAGGCAATAAAAAAGCCCTTCGCGGTGAAGGGCTTTAATTCCGGCAAAGAGCTTAACCGCCGACGCCGAGGCCCAGCATAAAGTATTCGACATACAAATACGCCGTGGCAATGGCAACCGTCAGCAGCATAATCGGCATTGACCAGGCCATAAAGCCGATAAAGCTGATGGGGTTTCCGTTTCGGGTGGCCATACCGGCAACGATAACGTTGGCCGAAGCGCCGATAAGCGTACCGTTTCCGCCGAAACAGGCACCCAGAGAAAGCGCCCACCAGACCGGCATCATCGCTTCGCGTCCGCCCATCGCTTCTTCCATGGATTTCAGCATCGGAATCATAGTGGCGACAAACGGAATATTGTCAATGGCCGCAGAGACAATGGCCGATACCCAGATAATCAGCAGGCTGGCCTTTTGAATACTGCCTTCGGTCAGCTCAATGAACTTTTGTCCCAGCAGGCTGAGCACGCCGGTAACCTCCAGGCCGTAAACAATGACGAACAAGCCGGCAAAGAAGAAAATCGTTGTCCAGTCTACGATGGAGAAAATTTCTTCAACCTTATGATCGCGTTCTTCGTGGTTTTTACCGAGGGTATAAAGCAGGAGCAAGACGGCACCGCCGAAAATGGCGATTGTTCCGTTAGCTATGTGAAAATGCTCTGCGCTGATAAAACCGGCAATGACGAGGAACAAAACGCTTAACGATTTAATCAGCAGTCCTTTGTCTTGAATCGCGGCATTCTCGTCCAGATTCATAACTTTGGTGCGGCGTGCTTTGGTAGAAACCAGGCGGCGTCCCCAGAAGAAGTCAAAAATACCGATTAAAACAATCATACAGATAGTGACGATAGGCGTCAGCTCAAATAAAAAGTCGGTAAACGACAAACCGAGCGCCGAACCGATAAGGATGTTGGGCGGGTCGCCGATAAGCGTGGCCGTACCGCCGATGTTTGATGCGAAAATCTCAATCAACAGGAACGGATAAGTCGGAATACCGAGTTTTTTGGTAATCTGCAACGTAACCGGCACAATCAGCAAAACAGTGGTGACGTTATCCAAAAATGCCGAGAAGACGGCGGTCACGATTGCCAGAACAATCAGTATGCCGCGCGGACTGGCTTTTACCTTTTTGGTGGCCCATATCGCCACATACTGAAAAATGCCGGTTTTTTCCGAAATGCCGACAATCATCATCATGCCGATAAGCAGCGCCAGAGTGTTGAAGTCAATGCCTTTGAAGGCGTCGGCTTGGGTTAAGATGCCTGCAAAAACCATAATTGACGCGCCCAATAATGCAACCACGGCTCGGTTGAGCTTTTCGGTAAACAAAATGACATAGGCCATTATTACGATTGATGCGGCTACGATTTTAGCGTCCATACCCCATACTAGGGACGGAACCGCGCTTAAGTCTGCACCATGCATAGAATAGTTCCTTCTTATTGTTAACAAACACTATTCTTATAGCTGATGACATCCTAATAATGTCTTAACTTCCGCCTAAAAGTAGCGGAAATGGAGATAAATCGCCGCTATTCCGACGCTGATGACCATGGTCGGCAATGCCCACAGCAAAAAACGGACGAAACTGATATTGACGCCTTCCTTGTTTGCCATGCCGGCAACGATAACGTTGGCCGAAGCCGCGATTAGAGAGCCGTTTCCGCCAAAACATGAACCCAGAGACAAGGCCCACCAGACCGGCATGATAACATCCCGTCCGCCTAAAGCGTTTTCTACATTTTTAATCAAAGGTATCATGGTCGCCACAAACGGGATATTTCCCAGCAAAGTGGAGGCAAAGGCCGACAGCCACAGCATAATCATTGTCGCCCGTTTGATACTTCCTTCGGCCATATTGATAAACCAGTCGGCAAGCGGTGTCAGTGCTCCGGCTTCCTCAAGTCCGAATACCAGGGCAAAGAGGCCTGCAAAGAAAAAGATTGTGGTCCAGTCAACCAGATTAAAGGCTTGTTCTATTTTGTGTTCCCGCTCAAAGTTGTCGCTTCCTGCGGTGTATAAAATCAATAAGACCGCAGCACCGAACATAGCGATGGTTCCGTTGGCAATATGATAATGTTCTGCGGCGATAAAACCTCCGATAACGGCAATCAAAACCGTAAGCGACTTCCACATCAGCGCCCGGTCCGTTATTACCGCAGCAGCCTCCAACTGTAAAACTTCGTTGCGCAGAAAATCCGGGCTTTCCATTTTGCGTCCCCATATTGCGTCAAGAGCCAAAAGCAGCACAACCATTGTAATCGCCACAACCGGAGTCAGGGCGTATACGAAGTCCATAAACGACAAGCCGAGCGCCGAGCCGATGAGGATATTGGGCGGATCTCCGATAAGCGTGGCCGTGCCGCCGATGTTGGAAGCTAAAATTTCCATTATTAAAAACGGGTAGGGCGAAACCTTCAGCTTGCGGGTAACCTGAAATATAATCGGAACCATTAGCAAAACAGTGGTAACATTGTCCAAAAATGCAGAAAAAACAGCTGTAACAACGGCTAAAACCATCAACAGCATACGTGGTCGGGCCTTAACTTTCTGCGCTGACCATATGGCCACAAACTGAAACATTCCCGATTTTTCGCCAATACCCACAATGGTCATCATGCCGATAAGCAGTGCCAGCGTATTAAAGTCGACGGCGGCCAGAGCGCTTTCCTGCGTCAGCACCCCTGCAAAAATCATTAATGACGCGCCCAGAATGGCCACAACCGCACGGTTGAGCTTCTCGGTGAACAACAGAACATAACTAAGCGTCAGGATGATAACCGCCATCATCATCTTGTCACTGAGCTGCATATCATAATCTCCTCAATTCGTTTTTTTGCAGATAGATTAAATATATGTATCAATAAGCTGAAATAAAGATTTAAATTAATCTTTGGTCTTGGAAATGTAGTTGATAATTCCGTAAAGCGTATTCAATTCCTGTTCCGTCAGTTCTCTGCGGGTAAAGATGTTACGCAGGTTGATAACCAGTTTTTCTCGTTGCGCGTCAATTTTGTAGTTGCCGCAGCCTTCCATTTTATTTTCCAGAAAACCGCAAAAAGCCAACACTTTTTCTTTGTCTGCCAATTGAGTGTGATTAGTCACGAACTGCTCTTCCGGAGCTTGAATTTGGGTTTTGTAAAACTCATAGCCGGCCAAAAGCACCGCTTGCGACAAATTAAGCGAACAATGGCGCGGATTGAGCGGAATATTAATGATTGCATCAGCCAGGGACACGTCGTCGTTATGAAGTCCCGTCCGCTCCGGCCCGAATAAAATTCCTGTTCGGATTCCTTCTCTGCATTTGTTGTTCAGCTCGGCTGCAGCTCTGTCTGCGGTAAAAACCTGCTTGGTCTGGTCTCTGTGCCGGGCAGTCGTTGCCGCAACATAATGCAAGTCGGCAATGGCGTCTGCGGTCGAACCGAAAATTTCGGCGTTTTCCAGAATTTCTTCGGCGTTTGAGGAGGCCGATATGGCTTTTGCCGAAAGGTGGTCTTCTCTGGGGTTAACCAGGCGCATATTGTAAAGGCCGCAATTCATCATGGCTCGAGCCGCCATACCGACGTTTTCGGCCAATTGCGGTTCAACCAGAATAACATAGGGTTGATTGGAATTTGTCATTAAAGTGTCCTGAATTTATTGTTTTCCGGCAGTTCCGTCCGCAGTTGCCTTTTCCGGCTCATCATCAGTCTGCGGCAGGAGTTTTTCATTGAAATATTTTTCAACGGCTTTTGCATTGTTTACGTCAACGTTGTCTTTTTTGAATTCAATTTGCTGGTCGCTGGACAGTGAGAGGTTTTCTCTCCGAACCTGAACCTCGCTGTAGCGGTTCAAGGCATCGACAATACCTCTTAACTCGGAGGGTTCATATTTTTGAGAGGCATATTTTAGCTTTTTCATGAGCGGAGCCTGTGCCGCAATAATTTGTTCGGGAGTAGCTTCCGTCGGTCTGACGACCTTTGTTTCCTTTTCCTGTTCGGCGGTTTCTTCCCGGGCGACGGTTTCCGTCTGCGTTTTAATCGGCTCGGCAACAGTCGTCTTAACGCTTTCGCCGGTCCGTTGAACATGAAAAACCTGTGCTTCTGCGTTAGAAAGGCACATAAAACAGGATATGGCTAATAAACCGAAATTTTTTAACATCGGAAAATCCTTTTCAGGCGGGTTAGTCGGTTGACAGAATATCAATGCTGTTAAACAGGATATTTTCCATATCTAAACCGGTACCGTCTTCAACAACGTCTATAAAACCGGAAAACATCGTATCGAAAGGATTGTTTTGATGGCCTAAACCGTCATAGGCTTCTCGGAGCTGTTTGGCATAGTTTTTCGGCAGGTCTTTAATTCCCTGATCATAACTCGCGGGAATTTTATATCCGAGATTTCTCAAATGCTGTGTGGCAACCAACATATTGTGGCGGTTGACTTCGGGAGCAATCATCTCCTGTCCCATGGCGTTTCCGTAGGTTGTAGCTTCGCCTATGTAGTTCAGCTTGCCGTGCTGACCGCTTCCGCGCCAGGTTTTGATGCCGCTTTTGTCGCGAGCCCGAGCCCATGGATCAACCGGCAGAATTTCTCCACCGTTGGCAGTATTGTCATAAACCGGAGCGTGGGTAACGTCGGTATCGGCGACATTATCGCCCATATATCCTTCGTTGGGTTTAATTTCCCACGGATTTGAAGGTAATTGTGCAAATGCGGAAGCCGCTGTCAATAAACAGCTTGCTCCGGCCAAAAGATATGCAAATTTTTTCATAATACCCTCCCAAACTACTCCTACCTAATATTATCATACTATAAATCATAGCAAAATAATAGTTACAAAATTGTTATAATTTTGCAAAATCCGTCTTATTTAATTTATTTCTCAGTTTTTTTGCACCTGTTGAAAATTTTAAATGATCACAGTCTAAAAAATCTCGACTTTCAAAATCAACGTCATCATAAAAGTTCAACAACCGGATATGTGGATTGTTTTGCACAATATTGTTGATTTGTGCAAATAATATGTCGGAGGATTCCAATAAAGATTTGTAGTCATTTCTGTAAGGAGGAATCACAATTATAAGAGTATGTCCATTCTTTTTGCTGTCATCTATAAGCATTTTTAAATATTTTAATGGATGAGGTTGACGTTTGTTATGCTTTTTGTGTTTTTCTGCCACATATTGAACAAGCTCTGATGACATATCAATATAGTTGTCGTCGTGTTGGAAGGTGTTTGCTTGGGTCGATATTATCTGAATGTTTTGTTTTATTTGTTTTTCTGCCGCTTTTACAGCCTTTTTCTTTAATTCTTTTTCATTTTCGTAAGGTATCCCAAAAAATAATTTAAGAGGAACACATCTGCAATATTCCGAACATTTGCCTAGATTAAAGCCATTTGAAAAAACAGAAAAAAATAAAATAACTTGTTTAAGATTACACATTTGTGGAGCAAACAATTTATAAAGTTGATAAGAATAATATAAATCTTGAGATGAAGTTCCTAAATTTAGTTCTTTGTCTTGTTCTGCCAAGCCTCTCATAGCATGAGACGAACCAAGAATTAATCTTTGTGCAAATAGTTTTTTTTCGGAATGTTTTTTTAGGAAAAAAGGTTGAATAGAATACTCAATAAGCTGTTCTGTATTTAATTTTAAACCAAAATATTCCCTAATATAATGCCGAATACGTTTTGACGGAATAAGATTAGATAATAGTTTTATTATAATTTTAGACATAATACCCCCAATTTTGTGCCAACTGGGTTTGTATTTATCATATAGTTATAATTAAAACAATATTTATTTAATAAAGCCGCCGCCCATGACTCTGGTGCCGTCGTAAAAACAGCATCCTTGTCCGGGGGCCACGCCTGCAAATTCTTCTCTCAAACGAACAACGGCAGCGTTGCCGTCAAATTCAACCCTGGCCGGAACCGCTTTTTGCCGGGAGCGCAGCTTAACGTAAAGGTCGGCTCGGGAGGGCTGCATCTCTCCCAGCCAGTTAACGTTTTCAAGGCGGACTTCGGTTTGATACAAGTCTTTTTCCGCGCCGACTACGATACGGTTGTTTTGGGCGTCAATCTTTAATACGTAGAGAATGTCACCGCCGCCGATGCCCAAGCCCCGGCGTTGGCCGATTGTATAATGGATAATGCCTTTGTGCCGCCCCAGAATTTTACCTTGCAGATTTATAATATCGCCGGGTTCGTCTTTGAAACCGGATTGAAGCTTTTCAATCAGATCTGCATATCTGCCGTCGGAGACGAAACAAATGTCCTGACTGTCTGCCTTATGGGCAATTTCTAACCCTGCTTCGGATGCCAAAGCTCTGGTTTGTTCTTTGCTGTAAGTCGCCAGCGGACAACGCAGCATCTGCAAAATGTCTTTTTTTACGGCAAACAAAAAGTAGCTCTGGTCACGTCGCACATCGCTGCCTTTATGAAGTTCCACGCCGTGTTCGGTAAGTCTGATGTCGGCATAATGTCCGGTAACGATGATGTCTGCACCTTTGGCTTGAGCCTCTTCGGCCAATAATCCGAGTTTAATCTTTTTATTGCACATAATGCAGGGAGAGGGCGTTTCGCCGCGGAGATAAGCAGAGCTGAAGTAGTCGACAACCTCTTTGCGGAAGGCGGCTTTCATGTCCAGAAAATAATGCGGAATACCGAGCTTTTCGGCAACGACTGCAGCGTCAGCTATTGACGAAACCGTCGGAGCGTACGGAGGCAACAGCAAATCCATCGTCATTCCAAAAACATCATATCCTTCTTTTTTCAGAAGATATGCGGTTGCCGAACTGTCAACGCCGCCGGACATGGCAACGCAGACTTTTGTATCTTGTGGTCTTTTATTCAGCCCCAGGCTGTTTGGTTTCATTTTTAGACGCTTTCAGATTTTTACGAAGTTCCTCAATTTCTTTTTGCAAAAATTCCAGTTGACATTCAACCGGATCCTTGTCAGTGGGACAAACGCCGTAAGCCATAAATCCCTTGGGTTCTTTTTTGCTTTTCTCAACCGCATGGGCCGGCACGCCGACAACGGTTTGGTTTGCTTCCACATCTTTAAGGACGACGGCGTTGGCGCCAACCTTAACGTTGTCACCGATGTTAATCGGTCCCAATATCTGGGCCCCTGCGCCGACGATGACGTCATTGCCCAGCGTGGGATGGCGTTTGTTGGTGTTTTTTCCGCTTTTTGAAAAAACGGTGGAACCGCCGAGGGTCACGCCGTGATAAAGCGTTACGTTGTTGCCGATTTCGGTCGTTTCGCCAATCACGACGCCCATGCCGTGGTCGATAAAGAAACCTTTGCCGATTCGCGCACCGGGATGAATCTCCACGCCGGTCAGAAATCTCGTCATTTGTGAAACGACGCGCGCCGTCAGCTTAAAGTTACGCTTCCACAGGGCATGGCACAGGCGGTACATAATGATAGCGTGCAGTCCCGAGGAGCAGAGCAGGGCTTCCGTTCGGCTCTTGGTTGCGGGATCGCGGGCGATAACCGCGTCGATGTCGTTAAGAATTATCTTGAATTTTGCTTTCATTTTGTGTTACATTCCTGAAAATATTAATAATTTATATAGTTTTCATAACATATAATACTAAAAGTTCTAAATTTAGGTTAAAAAAGAAAATGACAGAAGTATTATTCAATGGACATGCCGGCCGGCTTGAAGGCCGTTATCATCAGAGTGAAAATCCTTCCGCTCCGATTGCTTTAATTTTGCATCCCCATCCGCAGTACGGCGGCACGATGAACAATAAGGTGGTATACACGTTGTTCAGTTGTTTCCAAAACCTTGGCTTTTCGGTTTTGCGTTTCAATTTTCGCAGCGTAGGCCGTTCACAGGGAAATTTTGAAGACGGTCCCGGCGAGTTGTCGGATGCGACAGTCGCATTGGATTGGCTGCAGTCGGTTAACCCCGAAGCCCGCCAGTGCTGGATTGCCGGATATTCTTTCGGTGCCTGGATTGGATTGCAACTGCTGATGCGTCGTCCTGACATTAATAATTTTATTGCGGTATCGCCTCCCGCCAATGAAAAAGACTTTTCGTTTTTGGCGCCGTGTCCCACTTCCGGGCTTATTACGCAAGGGTGCGTTGACGAAATCGTAACCCCTTCAAGCGTTACGACATTGGTCAAGCGCCTTAATACGCAGCGTAATGTGTCGGTTGACTATGCGATGATTGAGGATGCCGACCATATGTATAATAATCACTTGGTAGATTTATACAAGATTGTGGGCAATTACGTCATTGATGCAATGAAGAAAAAGACCCCGGCCAAAAAACGCCGCGGCCGCCGGAAAAAAGTCGAAATGCAGGAAGAGCAGGAAATCCTGTTGCTCGGCAACGAAAATGAAGATATTGATACCGATGAAGACTTTGAAGACGACGTTGATAACGATATCCTCGATGATGAAGATGAAGAATAATCTGCCCTGAAATCACAAAAATGCAGTGTATAACGCACTGCATTTTTTTTGAACAAATCTTTGATAATTGTCGTTGAAAGCAATTTAAAATCCCTTATAGGGAAGAAAATATGTTGACGAAAAAAGCTCCTCAAACGAGAAGCTTTTTGTTTGCATAAAATTAAATTTGTTTTTTTAGTTCTTTTAGGATGTAGACGCGTATGGCGCTGGAAAGGTTTTCTTGTTCACGAACCGCGTCAATTTCCGTTACCAGTTGATTGATGCTCATATCCTTTTGCCGAGCCAGTTCTTTCAGTTCGTCAAAAAATTCGTCTTCCAGAGAAATGCTGGTTGAGTGGCGGTTGGCAATAATAACGGATTGTTTACGCATTTTTCTTCTTACGGAAAGCGTCAATATCAATGATGGTCGCAGAAGCAGGAGCTTTGGGTTGCTCTTTCTGCATAATCGGTTCTTCGTCAATCGTGTCGCTCAGACTCATATCTCCGCTGTTAAAGCTGAGACCGAACTTTGCGTAGGGGTCGGCAAAGTAAGTGATTGCGTCATAGGGGATACGCAGGGTTTGAGGAATGCCGCCGAAACTTAAGTCGACTTCAAAGTAAGTCTCGCCGACCATCAAATTTGCAAACTGGTGTTGCAATACGATAGTCATCTCATCGGGATATTGATTGAGCAGCTGAGCCGAAAGTCTCGCCGCAGGATGAGCTGTTTTGAATGTAATGTAAAAGTGGTGTTCACCCGGTAGTCCTTCGTCCGCAGCGATTTTCAAAGCCTCAATCACAACATGTTTGAGAGCTTTTTCAACCAGCTTGTCGTAGTTTATGTCTAATTCATCATTCAGCATTGGGACAACCTTCATTTATAAAATTAAGCGGGCCGTTCTGTTGATAGGTGGCCCAGACCCCACTCACAGCTATCCAAAGCCGTAAGGATTTAAGTTTGTTGCGACTACAACTAAGCAGCCATTGCAACAGGAGCTACGTTATTATCGTTAGCATTCATTTAAATTTGAACCGATAACGGTGGTATCTCACCGAACACGACATACCTGTCTTTACTGTACCTTGTCAATCCTGTTTCACCCCCATAAGAGGAATTAAGACATTTGAGATTGGCTTCCAAAACCGGCTCAATTTCGGCAGAGAATGTACCATTGGCACAAAATGCAGAAATTAAACAACCGCGACCAATAACTCAAATAACTTATGGTGGAGGTGCTGGGTACTGCCCCCAGGTCCAAAACACCTATTTCACAGAGCCTCTAGTGTCATAGTCAGATTGCTCTGACAATCTGTTATTATAAGCAAGAATATTAAAAATTCAAGATATAAGATTGCCTATAACATTTTTGTTGCATTTGCCCGTAAATTTTATATGCTACATCCATCTCTTTGAAATTATTAACATTAGTATTAATTTAACATCTTATTTTGTATGGAACAGAACAATTTTAAACGTAAGAAAAATCTGACTAATTTGTTGAGTGAGGAAAGCCAGGCGCAAATTCTGATTGAATTGTCGATTCATCGGCGAGTATCGGAGTTTCATAGCAAAGTGGCGGTTCAGAAGTTTTTTGTAAACATAGAGGTTTTATTCTATGTTGAGGCTTTTCTTGGAGCTGCCGAGGTTGAATGGACGCTGCGCCATGCCGAACGCTATGATATCAAAATATTCCTTTTTGCCGCGCGGTTTTATAAAGACACCCAAATGGCTGTAGACTTGTTTATTGGCCTCAAACGTTTGGATATTATCAAAAATTTTATTTCCAGCGATGAGTTGGTAAATGCTGAGGCTTGGGATGTTTTGAAAAAACTGGGTAAGGTTGAGGTTTTGGGATATCACGGGCGTTTTGAGGAATTAAAAAAGATGAATACGTCAGAAGCCAGAGCGGTTTTAAAACAGTTTAAGCGGGTTGATGATTTAATCGAGCTGCAAGCTTACGAAGAGCTCGTCTGGCTTGAAAAAGGGGTTGAATATTTAGTCGATTCCGGGAAGTGGAAAATGGTATATTTTGCCCACGAAAAAGGAATGACATACCACGGAAAGAGCCTGCTGAATGTATTGCTTGAGGCGCATCAGGAAGATTTTCTTTATAACCAAAACGAAAAAGAGTTTTTGTTGAAGAATAAAAAACTGCGGCCGTTTATCAAACACCGGGACTATGAAGCTTTGGCTGACAATGCATTCTATGAAGCCGTTGACTGGGAGGTCTTTCTGACCATAATGCCGTCTAAGGCCGGTAAGATTTTTGAACACGCGGTTGATGCCGAAAACTGGAATTTTCTGGCCAAGCATCACAAACGGTGGCTGTTGTTCAAAAACGGACAGTATTCTTTGTGGTTAAACAGTTTTTTTAAGTAAAAAAACTGACGGTTTTTAAAATCGAAGCCTGTTATGGCTTCGATTTTTTTTTGCCATAATTTTGTTGCAATCGGGCTTAATTAACTTTACAATCCCCTTATTCGAATCAATTTTTATAGTAATAATTTTTAAATTAGTACAAGTATGAATAAAAAAGAACTGTTGTCGTTGTTGCCGGAGGAAGAGAAGTTCTCTTTGCTGGAAGAATTGTTGTCTCGTTTTGAGGTCTCTGTAGGATATCAGGCTGATCAGAAAAAAATTTATCTGGTTTTAAGCCGAAGCGGTAAGGTTGATATGATACATCTGCTCCCTGTAGACAGCTGCCGAACGGTAAAGCTGATGATTCACTGCCTCGGGTTGGAAAAAACTTTTGACATATGTAGCAGAAGCTTTCCGCAATTAGTAAAATTTATATCATAAATCCAAAATCCTAATATTATGAATCGCAAAAAGATGCTTAAGTGCATTACCTCTGAAGATGAGGAATGCATCCTTATGAACCTTATCTGCGGCAAAAATCTGCATCAGCTGATGATTTGCCTGAATACTGGTTATTGCATTACGCCCCGTGTGCTTCAGTTTATGGTGGAGCTGGGATGGAACAAAGAAGTAAAAGCTTTTTTGGAGAAAAGTTCTTTCGACTATTTTGAAAACGACGAAAAAAGGTTGGCTGAGTGGATAATCGCTTTTCTTGACGAAGAAGCGGCGTACGCATTGTTCAAGCGTTGCCATTGGGACAATAATTTTCTTTGCTGTATCAGCAATGAATGTTTTATTCGTCATCAAGATTGGGACTGTTGCTTTAAATATAAGCGCTGGGAAGTTCTGATAGAACAAGGCCAGTTCGGGTGGATACCAATGGAGGAAAACGTCTCGGAATGGGGACCTGTGTTGGCCCAAAGAGGGTGCTTTGAGGTGCTGTATAGCAGAAATCAGCTTTCTTTCATTGCCGAATACGGCAAAAAGGATGATGCGCTCAAATTTCTCACCGACAAGGGAGAATGGCAGGCGATTTACCTGCATGCAAAAGTTCTTTTTGGAAGCGAAGACGAGTTATGGCCTTATCTGTATAAGCAGGGCGTCGTAAAATATATGTACGGATTTTACGGAGGAAAAAAGTTTTTGATCCAAAACAAGGCATTTGATCTTTTTGTTCAAAACAAAAACTGGACATATTTAAGCAAGGTCCATGCGGACGCTTCTCTTATTGATTGGGATGATTTCTATAAGCAAGATGCCGAAAAATGCATTAAATATGCCACAGCATACAGGTTGAAAAGTTTTTTGAGGCGAAAAGGATATTGGTTTCGCACCTTGATTTGCTGATTTTATCCTGATGTGTTAAAAGAGCTGGGGATTAACCTCAGCTTTTTTTGTATGCCGGCAAATATTTTGCTATGATGCCGGCAAGGAGAAACAAAATGACAAAAATTGCAATATGGTGTCGTCATAACGGGGATAATATTATCGGTATCGGTTCGGACATTCCCTGGAATATTCCTTCGGATGTGAGAAAATATCAAAAAATTATTGCCGGACAGCCTCTGGTTATGGGGCGAACGACTTATGAGAGCATTCCGCCGGAAACGTTGTCGCAAGCGGAGGTATATGTTTTAAGCGCAAATCGTGAATACGAAACAGCCAATCCGGAACGCCACCGTGTTATAACCGACATTCGGAAATTTAAGGATTTTGACGGAAACCTGTATATTTGCGGCGGTGCCGGGGTTTATGAGGCGTTTATGACGCTTTCGCCCAAGCTGCTGCCGGATATTGTTGTCGACTGTGTGTATGACGGCCCGTTGCAGAAACTTGACGGTGGGCCCGTTCATATAACGCCATGTATCGAGCTGTTGGCCAAAAAATATTTTAAAATAGCCGAAGGACAGACGCAGGACAATGTAGCCAATCATCTTTATGTCAAACGCGGAGATTTTGTTGACCAGTCGGTTCTCAGGCACATTCTTTCAATTATAGAACAGCCAAACTAAAAAGTAAGCCCCGCGTCGGCGGGGCTGTTTTTTTTATTCTATTCTGCGGCAATCTTTTCAGACAGGCTGTTTTCTTCGTCATAAGGAATATCATCAAAAACAACCGGAATTTTAGCTTTAAATTCCTTGAGCAGTATTTTCATCAGCTGTTGAATGCTCGGGTGAGCTGCCGGTGCGGCGCGCAGTTTCAAAATGTGACGCCACTCTCTGAGGTTCGCAGTCATAATTACGTCCGCTTTAATGGAATGGGGCAGGAGCATCCGCAGCTGATCGGGTTTGCAACCCAAGGCTGCCATGGCATTGTAGTTCTTTTCAATGGTTTCCATTGTATTGAGCCATAATTTGTATTCCGGGGTGCCTTCGACAATGTTGCAGGGTTTTATGACCGAAATCTCACTGCCGAATTTTCCTTTTGAATAATTGCAGTATCTGGTGCTCTCAATCGCAAAGGAGGCGTGGCGGTGGCGGGTAATGTCTTTATAAAAGCCTAGGTCGCACACAAATTTGACGGTAATGTTGTAGTGCTCAATCATCGCCGTATGGTCAAGCTCAATCAGTTTGTTAATCATTTTTACGGCAGAGGAGCAGTCTTCGCTGATGTTTCCTTCGCTTTTATAGCAGTTGCGGGCACACAGTTCAATGTGCTTCAGGATTGTTTCGCCGTCCAAAGGTGTAAGGACTTCCACGCGGGGAGCAACAATTTTAACCATTTTCATAGCCTTTCTTGATAAAACTTTATCTAAAAGGTAATGCTTTTACCCGCCCTTGTCTATTTTTAAAGCGGGACTGTGGAAAACGATTTTAACGCTGGAGAAATAAGGCTTTTGCCGCTAATCTGAGACTAAATGACAACTTTTTTTGCAGAGAAGACCGATGATTGAGACCGTAAATACGATTGTAAAGTTCACCAAAATGGAGCATTATGTTGAAAATCCCGCCAACCTCAGCTATGCGACGCCTGATGCCGCTTGTTTTGACATTTGTGCAGCCATTTCGGAGCCGGTGGTTCTCCGTCCCGGAGAGCATGCCGGAATCCCGACGGCGGTAAAGCTGGCTCCGGAGAATCCGATTTGGTTCAGAGTAAATTCGCGCAGCGGTTTGGCGATAAAGCACGGAATCATTACCATTGCTGGGATAATAGATACGGATTACCGGGGAGAACTCATTATCGGTCTCCTGAATACTAATCCGGCCGGCGAAAAGGCTTATATAATTAATCCCGGAGACAAAATCGCTCAGGTTGAGGTTCCTTTTCCGTACAAAGCCGTGTTTGAAGAAGTGAGCAACGAAGAGTTTGAAAGCTATGCTACCTGCCGCGGCGAAAGCGGCTTCGGCTCGACCGGACGTTAAACTGACGAACAAAAAAGCGCTTCGGACGTTGGTCTGAAGCGCTTTTCCTTTTAGAGATTTTCAAAACATTCATAATTCTTAATTCATTTTTTTATAACCCACAAAATCGCCCAACACAATGTTTCTTTCATAGGAAACTCCTTCCCATGAGAAAGATTCTGTTGCCTTACAGCTGAAATATTTGCTGTTGTTGATGTGGTTGAATTCCCCGTTGTGAAAAGTATATATCAAAGAAGTTTCTTCTTTGGACTTTCCGCCTTGGCGCCGTACCGGAATGACAATGGCCGGATAAACGATGCCGGGAACAAATACTAAGCATTTTTGGTTAAATTCCAAAAGGCTTGCGGTCAATTGCACATTTTTCTTATACGTAAACCCGCTCTCTCGTGCGAATTTGCCCAACGCAGCTTTAATATGTGCCAAATCAAGCTGCTGTTCAGGGATTACTTGTGTCATAGTTTAAGTTTTATTATAGGAATACTAATAATTTTCATAGCATAAAGTACACAATTTAGACGAAATGTCAAATATTTTCTCAATAAAAAAAAGGTCTTGGAAACTTCCAAGACCCTTTAGAGTATTAGATTGTGTTTTTTTCGGTATCCGACGGAAGTTATGATTCACATCAGAACTTCCGTCGCAAAAGGTTGGATGTCATTCCGCTGTTTCTTCGGCAACTGCATTTTCAATCGCCTGTCGGTTCGAAACAGCCTTCGTTTTCTTTGGAGATGCATTGTATTCGCCTTTAAGCGGCATACAGGCGGCATCTTTTTCAGACACGAACTTCAAATACTTTTTTCTTTTGGAATCTTTTTTCGATGCCAAATTGATGACCCAGCCGGAAATTCCGTTATAAATTGCGGGGCACGCCATATGGTCTGTCTTTCCTTTGTTTGAGCTGAAAAGCGTTACGCAGTATGGCGAGGGAACCGCTTTTATGATAATTCCCCTGGGTTCGCAATAAGCGGTAAATTTTTCCGCAATATGTTGCTGAACGCCGTTAAGACTGTTTACATCAACACGAACTTCGCATTTGTTAAAAAAGTTCTGAACTTTTTTAACGTCAATTGTTCCAAATGTATTCATAAGAATAAAATTAATGGCACCACGTGCCGGTTAATAGATAATTTTTAAGTAATTTATTTATGATTTTTCTATCAAAACATAAATAGATTAACTTTGCAAGTGAAAAATGACAAAAATTTGTCAAAAGTATATAGTATGTTATTATTTTTGTGCGGTGTTAGCCCAAAAGGGTTAAAATTATCCCGACAAACAAAGGAATCGACAAATTGTCGTCCAGATCTATTTTGTCTTCATAAAGCTCGGCCAAAGTTGCCGCCATACAGGCAATAACCCCCGCATAAGTGAACTGAAACAGCGGTTCGAAAAGCATATTGATGAGGAGGGCGCTCATAAAAAATGCGACGGTACCTTCAAGCGATTTGTGTTTATAAAGCATACGCGTGCCAAAGGCTTTTCCCACCAGAGCGGCCATTGTGTCGGACACCAGCATAACGGTGAGGGATATAATCGCAATCGGTTTGCTGAAGAAGAGGGTGCAGACAATCGCAGCCAGCAGAACATATAAGGAACCGCTGACCTGAAAAAACTTGCGGCGGCATTCCTTGTCGCGCAGCGTCTTAAAAAACAGCTTCCCGAATGTTTGTCTTGCCCAGGGATATTTTTTATAGTTGCCGTATTCAAGCAGGGCGTCGCCGCAAAACAGCAGCGAGAACAGAAAAATTGAAAAAGCCGGCTGAGTAAAGTAAATAAGCGCCGGAATCCATAGTGAACTCAAATGGATGGCCTTGCGATAAACCTCTTTTTTTAAAGACTTGTCAATATTGGCATTTTCTTCGATTTTATCAATAAGGTTACGCATCGGGTTTATCCTTTTTGTTATCGCGTTTATTTCTCTTCTCAGATATACACCGCTCAGCAGTTGTAAAGCAATAAAAATCGCACGGCAAAGAAAATATATTCTTTTTTTATATATTGCCAAATAAAAAACCCCCGATAAGTCGGGGGTTGAATACATCAGTCTTTTCTTAGATGCCTTTTTTCATCGGCAAACGAGCTCAAAACGCGAGCATTGTCGCTGATTTAGCGCAACCGTTTGCCGCGGAAACATCTATATCGCTTTTCTTAAGGCATCAATCGCTTCTTGCAGCCGGGTAGCATCCGGGCCGCCGGTTTGAGCCATATCCGGTCGTCCGCCGCCGCCCTGCGCACCCACAAACGGAGCTATAACTTTAATCAGGCTGTTGGCAGGATATTTTGCCGCCAGATTGTCACTGACGCCGATAACCACGGAAGCTTTTCCTTCATTGCTAGCCAAAAGGGCGACAATCGTATCTTCGGGATACTGCGCTTTTATTTCGTCAACAAAAGCCTTCAGCTCTTTGGCCGGGATGTTTTCTAAAATTTTAGCGACAAATTTAACGCCGTTAACCGCTTCAAAATTATCGGGATTGTCTGCGGCTTTATTGCTGACGAGCTTTTTCTTGAGTTCAAAAACCTGAGCTTCCAGCTTTTTCTTTTCTTCAAGTAATTGATTAACGCGAGCTTCTATATCGTTGAAACTTGATTTCAAACAAGCGCCGACACGATGCAGTTTGTCTTCAATGTCTTGAACAAATCTCTCGGCGTGTGTTCCGGTAACGCATTCCAAACGGCGCACGCCTGCCGCAACCGCGCTTTCGCTGACGATGTTGAAATAGCCGATATCTCCGGTTTCTTTGACATGGGTACCGCCGCATAATTCGGTTGATACGCCGTCGCC
Organism: Proteobacteria bacterium CAG:495; assembly: GCA_000432275.1. Taxonomy (GTDB): domain Bacteria; phylum Pseudomonadota; class Alphaproteobacteria; order RF32; family CAG-239; genus CAZU01. The sequence continues at coordinate 46,562 of HF995302.1, forward strand.
TACGCAAACGACGCGGACTTCGTCGCCGTATTTTTCGCCGAACAACGCCATTGCACCGGAATTGATGGCCTTGTCGTGACTCATTAATTTGGTGTTTACCTTAAGGTTTTGACGAATCAGGCCGTTAACCGTATCTTCCAGGTCGCGTAATTCGTTCTCGCTGATTTGCTTGGGATAGGCGATGTCAAAACGCATTCTTTCGGCGGCAACCATTGAACCTTTTTGTGTTACGCTGGCGCCGAATTTTTCTTGCAAAGCATGGTGGAGCAGGTGGGTAACCGTATGATTGGCTTCAATTGCTTTGCGGTTTGATTCGCAGACTTCCATCAGAACAATGTCTCCGTTCTTGATGCGTCCTTTAACGATTTTGGCAATGTGAACATAAAGTCCGTCAAGTTTCTTTTTGGTGTCGGTAACCTCAATTTCCAAATCTTTACCCGTAATTTTGCCTTTGTCGCCGACTTGTCCGCCCATTTCGCCGTAGAACGGGGTCTGATTGGTCAACAGGAAAAATTCTCCGTTGCTGACTTCCGACACTTCTTTGCCGTCTTGCACCAGAGCGGTCACCTGAGCTTCGGTTTTTAAGGTATTGTAGCCCAAAAACTCGGTTGCCGGCAGCTTTTCGTTCAGTTCAAACCAGATTTTTTCGGTTCCGGCGTCTCCTGAACCGGCCCAGTTTTTACGGGCTTCGGCTTTTTGACGTTCCATTGCCTTGTCAAAACCGTCGGTGTCGACTTTGATGTCTTTCAGGCGCAGGGCGTCCTGAGTCAAATCCAGCGGAAAACCGTAAGTGTCATAAAGCTTGAATGCAGTCTCGCCGTTAAAAGTGTCTCCGGCTTTTAAGTGACCGGCTTCGTCGTCCAACAGGCGCAGACCTTTGTCCAGCGTTTTCAGAAAACGCTCTTCTTCGCTGCGGATTGTTTCGGTGATGAGGGTCTCGGCCGAATAAAGTTCAGGATAGGCTTCTCCCATTTCTTTTTGCAGAGCCGGCAACAGTTTGTACATCATCGGCTCTTTTACGCCCAGCATATAAGCGTGACGCATGGCTCTGCGCATAATCCGGCGTAAAACGTAACCGCGGCCTTCATTGGAGGGCAATACGCCGTCGGCAATCAGAAAAGACGTTGAGCGCAAATGGTCTGCAATAACGTTATGAGAGGCTTTCAGCGGACCGTTGGGGTCAGAGTTGGCCATATCCGCAATCGCTTTAATCAGATTTCTGAAAATATCAATGTCGTAGTTGGAGTGAACCCCTTGCAAAATTGCGGCAATTCGTTCCAGTCCCATACCCGTGTCGATAGAGGGGCGCTTTAACGGGATGCGGCTGCCGTCGGGCAAGTCTTCATATTGGTCAAACACCAGATTCCATATCTCAATCCAACGGTCGCCGTCTTCTTCAGGCGTGCCCGGCAGACCGCCCCAAACTTCGGGGCCGTGGTCATAAAAGATTTCCGAGCAGGGACCGCAAGGGCCGGTGTCGCCCATCTGCCAAAAATTGTCTTTGGTTGCAATGGGAATAATCCTGTCTTCCGGCAAACCGGAAACTTTTTTCCAAATTTCGCGCGCTTCTTCGTCGGTGTGATAATAGGTTACGGCCAGCTTGTCTTTGGGAATGCCGAATTCTTTGTTGACGACTTCCCAGGCAAAACGGATGGCGTCGTCTTTAAAATAATCGCCGAAAGAAAAGTTGCCGAGCATTTCAAAAAAGGTATGGTGACGCACGGTATAGCCGACGTTGTCGAGGTCATTGTGCTTGCCGCCGGCGCGAACGGATTTTTGGGAAGTTGTCGCTCGCGTGTAATCGCGGGTTTCGTTGCCGGCCAGAATGTTTTTAAATTGCACCATTCCCGAGTTGGTGAACATCAGCGTCGGATCGTTGTCGGGAACCAAAGAGGAGGACGGAACAACCTTGTGGCCGTTTTTGGCAAAATAGTTTAAAAAAGTGCTTCTGATTTCTTTAACAGTAGTTGTCATTTATTTACTTCCCAAAAAATAAATTGTTAACCCCACATTAATAATGCAAAGTTGTTCTACTGTCTAGTAAAATTTTTCTAAAAAATAACAACCATTCCGTTGATGTAGGTAAAGCTGAAGTTTAAGAAACTGGCGTATATCAGCCACCAGAAATACGGATACATCATATAGGCGGCAGCCTTGTCCGCAGCCTTAAAGTTCAGTATCATTTTGTAAACAATCAAATCCAGAAGGATAATCACCGCAAAAGCCAGCCCGATATACCCCTGCGTAAAGAAAAAATAGGTCCAGACGACCTGCAACAGCAACTGCCCCAAAAACAGCTGGTTGGCTCTGCGCTGCCTTTCGGCGTCGGCCTTTGTCAAAACTCTATAAAAGGCGATTATCATCAAAAGGTATAAAATTGTCCATACAATCGGAAAAACGGCATCCGGGGGTGTAATCGTCGGCTTGTCCAGGGCTGCATACCAGTTGTAAATGCCAAAACGGGTAAAATAAGATGCCGCGGCGCCGGCAATGACGGTTATAACCGCGCTGTATACAAATTTCATCAGCTTGTTCATATCCTCCTCCTTGCATATTTTATTATTTGTTTGTAATATTTAAGCATCGTTTGTTTAATTTAAATGAGGTAACCGCAGGTGGAAATCAGTCCGGAACTCATAAAAGGGCAGGTTATGAACTGCTACAACAGCCTGATACTGGACGTCAGGCTGGCCGACAATTCGTTGGTTCCGGTTTTTTGCGGTTCTTCGGAGGCGGCCAAACTCTGCTCCGCCGGCGTGGACGCCATAATCAAACGCCATCGCGACAGCCTGCGCAAAATCCGCTACGAGCTTGAGTTCATCAGCCGCAGCGAGGGGCTGATTCTCGTTAACCCGACCTATAACGGCTTTCTTTTTCAGGAAGCCTTTGACAACGGCGTGTTGTCGGCTGATTTTGACGCATATAACGTCTGCCGCCGGATAGAGCCTGACGAACATCTGCCGTACATTGATTTTGAATTGTCTTCGCCGTCCGGAAACAAATGCTATGTCTTTATTGAAAACGTGTTTAACAAGCAAAACGGCTGCTCCGTTTTTCCTGCCGGAATAAATTTCTTTGAGATGGCAATGTTTGAGGAATTAGCCAAACTCCGCCGGCAGGGACACAAAACCGTCATTTTTATGCTGGTGCCCCGGCAGGATTGCGTCGAAGCCAAGTTCAGCTGGAATCTGGACCCGGTCGCGGCAGCCCGGATTTATGACGAAGCAAAAAATGGATTGGAATTTGTTTGTTATGGTTGCAATATTGATAAAAAAAGTGTAACACTGGCTAATAAAATGAAAATATTATATTAACAAACCGAGGTATGCAGTGAGTTACAAGAGAAAAGACGGCATCGTCATTCACGACGATCCCGAAGATTTTGAAAAGATGCGCAAGGCCGGCCGGATTGCCGCCGAATGTCTGGATTACATAACCCCTTATGTTCAGGTTGGCGTGTCCACCGGAGAATTGGACGATCTTTGCCGGGAATTTTTCACGTCTCGCGGCGTTATTCCCGCTTGCCTCGGCTATCGCGGCTATCCCAAGTCGGTCTGCATCTCCATCAACCATGTCATTTGCCACGGCATTCCCGATTATGAGCGCAAACTGGTCGACGGCGATATGCTCAACATTGACGTTACCGGTATTTTGGACGGATGGTACGGCGATACCAGCCGTATGTATTTTGCCGGCAAACCGAGTATCAAGGCCAAACGTCTGGTCGAAGTGACTTATGAATGTATGATGCGCGGCATTGACGTTGTTAAACCCGGAGCCCGTATGGGCGACATCGGCGCCGTTATTGCCGAATATGCCCACAAATACGGCTATTCGGTTGTCGATATGTTTTGCGGCCATGGGCTGGGGCAGGTTTTTCATGATGAACCGAATGTGATGCACATTGCCCGCAAAGGAACCGGTCCGCTGATGGAAGAAGGAATGTTTTTCACGATTGAGCCGATGATTAACATCGGCAAACCTGACGCCATTATATTAAAAGACGGTTGGACTTCGGTCACCAGGGACAAGTCCTTGTCTGCCCAGTTTGAACATTCTTTGGCCGTAACCAAAGATGGTTATGAGGTTTTCACCTATTCTCCCAAGGGGCTGGACAAGCCGCCTTACAAGCTTTAAGGCTCAAAGGACTATGGAACGGGACGTCAAACAACCGGATTATCTGGGACACCGCCAGCGTCTTCGTCAGCGTTTTTTGCTGGGCGAGGGGAAAGATATGGCGGATTACGAGTTGTTGGAGCTGGTTCTGACGATGGCCATTCCCCGGCGGGACGTCAAGCCTCTGGCCAAAAAGCTGATTGCCGAATTTAACGACTTTTCCGGCGTTATCAATGCGCCGGCTGCGGCTTTGCTGGAAGTTGACGGCGTAAAGGAAAATACGCTGGCAATGCTTAAGGTGATTAAAGCCGCCGCCATCCGTACTTCCTGGCAGACGCTGTGCGCGGCCGAAGCGCCGGTCATCCGCTCTCCCGATACGTTGCTCGAATACTGCCGTACCGCCATGTGCCATTCTGATGTCGAGGAGCTGCGCATAATTTTTATGGATGCCAAATTGCAGGTCATCGGAGAAGAAACAATGCAACGCGGCACCATCAACGCGGTTGCCGTCCATCCTCGCGAAGTCGTAAAGTCTGCACTGGCGCATCACGCTTCGTCAATCATTATGGTGCACAACCATCCTTCGGGCAATACCACGCCTTCGCGCGCCGATTTGGAGATGACCAAAAAGGTCGAAGAAGCCTGCGCCGCCGTCGGCGTCAAACTTCATGACCACTTTGTCGTCAGCCGCAGCAGCCACTACAGCTTTCGTGAACAGGGATTTATAAAGTTATAATTCCGACAGTTGTTTGATGTGTTCAACCAGAAAGGTGATGTTGGTGGTAAACAGTTTGACTGAAATCGCCAGCAGAATGATACCGAAAAACTTTTGCAGCATATAGATAAATCCGGCTCCCAGCATCCTCTCGATGCGCTTGGTCAGCTTCAGCACCAGATATACGATTACCATATTGCAGATAACGGCCAGCAGAATATTGATGTCGTTATACTGTGCACGAATGGAGAGCAGGGTGGTCAGCGCTCCGGCACCGGCAATCAGCGGAAAAACCACCGGAACGAAAGTCGCGTCTTTGGGGGCGTCCGGGGTATCCTTAAAAATTTCGATGTCTAAAATCATTTCCAGAGCGACAATAAAGATAATGAAAGAGCCGGCAACCGCAAAAGAAGAGATATCGACGTTAAACAGGTTGAGAAAAGCCTCTCCCACAAAGAAGAATATGAAAAACATAATCAAAGCCAGCAGAGCAGCCTTGGCGGCATTTATTTTTTTGCCCCGTTTTTTTAAGGTTAAAATCACCGGAATGGAACCGGTAATGTCTATAACCGCAAACAAAACGACAAACGCGCTGACAAATTCCTGCCACTGAAAACTTCCAAACATTTCTCAACTCACTTTTTTTTTAGATTAATTAATGGCTTATAGGTATCACTTTAAAATATTCCGTCAACTTAAATTTTTCATCAAAGTTGACAAAAATCCCCTCAAGTGGTATTATTTATAGCTGATAACTTATTATTTACACTCTTACTATGTGTGCATAGTTGTCATCTTAAACTGAGTACTAATCTAAAAATATATAATTATGGACAGCGAAAACCTGAAGAATACTCTTGCAGAGTATCAACAAGAAGTTCGGCAGGAGTTTGCCGACCATGAAAATTTTATGATGCGTTTATATTCGTTCCTATATTCTGCCAAGCCGGAATATATGACATTTAAGCGCGTGTGGCTCGAAGACATTGAGCATCAAAGCGAGTTCTGGTATAACCGCTTTAATCTTGAGCCTGACGAGGAAAACCTTGAGGAAGTTTCAGCCGAAGCCGAGAGTGCCTACACGGAATGGCGTGGCTGGTTTGCTCAATGGGAGTTGAATGTTCGCGGATTGTTTGAAGACTATCAGTGGAAGTTCAATTACGAAGAAGAGGAGGAAGAGCGTGAGCTTGAAATCCGTCAGGAGGAGGAAGAAGCGGAAAAACGCCGCCGGAAAGCCGATGCTGAATCAGAAGACGAGCCTGCGGATAGTTTCAGTTCTGTTTCTGATGAAGAGAGAGATGATTACCACCGGGAAGACGCGTCTGACAAGGACAAACGCTTCAGCTGGTGGGATGCCTTGGCTTCTGAGGAGGATGCTTCTTCGGATGTTGCTTTTGAGGATATCTGGAAACAGGATTTGTCTGTTGCCGAAACCCAAAGCGAAGAAGAACTCGAAGAACGTCCCGGAATATTTCCTGAAAACGTAGTTGACGGCGAAACCGAAGACGAACCATATGAACATCACCATCATGAACACCATGATGACGACAACGATGATGAGCATAAGGAAAGTCTCTTCAACTTTTGGGGCAGCCATCAAGATGATGAGCCGGAACCGAAAGAGGAAGAACCGGAGCCGTCTAAAGATGCTTTTGCTGAAAATGTCCCCGGCGAGGAGGAACCTAAAGAGGAAGAACCTCGCGAAAGCTTGTTCTTTGACGAGGACAAACCGGAGGAAACTCAGCCTGAGGAACCGCAGCAGGAAGAAGAACATCGTGAAGAAGAACGTCACGAGGATTCTGTTGAGGAACCAAAAGAGGAAGAACCCCGCGAAAGTTTGTTCTTTGACGAGGACAAACCCGAGGAAGTTCAGCCCGAGGAACCGCAGCAGGAAGAAGAACATCGTGAAGAAGAACGTCACGAAGATTCTGTTGAGGAACCGAAAGAGGAAGAACCAGCGGAAGAGCATCTTGCCGAAAATGAGGAACGTCCTGAAGAACCTGCGGAAGAAGACACCCATACGGAAGAACATCATGAAGAGCCTGTTGAAGAACCGGAACCTCATGATGACGAAACCTTAAATATGGATGGCTCCGGTTCAGAACCTCACGACGACAGTGATGAACTGGAGGCACAGGAGCGCGAAAGAGCTGAATTGGAGGCTGCTGAAAGAGAAAGAGCCGAAATCGAAGCCCAGGAACGCGAGCGTGCAGAACAGGAAGCTATGGAACGTGCCGAGCAGGAAGCCCAGGAAAGAGCCGAACAGGAAGCCGCTTCTCAAAATGAAGACCGTCATTATGACGATCCTCGTGATGATGATCGCGAACAAGATGAACGCGAGCGTCTGGAAGCCATGGAGCGTGAAGCCGAAGAAGAGCGCGAACGCCAAGAGGCAATGGAGCGCGAAGCAGAGGAAGAACGTTTACGTATGGAAGAGGAAGAACGTCAACGGGCAGAAGAAGAGGAGCGTGAGCGTCAGGAACTCGAGGAACGCGAACGTATGGAGGAAGAAGAACGCCAAAGGTTGGAAGAGGAAGAGCGTGAGCGCGAAGCCGAAGAACAACTGCGTTTGGAAGACGAAGAACGGATGCGTTACGAAGACGAAGAGCGTGAACGTGAGGCAGAAGAACTGCGCCAGCAGGAGGAACTCCGAGAGCAGGAAGAGTATGACGAATATGCCAACGAATACTAAAGATAAAGCCGACTGTGTCAAAACAGCCGGCTTTATTTTTTCTAAACAAGAAAAAACTTGAAAAAATGTGAAATTGCTTTAATCTGACACTTGCAGCTCAGAGATGGGCTGTGGTGTCTGAAAAACATCTGATTATTCATCCCTGTTATGGGGAGTGGTCGAACTAAGCCGATTTTATCGGACGAATAAGACTGACTGCATAATCACAGTTTTTCAGCCCCCCGCCTTTTCTTTTTAAGAAACGGCGGTTTTTGTTTTTAATCAACAAAAGGAGCTAAAAAATGATAACGGAAAATATGGATTTAAAAGAAATCCGCAAAGCTTTGGGGCTGGAGTTGTTTCTCCGTCGCCGGCAAAAGGGAATGAGCCTGTTCCATATGGCTCACCACATCAAAATCGACCGTCGGGTGCTAGACCGGGCGGAAACCGGAAAACCGGTGCCGATTTATACCCTGATGCGGATAATCAGCCATTACGGCAAAAAAGTCCGCATTGAACTGGTGGAATAAAAACAAAAAGCCCTGTTTGAACGGAGGGCTTTTTCTTAAAAAAATAAAGCCCGCTATTGCAACGGACTTTATTAAAATGGCGACCCCGAGAAGATTCGAACTTCTGACCCACAGCTTAGAAGGCTGTTGCTCTATCCAGCTGAGCTACGGGGCCTTGGATAAACAGTCAATAATTGGTCGGGACAGCTGGATTCGAACCAGTGACATCTTGCTCCCAAAGCAAGCGCTCTACCAGGCTGAGCTATGTCCCGCAAAACTCAAAGAAACCTAGACCGACAACGGATTCAAATTTAAAGTCGCAACTTCCGAGTCCTTAACAGAAGCTATAATTAGCAAATTTAATTTATTTTGCAAGTATTTTTTTGCGCCGAATGCCGATTTTAAGGCAAAACCGGCACTCATTTGTGGTTGCACAAATGCATTAAATCCTTGCATTGAAAACTCAACTCTATAATATAAACCAGAAATTTAATTCGATGAGTATGAGAATGTTTGTTCAGCTTTTGATAAATACCCTGATTGTCGGTTCCGGCTATGGTCTGATTGCGATGGCTTTCCGCCTGATGTATTCGGTGTCTCCGTTTTTTAACCTGACATTGGGAACCGTTGCGGCGGCAGGGGCCTATGCCGTTTTTTATCTGACATCTTCTGCGGGATTGGCGCCGTGGTGGGCGGTTTTGCTGGCTTTGGCCATATCTGGGACATTTGCCTGGGTGCTGGAGGCTTATGCCTATCGTCCGATGCGCCGGCGGGGAGCCTCGCCGATGATACTTCTGGTGGCTTCATTGGGGTTTTACACGATTTTCGAAGCGGTCATCCATTTGCTTTTCGGACCTCAGTACCAAACTTTGGGGACCATAGATTTTTCTTCCCAGATAGATGTCTGGTTTGCCGAAATTCCCTTTGTCCAGGTCCTGACGATTGTCTCCAACGCATTAATTTACATCGGTTTGAACCATCTATTGTATCATACTTTTCTCGGCAAGCAAATCCGCGCCGTTAATGACAGTGCGACCCTGGCTCACATTCTGGGAATGAACAATGAGCGGATTATTTTGATTGTATCGGTTTTGTCCGGCCTGATTTTGGGATTAGCCGGAATTCTGGTGGGATATGACACGGGAATGGAGCCGGCTATGGGCTTCAGCCTGTTGTTCAAGGGAATGATAGGTGCCATCATCGGCGGTATGGCTACCATGCGAGGCGCTTTTCTGGGCTCGTTTTTTCTGGCGTTTGTCGAAAATCTGGGCGTTTGGGCTTTTGCCTCCGAGTGGCGTGACGTCGTCGCTTTTGTCATCTTTATCGTCTTCCTGTATTTCCGCCCCAAAGGCATTTTCCAAAAGAAGGTGAAAAAATAAGAGGTTAAAAAATGGAATACCTGATTAATCTGGCAATACTGTTTTGTATCTACGGCACTTTGGCTTTGTCGCTGAATATGGTCGTCGGAATGGCCGGACTTCTTTCCCTTGCCCAAGCCGCTTTTTACGGCATCGGCGCATATGCCGCCGCGATTGGTATGACCGAGCTGGGGCTGGGCTTTTTCTCGACGCTGCTTTTGGGAATGCTTGCAAACGGCATTCTGGCTTTTGTTGTCGGAAAAATCCTTTCCCGCTTTCAGGGAGACTACTATGCCATTGTTTCCGCCGGATTGTCTGTTATCGTCTTTTCCGTTTTGCTCAATTGGAAAGACCTTACCAACGGGCCTCTCGGTATTTTCGGCATTCCCAAGCCGGAAATTGGGAGTTTTCGCCTGGTTTCAAACTTTTCCTATCTCGTTTTGTGTCTGGCAGCGGTTGCCTTGAGCTGCGGAATATATGTGTTGTTTGACCGCTCGTCTTTCGGACGCACCCTTAAGGCTCTGCGCGAAGACGAACAGCTGACCCGCCTGCAGGGGTACAACACCAAACATTTTAAAAGTATTGTTTTTGTCGTGTCGGCAATGATGTCGGGTATTGCCGGAGCAATGTTTGCCAGCTATATTTCTTTCATTGACCCCAGCACCTTCCAGCTCAAAGAAGGGATTTTTCTTTTCACGATTATCATTGTCGGCGGTTTGTCTTCGGCCAAAGGAAGCATTGCCGGTGCGCTGATATTGATTTCCTTGCCGGAAGTTTTGCGTTTCATAGGGCTGCCCTACGAGACGGCGGCTCAGCTGCAGCAGATAATCTATGGAGCGCTGTTGGTGCTGATGATGATTTTGAGACCTCAGGGGCTGTTCGGAAAGTACAGGATGTAAAACGCTATGGATTATGCTATTAAAATCGAAAATTTGACCAAGCAGTTTATGGGATTAAAAGCGCTCGACGACTTGTCGCTGGAGTTTCCCTCCGGGCAGACGACCGGTCTGATTGGCCCCAACGGTTCGGGCAAAACGACGTTAATGAACGTTCTCACCGGTATGCTTGTACCGGAAAACGGAATGATAGAAATTAACGAACGGCGCTTTCGCAAAATCAAGCCCAATACGCTGCGGCGCCTTAAAATTGCCCGCACGTTCCAAGACGGCCGCCTTATAGAACAGCTTTCCGTTGAAGACAACCTGCTGCTGCCGGTTGCCGAAAACCGTTATTGGCACAGTTTGTTTGAGCAGCATATCGAACGTTATCGTGAACGTCTGGAAAACGTTTTGCAAACCGTTCGGCTGGCCGATTATAGATATAAAAATGCCGAAGGGCTTTCTTACGGCCAGCGTAAGCTGTTGGAAATCGGCAGGGCGCTGATGCAAAACGCCGATATCTATTTTTTTGACGAACCTTTTACCGGATTGTTTCCCGAGACGGTTCAGGATATCGTGAATATCCTGCGCGAACTCAAACAAAAAGGCAAAACCCTGATTGTGATTGAACATAATATGAACTTGATTGAACAACTTTGCGACTACACTGTCGTGCTTGATTCCGGGCGGTTGCTGGCAAAGGGAATACCCGCGGAAGTTCTTGCCGACGAGAAAGTCCGCGAAGCTTATTTGGGAAAGTGATATGAAAAGCAAATTAATCGCCGCCGTCATATTGGCAATTATAATAGCGGCTTTTGCGGCAAGTCGTTTTATCTCCTTCAAACAGCAGAAACCGGTGGAAACCGTTGCTCCCAAACCGCAGGTGACAATCGGCATCATTTTGCCGTTGAGCGGACGGGAAGGCGCCGTCGGCAAAGGGTTGCAGGCTGCGGCTCGCCTGGCTATCGATGATTTGCCCAAACATCGTCTGAAAAACGAATATAACTTTATCTTCAAAGACGATGAATTTGAGCCCAAAAATACGATTGCCGCGTTTACCCGGCTCCAGCATGCCGACCGCGCAAACGCCGTCATTACCTATTCGGCGCAGAGCGGCAGCGTCATCAACACGCTGGCCGAGAACGGAAAAATCATCCAGTTTAACGTTGGCAGCGCCGAACCGGCCGTCGCCAAGGGGCGTTATAACTTTGTCCACTGGACACACCCAGATGAAAGTACACGGGAAATCCTCGACCATTTCCGTCGTAACGGTTTTCAGAAAGTTGCCGTCATTACGCCAAAAATTTCGGAAGCTTTGGCGGCAGAGAACGCTTTTCGCCAGAATTTGCCCCGTTATCCGGAAATCACGGCCAAATACTATCGTGCCAAGCCGCAGGAAAAAGATTTTCGGATGCTGTTGAGTTTTATCCGCAACTATGAGCCGGATGTCATTTTGGCATTGGTGTCGACCTCTCGGGCCAGCGATATCATTTTCCAGTATCGTGCGTCCAAACTGCCGTATCCGCTGACCAATGTGGCCAGCTTTGGGCGGCTGGACACCTTTGCCGGAGGTGAAGATATGTTTTTCAGCGACGTTGCGCCTGCGCGTCAGGAACTGATAAAGCGTATGCAGAGCTCTCAGCCGGACATCAGCACTTTCGGCGCCGGAAATATTTATGATGCGGTAATGCTGCTGGTTGAAGCGTTTGAAGACGCGCCGACGCCGCAGCAGGCTGTCGGTGCTTTGGAAGCGCAGCGTTATTACGAGGGAATGGCCGGCCGTGCGGAACAGGATGCCGAAGGCGTTTTTCACGCCCCGTCGGTTTTGAAACAAATTAAAAACGGCCGCGCCGAAATCGAAAAATAACCGGACGGACAGGGGAGAGACTTATGCTGGAGTTAAGAAATATTGATGCCGGATATAACAGGCGCCTGGTTCTGAAAGACGTCTCGGTTAAAATCGACACCTCTGCGGTTACCGTAATTATGGGGCCGAACGGAGCCGGCAAGTCGACTTTGCTCAAGGTTATGTACGGCCTTATCAGGCCGGTGTCCGGCGGAATTTATTTTAATGACGTCGAAATTCGGCCGCAGCCGGCGGAACTGGTTAAAAAAGGCGTTTTTATGATTCCTCAGGGAAAGCGGGTTTTTCGTAATATGACGGTGTTGGAAAATATTGAACTGGCCGCACATTTTTGGCCTAAACGTTTTGCTTTTCACAATCGTCTTGAAGAAATTTTAATTCATTTTCCCGATTTGAAACCGCGTTTGGATGATTTGGCCGGCAATCTTTCCGGCGGACAACAGCAGATGGTGGCTATTGCCCGCGGGCTTATAAACCAGCCCCGGCTTTTGCTTCTGGATGAACCGTCAATCGGTTTGTCTCCCAAGCTTACAGCAGATATGTTTAATAAAATCAAAGAGCTCAATACCGGCCTCGGCACCGGTTTTGTCATTGTGGAACATAATCTTAAGACTTTGTTACCGCTTACTGATTATGCTTATATTCTGGATCAGGGGCAGGTTGTCTATGAAGGCTCGTCCCGTTCCAAGGCTTTGGATAAAATGACGGCAAGCATTTTTGAAAAGAAAGTTACCTGCGCATGAAAAAGTTTTCCCGCACGACTGAAGATTTTACCTGTGAGCATTGCGGTGCAAAAGTTCAGGGCAACGGCTATACAAATCATTGTCCGCACTGCTTATATTCTAAACATGTCGACGTCAACCCCGGAGATCGCGCGGCAGAATGCGGCGGTTTGATGGAACCGGCTGACCTCGAATACAAAGACGGGCGCTACATCATTGTTCATCGTTGCGTCAAATGCGGTTTTGTTCGTAAAAACAAAGTCGTCGATGCTGATGATTTTGATGCCGTACTTGAACTTTCGCGCCAAAAAACCGAACGTTTGAAGTTTTAGAACAGAGCAGGAGTTTCTGATGAATTACGTAATGTTGGCACTGGCCGGAATCCTTTCCGGCGGGATAGTTTTCGGCGCTAAAATTCTTTTTATGTCTGGTGCCACCTTGTTTGAGGTTATGTTGTTTCCCAATCTGATTGGTGCAGCATTGTTTACGCCGTTTGTGGTCAAGGAGTTTAAACGCTTTATCGGCGTTCCTCCTGTCATAACGCTGTTGTTTACGCTTTCGGTGCTTTTGGTGAATGTGGGTGATTATGTTCCCTTGTTTATGAACGTATCAGTAACGTTGGTGCTGTTGTTGGTTTATTTGCAGCCGATATGGACGATTATGATTGAGCGCTTTTATTTTAAAAAACATATTGCAGCGGCAGACTGGGTTATGGTTGCGGTTATGTTTGCCGGTCTGATTATTCTCATCAATCCGTTTCAGGGCATACATTATTCGCTTGTGGGTATGAGTTTGGCCTTGTTCGCCGGGTTGGGAGAGTCGGTCTGGATATTGATAACCAAATATTTTTCAAAAAAAGGAATATCTCCGGCTTCGACATACTGGTGTACCTGTTTTTATGCCGTCGTGCCGCTGGCGGTGTTGTATTTGCTGGCTAACCGTTATATGCCCAGATATGAAGACGGTTTTACTTTGTTTTCTTTCGACATCGGAACGAATTTGTGGATTTCGTTTTTGGTGTACAGCCTGTTGATTTATACGCCGGCCAATGTACTGGTGTTTTTCAATAATAAAAATGTTCCTGCCGGCATTATCGGAATGATTTTGCTGTTGGAGCCGGTGACGGGCATTACCTTGGATATTGTCTTTTTACACAATCCTTTGACGTGGAACATCATTGTCGGCGGCGTCATTATTCTTGCTGCCAATATCGTTTTGATATTGAAAAACAGCAGTATGGCCTGTCGTCGCCATACTGCTGCGTTCAAAATGCTTTCTGAGAAAAAAAGCTATTCTTCGTCGGCCTCGTCCATACGGGATTGACGGCGGTTGTTGCGCCCGCTTTTTGGTGAACTGCCGGAATTGCTGCGGCTGATGTTTATTTTCTTTTTCTTCTTTTGCTCATTCGGTGATTTGGGAATGGCGATTTTCAAAACCCCGTCGGCATATTCGGCGTCGGCGTTGTCAAATTGCAAATCCCAGGGCAGGGGAATGGTTCGCTTGACCATACCGTAAGAAATTTCTGAAAAATAGCTGCCTTTGCTGTTTTCCTCGTGTTCATGTCTTTTTTCGCCGGAAATTGTCAGATATCCGTCAGAAGAGATTTCAACATCGATGTCATTTTCGGCCACACCGGGCATTTCTGCAGTGACGGTCACTTCATTCTGGTTTTCCGAAACCTCGATTTTAGGCTCCATGTCAGCCATATCGCTGCTGTGGGGAAAATCCAGCATATTCCAAAAATGCGAAATCAAACTGCGCATATCGCCGTGTTGATTGTTGTTGTGAATCGGAACGTTGCGTTCCTGTTCATCACGGGTCGTCATATGATTAGCCATCTTATATTCTCCTTTTTCCAAAATGATTGTTGTCTGAATTAAAAAGGCTTAGGCCTCATGTTCCAGTTCTTCCAATTTTGCTTTGGCCTTTTCAATTTCTTTTGCATTGCTTAGGCCGTTGCCCGCACGATTCATATAAAACACCAGCCGGCGCAACGCCAGAGCAGGGTCGTTGTGCGCTCCTTTCATCAGAACTTTTACTATTTCTGGCGCTTTTTGGGTAAAAGTTCCCGCGGGGGCGTGCCATTTCAGATGTTCGTCGGCCTCCTCGGACCAATAGGGATTTTCATCTTCAAGCATAAGCGTCTCCTTTGTTAAACACCTTTAAAATAAGCACGGCTCTATACGGATTAAATAAGCATAAAGGATAAAAAATCCCGGGCACTGGGCCCGGGACTGAGACTGAACGTTTTTGTTAACGGGAGCACGTTAACCCGTCTACCTTTCCGTCGAACGGATTAGGATACAAGCTGCAACAGGTATCGTAACATCTTCCCGTATAAATGTTGCAGGGAGAACAGTTTTTATAACATTTGTAACACGTCAGCCCATGGAAGTTTTCTCGGTAGCAGGTCAGATAATCAGATGATGCGTCAACAGTAGAACTGTAACCGCCATCCTGACAGGTCCATGCGCGACATTTATAACAAGTGCCGGATCTTTCACCGCAAGAACAGACTTTAGAGGTTGTTCCTATGTTTTTCTGCGATGACGGGCAGGATGATTCCTGGTACCCGCTAGGACAGCTATAGCTGTGGGTATGCGCCGGGGCTTTGTAACAGGTTCCCGAAGCAGCACCGCAATTATACAGACTGTTTAAGGATGATATTTATCTTATTGGAACTGTCGCTTAGTTTAGAAAAGTGATATGTTTCATTTTATAAAACAGGAGCAGCCAAATAACAGCTCCTGTTTTTTTGTGGTGCGTCATATGTAATTTAAAAATTTATGACAGGAAAGTAAACAACAGGAGTATACCCTGTATTGCTTAAAGTAATATCCGTCAGGCTGTAACTGCATGGATCTTGTTCATGATCGGATGTGTTGCATGAATTGCTAAGTTTTATACCGCTGATATGCTCTCCCTGTACGGTGCTTGATATGAGAGGTGTAGTATTATAATCTGCGTGGTATGTTATGTTAAGCTTACGATAACTGTTTAATACCATATTAAAGTTCATTCCGATGAGTTTAAGCTCCGATTGGGAGGGAATAAACCAATCTCCGGCATTAGTGCCGGCTGTTTTATATTCCAGAACATCCGTATAAGGATTCTCCCTCAAATTGGAGGTAATTTCTTTAACTCTATTACTGGCAGCATAAAACACGCTTCGAATCTGATTTAAGTCATTAAGTTGAAGCTGTTTAGCCCGGCTCTGAATATCGTCTTCCGAACAGCCGATGCAGCTTCTTCGGACTTCATCCAAATAAGTGTCCAAACCGTTTTGTATGGCAGCGGTCAATGGCGCAATAAAGTCATCGAGTTCGGCAGTTATCTCTGTTGTATAGTTTGATAGAGACAGGGCCAGCTTTTGGGTATTTTTTTTGCCGTCCTCATCTGTTTTAAGTTTGTTATAAGGTAAATACAAAGTAAAGCTCATCGGCAGTTTTTGCGTGAGAGTATGACCCGAAGCACTGGCAGGGGTAAAATAAAACATTTTCTGTAAGTAATCGCCCGTATATAGTACAGATCCTTTTGACGATAAGGCCAACGCCAGTTTTTGATTAGAATCAAAGACAATTCCAATCGGCGTCTTGCCTGTTACCGGGTTGGATGACGTTGTCATGTCCGAAAACAAAATGTCGCCGATGGCAATCTGTGCCATATATTTTTTTGAGCAAAAAACTTTGGTGTCGTCGAAGGGACAGCGTAAAATATCCAATCCCGCGCACATTGCCGCAGTTTTGTTGTATCCGAGATTTTCGCAGGAAGGCGGGGTGACACAGGTCTGAGCGAGAGTTTGAGACGTAAGCGCCGCTGCGGCGAATACCGCGGCAAGCAAAAGAGTCGGTAGTCTATTCATTACAAGTCTCCTTATTTAATCCAGCATTTAAGCGCACCGTTGCACCAATAGCTTTCAAGATTCCAGCTTTCGGCGGGACAGACGGTTGGTTCTTTTTTACATTCTTTATATTTGATGACGTCGCCGCTCTGACAGACCGCTGAGCCGGCAACCGCCCCGTACTGACAGTCGAAATAACCGTCACAGGGATTGACAGTCGTTTTATAACGGATTCCGAAGCAACTGTCGCACCGGGATGTTTCAATATAGCCTGGCTTAATTTCGGTTTCTTCAAATCCGTCGCATTTGTTACAGCAGGTGCCGTAGGTATTGTCATATTTGCAGCGTCCGCCGTCTTCCAATTGCCATCCGTCGGGACAAGTTTGGGTATATCCTAGGCAGGCTTCCGGAATGTTGATAATGCAATCGGCGTATTTTCCGCCGCAGGAAGCGCCTGAGGGATAAGAGGGAGGCTTGCAGTTGGATGCATCGTATTGATAGCGGTCAGAACAAGAGCATCCTTTGTAGCAGGTAAGCTCCGGTGTGGGGTGAACGACGGTTCCGTTTTGTTGCGGCGGGCAGGATGCGGCAAGTCCGTAGTTAGCGCAGCTGGCATATTTGCCTCCGTTTATAAGCTCGTCATCGTTGGTTCGGTTTCCGTAGCCGTATCCGCCGATACGGCCGATATAATCGGGCATCCAGTAGACACCGGCGGTTTTAACGGTAGAAGGAGAGGCAAACGACGAAGGTGCTAATGACATTGGTGTGAAATGCGGGTTATCGGCGAAGGCTTCGGATAGTGAAAACAAAACGGCGAAAAAAGACATCGCCTGAAGAGAACCAAAATGTTTCATAATCGTCATCCTTGCCAAAATTAAAGACCTTTAGTCGTTTGCTTCTGTTCTTATAATAACAAATTTATATAAATAAGTAAATAATTAATTAACCCTGGATGACAAAAAAACACCCCGTTTTTACTAAACGGGGTGTCGGGCAACGGTTTGGTTATTATTTGATTTTGATTAAGCCGTGCTTCTTTTTGCCTTGCGACAGTTTAATCTGCCCGTCAACGACATCAGCGGCACAGCAGCGGTAATTTTCGTCACAAACCGGTTTGTCGTTAAGTTTTAGGCCGCCTTGTTTAATCAACCGACGGGCTTCGCCCTTGCTGGCGCAAAAACCGATTTGTACAAAGGCGTCCAAAACGCACAGTCCGTCGGCACAATCGACTTCCAGACAGGGGAGGTCGCCGCCGGCAATGCCTTGTTCAAATGTCTGAATGGCGGTTTCCTGTGCTTTTCGGGCTTCTTCTTCGCCGCGGCAGATTTTGGTAGCCTCAAAGGCCAAAATCTTTTTGGCCTCGTTAATCTCTTGGTCTTTCAAAGCTTCCAGACGGCGGACTTCATCAATCGGCAAATCCGTAAAAATACGCAGGCATTTGCCCACTTCGGCGTCTCCGATATTGCGAAAATATTGGTAGTAGTCATATGCCGGAAGTTTCTCTTCGTTAATCCATACGGCATTGCCCTCTGATTTGCCCATTTTTTTGCCGGCAGAGTCGGTGATAATCGGACTGGTGAAGCCGAACAGTTCCACATCGTATTTGCGGCGTCCGAGTTCGGTACCGGAGGTAATGTTTCCCCATTGGTCGGAACCGGCGATTTGTGCCCGGCAGCCGTATTTTTTGTAGAGTTCGATAAAATCGTATCCCTGCAGCAGCATATAGTTAAATTCCAAAAACGACATCGGCTGCTCGCGTTCCAGACGAGACTTGACGCTGTCCATGGTCAGCATCCGGTTGACGGTATAATAGGTTCCGATATCGCGCAGAAAAGAGAGGTAATTGATGTCTTTGAACCAATCCCAGTTGTCAACCATTTCGGCGTCCGTGGCTCCGGTGCCGAATTTAAGAAATTTTGAAAAAGATTTTTTCAATCCTGCGACATTGTGCGCCAATGTCTCTTCATCCAGAAACGGGCGCAGCTTGTCTTTGCCGGAAGGGTCGCCGATGCGTGCGGTGGCGCCGCCGACCAACGTCAACGGTTTGTGTCCGCATTTCTGAAACCAGCGCATCATCATCAGCGGTACGATATGGCCGACATGAAGACTGTCGCCTGTCGGATCTGAGCCCAAATAGCCGACAGCAGGCTTTCCGGAAGTTTCGCATTGGTAGAGGTAGGTGTCAAAACCATCCTCGTTAGTGCATTGGTTGTAGAAACCCCTTTCCAGCATGATGTTCATAAACTGTGACTTAAATTGGCTCATTTTCCCTTTCCTTTTCAATTTTATAACCAAATTTTAACTTGGCTATATTAGCATATAAAAACAACAATGCAACAAAGGAGTGACTTTTTTATCATGGATTCCATCAAAACGCAGCGGGCTTTGGGCTTAATGAGCAGTTCTTCTCTGGAGGGAGTAAATGTCGCTGTGATTTCAACCGATGGCATAGACGTCTATGATTTTGGCCCTTCTTTTAAAGTCCCTTACGACGATGCCTTGCGCGAACGGCTGCGTTCGCTGCTCGGTAAACGTCCCGACGGCGAGGCGGCGGAGGAAATCGCTGCGGCGGAACGCGAACTGACTGCGTTTAACGCCGAAATCGTCCGAGACGTTATTTCTGCTTACGATGAAAATATTGATGTTATTGGTTTTCACGGCCTGACGCTGCTTCATCAGCCTGCCGAGCATTATACCTGCCAGATTGGTGACGGAGATATGTTGGCAGAGCTGACCGGAATAAAGGTTGTCAACCGTTTTCGCAACACGGATGTTGCCGCCGGCGGGCAGGGGGCACCGCTTTCGCCGGTTTATCACGCCGCTTTGGCTGCAAAATTTGAAAAACCGGTCTGTTTTGTAAATATCGGCGGAATTTCCAGCCTGACCTGGATTGGCAGTAACGGCGAACTTTTGGCTTTTGACACCGGTCCCGGCAATGCGGCCGTAGACGACTGGGTTTTGAAACACGGCGGCATGCATATGGATTATAATGGCAAATTGGCGATAACCGGAGCTATTGACGGCCATGTGCTGGCCAGCTTAATGCGCCATAAATATTTCGGGCTTTATCCGCCCAAGTCGGTAGACCGAAACCTTTTTCAGGACAAGCTTGAACATCTTGAGGCCTTGTCTCTGGCTGACGGAGCTGCGACGGCAACGGCTTTTGTTGCTGAATCAATCGCCTATTCTCTGGCGATGTATGTGCCGGAAGCTCCCAAAGAAGTTATTATTTGCGGCGGCGGAGCCTGTAATCCGACACTATTGCGCTTTTTACGCCAGCGCCTGGAACATATTGACGTTAAAACGGCGGAAGAGGCCGGTTGGAAAGGCAATGCGCTTGAACCGCAGGCTTTTGCCTTTATGGCCGTACGCCGGCTCAATATGCTTCCCGCCAGTTTTCCCGCCACTACCGGCGTGCCGGAACCGTTAATCTGCGGACAGATTCATGAACCCCCTGCCGCGATGTGAGATGTGAACCTTTTTTTGATAAAAAATTATTTAGATATAACCGTTGTTCAACACTTAAACGATTAGTTTTATGGAAAAAAAGTCGTCTTTGGGTCACGAGATACTGTGTATGTTGTTGACCGCAGCATTATTTTATTTGCTCATCTTCTGCAAAGTGAATGCGATGTGGTAGATGTGGGTTAATATATTGTGGTGTGCCGAAACTGCCCGTGATTTTTTTTGAGAACCTCAACTCTCAAAATATCCGGGCAGTTTTTTGTGGACAAAAATTCCGAATTATGCTATCTTTCCAGTATTCCAAATGATTATTAATAAATTAAAATATATAAAAAAATGAAAAAGATTTATTATTTTTTGATGGCGGCATTTGTAGCAATAGCTTTGAGTGCCTGTGACAAAGATGCCGAAGTTTATGACCTTCTTCCGGATGACGAGACGGAAAACCCGGATAACGGAAACAACAACGGCAACAACAGCGACGGAGAGAATAACAGCGAAGACTATGATGTCTGGAGCAGTGTTTCTTTCAAGGTTGCTCCCGGAATCACCTTTGGCGGACGATACACCATCGTTCCCCAGAAAAAAGGTACTGACTATTACTTCTATATGCAGTCTCACGGAGAGACAATGAAAGACTATTTCATTGTTTTAACACAGGATTTGACTTCTGCGGACGGAAAACGCATTTATGAGGTGACTACGTCGGATAAAATTCCGGTCGATGCCTATTTTCCGTCAGATTATGCCGATGAAGTGTCAATCACCGAGAACAAGGCAACGGTTGTTTTTGTAATCGGTTCCGTCAAAGACAGCCAGACCATTGTTCTGAAAAACTAAACGTAAAAAAACAACAGCCTCCGCGGACAAGTTTCCGGGAGGCTGCTTTATTTTGAGACACTAGGTCAGACCGTCGGTAAGGTTGTTTTTTTCCACATGTTTAATCCGGGCAAAATAGTCGCCGACCACGCAGTTTCTTTCACGGTCTATTTCTACGATTAAAATCTGTTGGGCTTTGCTCAATTCGCAGAGAACGCGGTCATTAATGTAATCTATCAGGATGACTTCGTTGGGACGCCGGTAAAATGTCGCATGCCGTCCGCCGTCATAAAGCAGAAAAGGGCTTTGCGGCCGGCCTTGTCTGCCTTTAAGGGCAAACACCAGCATTCCCTTGTCGGTCGTTATAATTTCATAACTTTCCTCGTGTTCCACCGTAATAATTCCTTAATGAATGTTTTTCTTCATATCGGCGGCTTTTTTTGCGACCCACTTCAAGGCGTCTTGGGAAATCTCTTTTGATAAATCTTTAATCGGCGTGCCCAGACTGTTGGGAGCAAATTCATTGGCCATTTTTAACGCGCCGCCGAACATGCTGTCGGTTGCTTTCAGGCCGTATTTTGCCAGCGTTGCACTCATTCCGACGGCGGTAAGAGCGTTTTTGGTTGCGTATTTTGCTGCTTGTTTCATCGGTACCCTCCCTGCTTTTTACGGGTTAACTGAATTTAATATACCATTGTTAAAAGTTTTAAGCAAGTTTTTCTGTCTAATGATTTTTTTTGCTCCAAAGACGATTCGAAACCGCATTTGTTTTGTTTGCGGTTTGGGGCGCACGGTCTTGTATTTTTTTTCGTTGACAAAATAACCTTCTGTGCTATTTGTAGCTCAATAATTTGATATTTTTGTTCGCATTATTTGGTTCAGAGTGTTTTTTTCATTCTGTTATTTATCGGAAACTAATTTTTTCAAACTCATATAAATTGGGATTTAGTTAATCGTGAGATTGATTAAATGTGTTCCGGGTCTGATTTTGCGTTATTGTCTGAGCGGCAGTTTCTTATGGAGTAGTGGCGAGCGAAACATAATTTGCAGAATTCAGACTTAATCTCTGGCCCGCAGGGTGATACCTATTCCCTGTACAATCTGCAAGGTTTTACGCAGGGGCTGAAGTTTTTGACCGGCTGCGAAGTCCGTCAAAAACTTTCATTTGCAAATTCGAGTCTTTTAGAAGGCCTTATCCTTTTAAGGGATAAGGTCTTTCCTTTGTTTTAGCATTTTTGTTTATTGTTATTTTGATTTTTTGGTTGAGAGAGTCTCTGTGAAGAGCCTCTCTTTTTTTTGTCCGGGCAATTAATGATTGAGACTTTGGACAAAACGTGCTAAGCTGTTTGTGTTCTTTTGGGTGAAAGGATTATTGATGAATACTTTGGAACAGGAACATTTTATTCAGGTTTGTAACTATTTTTTTACCGGTAAAAGACAGGTTCCGGCAAATGAACAACCCCGTATGGTTTTCGTTTTTTCTTCGCCCGGCGCCGGCAAATCCACGCGCATCAAGCCTCTGTTGCAAAAGAGCTTTGCCACTTCTCCCGTGTTGTTGGAAATTGATGAGCTGAAAGCTTTTATTCCCGACGGGGACAATATCGATAAAACGGCCGACGACTGGTTCTGCCGTATTGTTGACGGCGCGTTGGACCTGAAATACAACATAATAATATTTCGTCAGCGCAGTATGCTGCAGCTGAAGCAAACCCGTGATTATCTTAAAAAAGCCCGGCAAAACGGCTACCGGACGGAAGTCTGTATTTTGGCGCTGGACAAACAGCGAAGCCGTCTGGGAATGGTTCACCGCTATGAGTTTGCCCTTGAAAACTATCTTAAGAACCCTGCCGCCGATGATGTTCAGAATTATCCGCGCAAGCCTGATTTTATAAAGCATGGCGTATTTTTTGCCGCTTTGCCGATTATTGTCCGGATGAGCGAAAAGTCCAAATATGTCGAGCGTATTGATGTTTACAGCCGTCAGGGGGAACATCTGGCTTTTCTTGATAAAAATTCAAACCTCAAAAGCGAACTCACCCCGTTGCAGGCCCTGCGGAAAGAACGCCGCCGTCCGTGGATTTATCTTGAACGCAACAAATATAACCGCCGCCGGCAGGAGGTTGAAGAAAAAATGAGGCAGCGCAAAGCCGGCCTTTGGGACAAGATGATGTTTCGCTGGATGACGTCGACGGCCAAAAGCCGGAAATAAAATTCTCTGCCGGCCGCAACAATCTTATAAATTACATTTGACTCGGGGATTTTCTTGTATTAAACTTCCTCCAGTTTTTATTGAAGAGTTTTAATATGGTGCAAAATTTTTACATATACATTCCTTCCGTTATTATCCCTTAGGGGATACACTTTTTTTGCACATAAAAACAGACCGTTCTTGCTAATTTAATATTTATAATCCGATTAATTTTAAGGTGTTTACTGATGACGAAACATTATGCAGACGTTAAGGCTAAGCCTGACTTCGTTGAAGTTGAAAAAGAAGTTCTCAGATTTTGGGAAGAAGACAAGACTTTTGAAAAATCCGTACGTAATCGTGACGGTGCCGCCGAGTTCGTATTCTATGACGGCCCTCCTTTTGCCAACGGCACGCCTCACTACGGCCATATAATGGTCTCTTATGTTAAGGACGTGGTCGCCCGCTTTCAAACCATGAACGGCAAAAAAGTCGAGCGTCGCCTTGGCTGGGACTGTCACGGCCTTCCTGCCGAAATGTCTGCCGAAAAACAGCTTGGCGTTTCCGGACGCAAGCAGATTGAGGAATTCGGAATTGAAAAGTTTAATGATTTTTGCCGTTCCGACGTTTTGAAGTATTCCGGAATTTGGGTCGATATGTTTAAGCGCATCGGCCGCTGGGTTGATTTCAGCCATGATTACAAAACCATGGACCTGCCTTTTATGGAAAGTGTCATTAACAACTTTAAGCAGTTGTGGGAAAAGGGACTGGTTTATGAAGATTATCGCGTTCTGCCGTATTCCTGGGCTGCGGAAACGCCGTTGTCCAACTTTGAGGTCAATCAGGGATACCAGGACAAAACCGACAACGCCATCACGGTGATGTTCAAGCTGGAAAACGGAATGAACATTCTGGTTTGGACCACCACGCCGTGGACACTGCCCTCAAACCTGATGCTTGCCGTCGGCAAAGATATTGATTATTCGGTTATGCAGGAAGGCGACCAAAAATATATTATCGGTACGGCTTTGAAAGGACGTTACAAAAAGCAGCTTGAAAATGCGACCGAAGTTGCAACCCTGAAAGGTTCCGAGTTAGTAGGCCTTTCTTATGAGCCGATGTTCCCCTATTTTCAGCATCTGAAGGCCAAGGGCGCGTTTAAGGTACTGTCGGGAGAGTTCGTTTCTACCGAAGACGGTACCGGCATTGTTCACATTGCCCCCGGTTTTGGCCAGGACGACTTTGAAGCCTGCCGTGCCTGCGATGAGAATTTTCCGATTGTGTGTCCGGTTGATGAAGCCGGAAAGTTCACCGGCGAAGTTCCTGATTATCAGGGAAAACAGGTGTTCGAAACCAATGAGCCGATAATGCAGTGGCTGAAGGAAAAAGGTCTGCTCGTCAAAAAAGAACAGTACACCCACTCTTAT
The DNA here is from genome assembly GCA_000432275.1 of Proteobacteria bacterium CAG:495. Taxonomy (GTDB): domain Bacteria; phylum Pseudomonadota; class Alphaproteobacteria; order RF32; family CAG-239; genus CAZU01. Next base: position 71,135 of record HF995302.1, read on the forward strand.
CCTTTCTGCTGGCGCACCGATACGCCGCTGATTTATAAGGCAATGTCCAGCTGGTTTGTCAAAGTGACGGATTTCCGCGACGATATGGTAAAGAATAATCAGCAGATTAACTGGGTTCCCGAGCATATCAAAGACGGCCGTTTCGGTAAATGGCTGGAAGGTGCCCGCGACTGGTCGATTTCCCGTAACCGTTTTTGGGGAACGCCGATTCCGGTTTGGAAGTCGGATAATCCCAAGTTTCCGCGTGTCGATGTTTTCGGTTCAATCGCCGAAATCAAGGAAAAGACGGGTATAGAAGTGACCAATCTGCACAAGCCTTATATTGACGATGTTGTTTATCCCAATCCCGACGATCCGTCCGGCAAAACCATGATGCGCCGTGTCGGCGACGTTTTTGACTGCTGGTTCGAGTCGGGATCAATGCCTTATGCTCAGGTACACTATCCGTTTGATAACAAGGAGTGGTTCGAAAATCATTTCCCGGCTGACTTCATTGTCGAAGCGATGGACCAGACCCGCGGTTGGTTTTATACCTTGACTGTGCTGTCGACGGCGTTGCATAACAAGCCTGCGTTCAAAAACTGCATTTGTACCGGATTATTGATGGCTGAAGGCGGGCAAAAACTGTCCAAACGCCTGAAAAACTATCCGGATCCTAATGAAGTTCTGGACAACATCGGTTCGGATGCTTTGCGTTGGTTCCTGGTTTCTTCTCCGGTCTTAAAAGGCGGCAACCTTGCCGTCGACAAAGAGGGCAAGGAGATTGCCAAGGCAGCCCGTGTTGCGCAGATTCCTTTGTGGAACGCCTTTTATTTCTTCACGCTGTATGCCAATGCCGAGGGTTATAAAGCCAAGGAAATCAGTTCCTCTGCCGAGGCGATTGACAATTATATCCTTTCCAAACTCAAACGCTTGCGTGACGTCGTCAAACAAGGGCTGGAGAGCTATGACGTGTCTATGGCAACCGGTGAAGTAGCTTCCTTTATGGAAATCCTGAACAACTGGTATATCCGTCGCACCCGCGACCGTTTCTGGGAAGGGGACGCTCAAGCTTTTGACACGTTATATACCGTGTTGGTTAACGTTGCCAAAATCACGGCGCCGCTGATGCCTTTTGTAAGCGAATATATTTTCAAGAATCTCACCGGTGAAGAGTCTGTTCATTTAACGGATTATCCTGCGCTGGAGGCGATTAAGCCTGACGAAAATCTGGTTGAGGAAATGGACTTCCTGCAGGATTTATGCTCTGCCGGCAAGTTCATCCGCGAAGAGAAAAATCTCCGCAACCGTTTGCCGTTGGCCAGCCTGACGCTTATCGGACGTGAACTTGATGTGCCGTATCAGGAAATCGTAAAAGATGAACTGAATGTCAAAGAGGTCAAGTTTGACAATAATTTAAGCCGCTATGCCGACAAAAAGATTTACCTCTACACGCCGTTGCTGGGTAAGGCTTTGGGTAAAGATATGGGACCGGTAATGGGGGCTTATAAACAAGGACAATGGGAGCTCAATTCTGACGGCACTTTGAGTATTGCCGGCCAGACGCTGGGGCGGGATTTGTTCGAAGTCCGTTTGGAGATGAAAGACGGTGTTGCAGGCAAGGCGTTTGCCGACAATAAAGCGGTCGTCACTTTGGACACAGCCGTCACTGACGAACTCAAACGTGAAGGAATGGCGCGCGACTTTGTCCGCTTGGTTCAAACGTTGCGCAAGGATAAGGACTTTAACATTTCCGATCGTATCGAACTTTGCTATGCAACGGATAATTCCGAACTGGCGCTCGCTTTGCAAGAGAACAAAGACTACATTGCCGAGCAGGTTTTGGCGGTCAAGCTGACGGACGGCTGTACGGCCGGAACGTCGGCTGACATTGAAGGTGCTGCGGTTACGTTTGATGCCAAGGTCAGCAGTTCCAAAGTTGCCTGAGGCGATATCCCGAATACAAAAGAAGCCCGCTAAAATGCGGGCTTTTTTATGGCAATAAAAAACCCCGGATAAATCCACCGGGGTTCTTGTTGGAACTAAGTTAATATATTCCGGTTCCGTGACAAAGGACGCAATAACCAGGACCGCCACCGCCACACAGTCCGCGTTGCGGACACATCGACAACAGGGTTGAGATATTGTCATTGCATCTGGAGTTATAGTCTTTAATCGAGCTGACTAAACTGCTTCTCGTACCCGAACAGTTCAACATCATCGGATAGGAACCACAGTTCTTACAACCCGCATCACAGAAAGCAATGGAGTCGCTTGCCATCGAGTTGAAGTTTGAAACCTGAGATCTCAAAGCAGTTCCTTCGCTGATACAGGGGTCGGCTTTACATTTGTATTTTGTCGTACCGCAAGCCGTGCAGGAGTCTGCAATGCCGTACGTACAGCTTACAAAGTCGTAGCCGGAACACTTGCTTGAGAAAGAGCAAGCTTCGCACTTATAGCAGGTGCCGGAAGTCGCACCGCAGGAGCAGACTTTAGCGGTTGTGCCGGTCTGAGTCTGAGATGACGAACAGCTGGATGCCTGATATCCCGACGGGCAGCTGTAGCTG
>HF995303.1 GCA_000432275.1 Proteobacteria bacterium CAG:495
TGCCAAGTGATGAAATACCAGTTTTATGTCCCAATGACCTAACGAGATTCCAACTCACTCAATGTATTAAAAAACAAAGAGACTAATACAAACAAGTTCGGGAAAACTTCCCCAAATGCAATTTTCAAAAATGCACTTTCGAACTCGCTGAAAGCCTTGGTTTATATAGCAAAACAGCGCTCTGAAAAGAGCGCTGTTTGTATTGGAGAAGCTTACCTCACAGTTTCCGAGATGCTTATAGCATCTTTATCAATTCAATAATCGGTATATCAAATTTCCATACTTTTTCATTACCGGTTGGTTGAAACCCCTGTTTATTATAAAATTTCACAGACGGACCATCTTTCATCGTCCATACAAGGCATTGTTTATACGCCTTGTCTTTCTTAAGATTACACACATAATTAACCAACAAACTTCCAGCCCCCAACTTTTGATATTCAGGTAAGACATACAAGGCGTTAATTTCAAAAACATTCTCATCTAATTCTAAAATATAAGCAAATGCAATTAAACAATTTTGATCTACAACCACGTAACATTCCGTATGAGACAATATTTTTTGAGTTCTTTGCAAAATATCATCTGTAATAATAAGGTCGTCCAAATATTCATTGGGAACATATCCACGATAAGATGTTTGGTAAGTTTTGTTATGAATAATTTTAATAGCTAAAGCATCATCTGGAATGGCTTTTCTAATTCTCATTTTAATAACTTTCTAAAGTTATCATATTTATTCCGAATATTATTTATGAAAATTAGATGATAAATTGCT
>HF995304.1:0-9138 GCA_000432275.1 Proteobacteria bacterium CAG:495
CTAAAGCAGCTTATTCCACGCACTCCACCACAGGGTGGATAATGATGAGATGTTTGTAGACACCACGGTTCACCTCTGAACCGCAGGAGTCAGATTAAAGGATTTTTACTTTTTTGCAAGAGGTTTCTCATCTCAGCCCAAGGTGCAAACCCTCAAGCAAAACCCCGGCCTTTTATACCGGGGTTTTTTGCTTCTTATTCTTAAATCAGTCCCATTTTTTGGGCTATAATAACGGCCTGGGTACGATTGGTGGCACCGACCGCACGCAACAGCGCATTAATGTGCAGTTTTACGGTCGCTTCGGAAACGCCCATTTTATAGGCAATCTGTTTGTTGGACATTCCTTCCGCAACATAGCTCAAAACCTCCGACTGCCGGGGTGTTAAGGTTTTGCCTTTTCCTTTGCCGTCACGAGACTGGTCGCCGAACAAACCGGAATTGGCATGTTCCAAAATGGACGGAGGCAAATATGTTCCGCCGTCTAATATCAATTTGAGGGCCGAAGTCAGCATTTTGGTTTCCGCACGTTTGGGCAAATAGCCGCTGATGCCGAGCTCGAGAGCTTTTTTGATATTCCGGGAATCTTCAGAAGCAGAGATAACGACAAAGCGGCTGTCGGGAGCCTTGCTTTTCAGCTGGGACAAACCTTCTTCCCATTTCATATCCGGCATATCCAAATCGATAATTATCAAATCTATTTTCGGCTCTGCATCGAGGATTTTTAAAGCTTGAGAAAAATTGCCTGCCTGAGAGATTACGGCGTCGGGGGCTATTTGTTCGAGATGCATACTCAAACCGTCACGAAACAATGCATGGTCGTCCGCAATAAGAATCTTCATCTTAATCTCCTGCATCTTAACCGCTAAAACGAATGTTTCTGCCATACTTTTGTTATTAGCAGTAAATGATTTAAATAATCTTAATGCTTATATAGGATTTCTAAATTAGGATTTAAAGGGAGCATTCCGGCTATTTTTGAGAGTGCGGCAAATACATAATTTCCACGCCGGCTTCTCTAAACATCTGTTCGGAATAGCCCAGTTTGTCACGCCAGGTGTTTTGCGGCGTATTTTTATCCACAACAACCTCATGAGTGACCACCATCTTGATTCCCGACTGAATAATGGCCCGGCAGCAGTCGGTGCAAGGAGCGTGGGTTGCATACATAACACAGCCCTTAAGCGACGTTCCGGTCAGGCAGGCATTATAAATGGCATTGCGCTCGGCGTGTTCAAAAAAATCGTACTTGGTCGGCCGTTCCAGACGTTCCGGCACATCGTCATTAACGCCGCGAACCAATCCGTTGTATCCGGTGGCGCGAATTTCGCGATCCGGACCGACAACGATGGCTCCGGTTTTAGTAGAAGGATCTTTAGACCAGGAAGCGACCAATTCCGCAACTTCCATAAACCGTTTGTGCCATTTTTCCGAAAACATCCGTCAGTCTCCCTTGAATTTATTTTACGGCAATTTTACCAAGATTTGCAGAAGTTACAAGATTTATTTGCGGTTTGGCCTTTGCCGGATTTATTTTTTCGGCGGCGGTCTTAACATAACCTTGCAACGCCTGAACAAACTTACGGTTTATCTCCTGATTTTCTGCCAGCGCAGGGATTTGCTTTTCAAGGAGAACCGGCTGTTTTTTGACAAACATACGGACCAGGGCTTTTTTCAACAGGCCGGGCTGCGTTTTTTCCTGCGTCAGGAAAAGCTTGATTCCCTGAGCAACAAAGCGGCGAACGTTTGAATCCGGATTTTGTTCCCGCAATGCCAGAGCAATGCCGTTGGCCACTTCTTTATCCATATGTCCGGAGAGCAGCATCTCTTTTATCAGGGCGCGGCTCTCGCCGTTTTGCTCCGCATTGCCGCGTTCTTCCGCCAGATTGATGACGGCCAGCACCTTGTTTGCATAGGCGGAAGCCGGGGTTTCTTTTACGGCCCGGCGGTAAGCAGCCGCAATATCCTGCCGGCGATGACATTTTTTATCTTCCAGCATAATGCGGAAAGTCCGGTACAGGGTCCGCCCAAAATTCTGCCGCTCTTCTGCCGAATAAGCATCCTTTTGCTCTTGCAGGTTAAGGGCGTATACCGCTTCTTTCATCATTCCCTTAACAATGGCAATATCAATGTTCTGCGTCCCTATCACTTCATCCAAAGAAGGTATGAACTGCGGCGGCAGGCTTAAGCCCAAGCTGCGTTTTTCGCTTGTTTCGCTCAAGGCTGCCTTAATAACTTTCAAGACCGGAATATCGTTTCCGCCTTTTTCGCTTGCGGCAATCTCGTTTAACACGACGTCTTTGATGCTGGTGCCGTTGCCGTTTAAGCTCTCCGCATAAACATTAAACAGCAATCGTCCCACCTGCTCCTTGTCCTGATGAGACAACAAATTCTGCCGCGCGCTGAACAGGCCTATCGACCCTACGCTTTCTTTTATAAATCCGTTCATAATCTGTTTATCCAACGGGAGGTCGGGATTATTGAGCGCTGAATTGAAACATTCGATAAAGTCTTCCGCACCGAAGTCCTTGTAAAAATCATTCAGCGCCAGCAGCCCCCGCTGAAATTCCGTCAGATACGAGGTTTGAGTCTCGCCGCTGCGGTACGCCTCCTCAATTTTAGCGGAAAGCGTCTCGCCTACTTTGGCAAAAGAGGCCCCTTTTGCATCGGACAATATGTCTTGCGCGGTACGACTGAGAATTCTGCCCAGCAGCTCCTTGTCTTTGGGTGCCGGGTCGACAACAGCCATTGCGCCGGTATCAAACAATCCGATGGTGTCCGTTTCGATATCGATTTTCAACTGTTTGCCGTGGCGATCATGGTCAAAACGGCCGCCGGAAAGCATATTGAGCATTTCCACCGTAAAATAGGCTTTGGAAAAATCTTTACGGTAGGCCGCATCTTTAATCTGATCCAAATCAAGCCCTTGTGCACGCTCCAGCTCCGCCCAGTTTTTGCCGCGCGCAGACCAATCCGCAACGTGAATACGGAAAGAGCGGCCGTTAACCCTAACCGCCTGCGGGTAAATTTACTGAGCCGTTTGCAGCTGTTGATAGCCAATGTCGGTATTGGTTTCGACCTCGACGGAATCCTTGGCCTGACGAACCAGGCGCAAAAACGTATCGAGACCGTTTTTCATAACCCCTTTGGCACCAAGGTCATAAAGCATTTTTTCAAAGACCGCAAACTCATTGGAAGAATCCAACCCGGCTCCGGCACGCAGAATTTTTATCACCTTGTCGGTTGCAGCGGGAATTTTGTCTCCGTCAAAACGTCCTTTTTCCAAGGTTACAAAATAAGACGCCGAACCAAGGATGCGCCCGAGCCAAACCTCTTTGCCGTATTCGAGTTTTTCTTCAGGACGTTCACGTTTGTAAAAGTCCAGCCATTCGTAAACCTCCCAGCGCGAGGGTCGGGCGGCGTTGGATTTAAGTTCCTGCATTTCGTCGCGGATGAATTTCGGCACATCCGGGTAGGAGGCCATCGCCTGGCCGAGCTTGATGGCGGCGGGACCCGAATTTTCGAGAAACAGGCGAATGCCGCGGGCAATGCTCTTTTCTGGATCCGCGGCGGCAGAGTTACCGTTGGCAGCAACCATCATTGCCGAAAGATAGAGCGTACGTTCTTCATCGGCGCGGGATTTGATGTAACTGTGCAAAAACGCCTTGCCAATGCCGCTCATTTCGTCTCCGGCATTGGGAAAAACGCGGTCTGCCACGATATTGAAAACATTTTCCCATTTTTCACCGTCAGCCCTTGAGGTTTGCGTATGCAGCAGTTCGTTAACCAGAACGGCGCGGGCTTCCAGCGGATATCCCCAAAATTCACGATAGAGCAACGACAATTTTTCGGGATTAGCATCTTTTTTCACCTTATCGACAACAGCTTTTTCGGAAGACAGGTGTTTTTGGGCATAATCGACCAGCTGCCTGTGAAAATCCTCACATTCGCGACGGCTGCCGTCAGACAACAGAAAATTAATCACCGCAGCCGAGCGGCGGGCATCGCTCTGCATAAACTTTTTTACCAATTCAAAAGCGACACCGGCAACATGGCCTTCGGTGAGGTTTCCGGCCTCCATGGCATCAATGCCGGACGGCTCGGGCTTGATGTGCCGGGACAAAGCCTGCTGCGATACAATGCGGTCTGCCAGCCTTTTCAGAATCTCTACCCGATCGACCATAGCCACGTCTTCCGTTCGTTTTTCTTCACCCCAGGAGGTTTTGGTGACGGATACGTTTTTGACGGCGGCAATATAAGGCATAATTTTACGGGCATAACCGTCTGAATTGTCATCGTATTGCGCTCCGATGCTTTTAAAAACGCTTTCCGTCCACAGCTGTTGGTAACGGCGGCGGTAATCCGGATCGTCAATGCGATTTTTTTTGCGCAAAAAATGCATATAATATTCCGAACGGAGGTGCGCATCAGGCACGGCCTCAATAACGGGAATGAAACTTTCCAACAATTTATTCTGCATAACCATATCGGCAGAAAAAACATTTTGATTAACCAAAGCCGAAAAGGAAGCGATGCGGGCAGACAAGTCCTGCCGCCACAACGGCGCAGCAGCCTTAATCAGGCCGTCTTTCAATTCATTCTGGCGTTCCGGCGAAATCAGGTTGCTGTTGAACAGCGGACTCAACGTTATTAACGCCTGCCTGAGCACCTGCGGATTTTTTTCGCGGGAAACCAACCTGACAAACATTTCTGCCACGGCGGCAGGGTCGCTTATCAAATTATTTGCTCTGAGTTGTTCGGCCAGCGCCGCGCTTTGAATCAAATCAGCCGGCCAATTGTTTTCTTTCGTCAAGGCGGGCTTGATTTTTGCAGCCACAACCGGAACAAAATGCAGTCTGGTCAACAACGGAACCATATGCTCCAAGGCATAATCGGTTTCGGGAGAACTCAACAAACCCTGCAACGTCTCAAAACGAAGCAGCAAATCGCGGTTGTCATACACAATTGTTTCGGGACGGTTTTTACCATAAGGGTCGGAACGGTTCATCTGGGCAATCATATCCTGCGGACGATGAATGTCAAAAGGCGTTATTTCCATCCGCGGATAAAGGCGCTCCATAAACAACGGGCGGTAATCCTTATAATCGACTTTTTCCGTGCCGCCGTGCATTTCAATATACCGGTAGAGGTTGAACATCTCCTGATAATAAAGCTGATAATCATTAAGAACCGGCAGGCGCTTGTTCCACCAGTTTTTGGCGTGTTCATACTCCAAATTGAGGTTAAGGTTAAAACCGTCAAGAACCGTACGGGTAATTTCGTTAATTTGCGCCAAAGAATAATTACTTGTAATCTGTGCCCATTTCATCATGTCATAATCATATCTGAAAGAGGAATCCAGCGACAAATTAATCCGGGAAGGATACTCGGCATCAGATGCCTCTTTTTCGCGGCGGCCCAAATCTTTCAGCTTATCGACAAGAGCTTTAAAGACAATCATATCCCGGCGATGGTCATAGGTATTCAACCATTCCCACTCCTGCGGCGTAAGATATTGGCGAAACCGGTCCTTGTCTTTATAGATGTTCTTTGCCGCATAAAAGGGGCTGTTGTCCTGCACTTCGAAAAACAAATCAGAATAACGCCCGTATTCCAGCACGTCGCGTTTTCCGTAGGTTACCTCTTCCGAATAATAAACGCCTCTCAAAGCTGCCTGACGGGCATCATCGTTCGGATAGTCGGCATAGTCGTATGCCGTCATGGCTTTCATACGTTCCAAATCAGCAATGCCGTAGCGGCTGATGTCCGGATTGGCAATAAAATCGTCAAGCATCTTTTTGTCGGCGCGCACCTGAGCCGCTACTTTGCCGTAAACGTCGTCTTCCGCCCGGCGCCGAATGTCATCCATCATTTGCCGATATTGCTCGCGGGGGTAATAAGCGGTTATTACGCCTTCGGCATTGACGATGTAAAAACTTTTGTTGTCGGCGTCTTCAAGATGAAGCGGATTATAATAGGAAAGCACCCATTCCTGTTCGGAAATTCTGGACTCGCACTTAATTCCCAAGATGTATTCCAAACTGAGGGAAGCGTTATCCTGCCATTTTGCGGGCACTTTTTTATTAACGTCCGCGGCGCTTCCAGACAGTTCCGGCAGGGGAAGCCCGCCAAAAACATCATGAAAATTACGATATAAAACATCAGTCTCAAGATTAGGAAGTTTATTTAACTCGTTATCCCACTGCAAAAAATCGCTGTCATGATTACAACCGCAATAATTGAAATAAGCCAGTTCTCTTCCGGCGTCATATGTCCCTTTTTCCAAATATTCTGCGGCATAACCCCGGATTAAAGACGAAACGCGCCAATTGTCGTTAAGAGGAATTTGTTCCAGGTTGAACAGCGCCGGACGGACAACACTGCCATAAAGCCGTGTGCGGTCATCAGACTCCGCCTTTATGTAATTCATATAAGTATGCTCAAACAAACGCAAATTAGGTTGTGTTCCGGCCTCAAGTTCGGCAATTTCGCGACGGCGGAGCGCTTCGTTTTCTTTTTCTGCCTGCTCAAACTCTTCATCGGGAACAATCTTGTTAGGATAAAGAGAAAGCCTTTGTTTTACCCGGCTCGTATCCCAATCATCCATATTCATTTCGGCAAGCAGCCGTTTCCGGCGGACGCGTTGTTCTTCATTGAGATAAAGAGGACTGTTGGTGCACAGCTCAAAATCGCTCTGCCTCATAAGCCGGCGGGGAAGCTGCTCGCGCATTTGGCTGACAATAACGGCAAACTCGCGGTTGATGTCCCGAAAACGGGGAGAACTGATATGGTATGCCGGGCTCCAGTCATTGGCTCCCCGGTAATAACGCTCCGATGCGCGGACGCAATCATCCAAAACACGGAGACGTTCGTCCCAGTTTAATCCGGCATAGCCGCGGTCGGACAAAAAGCGCTCAACAAAAGAAATATGGCGGTTTTGCCGATAAATCTCCTCAATTTCCGGTGCAATTTCCGTCGGCTGAACCAGACGGGCATCAATATTTTGTTTGCGGAGTTTTTTGATTTTTTCAACAATCGACACGTCAATAAAGTTAAGGCGGCTTTGATTATTGGGATGGGCATCCAGAGCCTGCTGCAAAATCTTTTTTAAATTATCATCAACGTCGCTGTCGAAAATACGCGCGGCAACGTCTCGGGCAGAAGCAAGGCTGTAACCGGCCCGCGCCAGCATATTCAAAGAACCGTAGTCGGAAGAAACTTCTTCTATTTTGGTGTTGCTATGGCTTCCACGCAAGGCCTGCTGGCGAAGATGTCCAAGCTCGTGACCCAGAATAAAAGCCAGCTCATCTTCATTTTTTACGTATTCAAACAGCCCCTTGGTCACAAATATCATCGGAACGGTTTTCAACGGTATTTTATCGCCCCGTTTATCTTTTACGTACTCACCGTCTTTCATCTCATAACGGGGATTGGGGCAGAAGGCGGCATTGGCTCCGGCATTGTCCGAGACGGCAAAATAAACCGGAAAAGCTTCGAAATCCCATTCGTCTCCAATCAGGCGCTGCGCTATGCCCTGCAAATAATCCTGAACCTGCTGCTCTTGTTCGGGCAACAGCGACAACAGGCGGGTTTCTTCAATAAAATCTTCAGAAAAATAAGCTTTAAGTTCGGAAACGTTCATAACGGGTGCCTTGCAAAAATTCATATGTTTTAAGATTATCACGGAATTGTTTTTTTGTCCAACAATTAATATTTCGGCAGAGGCTGATAAAAACTGTTAAGATTTGAAAGATTTATCGCAGTTTAGCTTGACATTAAGACAATTTTGCACGATTTTAAGAGCAACACTATTTTATAAAACATTTAAGGAGAAAAAAATGAGTGCTATTGTTGATATCCACGCCAGAGAAATTATCGACTCCCGCGGCAACCCGACCGTTGAAGCCGACGTTGTTCTGCAAAGCGGCGCTTTCGGCCGCGCTGCCGTTCCGTCCGGCGCTTCTACCGGCGTTCACGAGGCTGTTGAACTGCGTGACGGCGACAAAAACCGTTTCGGCGGTAAAGGGGTTCTGAAAGCAGTTGAAAACGTCAATGACAAAATTTATGACGCTCTGGCCGGTTTGGAAGCTGAAGACCAAATCGAAATCGACCAAACCATGATTGATCTCGACGGCACCGAAAACAAAGGCAAGCTGGGTGCAAACGCCATGTTGGCCGTATCTTTGGCCGTTGCCAAAGCTCAGGCTGAAGAAGCCGGTCTGCCCCTGTATCGTTATCTCGGCGGCACAATGGCCCGCACTCTTCCGGTTCCGATGATGAACATCGTCAACGGCGGTAAACATGCCGACAATCCGATTGACATTCAAGAATTTATGATTATGCCGGTTTCCGCTCCTTCCGTACGCGAAGCCATCCGTATGGGTGCAGAAATCTTCCATACCCTGCAAAAGAACCTTAAAGCTGCCGGCCACAACACCAACGTCGGCGACGAAGGCGGTTTTGCTCCGAATCTGAAATCTGCCGAAGAAGCTCTGACTTTCATTGTAGACGCAATTAAAGCTGCCGGTTACAAACCGGGTGAAGACGTTGTTCTGGCTATGGACGCCGCTTCTTCCGAGTTCTATGAAAACGGCAAATATGAAATGAAGGGCGAAGGCAAGTCTTATACCAATGCTCAGATGGTTGAGTTCTACAAAGGCCTGTGCGACAAATTCCCGATTTTCTCCATTGAAGACGGTATGGCCGAAGACGACTGGGAAGGCTGGAAAATGCTGACCGACGCTTTGGGCGACAGAATTCAGCTGGTCGGCGACGATTTGTTCGTTACCAATCCGAAACGTCTGGCTATGGGTATTGAAAAAGGCGTTGCCAACTCTATCCTGGTTAAAGTTAACCAAATCGGTACTTTGTCTGAAACGATGAAAGCCGTTGATTTGGCTCAGCGTAATAAATACACCGCTGTTTTGTCTCACCGTTCCGGCGAAACCGAGGACGCAACTATTGCCGACATCGCCGTAGCCACTAACTGCGGACAAATTAAAACCGGTTCAATGTCTCGTACCGACCGTATGGCAAAATACAACCAGCTCATCCGAATTGAGGAAGAATTGGGTGATATGGCCGTTTATGCCGGTAAATCCATTCTGAAAAAATAATTCAGACAGGCAATCAATAAAGGCG
>HF995304.1:9168-15895 GCA_000432275.1 Proteobacteria bacterium CAG:495
GGTTCAGCAATGAGCCGCTTTTTTTATGCTTGAATCAAATTTATTTAAATGTTACATCATTGGACAAATTACAAACTATTAATTTTATACATTTATGGAACAGCTATTATTAAACAAAACAGAACGAAGAAAAATTTACTGGTGGATTTACCTTAGTACGCTCGCCGCCTGTCTGCTTTCAACCGCAATCGCCGTTGCCTTGGCCGAACTGCCCTTTGTAAACGAGGTTATTTACGAAGAAAATAGTGTACCGGACAAGCCGGTAATGACCAATGCCAGACAAAACCTTTATATGACAGTTTTTTACATAATGGTATTATATTACTTTTTAACCAGAAGAAACAAAGAGCGGCATTTTGACAAGATGCTGCCGATAATGGTTCTTTTGATGGCGATGCCGATGCAGCTTATCTTTTATTCAATCGGGCTAAAGCAAGGATTGTACTTAACGGGAAGTTCTCTTTTAATCCTGACATTTTCCTTTCTTCTGGGATTAAACCTAAAAAAAGACATTGCCCGATACCGAAACAGGTATATGAGCATTTTGCTGATTATCGGCATGGCGGCAATTTTTCTGCCGTTAGTCTTGAAGACAAACGTTATAGGCATAATTGCCAGGCCTTTATTCGTTATCTTATTTGCGGTACTTACCCTGATTGAGGTTCAGAGGATGAAGCTAACCTTGGAAAAAGGAATTCCGGAAGCGTCATTCGGCAATTTTTACTTTACCACAATCGCCAATATGTATGTTAATTTTTTGGGAACGTTGATATTTTTTGATTTGGACAAAATCATTTACAAGCTGATTGTTTCAGACAAAGACGGAGATTTTGAACAATAAAAAACATTAAACTAAAGCTGTTCTTTCACAAGAACAGCTTTTTTCATTATCTGCAATAAAAGAATTTATCAGGCCGTTCTTCCGGAAAAAGCCTTTGCAACATTCATACTCCGGCTGCTGCGCTGAGCTTGCAGCACTAATTGCGAGCGAATGTTTTTCTGCTCGCGGCCGGAACAGTTTACGTTTTCCAGCTGGCGGTTTGCATGGACATCCAGACTTCCGGGATTAGGCGCCCGCCAATAGCCGCTGCCGCCGCTTAATATTGTTCGGTCCTTTCCTTCGACATCACAGCCGCTGAGTTCAACCTGATAGTCACGGGCATTAAACTGAGTCTGCCACTGCTTTAAGGTTACAACCCCGTCAAAGACAATGGGATCAAACACCAGTTTTTCGGTTTTGGGACTGTCTTTGTAAACCGGAACATCAAGCACCAATGCCACATGGTAATTGCTCCAGCCGCATTCCTTAAACGTCAGCGGATCATCTGTCGGACGCATCACGCTGACCGTCGATTTGCCTTTCGGCTCACGAATAAAATTGAGCGGGGTATCTTCAGGATAGGTTCGGGACGAGCTTTCCAGGCACCAGGCCTTAAGCGGGGTGAAGCCGTTTTCTTTAGCCTTTACCGCCAGTTTATGCGCGAAAGCATAACAGCATTCATTCTCATAAGCATATTCCCGACGAGGAAACAGCTCATTTTTCCAACGGCTGAACAGCTGGTTATAATGCAATATTTTTTGACTATCAAATTCCATTTTACACTTCCTGTTTTTTGACAGTATAGCAAGTTTTTGAACAAAAGGGAAGTTTTATTAGACAAAAACTTCTTGCGCAGGCGGAGATTTAGTATTATATTGTCCGGCAACGAACAACAATTATTAATATTAATCATTATGGAACAAATGAAACTTAAAACACCGGATATCCGGAAAACTGAATGTGTCACTATTTTAACACTTCAGCAAAAACTCAAACTCATGACGGAAATCACCTTCGGGGTTATCGGCGGAAATTTATTGTCTCTGACTTTGGCAATATTTGTTTATACGCTGCTTGCTCCTTCTTACGGCGAATCCCTCAAAGCAATGGCAGCTTTTGCAGCAATCGTAACGGCAACGCTTCCGATATTGGCCGTTAATTACCGCTGCCGCATCGTTCCTAAGTACGGGATGGCGGCTTTTTATTCCATCGTTTGCGCCAGCGCCTCGGTTTTCTTTTTCTGGGCCGCAGCGGAACACGGAACGACAAAACTGCTTTACGGAGCAGGCATTGCACTCTGCATATATTTGGTTACCGCCTATATCGGCATACGCTGGAAATTCCGTTTAATTGTTAACGTAAACAGCAAATCTTTAGCCGGAGCCATTTATTTTGTTGCCATTTTTATTGTTTTGGGAGAATTTATGGTTGATATGCTGATACTTCAGCAGCCCACAAGCATGATTTTCACCCACAGCTGTTTGGTTTTTCTTTTTGCTCTGGCTAATATTATGGAATATCACAATATTATGCTGGAACTGGAGAAAGGAAATACGAAGAAAAACTTTAAAATGCTCAAGCTTTCGGTTATGCCGAGTTTGTTTATCAATTTGCTGGGGCTCAACGTCTGGGTAAATGTATTTAAGATAATTTATAAATACATTTTTATGGACGGATTTGAGACACAGGCATTCAGTTTACGAAAAATTTATCATGAACTCTCCAAATAAAGGAGAGTTCATGACTGCAATATTATTAATTCTAAAAATCCAACAAGATGGAAAAGCTAATCAAAAGACAGGGAATGCCCCTGAAAAGTACCTTTGCAGAATGTGTTGCCGCCCCCGATTACAAACTGTATATCGTCAAGAAACGGCTCAGCGAGAAATACGGCGTAATCAGAAGAGACAAAACAGACATCGTCCCTTTTCTCTTTGACCGTTATGAGGTTATTGAGCTTAACGAAGGCTACATTATTGCTCTTACGAAAGACAATATTCGGCAATATTGTCTGTATCACAGCAAATTCGGCACAATCCTCAACAAATGCCTGGATAAATTTGAAATCAAAATATCTGATATTGAGGAAAGAAAGAAGCCTTGGCCAATCGGCGCCGATTATGTTGAGATCTGGCAAGGCAACAAATGCGGAATTTACGATTTTCACGGCAATGAAATCATCCCTTGCGCTTATGATGAAATAGAAGACAGTACCCGTCTTTATTTCCGTTTTTCCCATCCTGCCGAAGAAGATTTGGAACCGGCAAGATATTTTCGGGTAAAAGCGGGACAAGACTATGGTCTGTTTGACGTTTCAGGAAATCTGCTGTTGGATTTGAAATATGCCGGTATCATACCGACCTGGTCGCAAGACATATACAAAGTTTCGCTGCACGGACAACCTGAAGAGGCTCTGTTTGACGCCAAAAATAAAAAATTCATCATTCAGGGCATTTGCAACGTCAGCATCCACAACGACGGCTTTATCTTCCATGTGAACGGACTTAAGCATGCGGCTGATTGCAACGGTGAAATCATATTTTCTTCCAAAGATTACATTTATATTTATCAGGAAGAACCTCTGATTTTTAAAACAACGGATGAAGACGGCTTTCCGATACTGGTCAACGAAAACGGCGAGGTTTTGTAAACTTCTTCAAAAAAAACTCCTCTGAAACAAAATTCAGAGGAGTTTTTTTATTGTTTGCCTCAGAAGTTGGCAATCCGCTGCAGAGCCTCCTGCAACTTGGCCTTGTTTTCCAGTGCTTCGGACTGACGGCGTTTTTCTTCTTCCACCACCGCAGCCGGCGCACGCTCGACAAAGCTCGGATTACCCAGCTTACGGGCATAACCTTCAAGATTTTTATCCAAGGCGGCGATTTCTTTTTGCAGACGTTCTTTTTCGGCGGCAAAATCGACAACGCCCTTTAACGGCAACAAGATAACCGCCTCGCGAAATACGGCCTGAACCATATCTTTGCTGACTTCGGCCTCCGGAGCAAAACATTCGAGCTTCTCCAAACGAGCCAAAGAACAAATAATATTGTTGAAAGACTTAAGATGTGCGCACGAGGCGTCGTTAGCGTCCTTCAGAAAGACCGTCAGCTTGGCTCCGGCCGGCAGGTTCATTTCAGCACGCAGCGAACGAACAGCACCAATCAGTTCAATAGCCCAGTCAATATCTTCCATAGCGGCAGTATCAATTTTTTCCGCCTGAGGCCACGGGGCATGAATCAACTTAACGTCCCGCTGAGCCGTATTGTTCCACAGTTCCGTGGTGATAAAGGGCATAAACGGATGCAAGATGACTAAAATACGGTCACGTACCCAGGCAAAGGCTGCACGGGTTTCCGCTTTTTCAGCCTCGTTCTCACCATAAAGAATCGGCTTAATCATTTCGATATACCAATCGCAGAATGAACCCCAGACAAACTGGTAAACCGCATTGGCAGCATCCGAAAAACGATAACTGTTCAGATTTTCGGTTACTTCACGGGTAGCTTCCTGCGCCTTGGCAATAATCCATTTGTTAACCGCGTGCTTAACCGAAGACGGCTCAAAACCCTGCGGCATTGCAGCCTCGTTCATTTCGCCAAAACGAGCCGCATTCCAAAGTTTGGTAGCAAAATTACGATAACCGGCAATTCGGTTTTCGCTCATGTTAATGTCGCGTCCCTGGGTTTCCATTGCAGCCATAAAGAAACGCAATGCGTCGGCACCGTATTTTTCAATGGTCTCCATGGGATCCACCGTGTTGCCTTTAGATTTGGACATTTTGCGCCCCTGTTCATCGCGAACCAGGCCATGGATGTAGCATTTTTTGAAAGGAACTTTCTTCATCATATACATACTCATCATCATCATCCGGGCAACCCAGAAGAAGATGATGTCAAATCCGGTTACGAGAACCGATGTCGGATAAAACGTATCCAAAAACTCGGTTTTATCAGGCCAGCCCAAGGTAGAGAATGCCCACAAACCGGAAGAGAACCATGTATCCAACACATCGGTCTCCCGCGTAAGCTCGACATGCCGTCCATAATGCTTGTCGGCAGCCGCCTGAGCTTCGTCAACGTTTTCTTCACAGAAAATTTCGCCATCGGGTCCATACCAAATCGGCATCTGGTGACCCCACCAAAGCTGACGGGAAATACACCACGGCTGAATATTGCGCATCCATTCAAAATAAGTCTTCTCGTAGGATTTCGGGACAAACTCCATTTCGCCCTGCTCTACCGCACGGATGGCTTCGCGCGCCAAAGTCGGCGCATCGACAAACCATTGGTCAGTCAGCATCGGTTCAATAACAACATTGGAACGGTCGCCGTAAGGAATAACCATCGGATGGTCCTCTATTTTTTCCATCAGGCCGAGCTCTTCCAGCTTTTCAATGGTTTTAGCGCGAGCTGTTTGAGTGTCCATTCCCGGGAAAGGCGTATTTTCATTAAGGGTTGCATCTTCATTCAAGATATTAATCAACGGCAGGTTATGACGTTTGCCGACCTCAAAATCGTTAAAGTCATGCGCCGGCGTAATCTTAACGGCACCGGTACCTTTTTCAGGGTCGGCATGTTCGTCGCCGACAATGGGAATCGGACGGTTAACAATCGGCAGAACGGCATTTTTGCCAATCAGATGTTTTAATTTTTCGTTTTCCTTGCTGACTGCAACAGCCGTATCGCCAAACATAGTTTCCGGACGGGTGGTGGCAATATGGATAAACTGGCCGGGTTCGTTTTCAATCGGATATTTGTAATAATACATTTTGCCGACGGTTTCCTTTTGAACCACCTCAAGGTCAGAAACGGCTGTCATAAATTTGGAATCCCAGTTAACCAGCTTTTTGGCCTTATAAATCAAACCGTCTTTGTATAAATTAACGAAGATTTTGCGTACCGCACGGCTCAAGCCCTCATCCATGGTAAAACGCTCGCGGCTCCAATCGCAGGAGGCACCCAGGCGGCGCAGCTGTTTGCAAATGGTTCCGCCGGACTGCTCTTTCCATTTCCAGACGGTCTCGATAAACTTCTCCCGGCCAAGGTCGTGACGGGTAATGCCTTCTTTGGCCAGATTGCGCTCAACCACCATCTGGGTTGCAATACCGGCATGATCCATCCCCGGCTGCCAGAGAACCTTTTTTCCCTGCATACGGTTATAACGAATCAAAATATCCTGCAAGGTATCGTCAAGAGCATGTCCCATATGGAGGACACCGGTAACGTTAGGCGGCGGAATAACGACACAAAAAGCATCCTTGTCGCTCCGCATATCGGGTTTGAAATCATTATCCCGTTCCCAGTCAGAATAAATTTTCTCTTCAAAATCTTTAGGATTATAGTTTTTTTCCAGCATTGTAAAAAATTCCATTTTTGTATTAACATCTAAGACTGCAAAAAGCCCTCAAGGTAAACTTGGGGGCATAATTTTTTAGAGGACGGCACAATAAACTATTGCTCGCTGCCGACCTTTGCCATCACTCGTTCAATTTCTTGTTTAACGGTACGTTCAACGATAGCCGGAAGATTGGCGTTCAGCCACTGGTTGGTCTGGCGGCAAATCTCTTCCCGGGCATAGGCATCATAATCGGCACCGCGGCGCCAGTTTTCCAAAACTTCTTTTCCGATAATACCGCGAATTACATCGGCAACAACACCTTCAATGGTTTTGCCGCCGTTGCCGAGAGCCGTTACCGGTTCGGCATCACTTTCCTCCGGCACTTCGGGCACGTCTTCTTTTTTATGCTCGCGCGTAAACATTTTGGCAAAATTGCTGATAATGGACGCGGAAACATCCACCGCGCTTCCGCCTTTGGATTCAGCGGCAGGCTCGGCTGCTGCGGGTTCTTCAATTACGGGCTCGGAAACGATTTCCTGTTCCTCGGCTACCGGTTCCGGTTCAGGCAAAGTC
>HF995304.1:15954-23574 GCA_000432275.1 Proteobacteria bacterium CAG:495
AAGGGGACGTTTCAAACGCCGGTTCCGGTTCAGCAACTTCCGAGGCATCCATAAACGCCTGCGGATGATGTTCAACCTCCGGTTCCTCATAAAAAGGATCGGAGTTGTCATCGTACACTTCTTCTACACTTTCCAGTTCCGCGCTCTCAAGCGAGGGGCTTAACGGTTCGCCTTCCTCCTGCATTTCCGGCTCGTCGGAAGAGATGACCTCTTCCGCAGCAAAAGATTCCGACTCATTCGCAGTTTCAACAACAGGGAGTTCCGGCACCTCGGGAGTTTCCGTATTTTCAGAATCTTCCTGCAGCGGGAAAACGCTGCCGTCCGACGGCAGACCATCTAATTCGGCATCAAGATTTATGCCGGTATCGGCATTGTCATCGGTAATGCGCATTGCAGGAGACAATTCCAGAATTTCCTCTTCCGGCTCCGGAGAAACCGCGGCCGCTTCCGCAACCGGTTCGGGCTGAGGTGTTGCGGCAGGCACTTCTTTGCCCTGCTCGTCCTCAGACAAAATATTTTTAATCGAAGATAAAATATCTTCCATGGAAAGATCTTGTTCTTTGTCTTCTGCCATTTTTACATTCCCAAATAGTTTGTTTGAGAGTTATTTTACACAAAAATATTGCATAAGCAAGAGTTTCGATAATTTTTGCTGTAAAAAACCTTTTAGTTGAGAGAAAGCCACTTATCCCGGGTTTCCTTGTAGAACTTTTTGGGATTATAGAGGTCAACGCCCAATTTGAGGTCGCGGGCTGTCAGCTTGCCCATGGAGAGCAGCAGGTTCATACCCGATACATAGTAGTCGCGGCGGGCGGTAACTTCATTAACTTTAGAGTTCAACAATTCCTGATAAGCATCCAATACGTCCAAGATGGTACGGTTGCCCAGAGCTTCTTCTTTCTGGACGCCGTCGAGGGCTATTTCGTTAGCCTTGACCTGATCCTGAATGGCCTTAATTTTGGATTCATTGGCAATCATATATTCCCATGCGCTGGAAACCGTAGCCTTAACGCTGCGTTCCGCCTCCAACACGGCTTCCTGAGCCTGCCATTTGAGGTATTTGCTCTGGCGGATTTTGGCACGGCTTTCGCCGGAATTATACAGAGGCACAGTCAGGTTTACGCCCCATTCATAGTTGTCGGTTTCCGGTTTGCCGGTGTAGTTGTCGCCGTCCAGTTTGGTTTTGGACGCAGTACCGTCCAAACTGACCTGCGGCAGCAGGGCGCCGGTGTTGGCATAAACGTCATAGCCCTTGGAATCTAACAGATGTTTGGCCTGCTGAATGCCGTAATTGTTGTTGAGCGCAATATTTAAAGCGTCATCATAGGTTTTGGGCAGAAAATCCTTAATCTGAGCCGGTTCCTCCAATTTTTCGGGTTTGGAACCAATCAGCTGAATGTACGTTGCCCGGGATGCCTCTAACGTTCCTTCAGAAGCAATGCGATCCGACTTAGCCTGAGAATAGCGGGCCTCTGCCTGAGAAACGTCCGTGCGGGTGACTTCGCCGACGTTGAAACGCTGCTGCGTTTCTTCCAACCTCTTTTTCAAGAGCTTTTCATTGTTCTTTTGGAGGTCAACAATCGCAGTATCGCGCAAAACGTCGAGATATGCGGTTGAGGCACTGAGGAAAACGCTCTGTTCAACGTTATACAGATTATTCTGTTCGGAACGGACATAACTGTCGGCAGACTTTACGGAATTCACAGTCGAAAAACCGTTGAAAAGCGGCTGAGAAATCGTAGCCGCCAAAACCGTCTGCTTGGAAGCGCCGTCATTGGCGATAATATCGCTGTTGCGGTTGGCATCGTTATAGCTTCCGGTCAGGGCGATGTTGGGGCGATAACCGGACTTGGCAATAGCCACGTTTTCATCAATGCTGCGCAGATAAGCACGCTGGGCCTGCAAGGTCGGATTGGTATTGTAAGTCTCGCTCAGAGCTTCAAAAATATTCTGGGCATCAGCCGGGGCGGCACAGGTTAACGCCGTCGCAACCATTAAGCCGGCCATAAAAGTCTTCTTCATAAATTTCACCTCAAAGATTTAGCATTAAATTTGCCGTGATTATATTACATAACACTTAATTTACAAGGAAATTTCTTAAAAAACTTATAACTTCGGGCGATGAATCGGCAAAAAAAGAATTATATTATTAACTATATTTCAAACAATTATATTTAGGTTTGAGGATAAATAAGTATCTTTTATCCTAAAGGAGTATATTGAGGTGAAAAAAAATTCTGCAATCATCAGCGAAATCGACCGTGCCAGACTTAAACTCTCCATTGAGCATTACATTAAGTATTTTATCGGCAAACGTACCTGCGAGATTACCAAAGACGAAGCCCTGAAGGCAATTTCCCTTGCGGTGCGCGAATTCGCAATGGACAAGATGTATGAAACGATTGCCCGTTACAACAAATGCAATTCCAAAAGAATCTTTTACCTCTCAATCGAATACCTTATCGGACGGTCGTTGGAAAACAACTTGCACAACCTCGGCCTTTTTGACATTTTAAAAGAGGTTAAAATCGACGGATTTCCCGACATTTCGATGGCAGAAATCTTTGACACCGAATATGATCCGGCGCTGGGCAACGGCGGCCTCGGCCGACTGGCTGCCTGCTACCTGGATTCAATGGCCTCGCTCGGCATTCCGGGCTTTGGCTACGGCATCAACTATGAATACGGCCTGTTTAAGCAAAAGTTTGAAAACGGCTATCAGATAGAGCTGGCCGACAACTGGGAGGGTGAAGACTCTCCGTGGCAGTTTGCTCGTCCGGACCGTACGGTTAAAATTCCCATTTTCGGCGAGGTTGAAACCCTGGACAGCGGCAACGGCCAGAAAAATTTTATCTGGATGAACACCAAAAACATCTACGGCGTACCCTTTGACTTCCCGATTGTGGGCTATGAGGGAAAGTCAGTCAACTATCTGCGTCTGTTTTCGGCCAAAACCGACAACGAACTGGACATTAACATTTTTAACGAAGGCGGTTACATTGAGGCGGTTAAAAACTCCATCGAAACCGAAACCATCTCAAAAGTTCTGTATCCTTCAGACGCTGTCGACTCAGGCAAAGAGCTTCGTTTTATTCAGCAATATTTCTTTGTTTCCTGCGCCATTCAGGACATTGTCCGCCGTTTTCTGGAAAAGAGCAACGACTTCAGCCACCTGCCGGACAAAGTCTGCATTCAGCTGAACGACACCCACCCGGCCATCGCAATTGCAGAGCTGATGCGTCTGCTGGTTGACATTCACGGACAAGAATGGGACACCGCATGGGACATCACGACCCGCGTCTTTGCCTATACCAACCATACCCTGCTGCCGGAAGCGCTGGAAACCTGGCCGACGAGAATCGTCGGTAAAATCCTGCCGCGCCATTTGCAGATTATTTATGAAATCAACCGCCGTTTTATGGATTTTGCACGTTCCAAGTTCGGGGACGACGGCGCCAAACTGAGCAAAGTCTCAATCGTTTCCGGCGAAGGCGAAAACCAAATCATCAGAATGGCGAATCTGTCCATTGTCGGCTCTTTCTCGGTTAACGGCGTGGCGCAAATCCACTCCGAACTCATCAAGACCCGTCTGGTTCCCGAATTTTACGAATTATGGCCTGAAAAATTCCGCAACGTTACCAACGGAATCACGCCGCGCCGCTGGCTGCTGCACGCCAACACGGCTTTATCAGACCTGATTACTTCCAAAATCGACGACGGCTGGGTAACCGAGCTGACCGAACTGCGCAAACTCGAAGACTTTGCCGACGATAAAAAATTCATGAAAGAATTTATGGACATCAAAACAGCCAACAAAGAACGTCTGGCCAAGGTCATATTCAAAAGCACCGGCGTTATGGTCAATCCCAAGAGTATGTTCATTGTTCATGCCAAACGCATTCACGAGTACAAACGCCAGCTGATGACGATTTTGCAAGTTATCGGCGATTATCTCGACATCATCAAAGACAACGTAAAGCCGGCAACGCCCAAAACCTACATTTTTGCAGGAAAGGCCGCCCCGTCTTACAGCTTTGCCAAACTAATCATCAAACTGATTAACAATGTTGCCGACGTGGTTAACAACGACCCGATGGTCAACGATATGTTAAAAGTTGTCTTTATCCCCGATTACAAAGTATCTCTGGCCGAGGTTCTGATTCCGGCTGCCGACGTAAGCGTCCAGTCTTCAACCGCGGGGTTTGAGGCCAGCGGCACCGGCAATATGAAATTTGCCCTCAACGGCGCCCTGACTTTAGGAACGCTGGACGGCGCCAATATTGAAATACGAGAAGAAGTCGGCGATGAAAACTTCTATCTGTTCGGCCTGACCGAAAAGGAAATCGAGGCAAAACGCTCCAGCTACAATCCGCGTGAGATTTACGAAAACAACAATTACATCAAACGTATCCTGAATGCGGTCAACTCCAATATGTTCTGCGAAAAAGACTATGTTTTGCTGTTTAAGCCGATTTTCGAAGAGCTGCTCAACCGCGACTACTATTTTGTGCTGGCTGATCTGGAAGCCTTTGACAAGAAGATGGAAGTCATTGAAAAAGACTTCCTCAAAAAGGACACCTGGGCACACAAAGCCATCCTCAACGTCGCACGCATCGGCAAATTCACTTCTGACCGTGCGGTTATGGAGTATGCCGACGACATTTGGAACATCAAGCCCTGTTAAAAGGGTTTCACAGACAATAAAAAACGCCGCGGTCTGCGGCGTTTTTTATTGTCAACTTCCTTATGCGCGGTACGACTGCATACGCTGCTGCATCAACATATCGCGTTGGCGAATGCCAATCGGTTCGCGATAGCGGGTCGGATCCGCGACAGGCTGGCCTTTTTTGTTGCCCAGCTGATAAATTTCAACCGAGCCGTCTTCCTTGTAACGGGGCTGGAAGTAATCCAGCTCATTATAAGTACCGCTGCGGTAAGGCAACTTATCCCATACTTTGAAATCAGAGTAATTAACCTGAACGTCAGAAATGGAAACCTCAACGCTGCGGCGGCAGTTTTCGGCCACCTTGGTTACCGCTTCGTTGTCACGCAGGCCGTTTGCAATGTTTTCCTGAATTTCGATGGCAACACTCTTTTTATAGTTTAAGCGGCTGCGCTCAAAAATTTCCATCAATTTTGCTTCATTGTCCGGAAGCAGTCTGTCATAGCCAAGATTGGGGTTAGCATAATCGTTAATCAAATCGGCATAAGCTCTGGCGGCGGCCAAACAATCGACGGTATCCCATTTTTTACCGGTGTTGTGATTTTTGCCATCGGTATCACGGAACATACCCTGTACATTTTTATTGATTGTCCGGTTAAACGTACCGTTGGTAAAGTCCGTAAATTTAGAATAACGGATATCGCCTTCAAGCTGTTTGATTTTATCCTGCAATTTGGAGTTGGAAGCGGGAACGTGGCCGTTTTGCGCCACAAACTGCGCCAGCTGGGCATCGTTGGGATATTTTCCGTTTTGTTTTTTATAAACTTCCATATCTTCCTGACGATGAAGCTGCTCGACCAAATTTTCTTTCCATTGGGTCTCGGCAGCCAAGTCCTGTTTGTTTTCTTCTTTCAGCTGTTTCAGCATTGAATCAATATTATCGGGAGACAGCGTGAAAAAGTGTTCGGGATCGACTTCCGGCACCATCATGGTTTTGGCCGAAGCCTTCCAGAAAGCATCCATACCGGCACCCGACATATCAACCGCACCGCCGGGAATACGATAATGGGTACATCCCTGAGACTTGAGCGCTTCCAGCATACATTGGGCATGCTTGGGCTCAATGCCTTTTCCGGGAGGCATATAAGCGGCAACTTCGGGAACACCGTTAACGATGTTAAACTTGATGGCAAAGGCCTTTTTGTGCAGAACCTTGCCGTTTTTGGTTTTGCTGTCATCGGTCAAATCGTCTTCCGTGGTATAGGCCGAAATAATCATACTTCCATCGGCGCAACGACGCATTTTAACCAAATCTTCTTTGAAGCCCATAATTCCCATACGGGCTTTAATCTTGTCTTCGGCGCGACGATAACTGAGGGTCATCGGCTTGTTCGGCGCCGGTGCGGGAGCTTCGTTGGCCTGCTGCAAATCATCCGTGCCGTATTCCTGATTGACGTCCTTCAGTGCCTGGTCAAACATTTTGGTAAAGGTCGTGTTTTCGGGATGTTCGGGATCGGGCGCCACATTGATGTTATCGACGTTTTCCGGCAGGCGGAAATCCTGAAGGCAATCATCTCCGATGCCGTGCATATAAAAGAAACGGGCCAATTCCTTAACCTGGTCGGCCGTCAGCTGGTGATCCGGCGCAAAAACGATTGTGCGGCCGTCTTCAATGGTAAAGTTCAGTTTGGTTCCGCCCAGATTTTTTATGGCCAGACGCAGCTTGTTGTCTTTGCCCATACGAAAATCGGTTACGTTGGTTTCTTCCCCTTTACGGCGAATCTCCTTATACATACCGCAGCTTTTGGTATCTTCGTTAAACGCATAAAGAAACATAAACTCTTCTTTTAATCTGGGATCGTCTTTAACGCGCATATAAACATCCGCCGGGTTCAAATTGTCTGGAGACGGGTTCTCGTGAGGTTTGTAGTGCGCCAGCAAATCGTCTTCAGTATACTGGGCGGCATACTGGTCACGGATATAATCGTTAACATCAAAACCAAACTGGTATAATTGCGTTGCATCAGCCATTGAGAGTATCCTTTTAATTTCAAGTTGATTTAATCATACCATAAATTAGAAAAAAAGCAACTTTTATTGACAAAAAAAGTTGCTACATTTTTGTTACAAAAAACAAAATCGTTTGAGGTTTAACGAACGTTTTGCATTTTCAGGAAGTAATTGCCGGAATTGGCTCTGAACGGGCTGCGGGCATGGCCCCGGGCATCGGTTTCGACACCGTTGCCGACGGCGTACAAAAGATGATTTTTGCCGTACACCATACTGAACTGGCTGCTTTGGCCGTTGAGGGAACCGCTGATGCGATAAGATTTACCGGATTGGATTTCTTCGACTTTTTCTATCCCAAACTCCGGTTTGAGGTGAACAATAACCCGGTCTCCGTCGCCGCGGCTGTCTATCAGCATATTGGCGCCGTTGTCTTCGCTCATCCAGAAAATGCCGGGGATTACCTCTTTATCTCTGCAATTGTCAACATCTTTTGTTTTATCAATCAGTTGGGAAAGGGAAGTTTTGTTCTGTGATGCCGTCATGGTATATCCTTACAAAAAGTCAACAGAGGATTCTCACTGCCTTTTATCGTAGACATAAAAAAAATATTTTGCAAGAAATTTTTATAAAATAGACAAAGATTAAAGAAAAGGGTGAGAAAAAATTTCTCACCCTCCGGCCTTCTTTACTATAAGGCAAACAATTAAATAATTTAATTCTTTGGCCATTATCAGTGTAGAAGGAACCTTGATGTGCACTCATAATGGCAAAAGAAATAAAATTTCGATGTACCATCATCGTGAACACTTATGATATATTTCCGCTCACAACATTTTCAATCGGCATAAAACCTATTATCATACCGGGAATGTCCGACAGCGGCAAAAACAACGCCATTACCGCAACAACACAAACAAAAAAGCCCTCCGTTCAAACAGGGCTTTTTT
>HF995305.1 GCA_000432275.1 Proteobacteria bacterium CAG:495
TTTCAGTCCTCTGCTCTACCGACTGAGCTACCTGAGCAGTAGCCATCTGAAGTAGACGAGGTGTTTTATAATGCATATTTTTCTGCTTGTCCAGTATTAATTTTCATATTTATGCAGATTTTTTTATTATCCACAGTTTTGCAAATCAATCAGCCGGAACATAAAAAAACGGGAAACCGTTTTGGTTTCCCGTTTTGACGTGCTTAAGATTTGTACTAAGCGGCTTTAGATGTCTTTTTTGCTGCAAATTCGTTCATGCAGTTAATGACATAATCCAAATCCTGATTGTCCAGATACGGAGTCATCGGAATAGAGAGAGCCGTTTTGGAAAGTTTTTCACAAACAGGCAGGCTGCGGGTATTCCACTGTGCATATGCTGTCTGAGTATGAACCGGCCGCGGATAATAGGTACCGCAGGGAATACCGTTGGATTTCAGATATGCAGCCAGCTCGTCGCGGTCTTCACAAGTAATGGTGTAGAGGGCGTAAGCTGATTTGCAGTTGTCCAAAATCTTTTGTTTGCCGAAATAATTGCTCAGTTCGTTGTCATAACGGCTGGCAACTCTGAAACGGTCTTTCAGCTCCTGCTCAAATACGGTCATCTTCAGCAGCAAAACGGCACCCTGAAAAGAGTTCATTCTGCCGGTCATGCCGAGACGGATATTGTCATAGTGGTCTTCCGGGCTCATACCGTGAACGCGGCAGGATTTGACCATTTCGTTTTCTTCGTTGCTGTTGGTGAATACGGCACCGCCGTCGCCGTAGCAACCGAGGGGTTTGGTCGGGTAGAAGGAAACCGCAGTCATGTCGGCAACGTTTCCGGTCTTGGTGCCTTTATATTCAGAACCAAAAGACTGGCAGGAGTCAGCCAAAACTTTCATACCGTTGTCGTGAGCGATTTTCTTAATGGCGTCATAGTCGCAGGGAGAACCGAAAATATCAACCGGAATAACGACTTTCGGAGTCAGTTTGCCTTCTTTTTTGACTTCGTCGATGGCGCGTTGCAGGTCTTTCGGATCCATATTGTAGGTATTGGGATCAGAGTCTACAAAAATCGGTGTAGCCCCAAGCAGAACAGGTGCTTCGGCAGAAGCGACAAAAGTAAACGAGGATACGAATACCGCATCGCCGGCTTTCACATTCCAAGCCATCAGCGCCAGGGTCAAAGCATCAGTGCCGGAACCGCAGGTAGAGCAATATTTGCTGCCGCAGAACTGTGCCAGTTTTTCATCCAGTTCACGGGTTTCCGGACCCTGGGCATAGCCGCCGTGGTTCAGAATGGTTTTGAATGAGTCTAAAAATTTATCCTGACCGATAACGCTTTGAGAAGTTTTGCAGTCAAAGAGCATAATCGGTTTAGAAGGTTGGTTAGTCATAGTTCATTGTCCTTTTCTTAAAAGTTTTAACTGAGGGTGATAATATGGTAAAAATAATTCAATTGCAAAACACAAAAGGTTTCTGATTTGTAACATATGCCGCGGTAAATATATACATACGGACATATCCGCTAAAAAGTTCTGCGTTACTGCGTAAATTGATTGATTTCGAAAAATATAATGTTATATTAACTTTTAATTAAAAACAAAAAAGGTGAGAGACTGTCGTGAACCAGATAAAAAGATTTACTGTGGCCGTAATGGTGGCGTGTGTTGCCGCCTGTGCCTCTTCTGCAACAGAACAACATGAATATGACGATCCCTTTGAAGGGTATAACCGGGCTATGTTCTCGTTTAACTACCAGGTGGATAAATATGTGATAAAACCGGTAGCCGAGGGCTATCGTGCCGTTACCACGCCGTTTATCCGCGAGCGCATCAGTTCTGTTATCGACAACCTGAAAGAGCCGGTTTCTGCCGGAAACCATTTGTTGCAGGCTGATCCCGAAGCTTCAGTCAAGAGTTTGTCCCGTTTTGTAATCAACTCGACACTGGGATTGGTCGGTATGTTTGACGTTGCCGAAGGCTGGGGACTGCCCAAGGATAAAACCACGTTTAATGAAACTTTTGCCAAATGGTGTATTCCTCAGGGACCGTTCATCGTTCTTCCCTTGCTGGGACCGAGCACGCCGCGTGCTGCCACCGGTATGGCGCTTGACTTTGTATTTGATCCCGTTTACTGGGCGACTTATCAGGATGCCAATGTGCATGACAAAGCTTCTTGGGGTTATGCGATTGCTCAGGGAATTACCGCCCGTGAAGCCGCGTTGGATATTCTGGATGATTTGGAGCGTAATTCCGTTGACTTCTATGCGACCATGCGTTCTGCATATCTGCAAAATCAGAGCAAGCTTAAATGCTTTAACGATGTTTCAAAAGACGAAAACACCTATGACTTCGATTTTGGCATTGAAGACGAAGACGCTGCTTTTGATGAAATGGAAGCCGAATAGTTTATAATTAACCGACTAAAGGAGAACCTTTATATGAAGAAGAATTTTTTTGCATTTCTTACCGCTGTGCTGATGTTTTCCGCTTCAGCTCATGCCGAAGTGGATGCTGCGGCTGCGGAAGCTTTTGTTAAAAACGTCACCCGCCAGGGAATTGAACAGATTATCAATGCCAATGTTTCTCAGGCGGAAAAAGACGCGCGTTTTGCCAAACTTTTTAACGATGCTTTGGATTTGGACTTTATCGGACAATTCGTTCTCGGCCGTAACTGGAGAACCGCTACGCCGGAGCAGCGCAAAGAGTTCATTAAGGTTTATCGCCAGCTTAATATCAGCACCTGGTCAAAACGTTTTGACGAATTTAAAGGCAGAGATTTCATTTTTAACGGAACGACGCCTTCTAATTCTAAAGGTCAGATTTTTGTAAATTCAAAAGTTCCCATGGATCAGGGCGAACCGGCCAAAGTTGTCTGGCGTGTTCGTGAAAAGAACGGCAGTTTCAAAATCGTTGACATCATCATTGAAAATGTCAGCTTGGCAATTACGGCTCGCAACGAGTACACCGCCTTTATCAAAAACAATCCCGGTGGCGTGGATGCTCTGATTGCTAATCTGAAAAGTAAAATTTAAATAAAGTCCCCGGCGGTTGCC
>HF995306.1 GCA_000432275.1 Proteobacteria bacterium CAG:495
GCAGCGGCGGACTGACTGCAATCGGCTGCCCGTTCGACAGCAGCAAAAAAGCCTGTCTCGATTTTAATTAGGGAGAAAAACAATGAATTTTAAGATGAATATGATAACTTCAACTCTACTGGCCGCCGGTTTTTCTCTGCTGGCCGGCTCTGCCGCCGCCCAAACCTGCGTTGCCAACAACTGTGCCGCGCTTGGTTTTACCAAATCGGCAAGCAATTGTGAAGGCGACATTATCCGTTGTCCCTTTGATACCTCTAAAGTCTTCTGCAAAGAGAAAGAAGTCTACGTCATGGAAGCCGGAGATATTTTGTATTCAGATAAAACGACGTCGCATTATTACACCGACAACAACAAAACGCCTATCGGCGTGGTTGTTGATCCCAGCCGCAGATTGGCTATGGCATTGAATTGTACGCTGAAACAATGGGCCAATAACGGATATAACAAAAACAACATTTCAGGGATTCCGGATAAGGAACCTGCCGATACGAAAACCGACTTTAACGGAAAATCCTATACCAAAACCATTGTTGATGCATGCGGAAGCAATTGTCCCGCGGCATATTATGCTTACAATTACACAACGGCAGGAACCTCAAAAGGAGATTGGTTCCTTCCCTCCGGCGGACAATTATGGCTGATGGAACAAAATAAATCAGCCATAAAGATGGGCTTGGCCAAAGCCGGCGGAAAATTCCCATTCGGTAACAGCATTTACACTTATATTGAGAGTTCAAATGAAGGACCGGACTTATATAAGGACTTTAAGATGTCGGTATATTTGGATTTTGATGAAAAATCAACATCATACCTTAGAAACGGTAACAAATACAAGTCAGCTTATCTTGACAAGTGCTTTTCTTGTCCGTTTATCTCGTTCTAAATTTATAGCATTTTCAGCCCCTTGTAATAATAGCAGGGGGCTTTTTTATTGTTCTTATATAAATTTTCCGTCCACCCCGCACAAATAATTGTTTACTCTCTTTTTGTTTTTTGTTATAATGAAACTCAGGAACAACAGGTTCCGGATTTTTAA
>HF995307.1 GCA_000432275.1 Proteobacteria bacterium CAG:495
ACAGGTGAGAATTTTGTTAATAAAATTTAAAAAGGCTGAAAAATCCGCATAAAGATGTATATTTAATCCAAGATGAATTAATATAACAAATATATAAATTTGGTATATTTCTAAAATTAAGGTAAAGGAAATTTTTTGTCAGAACTGATTGAAAACATACTTCACGAAGTCAACAAGCTGGAAGAGGGGGCCTATTTTGGCAAAGTGACCGGCGTACAGGGACTCTTTATTGAAGTCAGCGGTATTCGTACCCGGCTTTCAATCGGCGACCGTTGTCATGTTACCAGCACCAACGGCAAAATAATTCCTTGTGAATTGGTAAGCTTTAAAGAAGACAAGCTTTTATTAATGCCCTATGCGTCCCTGGAGGGTATCGGTCTGGGTTGCCGAGTCGATGTGGAGAATGCCAAACCGGTAATTTATCCTCATCCGTCTTGGCTGGGCCGCATTATCAACGCCTTTGGCGAGGCGATTGACGGCAAAGGTCCGCTGATTAAAGGGGATAAGCCTTATTTTATAAAATCGTCGCCCCCGCCGGCACAATTCCGCGATCGCGTTAAAGGCAAGGTGGATTTGGGCGTTAAGGCGGTAAACACCTTTTTGACCATATGCAAAGGTCAGCGTATGGGTATTTTTGCCGGCTCCGGCGTTGGCAAATCAACGCTGATGTCAATGATGGCGCGTCATACTTCTTCTGACGTTTCGGTCATCGGACTGATTGGCGAGCGCGGCCGTGAGGCCAAAGAGTTTGTGGAAGATGTGCTGGGAGCCGAAGGGTTGGAAAAATCGGTACTGGTCTTGGCCACTTCTGACGAAAGCCCGTTGATGCGCCGTCAGGCCGCATATGTTGCAATGGCGGTTGCCGAGTATTTTAGAGATCAGAATAAAGACGTTTTGTGTATGATGGACTCCATCACCCGTTTTGCCATGGCCCAGCGAGAAATATCTCTGTCCGTTGGCGAGCCTCCCGCTTCAAAAGGATATACGCCGAGCGTGTTTGCCGAACTGCCGCGCTTGCTGGAGCGTGCCGGTCCCGGTTCCGGCAACGGTACCATCACCGGATTGTTTACGGTTTTGGTTGACGGCGATGACCATAATGAACCGGTTGCCGATGCCGTTCGTTCCATTTTGGACGGACATATCGTCCTTGACCGCGCCATTGCCGAGCGCAACCGTTATCCGGCAATTAATATTCTGCGTTCCATCTCGCGTACTATGCCCGATTGTGACACGAAAGAGGAGTACGCCCTGGTTGCCAAAGCCCGCAAATACATTTCCGCTTATGAGGATATGGCTGAGCTTATTCGTCTCGGTGCATATAAAAAAGGATCCAACCGTGAAGTGGATGAGGCAATTTTTTACTATCCTAAAATTGAGGCATTCCTTTCTCAGGGAAAACAGGAGCGTTTTACGTTGCCTGAATGTTATCAGCAGTTGGAGCAAATATTGTCTATTCCGTATGCGGCGGAAGCCTGAAACGGAGGCATAAATGAAGTCTTCGCTGAAAACGCTGACCCGTATCCAAAAATTCAATATAGACGAACAGCGCAAGCTGATGGTCGAGCAGCAAAACAAAGAAGAGCAGATTCTAAATGACATTGCCGCGCTGAACCGCCGGTTTGAAGAAGAAAAGGCATTTGCCCGCGAGCACGCCGGCATTGGGGACTTCGGCCTGTATGTCAAACGTTATCTCCGGCTAAAGGATGATTTGGAAGGACGTCTGGAGGCGGTCCGCCGCCGGATTGCCGAAATAAGTGATAAAAAAGCCGATATTTTTTAAAAGGAAAAAAACAAATCGCCGATATGTTTAAAGAGCAAAAAACCTTTGAAATTGTTGATGAACATCGTCAAACTGCAGAACGGCATGAATTTGACGCCAAAGAGCAAAAAATGCTTGATGAAATCGGAACCAATGCCTATATAAAGCATCAGAAGAAGTAGTTTTTTATTAACCCCGCGCAAGACTGCGCTGACAGGAGTATTGCTTATGTTCGAGATGAAACCTCTTCCTTACGCCATAGACGCTTTAGAGCCTTTTATGCCTCAGACGACTATGGAGTTTCACTATGGTAAACACTATAAAACTTACGTTGACAATCTGAACAAGCTCATCAAGGGAACGGAGTTTGAATCCATGTCTTTGGTGGAGATTATCCAGAAGACATACGGCAATCCCGAGTTTCAGGGGATTTTTAACAATGCCGGACAGGTGTTTAATCACGAGTTCTTTTGGAATTCCATATCGCCTTTGGGCGGGGGTGAACCCAAAGGCAAATTGTCGGATATGATAAAACGTGATTTCGGATCTTATGATAAGTTTAAAGAAGAACTTAAAAATGCTGCGGTTACCCAATTCGGCAGCGGCTGGGCTTGGGTGGTCGAAAATAACGGCAAGCTGGAAATTATGAAAACCGCCAATGCCGATACGCCGATAGCCCGCGGCATCAAACCGTTGATTAATATAGATGTCTGGGAACACGCTTATTATCTTGATTTCCAGAATCGCCGTCCCGATTATGTTGAAAATTTCCTCAATAACTTGGTCAACTGGCCCGAAACGGCAGTCTAACCGGTTTCTGCTGTAAAAAAGAATCCCCGTCCGTTGCGGATTGGGGATTCTTTTTGCTTTTTACTTTAAACAATGTTTAATCAATCTATGATTATAGTTGTTAAAAAATAAATTTATGCTTTTTAATTGACAAATTTTGTCCAAAGTGGTATTCTTAACGCAGTTTGAAAAGCAGATGTTTAGGAGCTTGCAATGACAGAACAAAAAATGGGTAAGGCAGAAACCTTTGTAACCAAAACCATGAATGCTTTAGACAATTCGATGAACAAACCGATAAAGGATAATTCTAAGGTTTCTTACCGCCACGTACTTATGGGAACCGCAATGTTGGGCGCCGTTTATGGCACGGGTATGGATGCCCCCGAGGCTAACAACCTCTTTCTTGGCGGAGCGTCAGCTTTAACTGCTTTGGGAATGGTCTCTGACGGGAAACATTCGTTGGTTTATCATCTGACGACAGCCGGTGCCCGTTATATTGACCAAAAAGCAGACCAGCTCAAAAAAGCGGATTTAAAAAGCAAATTCGACAATGGTTTCAAAAATCTGCGCAAAAAAGCCAATATGATTGTAAATATGGCTCGCACAAAGGCAAATATGGCTCGTAACCATTCTCAAAGCGGTAATGACAATACGGTTGTAAACAAGGCTTTCACGCAGGAGTTAATCAATCGCAAGGTTGCATGCCGCCGCTAGTTAGGGAGAATGCCCGATGTCAGAATACATTACGGAAAAGAATTTTTTGATAGCGGAAGGAGCGGAGGGGGACATCTATTTTTTTGTAGAAGCCAAACATCAGCATCCGTCGGCTCCCAAAATCATCTATGACGGGCGTGACCATGCCGTTTTTATTCGCAATCCCGAACAAAAAATAATTTTGGATTACATCAATCCCGAGGTGCGGGATAAGCTCCGTAAGGCCAAAGAAGTTGTTATGGTGGAGACATTGCTGGATAACATCAAAGAAAGCTATTATGTCAATATGAACATTGTTGATAATATTCCGATTGACTGGAGCAAAATCGGCCTGAAAAGTTGGGAAGAAGCTTCCCTGAAATAAATATCGTTATTAAACCCCCGAAACAGGGGGCTTTTTTTATCAAATAATTTCCAAACAATTTTTTTACGCTGAGTACCTGAATATCAGGATATGCTGTTCTGCATAAATTTCCGTCCACCCCGCATAAATAACTATTTAC
>HF995308.1 GCA_000432275.1 Proteobacteria bacterium CAG:495
TCCCACATTACTTCGTATTTTAAACAAATACTCAGAACGCAGCCTATTAACAGAAAAAATATTAACTGTATCTTAGATGACCCGATTATATTCAGCATTTTATTCATTATCCATGTCTGCAAAAATTTTATTCTCCAATTCTGGCGGTACACATATGGTCCAGAACAAAATATTATTATCCAATATGCGGCATTTCATATTTTTTGTATATTCGCTGACCTGAAGCATAACCGGATGAAAAACACTATTATTTTCAGCAAAAATAGCTATTTTGGGTCCTTTATGATTTTTTAATGCATTCTCTTTTATTTCTTTCCATTTGTAATTTTCAAAGATATCTTTTCCCTCATTATCAAACGAAACATTTTGATGCATGATAATGCCCCTAACACCATTTTCATTCAGCAAAGGGAGCAATACGGCCGAAGGTTGTCCGTATAAGAGGGCAACAACATTTTGAGGCAATTTAATATCGTTAATTTTTATATACTGCTCATAAACATTTTTACTTTCGGGCATTTCTTTGTTTTTCATTACGTAATACGCCCTGTTACGATCCTTGTATGCCTGATCTGTTCTTTTATCCCAGCAGTCGCTGTAGTACGGGGTAGACACGCAAGAGTAAAACATTATAATTCCTAATGATATATACAGAATTTGCAAAAACTCTTTTTTAGGAAAAGCATAAACATATATTTTTACTAAAATGATTGCCGCCAGTAATTCTAAAAAGATAGTATAACGATTTATAGAAAAAACGGCCAACCATAAGACATATCCCAAAAAGAAATTTACAGAGAGGAATTTTGTCTTGGTTGTCATAGCGCTTCTGAACTTTGAGAGTAATAAGCTCGTTACCACAAAAATAAAAATTATATACACGAAAACAAACCGGTAATCCAAATAGAGCGCATTTTCTTCAACCCCCTGTTTAAAGATTGCCCTATAAAAAGGAGCAAATATCCATGCCCAAATGTTTTCGGGCAACATTTTCTTATCTCTGAAGTTTTCATTCGGCAAATATTCGGATTGGAAAATATTATTTAAGAACGGGAAAAACGGATTTTGAAATT
>HF995309.1 GCA_000432275.1 Proteobacteria bacterium CAG:495
GTAATAAAAACCAAAGCCGTTTGCTTTAATTTTTATTTTAACAAAAGATTGCTCGAATGTAAATAACTAATTGCACGAGCTGGACGGAAAATTTCTTGTCAGAAAGCAGAGTCGGCTGTCGCTGGGGATCGGAGAACAAGTATTATATACTTATATTGTATAAGTTGCGTCGGGAATGAAAATGAAGTATAATAAAACATCAGTCTTAGAATGTCGTTTTACAAACATAAAACGTGTGGTGTGTGTGTGTGGAAGAAGAGTGCAGGCTTGAGAGCCCGTATTCAAGACATAAAACAAAGCCCTTGAATTAAGAAGTTGAGGTTTCTTAAAATCAAGGGCTTTATCTTTACAGATTAATTTCTATGCCGATGTTTTTACCGCTTTTATAAGTGCTGCAATGTCATTTATGGCAGTAACGGCTCCGACTGAAACGAGGAGAGCAAAAGCTATGATTGCGCAACCTCCAAGAATTGTCTGTATCATACTAAATTTTTTTTAAGTGTTGTTTTCTAATTTTATAATAAGATTTTGTTCTTATTTATAAAATACTCTCAAGTATGTCATTCGTCAAGCGCTTATTGTCTCTGGAATAAAAAAAATTATTCCAGGTACGATGCCCGGCGGATACGGTCATTAATGGCGAGGCCGAGACCGGTTTCAGGTATCGGCGACATGGCAATGCCGCGGCATTCGGTGTGGGTCTCCGCTTCACGCATAAAAGCGAACAGGTTGGCGGCCGCTTCGCGAAGATCACCGGCAGGGCTTAAATTGACGTCAGCGTTGCCGACATTGCCGAAACCGATAAAAAATTCATCGGGACGGACATCCGTTTCAGCTACGTTGATGCGCATCGGCATACGCGGCGCATAGTGTTTGAGCAGTTGTCCGGGAGCGCTCGGCTTGTTGGGGTCTCCGTGGGAGATGCAGACTTTTTCCCCGGTAAAGGCTTCTAATTCTTCTTTACTGAGGCCGCCGGCTCTGAGCATAACAATTTCAGGCGTCGTGAGGTCTATGATTGTCGTTTCGACGCCGATGGCGCAGGGACCACCGTCAAGAATCATATCAACCTTGTCTCCCAAACTTTCGGCCACGTGCCGTGCGGTAGTCGGCGAAATGCATTTGAAGCGGTTGGCTGAGGGAGCTGCAATAGGTACGCCGGCAGCTTTAATGAGCTTTAAGGCGAGGGGATGATTAGGCATACGCACGGCAATGTTGGGCAGGCCGGAGCAGACCAGGTCCAGAGAAGCGTTGTTGTCTTTTCGTTTGAGCACAAAAGTAAGCGGTCCGGGCCAGAAGTGTTTGGCCAGTGCGATAACCCGTTCGTCGGTTTGGGCGTATTCGGAAAGAAAGTCGATTTCGGCAATATGCGAAATCAGCGGATCAAAAGACGGCCGTCCCTTGGCTGCAAAAATTCCGGCCACGGCGTCGGCGTTGTAAACGTTTGCTCCGAGGCCGTAGACGGTATCTGTCGGAAATGCCACAAGGCCGCCGTTTTTTATGGTATCGGCCGCTTTTTTGAGATTGTCGGGCGTGTCAGTATAAATATTGTTCATAGTTTGTCTTCAAAATGTGTTCAAGCGCCGCCGCAGCGGATGAATATGCTTGTAGCACTTCACGGGTGTCTTTGTCAATTATTTGATACAGGTGCCGGGCAGGATTGTAGGCGAGATAGGAATATTCGTCGTAACCCAGTATCAGAATCCGCTGCCGGCGGGGAAATTCCAACAAAGCGTTTTCATGGGCAATGTCGTAGGCAAAGCTTCCGGTTGGGTTGAAGCCGAAGATAACGCCCCAGCCGGTGGTTAATCCGTTAAAGTGGTGAAGAAAGCAGATAAAATCTTTCGGAAGCATGGGAAAGTTGTTCAGTGCCAGCTGTTTTTGTCCGCTGATGATGCTGCGTTGCTGCAAACTGGGGCCGGTGTGGCAGTCGCCTTGTCGGAGAATGTTATTAATAAGATCGGTTATAAGCATTTTTTAAAGCCTGATTTAACTGCATATTAGGATCAAAATGGCGGCGGGCGTATTCTTTTTCCCGTTCGAGGTTGCGCCGGATTTGGAACAATGGATCATAACCGCCATAAAAAATGGTGTTTGGGGGAATTCGAAGCTGCAACGGGTAGTGAAAGCTGCGATGATAGGGTTCTTTGGGAACGACGCTGACATTGGGGAGCGCATTCATATCGCTCTTTTTTTCCATGTGATTGAGACAGTGGACGTTTAGGTCATGGTGCATATTGTTTTCGTCGTTTATTCTTCCCCGGCTCATTTTGAACAAGCTGTTTTCGATATATTCGGGAGTGTACTGGCGGATGGACATAATGCTGCGGTACTGTTCTCCGTAACATTCGGCAAACAATTTGAGGTGGCGCGAACGCATGGGTTCATAAAGCGGTTTACGGGTGCGGCGCATCTCCGCCACCATCAGGTGGATGAAGTCATAGTGATTGAGGTCTTGAATGCGGTTGGGCGGAAGTTGGATTTGAGCCAGTTGTTGGCGAAGACGGGAGGCGCTGTTCAAAAAATTCGGGTAGTTGGCGAATTCCTGCCAGGCGTAAGAGGAAAAAAGGTCGTAATGTTCGGGACGGTAGCCGGGGGAGCGCGGAAAACTGCGGCAGGAATTTATTCGTTCGTTATAGTCGGTGACGGTTTGGGCGTATATTGGAGTTGTTTGCCGTTCGGCGTCGTCAAAAGAAGTGGTGGGAATGAAAAAGTAGGCATCAAAGTCAAGGCGGCAGATTAATTTTTCTTCTTTGGTGGCATCAGGGATGCCGGGGGTGGGAACAAACGGGCGCAGGCCTGTGGATTTGAGGAGGAGGGCTACTTCTGTTTTCAGGCGTTCCACGCTTTTGCGGCTGGTGCGCGAAGGTTTGGATTCGTCAGGCCCGGGAGGATTGTCTTTGATAATTTTGAGCTGGGCATTGCTGATGGCGTCTAATTTGTCGCGAATGGTGGCTACAAGTTTTCGCTCAATTCGCAGGCGGTCATCCAGGGTTAAAGAACGGCTGCGTTTAAAGCTGCGCTTTTCTGAATCCGGTTTTAGTTGGGTCATTTTCTGCCTCCTTGCAAAACCAATTTCGTCTAACGATAACACAAGGGATTGAAGAGTCTATAGGCTTGTGCGGGGTTGTGAATTCTTTAAATGAATCGTTTGTGGAGAATTGTGAGAAATTTATAAATTTTTGAGAATTGACGTTTATAATGAAAAAAACGACAAGACAGGAAAGGACAGATTATGCTTGAAATCGTATTCAGTGACGGCAAAATCGGCGCCAAAGCGGTAAAGATTATCGGTTTGGCCGAGAATTCGAAATTAAATTCGGCTTTTTTATCAAAAGATGAACAGGCTTTGGCAAAAAAGGCCATCATGCAGGCGAACTTCACCGGCAAAAAAAACAGTTTTGTTGAAGTTTTCGGTGCCAGCGGCAAAATTATCATTGCCGGTTTGGGAGAAAAGCCGGATGCCATTGCGTTGCAGACGCTGGGCGGTACTCTGGCCAGAAAACTGTTTAAGGACTGTGTGGCCTGTTTTTATGTTGAGGACATCAAAGGGTGCAAACTTTCGCATGAAGAAATAGCCCACAACGTCGCTTTTGGTCTGATGATAGGCTCATACCGCTTTGACAAGTATTTTACCAAAAAGCGGCAGGATGAATATCCGAATCTTGAGCAAGTGATTTTTAAGGTAAAAAATCCCGAAGAGGTCAGCGAGAATTTTCGCGACTTTGCCGCCTTGGGCAATGCCGTGCGTTATGCGCGCGATTTGTGCAACGAGCCGGCGAACTATCTGACTCCGGAAGTTTTTGCCGCAGATATCAAGCGTTTGGAATATCTGGGGCTGGATATAGAGATTCTTGACCGGAAGCAATTGGAGGAAAAAGAATTTAACATGCTGCTTTCGGTGGCCCAGGGATCGGTCAACGAGCCTAAAGTCGCGATTTTGAAGTGGCGCGGCAAACCCGAGCAGGAAGAATTTGACATCGGTCTGGTCGGAAAAGGCGTTACCTTTGACGCCGGAGGCATTTCTCTTAAGCCGGCAAACGGCATGTGGGATATGAAAGGCGACATGACCGGTGCGGCAGTCGTTGTGGCAAGCCTGAAAGCTTTGGCTTTACAGCGGGCGCCGGTCAATGCGGCGGGTATTGTCGGTTTGGTTGAAAATATGCCGTCCGGTTCGGCGACGCGTCCGGGAGACGTGGTCACATCCATGTCGGGGCAAACGGTGGAAATTCAGAATACCGATGCCGAAGGACGATTAGTCTTGGGTGATTGTCTGTGGTACATTCAAGAGACCTTGGGCGTTGACCGATTGATTGACGTTGCAACTCTGACCGGAGCGACGATGCGTGCTTTAGGGGACCAATATGCCGGTTTGTTTACCAATGACGACAGGATGTCCGCCGATATGATTAAGGCCGGTGAGGAAAGTGCGGAACGTCTGTGGCGTCTGCCTCTGGGCGAAGGCTACAACAAAATGATTGATTCCGATATTGCCGACATGAAAAATATTGGCGGGGCCAATGCCGGAGGGTCAACGGCAGCTTGTTTTCTGCAACGTTTTGTTAAACCGGGCACCAAATGGTCGCATTTGGACATTGCCGGCGTCGATCGTGATGAAAAGGGGCATCCTTTGTGTCCCAAAGGAGCGACCGGTTTTGGCGTAAGGGTGATAAACCGTTATCTTCGCAATATATTTTAAGAGAAAAGAAAAGGGGGATTAAATCCCCCTTTTTTATTTGCTGCGGTCGGAAAGGTATTGATAAATATTTTGCAGTCTGTTTTGTGCATTGTATTCAACACCTTTAGCCTTATGGTTTTGAATGTTTTGATTGAGATGTTTGGCCCTGCGGGTGGTCGCATGCAGGTCGTTTTCGGCAGCAAACTCTTTAGCCTCGGGATTTCCGTTGGATTCAAAGTTCTCTTTATAAACGGCTTCGCTGTCGGCACGCATAAGGGCGGCAAACTTGTTTTGGGGGTTATGGGGATTTTTCGCCACTTCAACGTTACCGATGTGAGCAATGTATTCACAGATGGCGTTGTGCAGTTTTTGTGCTTCATTAAAATTGTCTTCGGTAAGGATATCGGAAAAGCCTTCGGTTTGAGACAATGTTTTGACATGAAACTCAGCTTCACGGTTGATGGCACGCTGCAGGTTGCCGGGAAGGGCGTTAAACTCGCTTTCGCGATTGCCGTTGAAATAAAAGTTTTTGCTTACGATAAGTTTGACCTTGTCGGCATCCATTTTGAAAACAGTGGGGTTATTCTTATTTTCCATAGATTCTCTCCTGAGAAAAAAAGTTTTAATAACATGTTATGTGGTTAGTCTATTCGCCTGTACAAAACTGTCTATTAAATTATATGGTTTTTGCACTCATTTTATAAAACCATTTCGGAAATTATGTCTATAATATACCATGTGTACGAATGTTTGTCAAATTTTTGTCTTTACTTTGAGCCGATGCTGTGATAAATTTGTGCCAATCAGCAAAAATTATGAGTAAATTATTGGGTTAAGGCAAGAAGCTGCTTATATCCGATGTTTTCCATATAGTATTAACTTCAAATAATTAAAGATATGAA
The DNA here is from genome assembly GCA_000432275.1 of Proteobacteria bacterium CAG:495. GTDB lineage: Bacteria > Pseudomonadota > Alphaproteobacteria > RF32 > CAG-239 > CAZU01. The sequence goes on from HF995309.1 coordinate 5,578, forward strand.
AGAGTTGAGCAATGCGGAAAAACAATTGGTTTTTCAAATGGAAAATTGGGCGACTTATCGCTACGAAGACGGAACACTGATGAGTTATAATTCTATCAGCGGTCGTGTTGAGCCGGTGAAGAGTTTTAATTTGGACTCATTTATTTATTTTGATGCGCTGTTGTTGTTTGGCGGTTATGTCAGACCAGCCAAATACGCCGCTATCATTATGCACTGTTTTGAAAGCCGCTTCGGATTTTATCCCGAGCTGTTACTGGTTGGCGGCGCTCCCAACAAAGGTCAACAAACGACCCGGCCCGAAAACGAGAATTATGAGGATATTCTGATTCAATTCGGTTTTCCTGACTATGTGGTAAAAAAGAACCATATAGAATGCACCAGCAGAACGACAAAAGAGAATATCTCGGAGATTGTTCGCGCGGTCAAGGGATCTGATAGGTTAAACGGTCTGGAGCGTCCTAAAATTGCGGTTGTTACCAATTCGGGGTATTCGCTGAGGGCGGCGCAGGAACTTTGCTTTATGCTGCCGGAATATGAATTTCTCTTTTTTGAGACGCCGATTGCGCCTGAAGAAGAGCGTTTATTCAACGTAGAACTTTACAGCGGTTATTACGTTGACATTATTCTGGCCAGCTGTTGGCATTCTCTGAACCGGGATTCCTGGTATAATGAGCGTTTGGAATTGTCAGAATATAAACTGAGCCATGCGCCGACATATGAAAATATCAGAAAACTGGCGGCAAAAGGGTATACTTATTATATGTATGACGATATGCTGCACCAACTGGGATTTTCTTCCGATGAAAGCTACAAGCTGCGTAATCAGAGGAAAATAGAGATTAACGGGGTTGATCTTGACGGCAATAAAGTCGGTGAAGGCTTGCCCGGCGGTACGGAAATATTCCGGCCGGATTTGGTTAAAAAGTTTATCGAACAGACCAGTGAGGAATTTATCCGCAAGGGTATTGCCATTGGTTAATGTGTTTTCATAGTTACTAAGTTGAAAAGGGGCATACGTGAGTATCCCCCTTTTTTATTGCACGGACGGTGTTTGACAGGCCGAAGCGTCCGGAACTTTCTCTGAAACACTTTCGGAAGTATAAAAAAACCGCCGAAACGGCGGGGTGGTTTTTTTGTTTTTTTGTGGGGGGGGGATTAGGTGCGTATTAGTCTTTGTGGCGGAAAGTAATTCGGCCTTTGGTTAGGTCGTAAGGGGTCATTTCGATGTCTACTTTATCGCCAACCATAACGCGGATGCGGAACTTGCGCATTTTACCGGCGGTGTGTGCCAAAATTTCGACGCCGTTTTCGAGTTTTACCCGGAACATGGCGTTGGGCAATTTTTCAATTACTTCACCGGTTAATTCAAGAAGTTCTTCTTTACTCATAAAAAATTCCTTTATTTTCTCATTAAGATTGCAGATATTAATATACCTAATATTATTTTTTGGCAAGGTTTTTTATTGATGGAAAGGACAGGGTGAAGCAGCTTCCTTTTCCGAGGGTGCTGGTTACGCTGATGTTTCCGCCGAATTTTTCAACGATGGATTTGGAGATAGCCAGACCCAAGCCGGTTCCTTTGGTGCGTTCGCCGTTTCCCGAATCACTGAAAAAGGGTTCGAAAATGCGGTTTATGTTTTCTTTGGGGATGCCACTGCCGTTATCTTTGAAGGAGATGACGACACGGTCTTTTTTGTCTTGGGAGACTTTGATTTCCATATTGCCTCCGTTGTCCATCGCTTTGATGGCATTGAGTATCAGATTTATGGCAACCATTTTGAAATCTGCGGCATTGCCGAGGATGGTCAGATTCGGCGCAGCCGTTTCAAGCGAAATGCTGATGCCTTTGCTTTTGGCCTCAAAGTCCAGCAGGCCGATAACATCCTCCAAGGCACTGCGGCAGTCGATGTTTTGGGTGTCGTTTGGGTTGGTATGGGACAGTTTAAGCAAGCGTTCGGGAACCGCAATGCAGTCAACCAGCTCTTTGTAGATGAGTTCAAGATGTTTAAACGTTTCGTTATTTTCCGGTTTACAAACGCGAAACTTTTCCAGCAGACGCTCAACGATAATCCGCAATGCTCCCAGATGGTTTTTCATTTCGTGAGCGATTGAAGTTGATAAGAATCCGAGGGAGGACAACTTTTGCTGATGTGAAAAGTTGATGTCGTCGCTGAGGTCCCGGATTGATTCCACAATATAGCGGCCCTTGTCGGAAATCAACGGGGCGGCATTGATGGAAAGATGACGGGTGGACGCATTTTTGAACTGTTGGATGACTTTGATGTTGGTTTTATTTTCGGTCAATATCTCATACAGCGGGCAGTTTATGGCTTTGTGGTCACAGGGCGCTTTGAGGCAGTGAGAGCTTTCGTAACAATGTTTGCAGCTTTTTCCCGTGGTTCCGACCTGTTTGAAGTAGGCTTTGTTGGCGATGATGATGTTGTAATTTTCATCAATCACGCGAATGCCGTCGGGAATGCTGTCAATCAGCGCCTGTAGAAACGCTTCCTGTTCCTTGACTTCAGAGATGACGTTTTGGAGATTGTCCAACATTTGGTTGAAGGTGATAATCAGGTAATCCAGCTCATCGGTGAATTTTGGCATATGTTCACGCTCAATCCTGACGTTTAAGTTGCCTTCAGACACTTTTTGCGATACTGCGGATATTTTGTTTAAGGGAACGAGTATCCATCTGGTCATCAGGTATCCGAAGAGGAGAATGGCTAAAATGCTGAGGATGGAGCTGATGCCGAGGATTTTGACGCTTTCCTGAATGGCAGCGTAGCGTTCATCGTAATTTTTATTGAATTCGGCAATACGGCGCTGTTCATTATGAATCTGTTTCAGAAGAGAATTTTCGTTTTCCCCGAAAATTGCATCGGATTTGGTGTCGGCAGTAATGGAAACGCTTTTATTTTGGCGGATGGCGTTCCGCAATTCGTTTGAAAGGTTGATATTTTGATACAAAAGGTCTATATATTGCTGGTTGCGCTGGATGTTAGAGCGTAATTCTTCCTGTATCCGGTTGCCGTAGACGATATAGAACGTGTAAATAAATATGAGCGAACTGATAATGAAAAAAAACAGGATACTGTAAATTATTTTTTTATTGAGGCTGACGAACATGGGATTTCTCTGTCTGAGGAGCCGGAAGTCCGGCGTTGTTAGCTAATATTTAACAATATAGCATTAAAGTGTTTCTAAATTATAAATAGAGTGGAAAAGATGACCGAGAAAAAAGATTTAAGCGAATTGTCCCCCGAGTGTCTGCAAGAGATGAGCCTATGGAACGACGAAAACGTTGCCTTTATCAAACATGGCTTGTATGAGGGAAAATATATGTGGATGATTTACGGTGCTGACGGCGAACGCATCGCGGCAACCGACGACCGGGAGTTTGCCTTTATTGTGGCCAAGCAGAATGATTTAGAGCCTTATAGTGTTCATTAAGCGAATTTAAAATGAAAAAGAGGATGAAAAAATCATCCTCTTTTTTTGTGCTTTTAAGCCTTATTCTTCGTTGTTCAGAAGAGCGTAGATTTCAACCGGGGTTGACATCTGACGCAGTTTACCGCACAAAGCTTCATCTTTTAAGATGCGGGACAATCTGGCCAGAGCCGTCAGATGATCGGCACCGCTGCCTTCCGGAGAAAGCAAGGCGAATACCAAATCGACCGGCTTGCCGTCAACGGCATCAAAATCCAAAGGAGATGCCAGCTGAGCAAAAACAGCCTGAACTTTATCCAGATTGGCAAAACGTCCGTGCGGAAGAGCCGTGCCGCCGCCAAAACCCGTAGAACCCAGATTTTCACGTTCCAGCAGCGTATCAAAAACGGTGCGTTCGTCAAGACCGGTGAGTTTAGCCGCCTGAGCGGCAATTTCCTGCAAAAGTTCACGTTTACTGTTAGCTTTAATGCCGATTAGCACATTTTTTTCGGTCATTATGTCAGAAATATTCATAAGCTTTATGCCTTTTGGTTGTTGATATTAATTTTCTTTCGGTTCAACCCAGCCGATATTGCCGTCTTTGCGGCGATAAACCATACTGAACTTGCCGGAGGCGCTGTTTTTGAACATCAAAGCGCATTCGTTGTTCAAATCCATATACATAACAGCTTCGGAAACGGTACAAACCGGAATGTTTGCTTCCAGCTCGGCAATTGTGAGAGGAGCATCATCGATATCGATTTCTTCGGCTTCTTCGTCAATGGAGAAAACGGCTTCATTGGCAATTTCGGCCAGACCGGTTTTGCCTTTGTGGTCATTTAATTTGGTTTTGTGACGACGCAGACGGGTTGCAATGTGTTCGTTGGCGTCATCAAATGCAGAATAAGGGTCTCCGGCAGTACCGGTGCCTTTTAAAATGATGTTTTTAGCAGGATGAACTGTAACTTCGGCGTTGAAGTCGTCGCCCTCTTTAGTGAAGGAAACACTGCAGCTTACCGGGGCCGGAAAATATTTGTTAACTGCGTTCAAAACGTTTTCTTCAACATGTTTGCGGAGTCTGTCCCCGATATCAACTTGATTGCCTGATAATGTAATTTTCATGATTCTTCCTTGCATATAAAATTTAGTAAAACACTACAAAAAACATACTAATACCTTTTGATTTACTTTTCAATCTGAAAAGAGAGATAATACCAAATTGGGCGAAAAGTCAACATAAATTCTTGGCGGGAGGAAAACGCCGCCATAAGAAACCCCGGGTGTTCTGTCCGGGGTTTCCTGTTTTATCCGATAAACGGATGTTTTCAGAATATCGTTTTTTTATTAGCAACAGTACTCCAAATTGTAGGAGGAACATCCGAAGTCTTTGAATGTGCAGCGTTGTAGCGTTCCTCCTATACAAACGCCATTGTGGGTTTGAGAACACCGTCCTCGGTAACTTTCACATCCGCTTTCCTGACAACCGCAGGCTTCGCGTATATCATCCCAATATTTTCCGCTTGGGCAGGCGCATGCGGTACAACCGCCGCAGGAATTGGTAGCGGTACAGACTTGTCCTTTTCCACAGGATTTATTAGAACAGGTGCAGGTTCCGTTATAACAGTAGTAAGGAGATGTACACCCGCCGCAGCATTCGGAAGTGCTGATGCAGGAACCGTTGCATTCCTTTTTGCCGCTGGGGCAGACGCAAGATCCATTAGAACATACCTTGCCTCCAGAACAGGTAATACCGGCACAAGGATCACTTGTCACACAAGTTCCGTTAGAGCATTTCTTAC
>HF995310.1 GCA_000432275.1 Proteobacteria bacterium CAG:495
CAAAAAACAAAAAGAGAGTAAATAGTTATTTGCACGGGGTGGACGGAAAAATGGTTTGTTCTTTTTTTGTTCTAATCTTTTAAAAATTCCTTGTATAAGTTACCAAATCTGCTAGTCTTGTCACAATGACTAAAGGAGATTACCTAATATGATAGCAAAACTGCGCGGCAAGGTTGATACAATCGGTGACGATTTTTGCATTGTTGACGTTAACGGCGTCGGCTATCTGGTTTTTGCTTCGGCCAAAAGCCTGGGCAAGTTGAAAATCGGAGCAGAGGCTTCGCTGTTAATTGAAACGGTGGTGCGGGAAGACAGCATTTCATTGTTCGGGTTTGCCGACGCGTGGGAAAAAGAGTGGTTTACGACGTTGACAAAAGTGCAGGGCGTGGGTGCAAAGGTATGTCTGGCAATTTTGTCGGTCTTGGCTCCGATGCAGTTGGCGCAGGCGGTTTCGGCTCAGGATAAAAATTCGTTTACCCGGGCCAGCGGTGTAGGTCCGAAACTGGCAGCGCGGATTGTGACGGAACTTAAGGATAAAATAGTGACGGTTCCGGTAAGCGAGTTTGCAAAGGAGATTAATATGGATATGACTCCGAACGAACAGACGGCAAATTATGAAGACGTTTTGGTGGCGCAGGCTGATGATCCGACTAAGATAGAAGACGCGATTTCCGCTTTGGTTAATTTGGGCTATCAGCGCCTGGAGGCTTATAAGGCGGTTAACCAGGCTGCGCTCAATGCTCCGGATGCGGATATGTCCGAGCTGATTAAGCTGGCGTTGAAAGAATTTGCAAAAAAGGACTAAGTTTTAAATGATTGATGAAAGAATAGTCAGCCCTCAGAGAACCGAAGCGGATGAACAAGAAGCGTCAGCTCCGGTATCCTTGCGTCCGACCAGCTTGGACGATTTTGTCGGGCAGCGTCAGGTCTGCGAAAATCTTAAGGTCTTTATCGAAGCGGCGAAAAAACGCGGAGAAGCTTTGGATCATGTTTTGCTGTTTGGTCCTCCGGGGCTGGGTAAAACAACGTTGGCGTCCATTGTAGCCAAAGAACTCGGGGTCGGGTTTCGGGCGACGTCTGCACCGATGATTTCCAAGTCGGGAGACTTGGCGGCAATACTGACCAATCTGGAGCGTAACGATGTCTTGTTTATTGATGAAATTCATCGTTTGAATCCGGCGATTGAGGAAGTGTTATATTCCGCGATGGAAGATTTCCAGCTGGATTTGATTATCGGCGAAGGGCCTTCGGCGCGTTCGGTGCGAATCGATTTGCAGCCGTTTACGCTGGTTGGGGCAACGACGCGCTCAGGTATGTTGTCCACGCCGCTTCGGGAGCGTTTCGGCATTCCTCTGCGGCTTGATTTTTACAGTCCGGAAGAATTGGAGAAAATCGTTTTGCGCGGGGCTCGGCTATTGAATATGCCATTGTCTGAAATAGGAGCATTGGAAATCGCCAAACGTTCACGGGGAACGCCGCGAGTGGCAGGACGATTGCTGCGCCGGGTACGTGATTTCGGCGCTGTCGGTGGTGCCGGGGAAATTGACAACAAGATTGCGGATATGGCGCTGAAACGCCTGGATGTCGACAACTATGGTCTGGATGCTTTTGACCGTCGATATCTGAACTGTATTATGCAGAATTACGGCGGCGGTCCGGTTGGGGCCGACACGCTGGCGGCGGCGCTGTCTGAAGAACGGGATACGATAGAAGAAGTTATTGAACCGTTTTTGCTAAAACTCGGTTTTTTGCAAAGGACGCCGCGCGGGCGTATGATTTCTGATTTGGGCTGCGAGTATATGGGTTTTCCGAAAATGAAAGCCAAACCGGCTCCGAAGCAGTTTGATTTGCTTAGTGTTATTGAAAGTGAAGCTGCCGATTGAGGCAGCTGAGTTGGGTTAACGATTATCAGAGGTTGAGATGATTATCAAGGCGATTGCTCCGGCCGGCGGAGAGTTTAAAGACAATGATTTTTTGTTTCCGGTACGCGTTTATTATGAAGACACCGATGCCGGCGGAATCGTATATTATGCAAATTATCTGAAGTTTGCAGAGCGTGCCCGCAGTGAATTTATCAGGGCGCTCGGCGTGCGTCAGCAGGATGAACTTGAGGCCGATGACAAGGCGGGTTTTGTCGTGCGCCACTGTGAAATGGATTTTCAGGCTCCGGCCGTTTTGGACGACGAATTGGTGGTTACCTGCAGAGTGACGGAATTAAAAGGTGCTTCGGCAACGATGCATCAGGAAGTGTTGCGCGGAGATCAGCTTTTGGTTTCAATTGACGTTAAGGTGGCTTATTTGAGCCTAAAGACCAAAAGGCCGACCAGAGTACCGAAAGAATTGGCCGCCAAAATAGAACAGTATCTCTGACATCTTGGTTTTGTTTTTTTAGGAGCACTATCCATGCCGAACTATGGAACGAAGGGCGATTTGCTTGATATGTATGACATTAACCGCCGCCCGTTGGGGTATACAAAAGGCTATTTTGAAAAAAGGGAGGCCGGCGAGTTTTTTTTAGCGTCTCATGTTTGGATTATTAATGACAAAAAGCAGTTTTTGATTCAAAAAAGGTCGCCGACCAAGGTTTGCGAACCTGGAAAATGGTCAGTTACCGGCGGTGTGGCCGACAGCGGTGAAAATACGCTGGACTGTTGTATTCGTGAAACAAAAGAAGAGGTTAATCTGGACGTGCGGCCGGAGGAAGTGGAGTTTGTCATGTCGGCAGAGAAACCCGACAATTGGGGCGGTTGGGTTGACGTCTATCTGGTGCATATCGGCGGGCGCGAAGTGAATTTGGTTGCGCAAAAGGAAGAACTGAGCGATATACGATGGGCTGACGCCGATGAAATAAAGTCTTTAATCGCGGAGAACAAGTTTGCCGCCAACGTTCTTTTTGCCTGGCCGTTGATTCTGCAAAAAACGGCATAATTCCGGATAAGTTTTTGATATTTGATTTTAATTAATTGAATCTTTAAGAATCTGTGCTAAGTTGCGGTTAAAATTTAAGAATCATTTTATCAAAAGGCAGATATACAATGGATACACAAACACTTAACGACGTTTCAACCGCAGCTGCCCAGATGTCGATGTGGGACTTGGTTTGGGCCTCCGACATGGTTACCAAAGTGGTGATGATCGGTTTGATTGCGGCTTCAGTCTGGTCATGGGCGATCATCTTTGAAAAATTCGGAACTTTACGTCAGCTTAAACAGCGTTCGAGCAAGTTTGAAGAAAAGTTTTGGTCCGGCGGTTCTTTAGACCGTCTTTATGACTCTATCGGGAATCATCCCAGCGATCCGATGGCGGCGATGTTTGTTGCCGCAATGCGTGAATGGAAACGCACCAACATTTTAAAATCCAAAACTGATCGCGGTCTGCGGGGCGTTTCGCTGCAACAGCGTATTGAAAAATCGATGACGGTTTCAATGGACAAGGAATTGGACGAGCTGGATACGCGGATGGGCTTTTTGGCATCAACGGGCTCGGTAGCGCCGTTAGTCGGTTTGTTCGGAACGGTTTGGGGAATCATTAACAGTTTTAACGCAATCGGTGCAACGCAGAGCAATTCGCTGTCGGCGATGGCTCCCGGCATTGCCGAAGCGTTGTTTACGACGGCATTTGGTTTGATTGCGGCAATTCCGGCGGTGGTCGCCTATAACAAGATTTCTTCAGACATTGACCGTTATGCCAAGAAACTGGAGAATTTTATGGCAGAATTTTCGAGCATTTTATCCAGAGAAATTGACGATACCGCAATTAAAGCCGATATGGCGGGGGGATAGCCGAAATGAAGCCCGTATGGGGGGGAGAATAGCCGATGGTATTTACGGTACAAAATCCGCCGCGGCGCTCACAGCGCTATCATCGCAATGCGGAAGTGAACATTACCAATTTGATGGACGTGATGATGGTGCTGCTGGTGGTGTTTATGGTAGCGGCTCCCTTAATGACCTCAGGCATTGCGCTTGATTTGCCGAAAGTAGGCGGCAAAGCGATGGAAGGAGAGGAAACCTCCATCAATATCAGCGTTGACAAACAAGGATATTATTACATCGGAGAAACGGAAATTCCCGCTGACAAAATAGTAGACAAGCTGCGGGCAATGACGGCGGAAAACAAAACGCTCAGCGTTACCATTTCCGGAGATACCGGAGCCGAATACGGTCGTGTTATCGGGCTGATGGCTATTTTGAAAGAAGCCGGGTTTGACAAAGTTGGGCTGAAGACGGAACCTAAACCGCTGAGTCAGAGAAAGAAAAAGTAAGTTTTAGAATGAATAAGGCACTGAAAAAATCACTTTTGCTGCATGTAATAGCTTTTGTTCTATTCATGATTGATTTGCCGATGTTTTGGTTTAACCGCCCGACACCGGGACAAGTGCCTATTATTGTCGATTTACAAGACGTTAAAATTTCCGAGATGACCAACTTGCCGCCGAAGGCCAAAATCGGCAAAGAAGACAAAGCGGCCAGCCAGATTAAGCGTAAGGTTGAAGAGAAATACACGAAGGAAGCACCCAAAGCCGAACCGGAACCGAAAAAAGAAAAACCGGCCAAGGCAAAAACGGAGCCCAAAACCGAAGTGAACGAAGAACCGCAGAAGCCGAAGAAAGATTTTCTGGTTGCGCCTCAGCCTAAAAAGCCGGCCAAGAAAGTTGAAGCAAAGAAACAACAGCCTAAACCGCCGGCCAAGCCTCAGAAAAAGGCCGAGCCGAAAAAGGTTCCGCCAAAAGACAAAAGCAAACCGGAATTGGCTAATCCTTTGAAGAGTCTGTTGGCGTCAGTTGATGCTCTGGAAAAGAATATCGGGGAGAAAGATGCCACGGCAACGATTAAAGAAGGAACCGAAGTCAACAATATGGGGATCGAGGGCGGTACCGGCGGTTCTTATTTCAGCGAACTGACGATTTCGGAAATGGATGCATTGGCCGGCCGGTTGAGAGCCTGTTGGAATCTTGATCCGGGAGCGATGGGTATTGAGGATATGATTGTTGAAATCAGAGCGCAGCTTAATCAGGACGGAACGGTACGAAAAGTTGACATTCTAGACAGTTCCCGTTACGGCAGCGACAATCATTTCCGTTCGGTGGCGGACAGCGCAAGGCGTGCGGTTTACATTTGCCAGCCGTATAGCATTCTGGCCGACAAGTATCCTGAAAAATACGATATGTGGAAAACGCTGCTGCTGCGTTTCAATCCGATGGACGCATCCATACAATAATTCAGAATTAAAGGCCGCAAGGTCTTTAGTTTCTTATCCGAAAGTTCAGCTTTTTAAGCTGGCATTAAGGAATACTTTTTATAATATTGAAAGTGAAACATAAAAAGGACTATTTATGACAGCTGATGAAGACACTTTGAAGAAACTGCCGATAGGGGGCATCTTAAAGGCTAGCTGGCAGTATTTTTGCGACAACGGAAAAATGATGCTGGCGTTTACGCTGATTAACTTTGCTACTCTGGTGTCGGGAGTTTACAGTTGGAAAACGGCTTTTTTCTGGCTGGCGGCAGCGGTTGCATATGTGTTCTGGAGTTATTTTTTCCGTTTTTATTTTAATCGTCGTCCGTATCTGGAGTGGCAGCCGATTGTGTCTTCCATGATACCGTCTACCAAAATTGTGGTGCTCAGCGTTTTATTTGTCACGATTTTAATTGTATTGCCGTTTGCTCCTTTGTTTATGGGATTTTCGGGAGAATTTTTTGACAGGTATTCGGTTTTTTTGCAAAGGTATATGCAGGAATCTGATATGGTGGATTTAGGGCTCAGCCTGATTTTGATGCTGGCGTCGCCGGTCATTATTTATCGTCCGTTTCTGGCGTGGATTTCGGCACTCATCGGCCGCAGCGGTTCTTTGCGTTCCGCCTGGAATCGAACCAGGCACAACTATTGGGAATTTTTGTTGGTGGCATTGATTTTCAATTTTGGTTTTGTCGCCGTGCAGCAGTTTTCCTCCTTGGTTAAGGCGCCGTTGCCGGTGATGTTGGCGGTTTTGTCTCCGATTGTAGTGTATTTTAATGTGGTAATGGCCAAATCTTACGAATTTTTCTTTATGGATTTGGACAAATAATTTAGCTTGAAGTTTTTATTTCCCTGTTATAACCTGTGTTCCATTCAATAACTCTTATTATATTAATTAATTTGACTTTATTATGGAGCAGAATGTTACTTTTAAAGACGCCGGAGATACCAAAGGTATAACGGTCGTGTCAAACTATGCAGATTTGCGGCATGCACTCTGCAGCGCTCAGCCGATGACGATATGCGTTGACGGTTATATTGATTGCGGCGTTAATCCGGTTGTGCTATTTCCGGGGCAACGGATTGTCGGCAAGATTCCCGGGAATAAAAAGCGTTTTCCCAAAAGCAAGCCTTCCGGTTTGTTAATGAGAATTTGCGGACAGGCACCCGCTGTTTTAATGGCGGAAAATTCCGGACTTGTCGATTTGACCGTGAAGGTTATGGTTTCAAGCTCGGGAGTCGGAGACGCGTCAAAACAGCGTATTATTTCTTTCGATGAAACGGCTCGTGAGGCTTTTTGGGAAAATGTCGATGTGCAGTTTGACGCTTCACGAAGGGAGGCTAAAGGCAGCCTGAATGTGATAGAAATTCCGCGAAGTCTTAATGAGCTGAAACTTTTGGGAAGCTGTTTCATTATCGATCAGACCCGGGAGTTTATCGGCTGCGGTATTCAGGGACATTCCGGAAAATCGGTGTTGAATGTGTGTGGAAAGCTTGACATTGAGATGGAAAACGGTCAGGCGGTCAGCAATTTAGCAGTGAAGATGTCGGATGCGGACTTTCGATGCAAAGCGCTTTACGGTTTGACGGATTGTTCACTTTTTATCAGTGGCAGCAGTCGTGTTTGTTTGAGCTGTTGGAAGTATGCCTTACAGCGTATTTTGCCGTTGGAAATGGGCGGAAGTTCCAGAATCGACATTTGGGCTCCGACCGTTGCTTGCGGACCTCAGCTGGGGCATTCGAAAATGCTTTTGACCGGTGACAGCAAAATTTTTATTGCAGCAGAGCGGCTCAACCAGGTTGTTTTAGAGCAAAACAAGATTGTGCAGCATGACAACTCGGTACTGGACGTTAATGTCTTTGGTTTAGGAGCTGTTGTTTTGGGCGGCGAAACCGAACTTGAGGTGGGAGGAAACGCACATTTTCGAGTGCATCTGCCTGAGATTGCGGCTGACTTGGGCATAGCTGTTATAAGCGGAAGGCAGAAAAATATGCTGGTTACGGAGCTTAGCTGGTGGCGGATTTTGCTTGGCAAGTGTTTGCTGCGTTACAGGCTGGCGACGTTCTGAGCGGATGTGATATAAAAAAGGGGTGAAGGGTGATAAACTTCGCCCCTTTTTTATTGTTGGGTCAGCGCTAAAAATTCAGCTTCGCCAAGAACGGTGATGTTCAGCTCTTTGGCTTTGGTCGCTTTGGAGCCTGCATCGGCGCCGATGACGACAAAATCCGTGTTTTTGGAAACCGAGCCGGCAACTTTGGCGCCAAGACTTTGCGCTTTGGCTTTAGCTTCCGAACGGGTCATTTGTTCCAGCGTTCCGGTAAAGACGATTGTTTTGCCGGCCAAAGGAGAGTTATAGTCCGTTTCATCAATATATTCCTCTACGTTTATCCGGCTGAGCAGTTTTTCTATGATATCGATGTTATGTTGTTCCTGGAAAAATTCGACAATATCCGTGGCCATAGAGGGGCCGATGCCGTCGATAGCTACAAGTTTGGCGGTTTCTTTTTCCTGCATATCGTGCATAAAATGACGGAATGTTCCATAGTTTTTGGCCAACAGCAATGCCGTTGCGGCGCCAACCTGACGGATGCCTAAGGCATAAATGAAGCGAGGCAGGGAGATGCTGCGTTTTTCATTAATGGATTTAAATAGTTTTTCGACTGATTTTTTGCCCCAGCCCTCCCGGTTTTCCAAATGTAAAGCTCCATCGTCCAAACGAGCGAAAAGATCGTCGCGAAGATTGACGTTGCGTTCTTCCAAAGTAAAGATGTCAGCTGGATTTTTGATAATTCCGTCGTGATAAAAATCCTCGATGATTTTGTCTCCGAGGCCGGCAATGTCAAACGCTTCTTTGGAAACAAAGTGGATGATGCGCTCAATTGCCTGAGCCGGGCAGGTGAGACCGCCGGTGCAGCGGCGCGCAGCTTCGTCAGCTTCGCGAATCGCGTGAGCTCCGCAAATCGGACAGATGTGGGGAAATTCATATTCGGTTGAATCGGGACGGCGTTTTTCTTTAACGACTTCTACCACTTGGGGAATGACGTCTCCGGCGCGTTGGATGACAACGGTGTCGCCGATGCGGATGTCTTTGCGTTTGATTTCGTCCTCGTTATGCAGCGTGGCGTGGGAGACGATTACGCCGCCGACGTTTACCGGAGCTAAGTCGGCAACCGGCGTAAGGGTACCGGTGCGTCCGACCTGGATTCTGATGTCGTTGATTGTGGTCAGGGCTTGTTCGGCGGGGAATTTGTGCGCAACGGCCCAACGGGGCGTACGGGTCAGAAATCCCAATCGCTCTTGCAGTGCAATATCGTTTACCTTATATACAATGCCGTCAATGTCGTAAGGCAAATCAGCGCGCATTTCCATCAGGCGGTTGAAATTTTCTTCGACCTCTTTGAGGCTGTGGCAAAGCTTGTTAAGAGGATTGGTCGGGAAGCCCCAGGTTTTGAGGTGGTTGAAAAAATCTTCTTGCGAATTCCAGACGCGCTCGGAGACTTCTCCCCAGGTGTAGGCGAAGATGCTCAATTTGCGTTCGGCAGTAATCTTCGAATCCAATTGGCGCAGAGAACCGGCAGCAGCGTTACGCGGATTGGCAAAGGTTTTTTTTCCTTCATTTTCGTATTTTTGATTAAGGGCAAAAAAGTCTGACTTGGACATATAGACTTCGCCGCGAATTTCCAAAACGTTGGGAACGCTGCCTTTGATGGTAAGCGGCAGTTGGCGAATCGTTTTAAGGTTGGCGGTGATGTCTTCGCCGGTGGTTCCGTCGCCGCGGGTTGCTCCTTGGACGAAGACGCCTTTTTCGTAACGGGCGGAGAAGGAAAGACCATCGATTTTGGGTTCTGCCATAAAATCTATATTTTCAGCGGTGTTCAAGAAGCGTTTGACACTCATGAAAAAGTCATCGACTTCTTCCATTTCAAAAACATCGGCCAAAGACAACATAGGAAAGCGATGGGGAACTTTGCCGAATTCGCTTTTGACGGCAGCGCCGACCCGGTGCGAGGGGCTGTCGGGACGAACCAACTGCGGAAAACGGCTTTCAATTTGCTGATTACGCCGTTTGAGTTCGTCATATTGCGAATCGGTGAGGTAAGGATCGTCGTCTTGATAATAGGCGATGTCGGACTTGGCCATTTCTGCAGCGATATGTTCCAGCTCGGCAGCCGCTTCCGCCGAGGTTAATTCTGATACGTTTTTATCAAACATGACGAATCCTTTTTTACTTTATTTGTTTGGTGTTTAATATAGGTTGTATCTGAATGAGTTTCTATCATAAATGACGATTTATGCAAAAGGGAATCCGCTTTGATGTGAGAATCGGACGTTTTATAAAATAAAAAAACGGAAACCCGGTTAAAGTTTCCGTTTGGTTTGTTTTGCGAATCGCGTTTATTTTTCCGGCGAAACAATCATCATCATTTGTTTGCCTTCAAGCTTGGGGGCGGAATCGACTTTGCAGAGTCCTTCCAAATCTTCCAGCAGGCGGTCAAGAACCGCTTTTCCCATATCGTTGGCACTGAGCTCGCGGCCTTTATAACGCATGGTGAATTTGACTTTGTTTCCTTCGTCCAAGAAACGTTTGGCCTGTTTGACTTTGACTTCGTAGTCATGTTTGTCAATCATCGGGCGCAGCTTTAATTCTTTGATTTCGATAACTTTTTGGTTCTTTTTGGCTTCGGCTTTACGCTTTTGTGCTTCATATTTATATTTGCCGTAGTCCAGAACCTTGCATACAGGAGGAACAGCCTGCGGTGAAATTTCAATAAGATCCAAACCGGCATCGGCTGCAATCTGCAATGCTTCCCTAATGGAAACGACGCCGCGGTTTTCACCGTTTTCATCAATAAGACGTACTTCTTTTACTCTGATATCTTCGTTAATGCGCGGTCCATCATCATCGCGTACTGGCGCATTGGTATTCTCTCTAGCTATTTTAGCCTCCCTATATATGTTTAAACTGCTGCATATAATACAAAAGTCTTGCAATTTTTCAAGTACAAAGTGATTCGGTGCGTTGATTTTTGTAAGCGGAATCCGGTTTTATAGCCTTGGCCGGTAATACTATATAATGAGATATGCAAAAGTTTGTAGGCTAAATGACAGAGCGAAAGGCCTTGACTCAAAATTTTTTTTATTTTAATATCAAGTCATATCAAGTGGTTAATGTCTTTTCCACAAAAATCAAATTTTTTTTGAAAAAAAGTTATTGACATATCGGAACGAGTGTCATATAAACCACCTCGCTGACGTTGAGACGCAAAGTTCAAAAACATCAGCGGTTATAAAACAAGTAAATAAGGAGTAGAGAGG
>HF995311.1 GCA_000432275.1 Proteobacteria bacterium CAG:495
AAGCCGTTTGCTTTAATTTTCATTTTAACAGATTTATTGGGTTATGTAAATAGGGTATTAAGCCTTATGGACGAAAAAACTCACCTTTAAGCTAAATTGAAAAAGGTTCGGCAAAGACTATCTCCGAATTGTATCTAACAGCAGAAAGGAAGAAACGATGAAAAAAATGAGTTTTATTCTGATTTTGACTTTTCTTTTGTTTGCCTGCGCCACTCCCGCCAAATACGATTCAAAATTAAACCGTTTGGTTGGCGTCAGCAAAAGCCAGTTAATAAAAGATATGGGCCAACCGAGCGCAACCAAGGTATTTGCCAACGGAGACGAGGTTTTGGCCTACGTCAAGGCAAACGATGTTTATGTTCCCTCCGAATTCTACCTGTATAATCAGGGGGCATTGTCTAACGAATATGACGGGATTTATTCGCCTTTCCTCGGAGATTATGATTTTTCGCCCTACGGAGCCGCTTTCGGTTATGAGGTAGAAAATATCTGCCAGACCGTATTTCTGATTCAAAACGGAATGGTCACCGGTTGGAAATGGCGCGGCAATGATTGCGTGGCATATTAATGAAAAAAGGAAAACCTTGCATGGTTTTCCTTTTTTCCGAATGTCGTCGGAAAGTAAAAATACGGCATATTGATGAAAATAACTTTTCGGATTTTACCTGACGTAACTAATTTTTAACTTAAATATGTTCCACTTACCCCAAGTAAAGTTCAATCCTAGCGAGTCTGTTTCGCCTTGTTTAATAAAGATTAGGAAACAATTAAGAATGGGGCTTTTTTCTGATTTACAAAATAGGCTGAGAAACTCCGGTTTCTGGATATTCGGAGCCTTGTTGATGATTTATTTTGCATTCCATGCCATCAACGGCGACCGCGGCCTGTTGAAATACCTTTATCTGCGGCAGGAAATAGCCGAGGCGCAGAAAATTGCCGGCCACTACAACAGCCAGAAGCTGAAGCTGGAAGAAAAGGTAAAACACCTTTCAAACAGCAGTCTGGATTTGGATTTGCTCGAAGAACGGGCGCGTATTGTGCTGAATTTGGCCGGGCAGGACGAGTTTATTATTCTTGATGAATCCGAAAATTAACTAAAAAAGGCTCCCTCGGGAGCCTTTTTTACGAGAACCATTGATTGCGGATAAAATAAAGAATTACCCCGCCGATAATGCCGGCTAAAATATCGTCAAGCATAATTCCCAGTCCGCCCTTGACGTTTTTATCCGCCCAGCCGACGGGCCAGGGCTTGCTGATGTCCAAAAGGCGAAACAGTGCAAAACCGATAAGATAAAGCCACAGGTTGGTCCCTGCCGCCAGCAGGGTTATTGCTTGACCGGCGGTTTCATCAATAACGATAAAGCCGGGGTCTTTTATGTTAACGGCCTTGGCATAAGTGTCTGCCGCCCAAATTCCGATGACGGAGACAATCAGGGCAAATGCCAGAACCGCCGTCCACCCCTGCCAGGCGGCAAGAACGTATACGAACGGCAGCGTTGCCGCAGAGCCGAAAGTTCCCGGGGCCTTAGGAGCCAAACCGCTGTAAAACCAGGTGCTGATGATTTTGCTGACTTCTTTTTTGAACATTTCAAACGCCTTTATTTTAAACATAGTATATGAGCAAACCTGATTGTACGCTCAAAAATGCGCAGAAAACAAGGGATTATTTGCCTGTTTTGGATAACTTTGCAAAAAAAGCTGTATTTTAAAATTTTTTTTGTTATAACTACAGCACTATGTGCTTTTTCTGACAAAGGCGCATTTTTGGTACTAACAACTCAGGTCTGTTTATGAAACGAAAAAATCCTTTAGCCTCTAAGAAGGCTTATTCTCCGCATTATGCCGAGAAAAAACCTTTTTTTTCAGAGAAAGAGATAATATTCAGAAGTGAAGGCCGGGCCAAAGTATTTCAGATTTCTTCGCGTGCTCAGGTTATTTTCTTATGCTTTATCTGCCTTGTCGGCATATGGAGTTTTTATTCATACCATCTATATAATAAGTCTGACCGCATAATTTCCCACAAAGATCAGGAACTGGTCGAAACGCGGGACGCTTACGCTGACCTGATGAGCGATTTTGTCACCATTCACAAAAACATTGATTCCGTCCTTGCTTCTCTGGATAAAAAAGGGGCCAAGGCCGGTAAGGAACTGGATAAATATAAGCGCCAGGCTATGGTGGTTGAAGACAAAATCAAACAAATTACGGCAGAAAAAGATTGGGTTGACGATAAAAAGCTCAATGAAAAGATGACTCTTAACGAAGCCTTGCTGCAAAGGGATATAGCCGCCTCCGAGCGTGACGAACTGCGCAAACAGCTGAGCGAGCTGGAAGATGCTGTCAAAGAGATTAAAGCGGCTGAGCTCGAAGTCTTTAATCGTGTTGAAGCCATTGCCGCCCGCGAGGTCAATAAAATCAAAAGCGCTTTCAGCCAAATCAACGTTCCTTTGAAAAAACGCGGCCTTTATTTTAATCCTCTTGCCAACAGCAAAAAGAAGGATTCGGTCGGCGGTCCGTTTATCCCGGTTTCAACTTCCAAATTGCAGGATAAGGACATTAACGATAAAATCTCCAGCATTTTTAAAACCGCGGATGACTTGGAATATTATCGTGAAGTTGCCAAATACGTTCCTATCGGCAAACCGGTGTGGAGCTATTGGGTGACTTCTCGTTTCGGCGTCCGCAACGATCCTTTTAATAAAAAGAAAACCGGCCACAAAGGCGTCGATTTGGCCAGCCGCACCGGCAACAAGATTCAGGTTATGGCCAAGGGGCGGGTAATCAAAACCCAGCACAGCAACAAAGGCTACGGCAACGAAGTCATCGTCGATCACGGCAACGGTTTTCAGACCCGGTATGCGCATATGCACAAGATATATGTAAAAAAAGGTGATTATTTAAAAATAAATGATACTATAGGAGAAGTTGGTAGTACCGGGCGTTCCACCGGCCCCCATCTTCACTATGAAGTGATTTACCGGGGACAGGTGGTTGATCCGATGCCCTTTATTCAGGCTAAGCTGTCTTAAACAAAAGAGGTCAAAATGAAAAAAATTAAAAGACTTGTCTATCTTAAACTCGCCCGCCGTCTCAGCCGCGGTTCTGCCGGAGCGCCGGTGCCCAGCATCATCAGTGAAAATACCAAGGTTCAGGGAGACATTATCAGCGACGGCATTGTGCATATCGACGGCCGCGTCGAAGGCGACATCAGCTGCGATGAGTTGGTTATCGGGATGAAAGGCGTGGTTATCGGTTCCGTTAATGCCGGAAACCTCCAGCTCTATGGTACCTTGAACGGCAAAGCGGCGGTTGACAATCTGTTTATTGCCAAATCTGCAAAGATGATAGGCGACGCCACTCACAATACGATTGCAATTGAGCCCGGTGCATATGTCGACGGTCATTGTATGCGTATGGGATCGCCGATTCCGGCTGAGCAGGCAAAACCCGACCTGATGCTTACCGACGCTTCTGCGTCTTCAAAAGTCAAAAAAATCAGCTAAGGACATACAGGTTGAAAAAATCCCGGCATTGCCGGGATTTTTTTATTGTCATAAATTTTCCTTTGGCACGTATTTTGCATATAAAATTGTAATCTAATTTAAATATGCGAGGTTATATTATGGCATTAAATATCTTTCTTCCCTCAACCACCGGCATGGAAGCGCAGGCTCATGCTCTTGGCCAGGTGAGTACGAATATCGCCAATATGAACACCGTTGGTTATAAGTCGAACGAGACGATGTTTTACTCTTTGCTGGGAGCGGCTCCCGTGGTTAAGAGTAATCAATCCGGGCTTTCTTCTTCAAGGGTAGACATTCAGGGTGTCGGTTACTATGACCGGACGAATATTGAAGATCAAGGCGTTATTTATTCTACCGGAAACAATTATGACGTGGCTATTAATAACACCGGCAATGCCTTTTTTATGGTAAAAGATGCCTACAACAATACATTTTATACCCGTGCCGGCAATTTTACCACCCGGACTGAAAACGGAGAAGTTTATCTGGTTTCTCAAAACGGGTTGAAAGTTCAGGGTTTTCCCCGTTTGAGCGACGGTAGTTTTGGTGCTGCGCCGGAGGATTTAATTATTAAGTATCCGGAGAAGATTCCTCCGGTTCCGACGACTGAAGCGACTATTACCGCCAATGTTCCCGCGATTGACGTGGACAGCAGCAGTTACGGAATAACCATCTATTCGCCCAACCATAATGGCGAAACGATGAATATGATATTTAAAAAAGTGGAGGGCAAAGTTAATACCTGGTCTCTTTCTTTTGACGTAGAAGGCGGAACCGTAACCAGCGATGCAACGGAAGTCGTATTTGATTCCAGCGGCAATGTCGTCAGTCCCAAAACCTTCGACGTCTCGGTAAACTGGGATGACGGGGATACCAATAGCATCCATATGGATATTTCGAATATGACCCAGCTTGATGCCGGCACCGGAGTAACATATGTAAAGCAAGACGGCGCACCGGAAGGAAACTTTGTAAAAAGTTATATTGGCGAAGACGGTATTGTGGAGGCCTATTATTCAAACGGCGATACCTATATCAGCGGAAAACTGGCTCTGGTAGGGTTTACCGCTCCGAACAATCTGACGCCTTATGAAGGGACTTTGTTTCAGGCGGATTCTTCCGTCGGGGAGAGCTTTTATGTCTCAGACAACGGCTATATTGTACCGCAGTCTTTGGAAAGTTCGTCAGTAAATGTTGAAGAAGAGTTTTCTCGTATGATTATTACGCAACGGGCATACAGCAGTAATGCAAATGCCTTTACAACCGCAGACGAGATGCTTCAAACCGCAGTAAATTTGAAAACTTAGCTGTCGGATAAGACGGTCGTCCTTAAAATCTCTCGCTTTTGGTTTGACAAAAACAGTTATTTTGTGTATATTTTGTCTTAAGCGAGAGATTTTTTTAATGAGCAAATCCAACCAAATAAATTATCCGCAAACAATCGTGACGCTGATGCATTCTGCAAAGCGGCTGTTTGCCGTTGCCGATATAAAAGAGCCCCGGCATGCGGCGGGATGCGAGTTTTATGATGATATTGCCGAATTTTATCCTTTTTTGCGTTGTCTTGTCCGCGAACTGAATTACTTTTATGATACCTCAATTCCCATGAACGAGGAGATTCCCGACAGCTTAACCGAGCAGGCCGCTGCCGCTTTTGTTTTATGCAAAAGCTTGTCTGATGTGCTGGAAATTCATCCTGAATTTTCGGGACAAAAACCGTTGTTGAAAAAACTGGACCAAGAGCTGTCTTCAGACTTGGGGCAAATTATTGAATATTTGGGATGTAACGGAGATACCATGCAAAACATCAAAGCCTATAACTGGATGCGTCAGGCCTTGTTGTTAAGCTCGTTGCAGGTACAAGAGGGTAAGCACCGGCAGGAACAATATATTTTTCAGGAGATAGCGGATGCGGAGATTGCCCCCAGCTTGTGGGACGATTTGGTGCAAAACGGAGTTGCCTTGCCGGAGTTAAGCGAGGAGAGCCTGAATCAGATTATCTTTTTAAGCTGTCGAAATGTTCTCGGACGTATGAATTTGGCAGACAATAATGAAATCAGCACAATGCTGTTGAACAGCCTGCGCTCTTCTGACGGTATAAAATTGCGTCGCCGGGTTGTTTTCAGTCCTCAAACGTTGCAGCCTATTGCACAGATTGTTTCGGAAAACAATCACACCTATTATAACCTGAAAAATTCTTACCGTATGCTAAGTATGGCACTCGATGAATTGCCGCTTCTTGTAAACGGCCGCAAACTGGAAGAAATGATAAAACGCCAGAAGCTTGATGAATATTCCCGTCTGCGTCCGGTAAATCAAAAATATTTTTCCCTCGGCAGTGTAGGGGGAAATCCTCCGATGGATGAAACAGACTACAGGCAGGCGGACAAATTGTTTCGTAAACAGTATGCCGCTGAACAAAAGTGGGAATTATATGAACGTGAAGTTTCACTGCCGCCGAAAATACAGGCCGATTTTAATCGTCTTTTAAAAAATTGGGTTGCCGTTGAAGAGGATAATTTGTATATCTTGGGCAATAATCTGGCCTATGCGAAACAGTTTGTGCTCAATCAGGAAGAAATTCCCGACCAGAAAAATTTGAAGATGAAAATTTTGCGCCAGGCTCAGGGAATTGTAAAGGTTGGAGATGCTTTGCGTGAGTTTGCGGGGATTGAGATAAACGATGCCGGCGTAACCTTGTCGCAGTTAAAAGAGATTCGCGATGCGGAACGTCCGTTGGACCGTTATGATTTGAACGTTGTTAATATGCTGCTGGCATCATTCGAACAAAATTTTGATGTACAACCGGGACGTTTTATTCCGGTGTACAATGCTTCTATAACGGAAAGTTATGCCGATAAACTGGATATGCTGCCGGACGGACTGCAAAAATATAAAGTGCTTTACTATTCGTCTCAGGCACTGCACAAACTTGAGCGGAACGCAGATGTTGAAATGAAAAACAGTTTGTTGCGGTGCACTCATGAAATACGCAACGTTGACAGAAAGGAACGTGCGCTCTTGCATGAATACTTGAACGGCTTTTCTCCTGGTTCCAAATACAATACCGCGGAATTGGCTGAACAGTTGGAAATGTCGTTAACCAAGAATTTTTTGCTGCCGCTTTATACATATCAGCAGGTGGACAAAGATGCTTGGGAACATTCTCTGCAAAGCATTCCCGCATATAACAGGATGACGCGGGATGAGCTCGATTTTTTCCGGGCTTTGGGCAAAATGCATTTGGACAACGTGTATGAAAAACATCACAGGATGGTAGCCTCCGGAAAGTTTCCGACCGAAGAATTGGCTGAACATATAGATTCTTATTTGTTTAACCGTAATATTTCGGAAAAATTATTTTTGCAGCATACCAAAGTGGCCGCCATAATGAAAGAACAGCAGCCGTGTTATTATGAATATCGGAAATTTAAGGATGCTCAGAAACAAAGCCGCCAAACGACCGTTTCGCCGCGAGAGCTGGTTTTAAGACTCCAGTCATATAAAAGCAATTAGTAAAACACAAAAAAACCGTATCTCGTTGAGATACGGTTTTTTTTATACATCTTAAATTATTTGGATTTTTTAGATGATTTTTTTGCCGTTGAATTTGAGCTTTTGGAAACAGTCTTCAAACTGGAAGTCTTTTTCAGAGAAGCGGAAATTGTTTTGCAGGCAGATGTCTTTGAAGAAGATGAATTCTTTTTGGAAGATGAACTGCTTAAAGACGATTTGCTGTTGTTGTTTTTCATAGAAGCCAAAGCTGACAGTTGGCTAATGGCGTTGTTCCAGTCCTGAGAGCTGGTATTGGCCGGACAACCGTTGTTTTTCCAAATGTAATAAGCAGCCAGTTGAATATCTTTTTCATTGAATTTAAACATGATGTAGTCTCCATAAGTGTCAAAATCTATCTAATCAAAACCAATAATAGAGGCGAATAAGTAAAAAAATATTTAAGGAATTGAATAATATGAAATTTTTTAATGAAAATTTCGTAATATGTTTTTATTTTCCGCATCCGTTTTTTTGATAAGAGATAGATTGTATCCTTACCGATAGGATATGAGCGCAACTAGGTTCCAAAGCGAGGCCCG
>HF995312.1 GCA_000432275.1 Proteobacteria bacterium CAG:495
AAATTATATCATTACCTCCTTTGCCCCATACCACATCATCACCACCATTAGCATGTATTACATCATCAAATCCACTGCCATAAACACTCTCTTGTGCGTCTGTCTGCTGTAAAGTCAAGCCTATGTCAGATAAATGTACAATTGTACCATCATAAAAACGTAAATTTTCAATTTTATTGTTAATATTATAAAAAAAGCTGGAAATTTTCACACCTTGCTGCTCATCTCCATCAACCAGGATTAACAAAGTCTGCCCAACACTTCTAAAAACCAAATCTCGGAAAGATATCCCTTTCCCAAACACAATTGTATCATTGTTACTTGTATCATAAATAGTATCAAACCCATCACCATAATTCCAAATATAAGTATCATTACCTTCACCACCATCTAAATAATCATTGCCACTTCCTCCTTTTAACACATCGTTTCCGGCATTGCCACGAAGAGTATCGTTTCCGCCGTTACCGACCAGAATATCATCCATAGCAGTACCGTTAAGATTATTTGATTTGTCATTACCTTCCATGGTGACGCCGCCGTCTATTCCGGGAATACTGTTCCAATGGGTTATTGCATATTCATAATCCCAACTGGTTCCGTCGGAAAATTTAATTGCGGCAAGCGTAGCCGAGCTTGTTCCTTGTTCTTGAAAATAACTGTGAACGCGAATACTGTCTGCCAACGTTCCGTCATCATAAGTAATTGTCAGAATCAGGTCAAAGTCCTGTCTGCCGATAGAAACATTAGACGGCATAATTGTTTCATCAAATTCAATAACGTCTTTTTTGCCGTCCGCTGCCAGAGCGTTAATCTCATCATTACCGAAGCCCTTGGAGAACAAATATACATCTTCACCGTCACCACCGGCCATATAATCGTTGCCGGCACCACCGATAATGGTATCATCACCGCCGTTGCCGTAAAGCTTGTCATTACCGCCTAATCCGGTAATAATACTTCCAAAATCATCATCTTTAATAATATCATTTCCATCCGTACCTATTGATTTGCCAAACTTAAACAATTCTCTCTCAAAAATATCGCCGTTCTCATCACCAAGCAAATTAAATGCAGCAATAATCTCATCGCCGAGGTCTGTATAGGTGGAAATTATCTCAGAAAACTCACGCATCATCAGCGTTGTATTTAAGACGTCTGCGGCAAACATCTCTTCAAATGCGGCAACTGCCTGACTGACATCAATATCCCAACTTTCGGTCGCAGCATCATAAGTCAGTGTCACTTTCTCCAGCAGAGTTTTATAATGCGTCTGGCTCAACAACTCATTCTTCACATATTCTTTCAGCTCATCAAAAGCGTCATGAATAAACAAGACGGCATGACGATTCGGATTCGGATCCCTTTCGCCCCAACACCAGGTGCCAAGATACCCTCGCCCCATAAATTCTTCCAAAGCCTCAAGCTTACGGGCATCGTCCAAATAATGTGTTCCGTTATAACGAGACGGCGTGCGGCCGAAAGGATCCATATCTTCCACGCCGGCCCAATGATATATAATATCGTTGAGCAACGCGTTTCGGGCAGAAACATTTGTCTCACTCATAAACTGCTCTACTAATGCTTTCAGCTCCCCGCTCTCATCAAGAGCCATAGCGGCTTGCAAACTGTGAACATTGCCAAAACCGGACACATCCGGCAAAGACTTAATATCATCGGGAATAATAACCTCCGCCTGATCAATTGTGTCCGCCGTATCTGCATCAAACCACACATCTGTAATGGTGCCGCTGCTGCCGTCTGTCTTGATAATCGTCCCTGTTTGAGCATGCGTATTGCCGTTGCCGTCAACAAGCTCTTGCTCATTGTAATTAAGATTTATTCCGGCAATGTTCGCCTGCTCCAAAGATAGTAGTTCACTATTGTCAACTATACCGTTTTGGTTGCTGTCTTTCCATACCTTAACCGTATTCCAAGCCTCGTCAGAACTGTTAAATACGCCATCTTTGTTACTGTCTAACTCTTTTAAGGCCTCAAAACCATTAAGTGCATTTTCCCCGGACGAAAGAACGGAGTTGTTTCCAAACAACTCCGTTCCGTTATCGATAGTGCCGTTATTATTGATGTCTCTCACCAGTATTCCGTCATCTTTACCGACCCAACCGCTTTTCTCTGCAAAACCATTGCCATCATGATCAAAATAAACACCCTCTGAAACCCCGACCGTCTCAACACCGTCTCCATCCAAATCTACAACCAACGGTGATTTCGTTACCTCCGCTGTTGAAAATAATGAGACTAACTTATCTTTGACTCCCAACAATTCATCAAACTTATT
>HF995313.1 GCA_000432275.1 Proteobacteria bacterium CAG:495
GCTGCTTCGGGAACCTGTTACAAAGCCCCGGCACACACCCACAGCTACAGTTGTCCCAGCGGGTACAGCATTTCCTGCTCAAACGGATATACCGCTACCAAATCTAAAGTATGTTCCTGCGGCGCAACCTCAGGAACCTGCTATAAGTGCAAATCGACAAGCGGCGGCAAATGTAAAGTAAAAGCAGAATGCGGCGGAATTTCTTACTGTTGTCCATATCCTGTACACACAATAATCGGCGGAGACTGCTCTGCTTTTGATAAAATTTGCAGTTCACTGTCGTTAATTTGATAAAACAGGAAACCCCGGACGAAACATCCGGGGTTTATTTTGCAATCATATGAAGAAACAATAATAATTGTTACTGAGCAGAAGCAGCGCCGGTGCCGACGTTGATTTCTCTTTTCGGAGCATTTTTATAATCGTCAATGGCATTTTCCACGGCGTCTCCCGTATCCTGCATCATCTGTTTGCTGCCGCTTTCAACCTGGTCAACAACTTCGCCGACGGTTGTCTGCTTGTCAATATTTCCCTCATAAATTCCCCGGCCGACTAAATAAATGACAATAATCAGCACCAGATAAAATAAATATTTCAAAAATGTACCCATTTCGCTCTCCTTTGTTTAACGGTTCTGACATTGAAATAGTCTTCTCCTCCGCTCTTTCAAGTTGTTTTCGATAAATTTTATAATTTTTTTCTAATATTGTAGAACACAAAAAAAGCCGGCTTTTTTACACCGGCTTTTCTTCTTGTTTTTCTGTAACTATAAAATTGAAGCGTCAGAACTGCCGTCAGCAGCCGGAGCCGCTGAAGACGTCTCTCCGGCAGGCGTTTCCGCCGGCGGAACCAAACTTTGCAGTGTTCCGATAGCTTTTTTACGCTTAAGCTTGTTGACAAACTTCATGGAGCGCTGAGCATCCCACTTCTTTTTGCCCTCTTCGCGTTGAAAAATCTGCTGATAAACTTCAATCGCCTGGTCAAACTCGGACAACTTGGTCAAGCAGCTGGCCAGACCGTCGTAAAGTTTGTGATGATAACGATTGCCAATAATCATCTGAGCTTTCTTATAGCACTTCAACGCATCGTTAAACTTCATCATTTTCTGATAAACGAAACCGATACTGATCCAAGCCTGAATCTCTCTGCTGTCAATATTCAAAATCTTGGTAAAGCATTTAATCGCCGCATTGTTGTCACCCATCAGCTGATAAGTCACGCCCACGCCGTTCCATGCTTTAATGTTGTTTTTGTCGGCGGCTAAAACTTTTTTGAAAAAAGAGATGGCTCGGTCATATTGTTTGAGCTTCTGCAACGTCACGGCAACGCTTAACAAAGTCTGCGCATGCTTGTTGTCAATTTTCATTGCCTGTTCCAAAACATCCAGCGCTTCCTTATAGGCAAACATATGCTGCAAAGCAATCGCTTTGCCGTTCAGGGCTTCAAGTGATGTTTTATCAATAGCCACCGCTTCGTTAAAGCAGGTAATCGCGTCTTTGTACAAGCCGCGCATACTCAAGGTGACGCCCTTGTTGTTCAGGACTTCAACCGAGGTGGGATTAAGGTCCAAAGCCTTGTCGAAACATTCGACCGCTTCGGTGTATTTGCTCAGCTTCTGAAAAGCAAAACCTTTGGAGTTCAAGGCTTTCCACGAACCTGGCTGTTCGGCAATTGCTGCATCAAATTGCTCAATGGCTTCTTTGTACAATCCCTGATCGAGCAGTTCTTGCCCTCTTTTATAAGAACTATTATCGTTAGATTTGACCATATTTTCTCTCTTTTTCAATTATAGTTACAGAATAATTCTTCCGCAAATCTATCATCTTTACATTTTTTTGTCAAGATTCGCGCCTAGAAAATTTTAAAATTATTTGCAATCTCCATATCTGTCCTGAATTCTATCAGCTGACAGCCGAACTTGCGGCAAAAATCTTGCAGGACGGACCGCTTTTCCGCAAAATAATTCCGATAATCGTTGCGATAAACTTTTACGGCGCTGTCAAAGATAAGCCTCTTTCCGTCATACTCAGCCATATATTCCCCCGCTTTCGGCAGCAATTCCTCCAACACATCAAAAACGTTAATCAGATACAGCCGGGTCTTTTTGGATAATGCGGCCAGTTGCCGACGCAGACTCTCGCTGCCGAGACTGAAATCGCTGATTAAAAAAACCGTCGCCTGATTTTTAGCGCTTTGCTCCAGCAGTTTCAAAGATTTTGCCGCTGCCGGACCGTCATCGCCGCTGCCTTGCGGCTGCCTGATTACTGCTTCGGAAATTTCGGTAATCTTTTTGAAAACAGCCATCAGCTGCGCCCTGTTGTTTTGCGGTTTGAAAAGCCACGAATTAATCCCGTCAAACACCACGCACCCGAAACGGTCCTTGTTTTCCAGAGACTCCCAGCCCAGCAAAGCCGCCAGCTTTGCCGCCGTAACCGATTTCAGCTCTTTTCTTGTTCCAAAGAGCATTTGTGCCGACAAATCCAGCCAAATGTATATTTCGCGATCTTTCTCTTCCGCATAGAGTTTGGTATAAGGAATGTCTTTGCGCGCCGTTACCCGCCAGTCAATGTCTCGAACGTCGTCGCCGAAAGTATAGCCGCGGATTTCTTCCAGTTCCATCCCCCGCCCCTTAAAAGCCGACTTCACCTCTCCGGCCTGACGCGAAAATGTTTTGCGGCGTCTAAGACCGCGCAGATAAACGGCATAACGGCGCATTCCGACCAGTTCTTCCAAAGTGACGAAAAGACCGTTGCCGCTTTCTCTTTCATGCTTTTTGCCAAACCATTTCGATAATGCTATCATCTTTACCTGCTACAAAAACATTTTCATCGTTTTTTTGAGAATCACTTTTCCCGCAAACGCAACACCGGCATCATACCGCAATATCCGGGGTTACGGCAGCGGAACCTGCTTTAACAGCTTTCCGATGACCATATCCGTGGTCATTCCTTCTGCCTGGGCTTCAAAAGAAAGAATAATGCGATGACGCAAAATGTCATAAACCACGGCCTGAATGTCATCCGGCGTTACAAAATCCTTCTCGCTCAGCCAGGCATGAATTTTGGCGCAGCGGTCAAGAGCCAGCGTCGCGCGCGGACTGGCGCCGAACATAACGTAACCGGCCATTTTGGCATCATACTTTTCAGGATGCCGCGTTGCCATAATCAACTGAACCAGGTACTCTTCTACAGCCTCGCTCATGTGAACCTTCAGCGCGGCCTTGCGGGCCTCCAAAATGTCTTCTGCATCCAGCGAAGGCACCTCTGCCGCAGGGGCAATCGCCTCTTCGTCCAGCTCTCGGCGAACCAGTCGCAGAATCTTTTTTTCCGCAGCGGCTTCCGGTTGGTCGATTTTAATATACATCAGAAAACGGTCAAGCTGCGCCTCCGGCAAATTATAAGTTCCTTCGTGCTCTATCGGGTTTTGCGTCGCCATCACCATAAACAGCTTGGGCAAAGCGTAACGCTGCCCACCAATGCTCACTTGGCGTTCGGCCATAGCCTCAAGCAGTGCGGACTGCACTTTGGCCGGTGCTCTGTTAATCTCGTCCGCCAAAATCAGATTGGCAAAAACCGGACCTTTTCGAAACTCAAACTTACCTTCCGAAGCGACATAAATTTCACTGCCGGTAATATCCGAAGGCAGCAAATCCGGCGTAAATTGAATTCGGTTGTATTTGGCCTTTATTGCCGAGGCCAAGGTCTTAATCGCTTTTGTTTTAGCCAAACCCGGCGCTCCCTCGACCAAGGCGTTGCCGTCCGCCAAAAGTGTGATAATCAGCTTGTTGACCAAGTCTTCCTGACCGATAATCTGACTGTCCATAAAAGACTTGAGGGCAATTATTTTATTTCTAATTTCAGCCATTTTCATCCTCTTGTTTTCAGCTAACCGTCAATCCGGTTCAAAAAGTTGTAATATTCGTCCAACACCGCCGATTTCATGGTCTCGTTTCCCATAAAATCAAACAATTCGATTGAGCGTTTATAATGAGCCTTGGCCCGCTCAAAGTCTCCGCGGCTTTTGTCAAACGCTTCTACCCTTGCCAGATACAAAAGCGATTCCGCCTCGGCATAATGGTGGGAAACTTTGCCGTACAAATAAACCGACTTCATCAACGCCTTGCGCGCATTGGCAATGTCGCGAATAATATAACGCAGACAGCCGATAGCGGACAAAGCCGAAGCCTCTCCCAGCAAATCGCCGTTTTCACGGTATAAGTCGCGGCAGCGTTCCAAAACGTCGTGAGCTTCGTCATATTCTTTGTTTTTCATCTGGATACGGGCAATGGCTCTCAGCGTTGACGCCTCTTTAAGACTGATTCCGTCTTCTCTGAACAGCTCTGCCGCTTTTTTATATGCCGCCAAAGCGTCTGCATCACGGTTTTCCATTAAAGCAATATAGGCCTCATGGTCATAAGCGTCGCCCGACAAATCATGATTTCCGATAGCTGCCAAAACTTCCCTGGCCGTTTTCAGATATTGCCGAGCCTTGAGCAAATGCCCGCGCGCGGTTTCCAGCTTGGAAAGCTTGATTAAGGCGTCACCGTAGGTGTTTTGGGCATAATCGGCGTCTCTGACCAGTTCGGTAGCCGAGAGCAGAGCCTTTTCCGCCTCCTGATAATCATCCAGGCTGAGCTCCAACTCGCCCAACCGGGACAACACAAAGGCCTCTCCTTCAAAATCGTCGTTTTGATGATAAAGTCCGGCCGCTTTTTCATAAGCCGTCCGCGCTTCGTCATACCGGCCGGCATGCCAGAAATCATCTCCCTCCTGAAAGACTTTGGAGGCCTCGGTTACAAATTTTCCCTGACTTGTTCGCGGCATCGTAAATTCTCCTTTTCAAGCTCGTAATATTATTATATATATTGCCTAATAGTTAAAAAAACAAGAAGATTAGAGATGGACGATATATTTGATTTGAGCGAACCTGAAACCGCTCCGACTTTTGACAATACCTCGGCTCTGATGCCCAGCTATCCGTGGCTGGATATGCTCAACCCCGAACAAAAAGAAGCGGTCAAAACCACCGAAGGCCCTCTGCTGGTTCTGTCCGGCGCCGGCACCGGCAAAACCAAAGTGCTGACAACCCGGTTGGCCTATATTCTGGCGAACCGTAAAGCCAACCCCTGGGAATGCCTGGTCGTAACGTTTACCAACCGTGCCGCCCGGGAAATGAAAGAGCGTGTCGAAAATATGATTGGCGACATCGCAGCTACCGTATGGCTCGGAACCTTCCACAGCATTTGCGTCAAAATTCTGCGCAGCCACGCCGAACTGGTCGGCCTTCAGTCAAATTTCACCATTCTGGGAGAGGATGACCAAAAACGCGTTGTCAAACAGATTCTCGAAGCTAATGCTATCGATTCGCAAAAATACCCGCCTCAGGCAATTCTTGATAAAATCGGCCGCTGGAAGGACAAAGGCCTCAGCGTCGACAAGATTGACGCCGATTACAAGGAAAACATCACAACCCAGGTCTACAAACTTTATCAGGCCCGCTTGCTCGAACTCAACTGCGTCGATTTCGGCGACATCATCTTATATGCCTTGAACATCCTGATGTCCAATCCTGATGTTCTGGACAAGTATCAGTCGCGCTTCAAATACATTATGGTCGACGAGTATCAGGATACTAACGTCACCCAGTACCTCCTCATCCGCTTGCTCTGCCAAAAACACCGCAACCTTTGCTGCGTCGGCGACGACGACCAGTCTATTTATTCTTGGCGCGGCGCCGAGATTGAAAATATTTTGCGCTTCAACAAAGACTTTACGGATGCAAAAACCATTCGCCTGGAACGCAACTACCGCTCTACCGCAAACATTCTCGCTGCGGCATCCTGCCTTATCAGCCACAACGAAGGACGCCTCGGCAAAACGCTAAAGGTCGCCGAAAACTCTCCTGCACAAAAAGCCGACAATGCCAAAATCAAAGTCGTCAGCACTTACAACGGCGAAGAAGAAGCCCAGTTTGTCGTTGATGAAGTTTCATCATTGGTACGCGACGGTTATCAGTATTCCGACATGGCCGTTTTGGTTCGAACCGCGGCCCAAACCCGTGAATTTGAAGAAAAGTTTATTTCAGAAGCCATCCCTTATCAGGTTATCGGCGGCCTCAAATTCTATGAACGGGCCGAAATCCGCGACGCGTTGGCTTATTTCAGGGTGGTCTTGCAGCCTCACGACGACTTGGCGTTAGAACGCATTATCAATAAACCCGCCCGCGGCATCGGTGCCAAATCGGTAGAAAAGTTTCAGGCTGAAGCTCGGACGCACCGTATATCATTATATATGGCGATTGAAAAACTTTTGGCTGAAGGCGGCGTCTCAGGCAAAGCCAAAAGCGCTCTGAGCGATTTAATGGAAAAATTCGCCGAATGGCGGCGCGCCATGAATGCCGTCACGCCGGACGAATTGGCCGAACAAATCTTGGAAGACAGCGGTTACATCGATATGCTCAAGATGGACAAATCGGTCGAAGCGCCCGGACGGCTTGAAAACCTGAAAGAACTCGTTAACGTAATGAGCGATACCGAAAAATACCCCACCCTCGCAGACTTTATGGAGCACGTCAGTCTGGTCATGGACAAAGACGATATGACCAACGACAACAAAGTTATGCTTATTACTCTGCACTCTGCCAAAGGTCTGGAGTTTGACGTTGTTTTTCTTCCCGGCTGGGAAGAAGGTCTGTTTCCGCACCAGCGCAGTATGGACGAAGGTGGTTCCGAGGCCTTGGAAGAAGAACGCCGGCTGGCTTATGTTGCCATCACGCGTGCCCGCCAAAAACTTTACATCTCCATGGCGCATAACCGCAGAGTTTACGGACAGTGGCAAAACAATCTTCCGTCACGGTTCATCAACGAACTTCCGCCGGCAAACATTGAAATCTGCAATAAATGCACTAACTTCTATAGCGGGGATTATGGTAGCAGTGCGTATAACAAAAACACCTACAGCAACAGCTATAATAACCGTAAGTTTGGCAGTTGGAACAACCATTCGAAAAGCGAGGTAACTTACGATGATGACACTCGTTATAGCTACGTCCGTAGCAATGATAGTTATCGGTCTGTTCATGCAGGTGTAATCGGCACCAAGGTACACCATGACACGTTCGGCTACGGCAAAGTTGTCGCTGCCGAAGGAAACAAGCTTGAAGTATATTTTGATGATTACGGCCGCAAGAAGCTAATGGCTTCCTATGTCACAAAAATCGACTGAATAAGCATTGTTACAGGTGTTATACCTACGCTTTTATAATTTTTTTGATTTTTTACGCTTTATTTATCGTAAAAGTTCGGCTAGAATACAATCAAATTAATACAAGCGGAGAAAAAAGATGACAGCTGTGTTTATCGCCACTTGCACCACTATGGTTTTAATTGCATTTTTGATTGCAATCTAAAAGTTAAACAACACAATACATTCCAGAATGCTGCGCGTTTGCGCGGCATTTTTTATATATATTTGTCCACGCCGCGCAAATAATTATTTACTCTCTTTTTGTTTTTTGTTATAATA
>HF995314.1:0-13491 GCA_000432275.1 Proteobacteria bacterium CAG:495
TAACCTGTTATACTAACTGCAAAGCTCAGTGCAGCAGCTCCTACCGATTTAGCTGTTCAGGAAACTGCGAATTTGGCAGCGGCACAAGTTGTGATGGTTTATATCAACGTTGCGGATGTGATTGTGCCGGTTGGAATTACACATCATTTTGGAATGGTTCGGAATGTGAGATAGAGTATTTGTCGGATTGCGACATGTACGGAACCAATTGCTAAACTGAGGCTAAACCCCGGGCTTTACGTTCCGGGGTTTTTTAATAGTATTGCAAAGAGGTTACTATTTTTTCAATTTGATTGAGAGCTTTTTCCGGCGGTTGTTTGAAATCTATGTTCAGCATATTTTCAGTTTCGCAGTTTTTCCGCTTTTCGTCATAATGGCAATAAGGCGTTGTAAACCATTTGATGTATTTGGTGCTGTCGTCAATATGCATATTGATTCCCATCAGCTGACAATACTCGGCTTTGGCGCTGTCCCACAATTTTTCCGAGACCTTGAACTCGCCGTTTTCAAAGTATTCCACTTCGCCCTGGGCATCATAATAGTCCAAAATGGCAAACACCGCAGTATAGCAAATATTCCATTTATCAAGAAGTTCTTTCACCTTGTGACTGGGACCGCCGGTAATGATATGCACTTCATACCCGCGGCGGACAGCTTCTGCGGTAAAGCGCGAAAAATACACGGGATTGTCATTGATGACACCGTGAAAATCCAATCCTATTTTAAGCGGCAGCGGCTTATTCATTTTTGCTCCCGAAAATCGAAGACATCAATTCTTTCAATGAGTTCGGGCTCAACGCCGATAACGGATTGATGTTGATGACCGGATCGTCTATATCTCCGGTAATTTTATAATTGGCGGCAAATACGGTGCCGTCCTTGCCGCTTAACAAGCTGCCCACAATCGGCAGGCTGCCGATGAAAGTGTTGAGGCCGTATGCCGGGGCAATCAACCCTTTGATATCAAACTCCTGATAACGGGCATAGTAGTTGCCTGAACCGGTAATTCCCACAACGTTGCCGAAAGCCTTGGCATCATTAACCCGCAGCACTTTTCTGTAATATTCAAACGGCGCGTCGAAATGAGAAAAAGCCAATCCCTCGCCGGTCAGCAGATTAACCATGCCGGTAAACGACGCAACCGTCAAAAGCTTGGCCAAAACCGGCGTATTGTAGATGTTAAAGTCACGGATTTTAGCATGCCCGACGAAGCGTTTATCGGCTCCCCGTTTGGCATTAATACTCAGCGTTCCGCCGCGCATATAGTCATATAAGCGCAAAAACTTCATGGTTGATCCGGCATCATTGCTTTCGATGCTTAACAAATATTCTTTGTCCGGACGGGGAATATAATCAAGCTTGAGATGCGCCGGACGAGCTTTCTTTCGGCTGGAATTGAAGTTCCCTATCAAATGCATTTCCTGAAGGCCGATACCGTGAACCAATTTGGCCGAACCGGCAAAATTGCGAATGGCAACGTCATTGTTGGTCCACAGGCTGTTTACGGCGATATTGATATCCGTCGTCGTTACGTCTTCCAGAGTGTCATTATCGTCTTCGACCGGCGCCGAACGTTTGAGTTTTTTACGGCGTTCTTTGGAGGCTTGTACCTCCTGTTCATCTTTAGCAAAGAAATCCGACAGGTTGTAGCTGTCGCCGGAAACGGTAACTTTAACTTTTTCTTCCGGCTTGGTGATAAACTCTATTTTTGCCCGGGCAAAGGTTTTAGGCCCTTTAATGTTGGCAATATCGACCAGCTTTACTTCATTTCCGGGATAGAAATCAACTTTTCCGCTGAGTTTGAAATCCGGTTTGGAGAGGCTGAAATTAGGAATTTTTATCTGGCGGTCTTTATCAACCTCGATGAGCGCCGTTGCCGAAGCGGGGGTTCCCGAAACTTTCTTAAATCCGAGGAAAGCGTAGTCAATGTTGGAACTGCGGAGATTGCCACGGACGTCAATCGTGGTCCGTCCGCCGTCGTAAGCCGTAATAATCGCCTCGGTAGGAATGGAGCCCTGAATATAGGGCGCGCTCAGAGCCGCAAAATCAATTCCCAGTTTGGACTTGAGGTTGGCATCAAAATTAAAACTCAACTGATAACGGCTTTTGTAATTCTTATTGGCAAAATTTTCATTCCAGAGCAGATTAACCGGAATTCCCTCAAAGTTGGTTACACCGGTAATAAGCAGCCCCTGATTGGTAACTTCCAAATTAAGCTTTTTCGCTTCGACCGATTTGTCTGCAATAATTCCGGGCAGGACAACATCCTGAAGTTCCGATTTAACATTAACGGTTACTTCATCCGGCTCAAGGTTTTCCTTGAGTTCAAAAGCCAAATCCAAAGAAGTGGTCGCGCTCCCCTTAATGCTGTCCGGCTCAATTCCCATATCAGAAGCATAGCCGAGCGGCTGGTGGTCTATCAGCTTAAGGACATCGCTGACCGAACCTACGGCCAGCAGGCTGACCTTTGCAAAGTTGTCTTCCTTGTCAAGCTCATATAAATCAACAAAACCGTTGGTTAAAATCACATCGTCGGAAACGCCCTTGTCCAAAGTCAGTTTGATGCTGTCGTTATAAAAATCGGCTTTTCCGTAAATTCCCGTGATTTTCGGCATTCCGGTGAGATAATCCAAGGTGCCGTCTTCTACCTTTGCGCTGCCGCTCAAATCTTTAAAGGCAAATTTTTTGGATTTTTTATCATAAGCAAAATTAAAAGTAAAATCAGCATCGGCAATCCGACCGCCGAGCAGGCTTTCCCGGCACCATTTCCAAGCTTTGGTCGCGATATATTCGGGCCAGTAGTGATAGAGGTCGTCGATTTTGACAGAAGCTACGCCGACTTTGAGCGCAACTTTCAAATCATCGGGAGAAGACTTCAGGAAATAATGGTTAAAACCGCTGGCTTCCACATCCAGAACCGCTTTCTGACCGTCAATGTCCAAAGTTGCGTCTTTAACGTTAATCTTATCCAGGCCGCCTGAAATTTCACCGCTGAGCAACAGGGATGAAAGGTTGTAATTCTGTCGGCCGGTTCCGTCAAAATCAATGTGCCCTTTTCCGCCTTCAAGCTCAAAGCGGATTTTTTCTATAGCCGCATCAAGCCCTTTTATCAAATTTGCCTTGTTTTTAATCACCTCATCAACATTAATCAAAACATTCAGCTTTCCGTTCAGCGGCATATCTACTTTCAACGATGCGGTGCGCCGGTTTTGGGCATCCAGAATATTCATCAGCTCAGAGGGAACCAAATCCGAAAAATAAAATTGCAGCGCCACCTTGTTGGAAAGCGGCCGATATACGGCCTCCACCCCTATTGAAGAGGGGACGTCATTAAATTTAAGCAGAGCGCTAACTTCCGTCTCGAGGCTGGTAAGATTGCGGTCAAAACGATAGTTAACGTCAGAGAGAACCCACTTCCGCCCCAGGTCGACTTCGTGAAGCTCCACTTCCGCCCCTTTGATGTCAATATCATTGATGTAGCTTTCCGGGTATGATTTGTCTTCAGAATTAAAGCGTTCCAGAAAATCCTGCATTCCCTCAAAATAATATTCCAGCTTTTTCTGATTAATCTGATCCTGTTTGTCTTTCTCGACGCCGTAGTTGTTGAAAATGTATACCGTCGGCTTGATAACCTCAATCGAGCTCGGGGCAATGACGCCCCTAAGCAGCGCTTTGATGCTGAAAGAGACAGACGTCTTGGGGGCATTGATAATAATTTCATCATCCGTTTTGCGGTAGACAACGTTTGTCGCAATAATCCGCAAAGGCTTGATTGAACGAACCAACTCCAGGTTAACCGAATCCAGCGTCACCTGATATTCGGTGTCATCGTGATTCAGCGCTTTGATAATATAAGGCTTAAGAAAAGGCATGGCAATCGGCCCCCGGTAAAGCTGCCAGATAAAAAGCAGCAGCATTACCAGGAAAATTACGCCGATATAGTCGGCCAGCTTATGCAGCTTATAAGCCTTAACGTCGAGCTTTTTCATTATCCTTAAGCCAATTCAAAATATCCTTGTAATTGCGGTAATTATATAAATCGTTGTGGCCGGCGCCTTCATATATAATCATTTTTTTGGGTTCGGCCGCATGTTTATAAAGATTCTGAGCCAGCACAACCGGTACCAGCGTATCCTCGCTGCCGCCCATAATCAGCAAAGGCGTGCGCACGTCGGCAATCTTGTCCAAATTGTCATAGCGGTCCCGTACAATCAAATCAAACGGCAGCGGCACCGGAACAATCATCTTGACCACATTGTAAAGGCTGTCGAAAGGAACTTCCAGAATCAGCGCGGCAAACGGCTCTTCCCGCCCCAAGGCATAAACGGTATTCGTTGCCATATAAGACCCCAGAGACATTCCGTAAATGACAATGTCGCGGTTTTGATAACCGAGACTGTGCAGATATTTGACAGCAGCCAGCGCGTCCGTACCGAGATTTTGCTGAGTGATAACGCCCGGAACATTTCCAAATCCGCGGTATTCCGGCATAAAAGTGCCATAACCGGCTTCCATAAGGGGAATCATCTTGTGATAAAACTTTTCGATATTATAAGAATTTCCGTGCATAAACACAATAACCGGACGACCGGTATGCGGCTTGGTATACCAGGCCAGAAGCTTGGTTCCGTCTGCCGCGGCATATTCGACCTGCTCCGCCGGATAACCGTTTTTGCGGGCAACCTCCAAGTTTGAATTCCGGTGTACGGGATTATAGAAAAACAGCTGCGGACGAAAATAAACCGCCGCGCAAAAAGCAACATAAATGACTGCCATGGCAATCGCGCTGCGTTTGAGACAATTTCTAACCTTAGACATTATTACCTACCTTGTCAGCCAATGACGCGGCCAAAAACAAATCGATATCTCCGTCAAGGACTGCTTTGCAATCGGAGGTTTCAACCTGGGTGCGCAAATCCTTAACCATCTTATAGGGCTGCAAAACATAAGAACGAATCTGATGTCCCCAACCGATGTCGCTCTGAGCTTCCCGTTCCGCTTCGGCGGCGTCCTCCCGCTTTTTAAGCTCTAATTCATATAACCGCGCTTTCAGCATTTTCCAAGCAGCTTCGCGGTTTTGGAACTGAGAGCGCTGATTTTGGCACTGCACAACGATGCCGGTGGGAATATGAGTGATACGAACGGCGGAATCGGTCTTGTTAATATGCTGTCCTCCGGCTCCGGACGCACGATAGGTATCTACCCGGCAGTCCGACTCATTAATCTCGACGGTGATTTCATCATCGATTACCGGATAAACGCCCACCGAGGCAAAACTGGTATGACGACGGGCATTGCTGTCAAACGGCGAAATGCGCACCAGACGGTGTACGCCGCTCTCAAGTTTCAGCCATCCGTAAGCATTATGTCCGCAGACTTTTACGGTTGCGGATTTCAACCCGGCGACGTCTCCTTCGGTTTCTTCAACATATTCGACCTTATATTTATGCGCTTCGGCCCAGCGAGTATACATTCTCAGCAACATCTCCGCCCAGTCCTGAGCCTCGGTTCCGCCACTGCCGGAGTGGACTTCCAGATAGGCATCATTGGCATCTACTTCGCCGGAAAGCAAAGCTTCCAGTTCACCATGCTTAACCTCTGCCTGAAGCGACGACAACTGTTCCAGAACATCGCCTATGACCGCTTCGTCATTTTCGGCCTCGGCCAGTTCTGCCAAATCGGCCAAATCATTTAGTGCCGACTGCATCCGTTTGAAATTATCCAGATTAAATTCCAGATTGTTTTTTTCGCTCATCAGCTTTTGCGCCTGTGTCGGATTGTTCCACAAAGAAGCGTCAGCTGTCAGCGTATTCAGCTCATCAAGGCGAAGAACAGCATTGTCATAGTCAAAGAGACCTCCTCAGCAGCTCCAGCGACTGCTTGATTGTTTCAACCAACTCATAAATTTCGGCACGCATATAATTTTATCCTTGAATTAATACTGGGTTCCCAACTGAACATTGTCATCATAATCATTTACGAAGATATCCGCTTCGGAAGTGCCGGCATTTTCATTGGCCGCCGGGGTACCGATGATGCGCTGTTCAGACGAATTAAAGTTAAATTCCGGTTTCAGAGCCTCGAGAATTACGGACTTATCCGTCGGCTGAGCCGGCTTGCCGTTTTCATAATTGACTCGCACCAGCTTGATGCCGGCAGGAATACGGAACGGAATGTCTGGCTGATTGGCCAAAGCCTCCCGCATAAAGTTATTAAATATCGGCAACGCCGAACCGGCTCCGGTTTCATATCGGCCCAAGGTCCGGGGTTCGTCAAACCCGACGTAAACGGCAACCACCAAATCCGGTGAAAATCCGACAAACCAGGCATCCTGATTTTTATTGGTGGTACCGGTTTTGCCGGCCAAATGTTTGCCCAACTGGCGCAAACGAGCCGCCGTTCCCCGCTGGGCAACGCCCTCGAGAATGCTGACCATCTGGTATGCGCTCAAGGGATCGACAATTTGTTCGCGATTATCATTAAGCTCAGGTATCGGCTGGTTTTTCCAACTGTCCTGAACACACTCTTCGCACTCGCGTTCGTCATGTTTATAAATCGTTTTGCCGTTGCGGTCCTGAATACGCTCAATAAAATACGGTGAAGCCTTTTTACCGCCGTTAACCATAATGCCATATGCAGAAGCCATATTAATCAGGCGAGTTTCGCCGGCTCCGAGCGCCATTGAAAGCAGCGGCGGCAAGTTATCGTTTACGCCCATTTTTTTGGCATACTCGGCAACCTTTTTCATTCCGACATCCTGAGCCAGACGAACCGTCATCAGGTTACGCGACTTCTCAATACCCTGGCGCAACGTCATCAAGCCGTAAAAGCGTTTGGAATAGTTTACCGGCTTCCATTTCGGTTTTCCGGGCCCTTGGTCTAAGACGAAAGGCGCATCCAAAATCAAATCGGTCGGCGAATAGCCGTTATCAAGCGCTGCCAGATATACAACCGGCTTAAACGCGG
Source organism: Proteobacteria bacterium CAG:495 (assembly GCA_000432275.1). Lineage (GTDB taxonomy): Bacteria > Pseudomonadota > Alphaproteobacteria > RF32 > CAG-239 > CAZU01. Next base: position 6,967 of record HF995314.1, read on the forward strand.
AACCGGTTTGGCGGAATGCCTGCGTAGCCCGGTTAAACTGCGATTTGCGGAAAGAATAGCCGCCAACCATGGCAAGCACTTTTCCGGTGTGAGGGTCAAGCGCTATCAAACCGCCCTCAACATTGGGAACCTGACGGAGATTATAAGAATTTTCGGGCAGATTTTTGGAAGCAACCGTTGCCGGAGAAATTTTTTCCACCAAAACGACATCCCCTTTGGCCAGGACATCCGAAACCTGCTGCGGCGCATTGCCGATACCTTGATTTTTCAGGTTTTTACGCGCCCAGCTGAGGACATACAGCGGGATGACGCCGCGGTCGCCGTCGGCAGTTTCAATTTCCGCCTTGTCTACCGAAACGGAAAGGACGACGGCTTTGCTCCAGCTGTCATCTTTACCGGCGGGCAGCTCTACCTCGGCCAGACTTTTTTTATAGTCGGCATCCAACGGAATGTTGGCAAGCGGTCCGCGCCAGCCGTGGCGGCGGTCATAGTTTTTTATCTCTTCGCGAAAGGCTTTGGACGCAATCTTTTGCAATTTTGGGTTAAGCGTGGTACGAATCAGCAGCCCGCCTTCATACAAGGCATCTTCGCCAAATTTGTTTTTGACCTGGCGGCGGACTTCTTCGCTGAAATATTCGGCATCATCGACAAACTCCCCGCGCCGCTGAATGGTCACCAACGGTTTAAGCTTGGCGGCTTCGGCGTCATCAACGGTAACGTATCCCTCTTCGGCCATACGGTCAAGCACCCAATTGCGACGGGCAATTGCCGCATCATAATGGCGGGAAGGATTATAATTGTTGGGTCCTTTGGGCAATGCGGCCAGATATGCGACTTCTTCCAGCGACAGTTCATCAAGCGACTTGCCAAAATAATTCAGTGCTGCGGCGGCAACGCCATATGAACGGTTGCCGAGATAAATCTCGTTCAAATACAGTTCCAGGATATGCTGTTTGGTAAAGGCCTGTTCGATACGCGTGGCCAAAATGGCTTCTTTGAGCTTGCGGACATACGACAACTCGGAAGAAAGCAAAAAGTTTTTTGCCACCTGCTGGGTAATGGTCGACGCACCGGCAGGACGGCGGCCGGTACCGATGTTTTTTAGATTACCGATAACGGCACGGGCAATGCCGAAAAAGTCAATTCCCGAATGATGGTAAAAATTTTTGTCTTCGGCGGCGATGAAAGCTTCTTTCACAATAGTCGGAATCTTTTCTTCCGGCACAAACAGGCGTTTTTCTGTGGCGTATTCCATCATCAGCTGTCCGTCACCGGCATAAAGACGGGTCGTCACCGCCGGTTCATATTTGGCAAGCTGCCGAAAGTCCGGAAGCTCCTGAGAAATCTTCCAGAAAGACGTCAGAATGAGCACCAGACCAATGACCGCAAAAAAGAAAAACGTGCTGAGCAGAGAAGAAAGCGTTTTGAACATCATTAACCCGTTATAAAAAAATTAAAAAAGTTTGTATGCAATTTAGTACAAAAAATTTTAAAAGCCAAAGCAATTTTCTCACTTCAGCCGATAATTGCGCAATTTTCCACAAGAAAACTTTTATAGAAAAAATTACGGAGAGTCAAACCCTAAAATACCGAGGCATGTTTCATATTTTCAAAATACTTGTCAATTGCGCGTCCGGCAGATTCAGCAAGTTTCTTACGATATGATTTCTGTTGCAGCTGTTTTTCCTCGGTACGGTTGGAGAGATACCCCAACTCCATCAAAACGGAAGGAATGTCCGGCGCCTTCAAAACGGCAAATCCGGCAAAGCGGTGAGTATTGTCCAAAGTATGGGTCGATTTACGCATTTCCTTTACCATAAAGGTAGCAAACTCGGACGAACGATTCAACGTTTCGCGCTGAGCCAGGTTGAGCAGGATATCGGAGACCTCTTTGGAATGTTCGGCAAAATTCAATCCGGCGACAATATCCGCCTTGTTTTCCTTTTCGGCCAACGCCGCCGCCTCTTTATCCGACGCCTTTTCAGACAGGGTGTATACGGACAAACCGCTGGCCCGTTTGTTGGCGGCACTGTCGGCATGGATGGAGAGGAAAAGGTCCGCTTCATAACGCCGGGCGATTTTGACACGATCGCGCAGAGGAATAAAAATGTCGCGGTTACGGGTCATATAAACCTTATAACCGTATTTGTCTTCCAAATGTTCCTTGAGTTCACGGGCCATTGCCAAAGTTATGTTTTTTTCATATACGCCGGAGACACCGATTGCTCCGGGATCAACGCCGCCATGCCCGGCATCGAGGACGATGATTTTTTTCGACTTGTTCTTTTTGGTTGAGGCCGAAGCTTTGGACGATGATGAGGTTTTGCCGGCAATAACCGTCTTGGCACTGCTGTAGCTGTCATTGCTCAGCGCGTGATCATTGCCAACCTTGGAGCGGAACTCCCGCTCGGAAGCCACTTCCAAATCGACGACAAAACGCCAGCTGAAATTGCTTTGCGGCGGCAGCATAAAAACTTTTTTCACCACGGCTGGCTTTTGCAAATCCAGCACGATGCGCACACCGTCAACACCGGCAGTACCCAAGCGGGCCTGGGTGATAAAGCTGTTCGGTTCAACGACCTTTTCTATCTTGGGATTAACGCTGACATTCTGGGTGTCTATCACCAAGCGGCGCGGCTCGGTAAGCAAAAAGACTTTATAATCGAATTTGGAATCCGCATCAAAAACGACGCGGATGTTGCCGATGCCCTGCCCGATGCGCAGAGAGGAAATCTCCGCCGCGGCTGCCGGAGAAAACGCAGAAAGACAAAGCGCCATACCGACGAAAACCGGCAGCAGCTTTGACTTTAAGACATATAAAATCTGCGGCATAAACGACAACATTTCACCTTTTTATCCATTAGACTATAGTTGCGATTATACAAAAGACTTATTACCAATCCCTTAAAATGAGCAAAAATCCCAGCAAGTGATATTTTGTTGTTGTGTTTTAAAACAAAATGTATATTCTGGTTTTGAATTGTATAAGTTTTTGTATCGGATGAGGCCTTTTTAAGGAATGAAAAAGAAAATTGCAAGGCCAAAATTTGATACCGCCGTTTTATCATAACGAAAAATGTGCATTATACAATGACTTAGGCAACAAGATTTTGCCGGACGGGTTTTATGCGTGGAGCCTTATTTAGAACGATACGTAAGCAAAAAAATAGAGGCTTTGCGGAATTAAAGAGGTTAAAAAAGTTCAGCGGCGGCTTGAGCCGCGGCAATTTACATTATTTTAGACAGCGAATCGCTTTTAACTTAATGCCACATCTTTAAACATCCCTCCGGCGCGGTATAAATTTTTTTGGTTGTGCAGGCTTGCAAAAAAGCCGGTACGGCGCGGAGATATAATTAATGATAAAAAGAATGCTGATTGACGACACCCAGCCCGAAGAAACCCGGGTTGTGGTGATTAACGGTAACAAACTGGAAGACGTGGAATTTGAAACCTGCCATCGCCGCCAAATCAAGGGAAACATATATTTAGGCAAAGTTATGCGGGTTGAACCCTCCCTGCAGGCCTGTTTCATCGACTACGGCGGAAACAAGCACGGCTTTATGGCCTTCGGAGAAATCCACCCCGACTATTACAATCTTTCAAAGGAAGAGTTAGACGCAGTTGACAAGGAAGTCGACGAGATTATCGAAAACAAAAAACAGGCTTTGAAAGAACGTGAAGCCGAACGTGAAAGAATCCGCCAGGAGAAAGCAGCCGCCAGGGAACAGGCTTTGAAGGCCCGCGAGGAAAAGCTGCGCCTTGAGGCCGAAGCCAAAGCAGCGGAAGAAGCGGCCACAACGGCAGAAACGGCAGCTCCTCAGGAAAACGAAACGGTTTCCGCAGGCGAAAGCGTTGAACAAGAAAACAAGGAAAACAAAAAAGAATCCAGACGCGGCCGCAGAAAATCGACAGCAGCCAAAAACGCCGAAGCAAAGGCAGAGGAAGCTCCGTCTCAGACCGACGATAAAGCAGAAACGGAAACAACGGCAGAAACGGCTGAGGAAACATCCGAAACAACAAACAAGCGGCATCCCACCAAAAAGAGACTGCTCAAGAAGAAATATCGTAAGGAGCATGCTCAGGAAGAAAATGCCGAAAAGACCGATGTCTCCGACGTCAAAGAAGCTGCCGAAGCGGTTTCGGGCGAACCGTTGAAAGTCATGAGCGAAAGCATCGGAACCACCGAAGAATCCATCAGCGAAGAAGTCGACGAAAAACCGGCATCTTTTAACGCTATGGAAGATGATGACGTTGACGACGACGATGACGACGAACTGGAAATGGATTTTGAGTTGCAGCGCAAGTTAATTCGTGCACGCAAACTGTTCCATCGCAGCAAGATTCAGGACGTCATCAAAGAAGGTCAGATTTTGCTGGTACAAGTCGTCAAAGAAGAACGAGGAAACAAAGGCGCCGCATTAACAACCTATCTGTCTCTGGCAGGACGTTACTGCGTTTTGATGCCCAACCGCATTAAAAGCGGCGGAGTTTCTCGCAAAATTACCAATGCCGCAGACCGCAACCGTTTAAAAGGAATCGTCAAGGAACTGCCTTTGACCGCGGATATGTCGATAATCGTCCGTACGGCCGGCGAGGAAAAAACCAAAGCCGACATCGTACGCGACTACAATTACCTCATCCGTACCTGGAACCAAATCCGGCTTGATTCGCTGAAGACCAAGGCTCCGGCGCTTATTCACGAAGAGGGCAACCTGATTAAGCGGGCCCTGCGCGACATTTACACCAAAGAAATTTCGGAAATCATCGTGGCCGGCGACGACGGTTACAAACTGGCAAAAGACTTTTTCAGAATTCTGTCGCCGCATAATCTGAAAAAAATCAAACATTACCGTAACAATGACATGCCGCTGTTTCAGCGTTTTCAGGTCGAAGGGCAGCTGGATAAACTGCATGAGGCAAACGCTCAACTGGAATCCGGCGGCTATCTGGTAATCAACCCTACGGAAGCCCTGGTTTCCATCGACGTCAACTCCGGCCGGGCAACCAAAGAAAAAGACCTGGAAGAAACCGCTTTGAAGACCAACCTGGAAGCCTGCGACGAAATCGCCCGCCAGCTGAGAATGAGAAACCTGGCCGGGTTGGTTGTTATCGACTTTATCGATATGGACGAGCCGGCCAACAACCATGCGGTTGAAAAACGGATGAAAGAAGCGCTGAAAAAAGACCGCTCCAGGATTCAAGTCGGAAAAATGAGTATGTTCGGCCTGCTTGAACTGTCGCGCCAGAGAATGCACTCTTCTTTCTTTGAAAGCAATTATCAGGTTTGTCCGCACTGTCAGGGCAAGGGCATGGTCAGAACCATTGAATCCGGTGCCGTTTACGTTTTGCGCGGCATTGAAGAAGAAGGAATCAAAAACCGCTCTTCCCGGAAGGAACCAAAAGCCTCTCTTCCCGCCTGAATGTTTATGTTCCGTCAGAAACGGCGATTTATCTGCTGAACCAAAAGCGTCAAATGCTGCGCGGATTGGAACAAAAATACAAAATGACGGTTATCATCAGCGCCGATGACAGCATCAAATGCATTTCCGACTACCGGATTGAGCGGACAAAGAATGTCAAGCCGGCGGAAGAAGAAAAAAACGAGCCGGAAATCCAACAGGAAACCGCCGTTGAAGAAAATGCCAACGACAACGAAACCCGGAACGAGGAAAACGAGGAAGCCTCAGGCGAAGAGAATAACCGCGAAGGCAATTACCGCGGCCGCAGACGCAGAGACAACCGCAGACGCGGGCGTAACCGTTTTGACCGCCGGAACAACAATAACGGCGACAGCGGAGAAAAGAACCCGCCGCACGAGAAACAGGAAGCCGTTATCTTGTATAACAGCCATGAAGATATTAATTCTAAATCAGAGCCTCAAAATGACGGGGAACCGGTGAAGGAAAAATCAACTTGGTGGAAAAAACTTATCAAAGGTTAGACACTAACCGCCATACAACTTGGAGAAGGCTAATCGGCAGCATAATGCTGTCATTAGCCTTTTTGGCGTTTATGGCTGCAAAACCGACTGCCGCACAAGGCATCAGTTTAATCTCCGACGAGGAAACCGAGCTGCTGCTGGGAAAAATCGCCCGACCGTTGTTTACGGCAGCAAAAGTACGCTTTAACCGCAATGACATTTATATTGTTGACGATCCGACACTGAATGCCTTTGTTGCTGACGGCAACGCGTTGTTTGTACACACAGGAACAATTATTGCCGCAGACAGCCCCAACGAACTGGCCGGCGTTATCGCCCACGAGACCGGACATATCGAAGGCGGCCACATTTTGCGCCAAAAACTTAAGAATCAGGAACTTCAGGGAGTTACTCTGGCATCGGCAATTTTGGCAGGAACCGCCGCCGCGCTCAGCGGCCGCGGAGACGCAGCCATGGCCGTTATGCTCGGAACCCAGAGCTCCGCCCTCACCCATTACAGCCGTTATCGTACGCAAGAGGAACGCTCCGCCGACGAAGCGGCAATGAAACTGCTCAACAAAACAGGGCAAAGCCCAGCAGGAAT
>HF995314.1:13513-14734 GCA_000432275.1 Proteobacteria bacterium CAG:495
CAGGAATGCTGACTTTTATGAAAAGGATTTCTACCCGCAACACAATGAGCGGCATTGAAGAAATCCCCTATTTTCGAACCCACCCGATAACCAGGGAGAGAATAAGCTTTTTTGAAGAAGCGGCAAAAAGGTTTCCGCTGACGGCCGCGGATCCCCTGCAAAATGAATTTGAGCGGGTAAAGGCCAAACTCTACGCTTATTTGAACACGCCGGCTGACACTTATAAAAAATATCCGGCAACGGACAAAAGCATTTCAGGACAATATGCGCGGGCAATTGCCGATTTTAAAGCTCTAAAGTTCAATCAGGCTTTGAGCGGTTTGGAAAAACTGAGCCAGAGCGAACCGGACAATCCCTATTTTTATGAACTAAAAGGGCAAATTTATTTGGAAACCGGCAAAATCAAACCGGCTGTCGCCGCCTACCGCAAGGCTCTGTCGCTGATGCCGACTTCCGCGCTGCTCCAAATCAGTACGGCGCAGGCCATTCTGGAAGACTCGCCCGATAAAAATGAAATTCAGGAAGCAATCAATCTGTTAAACAAAGCCAACATCTCCCGCCCGCTGGGATTCAGCTGGCTGTTGCTGTCGCGGGCATACGGAATGGCCGGCAACGAGGCTGCGGCAAATTATGCGGCGGCAGAGCACTCTTTGCGCATCGGTGCACAGGATATTGCCGAACGACAGGCCGAACAAGCAAAAATTAACGCCAAAGACGCCAAACTCAGGTTAAAAATCGATGATTTGCTGGTGCGAATCAAAAACCTCAAACAAAAACCTTAATTTTGTCCAAATTTGTATTGCAGAAAAGAGACATTTAAGCTATACTTTAGCTAGAGAGAACATCCGGACAGAGTTTGGCAATGAAAAATTACAGTTACGAAGAAAAGATACAAAAAGCGGAACAAGAGAGAAACCACGCCGAGCAGGCCGCGCTTGAGCGGGGTGACAGCGAAGCATTCAGCATTACCGCAGGTATTCGCGCCTATGAAAAGGCGGTTAAAGAATACACCCTCAAACACATTGGCAAAGTTGACCTGAATGAATGCCAACCCTCTGACCTTCTCACGTTTATTGAAGACATCAATAAAAATGTGAGCGTTCCTCATTTTACCGGCACGGATGCCAACAAGGAAACCCTGCGCCTGGTGAATGACGGTATTCAAAAGGTTGCCGCTTATTTGCAAAACAAAAAGGCCTCCGGCTACGGAGTTGAAGAAAT
>HF995314.1:14750-118614 GCA_000432275.1 Proteobacteria bacterium CAG:495
TACGGAGTTGAAGAAATCAAAGCCCTGAAAACAATTGTCAAAATTGCAGGGCAGATACATGAAAACAGCGGCGGAAACAAAAAAGACATCCAACAGCTGACGGGAATTGTAACAAGTCTGGAACGCGACATTGCCGCTTTAGAAGCTGAAACCCAAAAGAAACAGAAAGACACGACCTTAGAAAGCACCAAGAAAGAAGAAGCGAAAAATCCTCAGGATGAAATCGGTTTGGAGGACATCAGGCTGGTGCAGGAATATGCAAAAGCCAACAAAATCAAATATGATTTTTCAATTTTGAAAGACTTGCTTCCTCAGGCAAAAGCATGGGCGGAAGAACGTACCAAGAAAGAAGAAGCGCAAGATTTGCAAACCAAAACAGAAAAGAAACATGAGCGCCGCGCTTTCAAGCAAGAAGTGTTGAACAGACCCGAAAAGCAAGAAACGCCAAAGGTAAACGAGACAACGCATCCTGCTCAGGCAGAAGAGGTTATTACCGTCAACCGAATAATAACATCTTATGTTACCGAAAGTTTAGACAATAAGCTTGACGCCCTGATGCAACGGGACGACTGGAAACGCGAAGAAAAAGAGCTTGCCGTTAACGGCCTGAAACGTGCTCATGCTTCGGCAATGTTGAAGCACCCGGGTTTTCGGCTTAATCAAATTGACAACAGTGACCTGCTGAAACTGGGAAACAATTTCGGCCTCGGCCGGGCATGGTCTTCTGCTCCGGGAATTGAACCTCCGGAGATGAATCACAATCTCTATGACACTCAGCGCAATCAGCTTTTAGCCGAATGTCTCGGACGTCTGGCCAAAGTCAACGATGCAAAAACGCCGGAAGAGCTGAACAGCATAAACAACATTTGCGAAATGTTGGAAAGACTACCGAAAAACTCGCTGACGGCAGACCAGCATAATGCAATTGCCGCCGGACGAACGGCTTTGAACTTGATGCAGCAGTCTCAAGCTTCCGCCGAACGGGAAGAAAACAATCAGACTGCGGCAGAAACGGAAACGCCAGCAGAAAACATAGTTTTTGAAAATATGACGGAAGAAGAAGCTGCCCGTTTTGCCGAACAACACGACGGGAACCGCCAACAGCAAGAGGCAGCCGACACAAGTTCCGGTTCCGATGAGCATATTGACACGCAGCCGATGCGGGAAGACAATCAAACAACGACAGAAAACGAGCCGGTTACAATCAGCCAACGCGAGCTTACCCGTGCCGAGAAACTGGCTGTTGAACTGGGCAACTGCTGCGAAAAACATAACATTATCTGCAAAGCTGACGAAACCGAGCCCAAACAATACAATTTGTATGACAGTCAACAGAATGCGGACAACAATATCGTAAACGGCAAAGTAACCATTTCAGGTGCTAACAGCGTCGATGTCGACAGCGAAGAATTTAAACATTTCGTTTTGGTTGCCAAAAGCGCCAGAGCAGCCGGCTACAAAGCTCTGAGCATCGGTCCGCTGGACTTAAACAATGCAGAAGACCGCAAATTCGCCGCCAATATGGTGCTGGCGGCGGCAGTAGAAGGAGTTCCGCTGCGAGACGCTCCGGACTTGAAACTGCTTGAAGACGTGAATCCGAAAATAAAACTGCTGAGAGAAAAACGCGAAATGGCCGCTGAAGTCTCCGCTGCCAGAAAAGCGCTGTTGCAGGCTCAAAATTCGGGAGAACAGCAAAAAATCATCGAAGCGGAAATCTCTTTTCAATCCGCAATGGAAAAAGCCCTTCAGCATAATATTGAACACGGGTCGATAGATGCTGAGAAAAGCAGTACGAAAGAAGAACGCCTTTCCCGCTTGAAGAAAATTATGGAAGACAAAAACAAGCCGAGAGAAACCGTTAACGAGAAAGGCGAAAAAACAACCGAAACCCAAGAAGCTTTTGAAAAAAGGACTTCAAACGTTTCCGTTGCGGCTTTGCGCAACTTAAAAATCGAAAACTTTAAATAACGCGCCGTCTGACATTATCACGAAACCTAATCCCCCAATGACAAAGTCTTGAGGTTCAGTCTTGTGTACGCATTGCCGAGCAGTTTGTCAGATATCCGTTTCTCCGCACACGGAAGCATCAATCAGACCTTTTTTGTAAAAATGCATAAAAGTCACGGGTTTGATGTCTGTCGCCTTGTATACCATTTTACGGATTTTGGCCTGAATGTACTCTTTAATCTGCGGTGCCCGATAATTGAGCTTTACAACTTCCGAAGGAATAGACTTTAGCATTTCCGCCTTGATTTCCGAAGCGAGCGCGGCAAAATCCTTTTCATCCAGAATGTCGATTGAAGAAATCTGCAAATCTTCAACCTCCCAATTTTCGCCAAGGACGACACTGATATACAAACTGCAGTTAAAAGCTATGCGTTTACGGTTTTTGACGACCTGAGAGTTCAGACTGATAACCTGTTTGCGGTCAACGCCGAGTTCATCCGTCGGAACTTCGCCGATAATTTCGGCAGCGCCGTTCAGGATATTGACCACATCACCGTCCCGGGCGACAACAACCTGACGAACGCTTCCGCCCAGTTCCAAAGCGTAGCGTTTTTGCTTGCGAATGTCGCGCTTGTCGCCATGAACCGGAATCATAACGCGAGGACGCACCAGTTCCAGCATACGTTTGATGTCTTCCTTGCAGCCGTGTCCTGAAGTGTGAACCAGATATTCTTCAGAAGAAATAACGTCAACGCCGGCATCCCGCAGCTTTTCCTGCATTCGTTCTATTTTCTGTTCATTGCCGGGAATAATCTGTGAGGAAAAGATGATGGCATCCCCCTGTCCTAAACGGATATCCTTGTTTTCGCCATTGACGATACGCGTAAGGCCGCTGCGGTAATTTCCCTGCGAACCGGCACAGATATACAACATCTTGTCCAGCGGAATGTCTTTAGCCTGTTTGGCCTCGACTACCGGCGGCAAATCCGGCAGAAAACCGCATTCCTTGGCAATGCGCATATTTTCTATCAGGCTCATTCCTGCAATTACCGGGGTACGGCCGGCAGCGTGTGCCGCCAAAATCAAACTTTCCATCCGGGCAATGTTGGAAGCGAAACAAGTTGCCACCAAGGTGTTTTTGAACTTGGGCACCAACTGTATCAGGCTTTCGCGGATTTCACTTTCCGAAGGTTCCGCGTGGTCATGCGCCATATGAATTGAATCGCCGACATAAAGTTCAACGCCCTGATTGCCGATTTCATCCAGACGGGGATAGTCCGTCTTCATAAACCCGATGCCGCAATTGTCAAAGCGCCAATCGGTTGCGTGAAAAATATTGCCGTAGCGGGTTTTGATAAACAATGCGGCGTTTTCGGGCAATGAATGGACAACAGGCACATATTCAACGTCAAAACTGTCCAATTTTACCACCGGGCTGTCATTTACCGAATTTAACGGCACAACGCCCTCAAGATTATATTCCCTCAGCCGGGGTTTGATATGGCCGAGCGTAAAGTCCGTAGCATAAACGGGGCACTGCAGCCGGGGCCAGATATGGGCAATGGCACCAAAATGATCTTCATGCGAATGGGTAATGAACAAAGCCTCTATGTTTTCCCGATAATTTTCAAGAAACGAAGCGTCGGCAAGCCCCAATTCCATACCGGGAAAATCGTCATTCAGAAAATCGTAACCGGCGTCGACCACAATAATGCGGTTGTCTACAATATAGGCATACATATTCATACCGACTTTTTCCGCACCGCCGAGAGCGACAAAATGGATACCGGGCCGGTCAAAACCGGGAACGGGTTTAAATTCTTTTTGCATCGGCGCCGCTTCCCGGGGCCGGCTGATTTCCGGCAAGGCAAACAATTCCAACTGGGTTTCGGTGTTTTCACTCATAAATTTTTACTTTTCCTCTTTATAAAATACATCTCCGGCATAAATTTTCGTCAGACGGCCGGCTTCTTCCAACAGCAGCAAGCCGTCGTCGTCAACACCCCTGAAAATGCCGCGTTTTACTTCTTTTTCCGTCGTCACCGTAATTTCGGTTCCGAGCCCCCGGGCGTTTTGCAGCCATAAGTCCCTGACGGCAACAAAGCCCTGATGCTCCCATAGTTCAAGAAAACCGTTTAACCGTTTAAGATAAGCTTTCAAAAAAGAAACACGATCGGTTTCGATGCCGGCCTCTTTCAGGCTCGTTGCCTGATAAAGCAAACCGGAGGCGGCGCCGGGAGCAGCAATAATATTTACTCCGATGCCGGCGATTATATACTCTCCTTCGCCTTTTTCAAGTAAAATCCCGGAAATTTTCGCGCCGTTTACCAAAACATCGTTAGGCCACTTCAACTTTACATCAGCCTGCGGCGCCATCTCCTTAATCGTCTGTTGCAAACTTAATGATATGACGAAAACAAACTGCCCCAACAATCTTATATCCAACGGGAGAGCATAAGTCGAAAACAAGTTTCCCTTCAAGCCTACCCAATTGCGGCCGCGGCGCCCCCTGCCCTTGTTCTGGGTTTCGGCCGTCACCACAAAACGTTTTGCCGGAGGCTCTGCAGTGAGTTCGCGCGCCTTGTCATTGGTGGAACCCAGTTCGTCAAAGTCAATCCATTCCCATCCTAAAATATCCGTCATTTCAGAAAATCCCATTCAATATCAGTTCGGCATCATGCAGCAGGTAGCCAGGATTGAGCGTTGAGATGATTACCAGCACCAAATTGACAAACAGGCAGATATAAATCGCCTTATCGGTACGGTCAAACGACTTTTTAAGCGGCTCAAAGTAAGCGGTTCGAATAACCTGAAGGTAGGCATTTGCCATAAACAGCATCGACACCAGCAAAACAACCACGTCTCCCCAGCGTTCTTCCACCACCAGATTGTTGATGACAGAAAGTCTTCCCAAAAAACCGAGCATTGGCGGAATGCCGGCCAGCGATACCATAAAAACGAGCAGTGCGGCAGAAAGATACGGTTTGGAAACCGACAATCCGTCAATGTCTGAGAGGCCGGTCAGATAGTCGCCCCGGCTCTTCAACCCCAGAAATACGGTATAAACTCCGGCCATTGCCAAAATATAAACCATCATATAAGCAAAGGCGCTCAAAACGCTGTTGTCATTGAAACTGACTATCGTAAACAAAAGAAAGCCGATATGATAAATGCTGCTGAACGCAAAAAGTTCACGCAGATTTTTTTCCCCGTTAGCCGAGAGAGCGCCGATAAACAGCGAAATCGAGGCAAAAATCAACAAAGCCGGTTTGATAAATTCTCCCGCCGTCCAGAAAATGTTTACCATAGAATTTATCAGACAGGCCAAATAGGCAAACGGCGGCACCAGAGTTATAAACCCGCACACAGGCAAAATCGCCACACTGACAATTCCGACAAACCAAGAATGAAACGGAGCCACGGCCAGCATAAAAAACAAGCTGCACATAATCATACCTACCGCCGCATAGGAAACCAGGGTCATCGGCCGGCCGGCGTTATAGTAATCGTAAATATCGGCAAAAGCAAAGCTTTGTACTTCCGTCCACAGCAAAACGGCTCCCCCCCACAAAAGCAGGCAAAACAGCGAAGCGAAAAAGAGATACAGGCGCGACATCTCGATAATCCGGTCTTCATCCCAATGAAGACGCAGCAAAGCATAATTTATGAGGCACAACAAAGGAACAACGCCGGCAACAAGCAGAAAATTTTGAGCGGAAATTAAAATTCCCAACAGCAGCAACGCCGTCATTCCCAAAGAATAAAACCGATAAGACGAGCGGTTTTTGTTCAGAAACCATTTGGACGACAAGTAAAACCAGGCAAAAGCTACCAGATAAATCACAACCTTAAACAACGTCGTATACGGCGTATTTTTCATCCAGCAGGGAAAAACGCTGAGATTGTAAAACACGACGGTGCCGAGCAATGCGGCCAGCAAGAAATACTTGCTGAGCGTAAAAAAAGTTTTTGCGGTTTTGCCGGCGCGATAACGGTTAACCAGGGCGGCCACCGCAAGGTATGACAGCAGGCTGATTTCCGGCATTAAAATAAACCAATTTTGCAGCATTGTCAGGCTCCTTTAGGCATCAACCACAAACCACAGAGGTTTGATAAACGACATTAACAGAATAAAAATTATAAACAGCATAAAAGCGAACATCGGTTTGGAAATGTCATCATCCTGATTTATCGGGCAGGACGGATTTTCGGTTTTGTGCTTGTAGAGTTCCTGCAACAGCGTTCCGCCGACCAGAGCCAGCGAAGCAATCAAAACCATACCCATCTTTATATTTGATGCCAGCAACCGGGACAATATCAAAAAATTATTCAGGAAAACGGCTGACAACGGCATACCGATAGCCGCTATGGTCAGATAGGAATAGGCAAAAGACAGTCTGCGGACTCTACATAATGCGCCGGTGGAGGAAACGTCGTAGGCTTCTTCTTTGCGGGCAATATGGTTTGCCAGCACCTCCAGCGTGGCGACAATAAGGATAAAGCTGAACAACGAGAAGCCAATATTCAACAAAATCAATTTATCGTGCATAAAGACACCCAGCAGATACATAATATAATATACCGTGATATATGAAAAAACCTTATATTGGGAATCCTTATTGATAAAACCTATCAAAGCGATAAAGAGCATTGTGACCACGCCGATGACGTTAATCCAGGTCAGATAATATTCTACCGGCTGAGGAATTGAATCCGGAAGAAAACGGAGGAAACCGTAAATTCCGGTCAGCGGCATCAAAACCGTAATAATGAAAGCCAGCGGATTACGGATACCGGCATTAATCGAAGATATCCAATAATGAAACGGCCAAATCGGTATCCGCGAAAGAAACGACAGAAATACCGCCGCCCAGATATAATAAGCAACCTGAGGCGCTATTTTCAAATGACGCAGCTGTTCGAGAGTGAGCGCGCCATGATAATGGTAAATCAGCATAATGGCGCTGAACAACAGCATCGCCCCCAAAAAGTTATACAGGAAAAAACGATAAATCAGCCCCTGCTTTTTTACCGCACCGAACATACCCGTAATCATAAACAAAGGCAGCAACATACCTTCAAAAAAGATATAGAAGGAGAAGATGTCGGCAGCAACAAAAAAGCCGGTCGACATACTTAAAAACAACAGGGTAAAGACCATTAACGACTTTTGTTTATAGGTATCGCGCCGTACTCCGGACAAGCCAATCAGAACCGCAAGATGCACCGCCAAAATCAAAAGCAGGGAAAAGGTGTCTATTCCCAAAAGAATATCAATGCGCGGCGTTGCCAGCCATTGGAAATGTTCCTGCAGCTGGAGCACGGGGCTGTCTTCGTCAATAATCATAAATATTCGCCAAATCAAAATGATATTGGCCAAAATTGAAAAGACACAGACATTAAAAGCGTTGCGCCCGACGTTTTCTTCATCATCTTTGGCCGTCAGCACAAACAAAAGCCCAAAAAACGGAATGGCAACAATCAGAGACAAAAGAGCAAAAGGACTATTCATACCAGTAATATCCTATCGTTAAAATGACAATGGCCAACCCCAGCATTACCATCAGCAAATAATTCAGCCAGAGGGCTGATTGAATACGGTGCAGTCCTCCGACAAAAAAGCGGGTCGTCTGAGATATTGAACCTATTATGGTGCGCTCAATGACCACAAAATCAACGGCAATCCAGAGAATTCGGCCCAACAGGCGCAGCGGCGTCAACAACAGGTAATGATACAAAAGCTCCCAGACATCCATATCCTGTACGGTTTCATTGTCGGCCCAACGATTGAAAAAACGCGTTATGCCGAGGAGCATAAGGAGGACAAAGCAGCCGAAAGCGGCGATTTCTACAATCGTTTGACCATTCCGGAGCAGATATGCCACGGCAATGCAGCCGCAGCCCAGCGGCAGCCAATAAAAGGCTCCGACGTTCTGAAGCAAGGCGGCGACACGTTCGTCGGCATTTTCTTCTCCCCAAAAGATATCTCGAAAAATATGAGCCAATGCCACAAGCACCAGCGAGCCGTAAACGCCGTAATAATATTTTAACTCAACACTGTACTGGCTGCCCAAAACGGCGATGAAAGCAAAAACCCCCAGCAGAACCAAAAAGAAATTAAGCTTCAGATGTCGGAAAAAGCCGCCCATTTGAGAGACATAGACTTCGTTTGACGCGGAAATCACATTAATCATCAGCAAAACATTCAGGAGAATGGCAGTCGGCAGTAAAAACGCTACCGAATAATACAGTGAATCCGCGTTCCGAAAAACAACCCCGAGGGCAAAACTATAAAACATCAAGTTGAGATAAAGCGCCTTGGCCTTAATGTTATCGATAATCAAACTGCCGAAAAATCCCCAGAGAAGGGACAATCCGCAAAAAACCTGCAGCAGCAGAACCGTAAAATCGCCCTCCATCAGCAACGGGCGAAGCCGGTTAAACAAAATCAGCGCGGATAACGGCGTTGACAATGCAGACAAGCAGATTACCCGGTTAAAAGTCAAGACTTGCAAATCCAGCATTTGATTCTGAAACATAAACAAACCGGCCTTGATAAAGATAACCAAAAGCAAAAGCGCAGCCACCAAATCCTTATGTTCGCCCACCTGCGCATAGTTTGACGCTACCGGAAGCGCGATGCTTCCCAACCGGCTGTAAACAACGGACAAAGCCGTGAACAACGCCATTTCGGCAATAAAATTATAAAAAATAAACTTTTTTTTGGCTTCAATATTATCAATCAGGTAAAAACCCAATATGGTAAAACAGCAACTGCCTGACATCAACTGAATGAAATCACGCGAAGAGGCCAGAACGATAACCGCGGCAACCGAAAGAAGCACCACCCCGTTAAGCCTGAGCTTATGCTCTTCGGGCTTATAAATACAGTTCAGATAAATAAGCAGCAAAGCTGTTCCCAGCAAAGGCAAAAGCATTTGTTCCAGCTTGAGGTTCGCCGAAAGATTAAAGTTCGCCTGCAAAGCGGGATAAGGTATCCAAGGGTAAACAAACTGACTGGTGTCATGCTGCTGAAACGCGCTCCACAGATGATACATCAAAACAGTACAAATCACGAACATTATCGCAGACCATGCCCGCCGCCCCTGCCCGGGAGCAACGATAAAGGCAAACAAAGCCATTACAACCAGGCTTAAAAAAAGCTGTAAAATCATAAAATCAATACCTACACTTATACCTTTGCTGCTCAATATAACAAAAAATAAGGGCTTTTAAAGCCCTTATTAGAAGAACAGCGTATATGTGCATAAAATTACTTTATGGCATCCAAACTGCGGACGATGCGAACCGGAACCATATATTCACGGGCAACTTCGGCACCATCAAGTTCCGCAACCAAAACCTCATCCACGGATTTTAAAGGATTGCGGGCATCAGCATTAATTCCGCCCAAAAATACGGCACTTTCACGACTCCGATACAGCAAAGCAGTATCTCCGCCATCATAAACAAAACGGGGATTTTCAGGACCACCGCGGCGCTGCTTTATCATAATCAAAATCGCACCTTCGTTATTTTGTAAGATATCGTATCTGCCTTCCTGCTCTGAATTAATATCTCTAGCCATTTTTACCTCTGTAACAATAAAACTTATCTAATTTTGAGAGAATGCTAACACATAATTATTAATAAATATACTACAAATTTACTTTTTTAATTTTTTTTGATTTTTTTAGTTGACTTCACAAAATTTATCTTCTATACATACCCTCGATGTTGAGTTAAGGGCTCGTAGCTCAGTCGGTAGAGCATTTGACTTTTAATCAAAGGGTCGGCGGTTCGAACCCGCCCGAGCTCACCATTGTGAGGAAAACCACTCTTTTGGAGTGGTTTTTTTATTTTTTTGCCGGCGGGTTCGAACCTCCGGTTCTTCTGGCTCATAAGCTTTTTTTCAAAAGCTAAATCGCTGCGGTCACTCGTTTGGTAAATTCGCTACGCTCGCTCTCTCTTGCCTGCTCATTAACCAAACTTCGCCTTGCGTCACAAAAACAACCGGAGCAACGGTTGTTTTTGTTCCTTAAGCCCGCCCGAGCTCACCATTGTGAGGAAAACCACTCTTTTGGAGTGGTTTTTTTTTATTTTTTTGCCGGCGGGTTCGAACCTCCGGTTCTTCTGGCTCATAAGGCAAACTGCTTAAAATCGGCCGAGGAATAAGCCTTCTATTAATCGTTTAGCAATTTGATGTTTTGCGCACTTTTATACTAAGCGTCACTTCATTAAACAAGTTTTAAAAAATTGCCTATATTAAATCAGTTATAGGCGTATTATTTTCTTTCAGATTCTGGAAGTTATTGTTTTGCAACACAGGAGATGATTATGCGTAAAGCCAGTTTATTGCTTGTTTTTTTATTATGGTGCTGTTCTCAGCCTCCGGCAGTCAAAGAAACCACCATTACCACCCCGCAAAACGAAACCCTTTTCGTGACGGCCGAGGGGGTGGGCAATGCAGGCAGCCATAAATTGGCGTTTATACAGCACGGGCTGGCTTCCAACCAGCAGCACCAAGCGGTTCTGGCTGCCAAGAAAGCCTTTCTGGCCAACGGATATGTCGTTGTTACTTTTGACAGCCGGCATTCCCTGGGCAAAAGCAGCCGAGATGTTGAAAACACAAGAATATCGACTTTTGCCGAAGATTTATCCAATGTCATAAATTGGGCGGCCGAACAAGACTTTTACAGCGAACCCTTTGCCCTCGCCGGACATTCGCTGGGCGGCGCTTCGGTTTGGTCATATGCATTGCAGAATCCCCAAAAAGTAGACCGTCTTATCGGCATTGCTCCGGTGGTCAGCGGCGATTTGTGGGAACGTTCCTGCTTTAAGAATATGCCGGAATTCTGCCAAAAATGGAAATCTGACGGCGCTTATGTCTATCAAACGCCGGACGGAAAGGACAAAGCCCTTATCTCTTATAAAACTCTTGATGATGCCAAAAACTTTAATGCCCTGAACGATGCGGAGCATCTAAAAGCCATAACTCTTCTTGTGGCGGCAGACAATGATTCTGTGGTTTCGCCGCAGGACGTCAGAAAATTATATGACCGCCTGCCCCACCCAAAATATATAGCGATTATTAACGACAGCGAACACAATTTTGTCAGCGACAAAAATCAGAATGAACTGTTTGATGCTGTCGGCGCTTTTTTAAAACAACAGAAACCTTCTGTTGCTCAAGACTAACAGAATCATTTTGCGAAATGTGATTTACGAACTCTCCGGCCACCTTAGTGCTTAGGTGGTCTTTTTGTTTTCTGCGAACAGGCTTCTTGCCACAAAAATATCATTTCCCCGATAACAATGCGCTTGCAAGTTACAAAAACTTCCGTTAGACTGGCGGTGTTTGGTTGTTGGAGATCTGCAAACTCCATTGCCAAGAAAACAAATTCAAGCGGAAAGGATATATTCCGTTAGCCTTTTTAAGGCATATATCTCGACTTGATGTAAGGTCGGGATGCTTCCGACTATACAACAGACGTAATGTCGGAGGTTTTGCTGATGGCATTATGTTAAAGGTCAGAGGATCATTTTCTTGGATTAATGATTTTGCAGACATACCCGACCACCTTTCAGGTGGTCTTTTTTTGAAAGAAAATGTCGTGAAAATCTATTAGATATCATAAGTTTTTATAGATAATAGCCCAATAACACAAAGTTGTTTTATTCCTTAAATCCCCTAGAGATGATTTCTAAAAACAGGGGCTTTTTTATTTTACATTTACTCTTATAAATCAATGATAAAAAAATATGATTTTCTAGTTTTTTATTGTAAAATTAATTTTTAACAGGTATCCTGTTTTCAGACTTGAGGCTATTCCTCATGTTTAGCACTTCGGTGCGGGGCTGTCGTAAGCCTTCATTTCGCACGGTGTTAGGATATAACATCGTCATATTGTCAGCTACTTATAACAGTTGGCAATAAATATATCCCCGGCTAAGGTCGGGGAGCTTTTAGCGTATGCAATAGGGATTTTCGGATTCTAAAGGCTAAAGGAATCATTTTGCGAAATGTGATTTACGAACTCTCCGACCACCTTAGTGCTTAGGTGGTCTTTTTTTTTGAAAGGAAATGTCGTGAAAAATCTGTCTGACTTTATCAGTCCCGATAATTTAAGAAATTTTGGAGAGTCAATGCATTGGGCCAGAACCGACCAGAAACTCTCTCTTGAGGAAACGGCTAAAAAAGCCGGATGCAGCATAGAAGATATTGACGCCCTGGAGACCGGACGCGGCGAGTTTAATCTGCCGTTGACCTGCCGGCTGTTGGAGTTATATCAGGAAAAACTGTTTATCAATGTGGAGAGTTACAATGACTAAGATGCCGATTTATTATGCTCACGAACTTGGAGTTGACCTCTGTTTGGAAATAGCCTTATTTTTCTTTGAAGCCCGGCGGAACCGCGGCCTCTCCATTGCTGAAGCGGCTGCAAAAAGCGGACTTTCCGTTAATGATGTGGATGAGCTGGAAACACGGGGCGGCCGTTATGATTTTGCAAAAATCACCAACCTGCTGGAACTGTATCAGCTGAAAATGCCGATGATACCGAGCAATTTTAAGAATATGCCGATAGAAATATCAGAAAAATATTTTGCGTGCTGACAATGGCAGCCCCGGTCTTCCGGGGCTTTTGTCGAGGCAACACCATATATTTAATAAATTTTTGCCGTCTTAAAAGAATGATAACATTTGCCAAGCTATAATGCTGTCTGCCAATTGCCGTCATCTAACAGGAAAAAGCATGAAAAAATTTTGTATCTTTTTATTTGTTGCATTGCTTTGGTCAAACAATGTTTGGGCGATGCAGATTTTTGTAAAAACATTAACAGGAAAGCACATTACCTTAGAAGTTGAACCCACGGACAGAATTGAGGATGTGAAGGCCAAAATTCAGGATAAAGAAGGTATCCCGCCTGATCAGCAAAGACTGATTTTTGCGGGAAAGCAACTGGAAGACGGCAATACTTTGCAGGATTATTCCATTCAAAAAGATTCAACTTTGCACTTGGTGCTACGCCTCCGCGGAGGAGATTTTGATTCCGCAATGAATATTAATCCGATTAACACCGCAATCCAAAATGCCGGTTTGCTGTTTAACGGCATCAGCTCCCGCACCAGCGGCGGAATAAACAGCTTTGCCGGCGGCGAGCAGATGAATACCGCGGAAAACAGCTCTTTGTGGGTCAATACCTTATACGGGCACAATACCTATCAAAGTACAGACAGCTACGGAATGATTGCCGGATTTGAAAAACGTCTGTCCAACCATAAATTCGGTTTTGGCTACAGTTATCTGGAAAATGATATTGAGGGGCTGTTTCACGATGCCGATGCGGTCACACACAGCGGTTTTGCCTATGGAGAATACAAGCCGGCGCAATGGTATATCAATCTGTCCGGGAGCTATTCTCACGCCAGATTTGAAGAAAACAACGAACGCTACAATTTGCAGACAATCGGTTTGCAGATAATGAACGGTTACGATTTTGGGACGATTACCCCAGAAGCCGGGCTGAGATATCTTTATATTTGGCACGACGACTACCGTAATGCCCGGAATGTTAACATTGACGGCAGCAGCCAAAACATTCTGAGCGGCATTATCGGAATGAAAATTGCCAAAGAATTTGCTCTGAACTCCGAATATCAGTTGATTCCGCAAATAAAAATTGCCGGATTATACGATTTTTCGCAGAGCAACCGGTATATTACAGGGACGTTTGAGAATCAGACACATTTGCTGGAGCTTAATCGGCTGGCTCGTTATGCGACGGAGCTCAATGTCGGAATTGAACTGCACGACGAAAAGACTTTTCAGGCCTATTTGGGATATTACGGGCAGTTTCGCAACAACAGCAACAGTCATGCGGCAATGTTGAACTTTTCTTATAAATTGAATTAGGCATTGTATTGTCCCTATAATCAGAATTCTCCGTTTGACGATGACAACCCCGGATTTCCGGGGTTGTTGTTTGTTTACGCCGCACCATTCCGCCCAAAAACATTGATAAAAAAAAAGACAGTGACTAAATGGAAACAAAAAAATGGTATTGCCGCCGCCCTTTAACACAAAAACAGCGTTATCCGCAGATAACGCTGTTTTGCTCGTTTCAGATAAAAACTTAATCGGCGTAGCCCATATTTTTGAGATTGGTAATAATAGATTCTGCCGTAGACTGAGATTCTTCACTGATACCTGCACTTTGCAGGGCCAACTTCTTTATACAGGTGTTAACAATCTCATCGGCCGTAGCGCTGATGCCTTTGGTCAGCAAAGTTCCGGCCTGAAACTTGGCATTGGCCTCGCTGACCATACAAGCCCGCATCCGGGTTTTGGCGGAAGCGTTGCTGTCAACTGCGGTATATTTGGATAAATCGGCACAACCGGCCATCAGAACCAGCGCGGCGCCGAGAATAAATATTTTTTTCATATGTCGTCCTTTTCGTCATTTGGTTATGCTACGGTTATACGGCCGATTGTTTTAAATTTTATTAAACAATGACAAACTTCAATTGTATTTTTTATATTTTTCAAAAAAAAATCACGAGATACGGCAAGTGGGTTTTTATTTTTTATGACTGCCGAAACCGCTGCCGATGGTACGGCCGATGCTTTGGATTTTCATTCCGATACAACTCCGGCAGTGCACCGGCGTGTCGTTTACGCATATTTTTCCGGGATAAAGTTCATAGAACCTGCGATATTCGCCTTCCGTAACATTGGGCATAACCACATTGGCACCGCTTTGCAAAGCCATCAGCCGGCCACGCGGGTTCAGACTTTCCATTGCCGTGGTGGCCGGAATGTTAATGTCCGGCATCAGGATACGCATCACCGCCATAGTGCGCAAAGCCAAATCAAGCGAACCGCCGGAGGCATCGGCAAGCGGCGTTTCCGGATGGGGGATGAAAGGTCCGATACCGGCCATGTCGATTTCCAAATTCTGCAAAAAAAGCAAATCATCGGCAATCGATTCAATTGTCTGTCCGGGAAGTCCGACCATAATTCCCGACCCCAGCTCGTAGCCAAGTTGTTTGAGCGCGAGCAGACATTCATAACGCCGCTGCCAGCTCATACCGGGGTCCAGCCGGTGATACAAGTCTTTGTCCGTCGTTTCAATACGCAGCAGGTAGCGATCGGCGCCGGCCTCGCGAAAAGCACGGTATTCGTCATAGCTGCGTTCGCCGATGCTGAGCGTGACCGCCACATCAAATTTTTTGATCTCAGAAATGATGCGGCACATTACTTCGGCGGTGTAATACATATCTTCGCCGGACTGCATAACCACCGTCTTAAACCCCATGGCAGCCGCTTTGCGCGCTGTTTCAACAAGTTCTTCCGGCTCCATACGGTAACGGCACACTTTTTTGTTATGCCGGCGGATACCGCAGTACATACAGTCATTACGGCAAATGTTGGAAAATTCTATCAAGCCGCGCAAATAGACATCATCGCCCACATGGCGACGGCGAATATCGTCTGCACGCTTAAACAGCTGCGATTGATTTTCCTCGTCTGAGAGGAGGGTTATAATCTCGTTTCGGTTCAAGCTCATAGTTTTGCACTTTCAATTATCCCATTGCCCAGAACTGAATTTACGTTTGAGGACGGCATTGCACCGGACACAGAGATTTGGCATACAGGGCCAGATGTTCTTGCCGAAAAGTTGTTATAACCTTTCGCCACAAAAACATAAACCCAAGTTTTTGCTTTCTTTGACGGTGCGAGTGTAATGCCGGAGACTTAATTTGGCAACAAAAAACCGCGTTTTACTTATAAACGCGGCTTCTGGCATTGTCAAAAATCATTTGAATTTGACAACATAGAAGTCATTTTTTTGGAGCTGGGCGTAAAAGACCTCCTCAATCCGGGAAATATGCTGTTTCTTCAATTGCTGCATCAGCCATTTGCGGGTTTGTTTTACCTGTCGGAGGCCATCGGCATTGATTTTGCCGTCTTCTATCAAAGCGACGGCAAAGTTCCGTTCACCCTTGCGGACAATGCTCAAGTCGCCGCCGACTTCAATTTGGGCGGTTTTGATTTCGGCCAACGAGCGGATGTCCTGAGTGCGCAGCAGAGACATAAAATCAGTCATCGTCATATTTATTTTGCGGAGGTTTTTGATGTTTACCTGCCCGTCTGAGATAATCACCGTCGGCGTACCGATAATTACTCCCCTTCCCCATTTGGTGTGCTGGGCAATATAGTTAACCAGCCAGTTCAAGGCAAAATATACGGACAAAACCGCCATAAAACCGTACCACGTCGTTTGCGGATTAAACAAAAAACCGCCCAAAACCGCACTCAGCAAAAAATTACTGATGAGGTCGAAGCTCGTCATCTGGGTAAACTGGCGTTTAGAGCCGGAAAGCTGGAAGAAAAACAACACCAATATAAAAGACATCAACAGCCGCCAGGCCACCAGCCAATAATCCATTTTACTTCTCCTTTGTAAAAACCTATAAATATATAAAGCAGGATTATCCCCAAACAAGCGCTGGGAAAAAATTTTGCGCCATCGGCCGTTTTAAACGGTATAATGAGGGAAAGACAAAGGAAAAAAGATGGAAGACGACATTTTTACAAGACTGGAAAAATCAGCTTTTCGGGCCAGATTCAAGCTTTCGGCCAAAGACCGAGCCTATGCCGAACAAAAAGGCCCGGCAGAACTTCGCCGGCATGCCGAGGATTTCATTGCCAAACGGCTGGCTCCGGCTGTCATTCCGAACGACGGCAGGCAGACGCCGATGCGCAATCATCCGGTCTTTACCGCGCAGCATGCCACCGCAACCTGCTGCCGACAGTGTTTTTACAAGTGGCACGGCGTAAAACCGGGCGTCGAATTGAGCGCCGAGCAACAACGGTATGCCGTCAGCCTGATAATGGAATGGCTCCGGCGGCAAATTGAAAAATAGGCTTACAGTTTATTTTTCACTCTCAAAATCAGAATCGGATTGGCTTCGTCGGCTTTTCCAAAATGGGAAAACACGATGTCGCGCGCGTCGTTCAGCCTTAATACCGATTTGAAGGGCTCCCCGCTATGTTCAAAGTTTTCAAACGAATAGTGGTAATACGAAGCGGGGGTATCGTTTAGCAACAAAACCGTTTTGGTACCGAAAGGCCGGCGTTCGACTTCGATAATACCGTCTTTGGCGGAAGATGTTTTGATAATTTCCAACCCGGGAAAAAGTTCGGCAACCTGCTCGGGCGTCAGTTCCACCTGCCAAACGCCGCCTTTTATGTATTTGAGCTCGTAAAACTTCAATTCATGCCCGCTGTAGCCGATTAAGCGTCCGTTTGAAAGAAATTCATAAGTTGAAGACAAATACAGTTCCTGCTCCGGAGACTTGTATTCGGAATAACTGCCGGACCCTGCCGAAATATGCTTGGTGAAGACGATGCGATCTTCTGCCATCGAGCCGTTACTCCAAACTCCCGCGGCGGGCGAATACACCACCTGATGATTTTCACCGACGGCATCGGCCGTTACATCCCCGGGGAAGCGGTACGGAGAATCACAGGCCGCCAACATTCCGATTATCGCAAACAAGCAAAGTTTTTTCATCGTTTTGCCCTTTCCTGAAAAAAAACACCTTTGCTTCAGCTTAGGAGCAAAAATGATTGTTGGCAACCTTTAGCATTCTAAAAACGGCAAAAAAATATTTACACAAGGGCCTTTTGTGTTATTGATATAAAAAAACAACCTTATCCGGAAACTAAAATGAAAAAAGCACTTATTCTTACCGCCGCCGTATTGCTGCTGGGCTCCTGCGCCACCGTTATCAACGGACGCAAACAGGAACTGTCGTTTGATTCCAACGAGAAAGACACCCAAATTTTCATCGGAGACAAAGAAGTCTGCCGCACCCCCTGTATCGTCGAGGTTGCCCGCAGCAGAAGCAAACTGCTGGTACGGGCGAAAAAAACAGGATTTGAGGACAAAACCATTTTTGTAACAAGTTCAGCCAATGTTACATCGTTGTTTAACGGAATCAGTACAATTTTTTCGACTTTCGGCCTTTCAACCGATATGAGTTCAGGCGCTTTTTGGCAGTACAGCCCCAACTCCTTTTATGTTATGATGCAAAAAGAGCCGAAAAACGCGGCTGAAGCAAAGCAACGCGACCGTGAAAACAAAATACGTTTCTTTGTTCTGCAAAATTTCGGTGGCCTGAGAACCGATGTTTTCAGCGGCGGGGACCAGCACGAATATCTTGACGCTTTGGCCGAAATGACCAAATTACCGAAGACAGACCTGCGCAATATCATAGAAAATTCCGACAGCGAAGGCGAATGTGCGGAAAGAACCATTGAATCGTATATTTCTAACCGGAAAAACGGCGGCCATTAAACCGTAATGTCGGCAAAGGCATAACAAATAACTTGGGCCAGGTCTGCCGGAGAAAGTTCCACCTGATAGCCGATTTTGCCGGCGCTGAAAATAATAGTGTCATAATCGGCGGCGCTGGAATCAATAACCGTGGGAAAAAACTTTTTCATTCCTATCGGCGAGCATCCTCCGTGGACATAACCGGTCAGCGGCAAAAGCTCTTTTGACTTGAGCATTTCAACCGACTTTTCTCCGACGGCGGCAGCAGCCTTTTTCAGATCCAGCTCACAGCAGACCGGCACCATAAACACATAATTCCGTCCGGATTTTGCTACCGTTACCAGCGTTTTGAACACACGAAGAGGATCTTCCCCCAACAACGCAGCAACTTCTTCGCCGTTGGTTGCGCCGGTTTCGACATAGCAGTAATGTTTATAGCCGAGCTTTTGCTTTTCCAAAATTCGCATTACATTGGTTTTGACTTCCATCAGCGTTCTCCGCATTTGTCCTTTTCGACCTGCTACCTTAATGCGCCGCGGTGAATTAGGCAAGCCTCTTTTTTAGACAAAACTGTTGTGTCCAGAAAAGGAGTGTGATATAGTAATATTAAATTTTCAGTATCGGGAGGAGCCTATGGGAAAAACACTCAAAGAACGTTTCAGCGCCGCATTGATAAAAGGAACGACGGTAGCCACTCTTCTCACCGCGGGCGGACATGCCGCGGCCCAAACCGGCTCTACGCAGGAAAAACAGGAACACAAACTCGAATATTCTCAAAATCCTCATCGCAGCATGGAGGTTCCGGTCTTTTTTCAGGACAAGCATCTGGAGATGTCTCAGGCTGATTTCTCAAAAGCAATGGACAAGGCGGAAGTTGACAAAGCCGAACGCGTTTACCTGTTGAAAAAATTTAATCAGCTTATGCAATCTGCAAACGGCGTAACCGAAAAAAACTTTGACTGGATGATGGACATTGCCGTTGCCGACGGCAAACTCAACCCCGACAAAGCTCAGATAATCAGCAAAGCGACGGAACAAGGGGAACCCAGCTTGTTTTTCAGCACCGAACAACTGGCCAAAGCCGTTCATGAAAGCGGCGTTTCGGAAGAGAAGCGGCAAGCCTTTCTGGAAAACTATATGGCAGCGGTGGACAGCGAATTGAAAATTACGCCCCGCGGTTTAATCAAAGCATTCGAAAAAGCAGGTTTTACCAAGCAAGAAGTCATTAAAGCGGGGGGAGCCTTGCTGGAGTTTTCCAAAAAGGAAAAAGACAAAGACGCAAACGCAACAAAGCCGGAAATGCGCCGCGCAGCAAGCTCTTATGCCAAAGTCAACTATGCTTTTACGGAAAAGGGACTTGTTACGGACGCGACCGTTTCGCTGCATACCCAGAGGCTGCTGCCGGAGATTTATGAAGACGGCAAAGGCATCTACCGTTGCGGCACCCAAAGGGGAAAAAACTTTTCACTGGTTAAAATGCTGGAAGAACAGGCCATTCGCAACCTGGCAGTTCAGGAAGTAATATATCAGGATTTAACCCACCGGGCCGAGGATGGCGAAATTCTCGGAAAACAGGAACAGGCTTTTATGCAGAATCATCCCGAAAATATGAAAAAGCACGGACTTTATACCGACAAAAGCGGAAAACTCCAGCAAAAGGACAAACGTACGGGTATGGCGAGAATTCTCCCCACCGCACGTTCTTATTAGCCTTTATCCATAATTTTTTTCGGCAGACACCGCGGTGTCTGCTTTTTTTTGCAAAACTATTCAATTTCGCAAAAATATGATTAACTTTTAGAATATCCCTCTATATAATGAGGTTCTAACATTAAAAGGAGAAAGTTATGAAAAAGGCACTTTTATCGTTTTGTCTGGCATTGGGAACCCTCTTTTGGGGGGCTCAGGCAGAGGCTCAATTCAACAAAGGCGGATTTACCGGCCCCAAAGACGGAACCGATGTGAGCGTTTCGGTTGCCGATGCAAAAAATATGAAAGACGAAGCCTATGTTACGCTTAAAGGCAAAATCGTCAAAAAAATCGGCAGCGAGAAGTATCTTTTTGAAGACCAAAGCGGCAGCATTGACATTGAAATCGACGATAAAGACTGGCGCGGCCTGGTGGTCGGCCCTGACGACGTCGTAATCATCGAAGGCGAAGTCGACAAAGGATGGACCAAACTCGAAATAGAGGTCGACAACATTCGCAAAGCCAACTAGTCTCAACGGAAAAACGGCAGTCCTCCTGCCGTTTTTTTCTAAAAAGGCAAAATCAACCCAAAGTATGGCTTGACTTTTATACCCCCCCAAGGGTACATTATCTTATACCCTTGAGGGGTATAAGATTAATATGAGGAGAAAAATAATGGCTTGCAACAATCCTAAATGCAAAAACCCCAACTGCACCTGCGGTGACAACTGTACTTGTGACGAAAATCATCAATGTTCGGAAAACTGTAATTGTTCTTCCGAGTGCCATTGCGAAGACAACTGCCACTGCCACGACGAACATAAATGCAGTGACAAATGCAGCTGCAAATAATGCTTTAATCCGCAGACGGAAGGTGTAAAAGCTTTCCGTCTCTTTATTTTTCAAAGGAAAAACATATGTCCGGCTCTCACAGGGTTTCAAGCGGGGACATTCCCTGCCACAAAGGCGAACTTTCCAGACTCAACCGAATCTCGGGCCAACTGGAAGGCGTAAAGAAAATGATTGAAGACCACCGCTATTGCCCGGAAATACTGATTCAGCTGAAAGCCATCCGTTCCGCAATACGAGCGGTGGAAGGCAATATCCTGAAAACGCATTTGCAACACTGTGTGGCGGCTTCGTTTGATTCTGAAAACGATCGCCAGAAAAAAATTGATGAACTGAAAATGTTGTTTGATAAATTTGAGAACTAACCCGATGTCCGAACCATTTTTACTTCTTTCCTGCTGTGCTCCCTGCTCCTGCGCCGTTATCGCAAAACTGGCGGAAGCGGGCGAAAATTTTGCCGTAGTCTTTTATAATCCCAACATCCGTCCTCAAGAGGAATACCTTAAGCGTATGGAAGAAAACCGCAGAGTATGCCGGATTTACAATGTCGAATTTATTGAGCTGGAATATGACAACGATCGTTGGTGTATGCTCACCCGCGGCTTGGAAAACGAACCCGAACGCGGCAAGCGTTGCAGCATTTGCTTTTATATGCGTCTCAAAAGGGTCATGGAATTTGCAAAAAGCAGAGGCTATAAGGCCGTCGCCTCAGTTCTGGGCGTGTCCCGCTATAAAAATCTGGAACAGGTTAACCTTGCCGCAGAGAAAGCTTCTGCCGAGACCGGCGTAAGTTATCTACAGATTGAAGGCAGAAAGAACGGAATGCAAGATCTCCGGCTACAGCTGATTAAAGAGCTTTCCCTATATAACCAATTATATTGCGGATGCAAACCCGGAAAAAATTTGTAAAACAGACGTTCATTTTCCGCTTTTATGATGATAACCTTACTCCTGTGTGTGTAAATTATATTAGACTGTGTGGAGACTGGCGATGAAATTAATCAGCTGGAATTGTAATCGTGCATTCCGTCAAAAATATTCTTGTCTTGAATCTTACTGTGCCGACATTATTGTTGCTCCTGAAAGCGAAAGCCCGCAAAAACTGGCAAAGTTTCGCAGCTGTATTCCCTGCACGGACCATATCTGGGTGGGAGACAGCGATACGCAGGGGCTGAGTGTTTTTACCTTTAACGGTTATCACGCCCGAATAGCCGATTTTTACCTTCCCGAATATAAACACGTGGTTCCCCTTGAAGTACGACACGGTTCGCGGAAACTGTTGATGATTGCAGTATGGACCAAAGGCGGACCGTCATCACGCAACAGTTACGTGGTATACGCCACCAAAGCTCTGAAAGCCTACCGACATTATTTGAACGAAGACACGCTGATTATCGGCGATTTTAACAGCAACAAACTGTGGGACAAACACTTTAACCGAAAATACAACCATTCCCGTATGCTTGAATTTCTGGACAAGATGCATTTCGGAAGCGTTTATCACTGCATCAAACACGAAAACCACGGCGAGGAAAGTATTCCGACAATCTGCATGTATCGCAACCCGGAACGCATTTATCACATCGATTATGCCTTTATTCATGAAAAAAAACTGAAAGACATCAAAGATTTTCATATCGGAGACAAAGACAGCTGGCTTTCCTACAGCGACCATATGCCGCTTTTTCTGGAAATTGCCATATAAACAAAAAAAGGCTGATACAAATCAGCCTTTTTTTGTTAGTTGTTTATTTTTGAGGATTTACATTTTGCCGAGATTAAAGGCAGTCGGCGCAGCCTTCCCTCTTATAACCGGTATACGGTTCTTTTTCATAACTTACATCTTCGTAAGTTTTGGGTTCGTATACGGTGCGGTAAGTCGTTTTCTTATAAACGACTTCTACCGGCTCGCGGGTTTCGCGGATAGTTGTTTTGCAGGGCGCGTTGTCGCCGGTTTCTACGACAGCTGCAGAACTTGCGCTGCAGGAAGAAGAACGAGAGGCGACTTCATATGTGCGACGAGGCTCCGCATAAGAAGTGTTACGGTAAGAATTACGCTCTGCTACAACATAAGTGCGGGGTTCGCGATAACGAACAACCTCACGGCTGCCGTAGGAATAACGGCTGGAGCCATTGCGGTAACGGTAGCAGGTCTGACCGTCAAAATAATCACAATCCTGAACAGACTGCGTATTGCGGTAAACAATCTCGGTTTCCTGCGGTTCATCACTGTTCATGCAGGCACAAGCACTTAAAAACAGCGAGATTGACAAAATCAAAAGTTTTTTCATGTCATTTTCCTATCAAGTTCGTTTCTAAATTAGCCGACAATCGACAATATTTTCGAAAATTTTTATATTTTTTGTTTAATATAACCAGATTCTTTTTAAAATCAAGAGTTTTTTGTTAATATTTTTTTAATAAATTATGTTTTTCGGATAAATTGAGCTATTGTAAAAGGGTCAAGAGCCATTAAATATCATTTTTAAGGGCAAAAAGGCACGTTTTTCAACAAAGGAATCGGAAAAATGAAAAAATTTTCAACCGCTGCGGCGATTCTATTTACGGTTTTGGGCGTATTTTCAGCTCAGGCCAAACTAAACCCGGAGAAAGCAAGTAAAATGGAATACAAACAATTCGGTTCTCAATATTTTATCAGAATAAACCCCGGTCAGGAGCTGGTCAGCACCCTGAAAGAGTTTTGCAAAGCGAAAAAAATCACTTTGGCAACGGTCAGCGGCATCGGCTCGCTAAAGTCCGTTACCCTCGGATTTTTTAACCCGGAATCAAAGAAATACGATCAAAAGACTTTTAACGAATATATGGAGATGGCCGGCTTGACCGGCAATGTCATGATGAAAGACGGCGAACCGGTACTGCACCTGCACACCGTGGTGGCCGGCGACAACTACAAGGCCCTTGCGGGACATATGGCCGCGGCTCAGGTCAGCCTGACGGCAGAAATCGTCATTGAAACGGTCAAAGGAAAAATAGAAAAAACTTATGACAAAAATACCGGACTAAATTTGATGGATTTCAACGTCAAATAATCAGACACAAAAGTTGCCAAAACGCCGAAAAATTTGTTTTCGGCGTTTTTTTACGAACACAATTCGGCAGAAAAAGGATTAACGGTATAAGTCCGGCCTTCAAGTTCAAAACTCTGAGGAAAGTCTCCGATATTGACGGCAATTACCAGTCTTTCGCCCCCATATTCGCGGACAAAGGCCAGCAAATTGCTGTTCAGCGCCAGCTGGCGATAACTTCCGTAAGCCAGGACTTTTGAGCAGCGGCGAAGATTTATCCAATAACGGAGATGTACGGTCAAATCATTATCAGGCAAAAGCTCCAATGACGGACGAACCTCGGCATCGCTGTTTTCACGACAACCTTTCACGCCCCATTCGCCGCCATAATAAAGCGCGGGAATACCGGGAACCGTAAACAATAGTGCATACAAAGGCTTAAGCTGGCGTTCGTCGCGCAGAAGCGTGGCTATCCGCGAAACATCGTGGTTTTCCAGGAAAGAATAAAAGTTACATCCCTGATACAACCCTCCGGGAGCGGCATACTGACGCTCCAGCGAATAGGCTATTTCAAACATATTATGGTCATTACAGCTGGAATGCAGCCCTTTGTAACACTCATAATTGGTTACGGACTGAAGCATATCCGGATTAACCCAGCGGCGGTAATTTCCCCAGAGAACCTCACCCATCAGCCAAAAATCGCTTTTAAGGCCGGTACAGGTATTATGAAGCTCACGCAAAAAACGGCGATACAGATAATGAGCAACATCCAAACGCAGCCCGTCAATGTTAAACTCTTGTATCCAGCGGGAAACGACATCCAGCAGATAGCGGCGGACTTCGGGGTTGCGGAGATTGAGCTTTACCAAATCGTCACAGCCGTCCCAGCCCTCATAGCAAAAACCGTCGTGATACCGGTTGTCATAATCAAAATTCAGTTTGAACCAAGAGCAGTAAGGCGAATTTTCCCGATTGCGGCGAACATCTGCAAAAGCCCAGAAATTCCGCCCGACATGGTTAAATACGCCGTCGAGGACAACCCGGATGCCCCGTTGGTGACAGAGACGTACCAGTTCCTTTAAATCGTCATTGGTTCCCAGCCGGCGGTCAACCGTCAGATAATCCGCAGTGTCATATCCGTGCGCCGACGCCTCAAAAACAGGCCCGAGGTACAGCGCATTGACGCCAAGAGAAGAGATGTGCTCAAGCCAGGCGCTTATTTTGCCCAGCCGATGTTCCGCCGCCGAGACAAAATCATTATGCTGCGGGCAGCCGCAAAATCCCAAAGGATAAATATGATAAAAAACGCTTTCTTCAGCCCACATCTGTTTTCCCCGTCAAATCCGGCTGCCGTAAATTTTGGTTTTAATAGCTTCCCCGCGGTGCAGGATAATGAACCGGGCCTTTTTTCGGCGCCGGTTTGGGTTTCTCAACCTTATATCCGCCCTTGATGCAAAGGAGCTTGTCCGACTCATAATATTTGCACTTAACCGGAAAAGAGGACTCTTCCAGCATCAAATCCCCATCGGCATCGCGGCGGTAAACTCTCGTATTACACCCCAGCTGGCCGCAGTTAAACGGCGCGTTAAGCATAAACACATAGCTTTGGTCCGGATATTTGGCAACAAAGAAATCGGTGATTTTTACCTCGGAGGGAAGCTCCTCGGAGGCCGGCCCGAATTCATCGTCAAAAACCTTCGCGACTTCAGAACCGTCAACGCCGATTTCATCCAGATGAGGGCTGTTTATATTATAATAAAGATAGAAAGCAGCTGCACGAGAAACTGCGGGAAAAGCGACTGCCCCGCAGAAAACGGCCAAGACGGCTGTTTTGAACATTTTTTTCACAATCATCAAACCTTCTTTGATTATTTTTTTTCATCTTAACTTAAAAAAGCCAAAAATTAAAACTTTTTTTTGAGTTATGCCTCTCTTGTGAGTTCTTCCAGACGGCCGGACGCATTCAGCCATTCTTCTTCCGCCGCGGCGATTTCCTTTTCCAGTGCGGACAGCTGCTTTTGAAGCTCGATAACCTCTTCGCCGCCGGTGATATTCAGGAAGCGCGAGGTCAGCTCCTTTTGGCGCAAATGCAGTTCGTCGAGACTTTTATCCAGTCGGGAAACCTTTGTGCGAAGACTGTTGACTTCGGAACGGCGGGCCAAAGCCTGTTCCCGTTGCTGCCGGCCATCCGAGCGCGCAGTTGAAGCTGCCGACGGCACATTGTTTTCTTCAAGCAAAAGTTTGCGATAATCGTCCAAATCCCCGGTGTACGGGCGGCAATTGCCGTCTTTAACCAGCCAGAGACTGTCGGCTATCAGTTCTATCAGGTGCAAATCATGGGTAATCAAGATTACAGAGCCGGCATAAGCATTCAATGCCGCAGTCAAAGCCTCGCGGCCGTCAATATCCAGATGGTTGGTCGGTTCATCCAAAATCAGCAGGCCGGGGGCATCACGGGTCATAACGGCAAACAGCAGACGCGCCTTTTCACCGCCCGAAAGCTTTTCTATCTCGGTCAGCGCCTTTTCCCGGGACAGTCCGAAGCGGGCCAGATGCGCCCGAACCTTCGGCTCCAATACACCGGGCATCAGCGACGACATATATTGCAGCGCTGTCATATCCAGGGGGAGTTCCTCAGTTTGGTGCTGGGCAAAATAACCGACCTTCAACCGGGAAGAAGCTTTTAATTCTCCGGACAGCGGCGACAGACGTCCGGAAAGCAGCTTGGCCAAGGTCGACTTACCGTTGCCGTTGGCACCGAGCAACGCAATCCGGTCATTGTCGACAACGGATAAATTTAAATGTTTCAGAACAACTTTTTCCCCATAACCGACGGAAACGTCTTCTAAAGTTATCAGCGGAGGCGGCAGCGGCAACGGGTCGGGAAACTCAAAACACGTAAAAGCATCGTCTTCCAACGGCGGAAGAATTTCCATTTTTTCAAGCATCTTAATCCGGCTCTGCGCCTGTTTGGCTTTGCTGGCCTTATAGCGGAAACGGTCAACAAAGGATTGCAGATGCCGCCGCTGCACTTCCTGTTTTTCGTGTTGTTTGGCCAACAGTTCGCGACGCGCGGCCCGAGTACGGCTGAAAGTATCGTAGTTGCCGCTATACGTTTCCAATCGCAAATGATCAAAGTGGACTATATGGCTGCACAGTGCATTGAGAATGTTGCGGTCATGGCTGATAAGCAATAAAGTACCGCGATATTTCTGCAAATGGCTCTCCAGCCAGACCGAAGCCTCCAAATCCAAATGGTTGGTGGGTTCGTCAAGCAGGAGCACGTCCGAGGGTTGGAACAAGGCGGCAGCCAGAGCCAGGCGCATCCGCCATCCGCCGGAAAATTCCCCTACCTTGCGGGACAAATCTTCAGGCGCAAACCCCAGTCCGTGAAGAATGACCGAAGCCCTCGCCTCGGCGGAAGCAGCGCCAATCATATTCAGGCGTTCATGAATTTCGGCCAATTCAAGCTCAGAAGCATTTTCCAGCCGAGACATCAGCTCCGCCCGTTCTTTGTCCTGAGCAAGAATGAACTCCAAGATGCTCATTTCCAAACCTTGCAGTTCCTGCTCTACAAAAACGACCTTGTAGCCGGAAGGAAAGAAAACGTCTCCGCTTTCGGTTTCCAACCCGCCCTGCAAAACCCGGAACAAAGTGGACTTGCCGCAGCCGTTGGCTCCGACCAAACCGACTTTCCAGCCGTCGGCAATATGCGCCGAGGCATGGTCGAGCAAAACTTTGGAACCGATGCGTACGGTTATGTCATTAATATCTATCATAACCGGTTTTATGGCATATGCGGTTCAGACTGTCAAGAATTCTTGTCTGTCGGCAAAATGCAAAAACTTAGTTACTTTTTTAAAGTTTTGGGTTAAGTTGTCTGAATAAACTTTATATATTGAGGATTTCGGTTATGAAACTAAATCAACTTGTTCCTTGCGACTATGATGTCGAAATCTGCGGATTGTCAGCTGATTCCCGAGAAATCAGGCCGGGGTTTCTGTTCGGTTCGCTCAACGGAAGCCAATATCTCGAATCGGCAATAAACAACGGCGCGGCAGCGGTAATCGTGCCCAAGAACGACGATACGGCCGTTAAAGCAGGCATTGCAGCTATTCCCGCAGCCAATCCGAACTTGCTTTTTGCCCGGGCGGCAGCCAAGTTTTACGGCGGGCAGCCGGAACACATCTGCGCCATTACCGGCACTAACGGCAAAACATCAATTGCCGATTTCATACGCCAGATTTTGACCATGATGGGGAAAAAAGCCGCCAGCATGGGAACCCTGGGCCTGATTAAAGGAACCGAAGCCCCTATTCCCTCGCCTAACACTACGCCCAACGCAGTTACCGTGCAAAGGGAACTAAGCGAGCTTAAAAACGAAGGTTATGAGTACGTCGCGATGGAAATGTCCAGCCACGGACTGGCGCAATACCGCGTCGGCGGCGTCAAAGTCAATGTTGCCGGTTTTACCAACCTGACCCGCGACCACCTTGACTATCATAAAACCTTTGAAAACTATCTGGCAGCCAAGATGATTTTGTTTACGGAACTTCTGGAAGAAGGAGGCGCTGCGGTTTTAAATGCAGACATTGAAGTTTACGACCGACTTAAGGAAAATTGCCTAAGATGCGGAAAAAGAGTCATTTCTTATGGATACAACGGCAAGGACATTAAGCTGTTGAAAGCAACGCCGCAAACTCACGGACAGAAACTCAATATCATTTACTACGGCAAAGAACTGGAGCTTGACATTCCGCTGGCCGGCGAATTTCAGGCAATGAACATTTTATGCGCTCTGGGAATGACTGCCGAAATAACCGGCAACAAAGACGAAGTCGTTAAATACGTCACAAAAATCAGAGGCGCCAAAGGCCGTCTTGAACTGGTCGGAACCATGCCAAACGGCGCTGCCGTATATGTTGACTATGCGCATACGCCGGATGCCCTGGAGAATGTTATCAAAGCCCTGCGGCCGCACACCGCGGGCAAACTGCATGTGGTTTTCGGCTGCGGCGGCGACCGAGACGCCGGAAAACGTCCGATTATGGGCAAGCTGGCCAATGATTTGGCTGACGAGACCATTGTGACCGACGACAATCCGCGTACCGAAGATGCTGCCGGCATCCGGGCTCAGATTATGGCGGCCTGCCCCAAAGGCAAAGAAATCGGCGACCGGGCAGAAGCGATAAAACAGGCAATGCAAGCGTTAAACAAAGGAGACATCCTGATTGTTGCGGGAAAAGGCCACGAAACGGGACAATACATTAACGGAAAAATTTATCACTTCAGCGATCAGGAAGAAATCCTGAAAAACCTCAATGCAGGGTTTTGATGTGATTAAACACTTCGCTGACAAAGGAACGATGGGCTCTGTTGACGGACTCTATTGAATGCGAAAAGCCCAAACGCTCAAGTTTTTTGACGATGCGTCCGTAATCATCATTCAGTTCGCTGATAAAACGTGTGAATTCCTGCTCGGACACGGGTTTATATTTAATATTTTGTTTCGTAGAGTTTGGCATGTTTTATTTTCAGCAACATTGTTTGTTTAGCCTCTTCCGGCGTCAGGTTGGAAACGCCAGGCTTATTCTGCTTGTTGACGGCAGAAGACTGTTGTTTCCGTTCATCATATTCCGCCCAATGACCAACCGGAGCATTGATGCGGTCAGGATGGTCTGTAATGCGCACGTGATTGTCGGGAACATGAATCGGTAATGTGATTGCATAAAAGGTTTTGTTGGTCAGGTGCAAGGGAGGAGCATCAACGACGAGAGAAAATCCTTGTTCCTGCCAGTAAGGGATAAGCTCTTTTTCACAAATGCCGTAGCCTTTGTCGTAACCCATCATTCCGGCAACGTCCAAGGCCTTTTTGAAAATGCGTGACGCTAAATCGGTTTTGCGGTATTTGGGAAGAACGCCCATTCTTTCCAATTTTGCAAAATCCTTAAACGGACGAAAGCGTATCAGGCCGACCGGCTCTCCTTCGTGTTGAGCCAAGATAAAAATGCTGCCTGCTTCGCTGGCATATTCATCTTTGAAACTAATTCCCTGTTCGCCGCCAAAGATGATGCCTCGCAAGTAGTTCAACTTGGCACTGTCTCTGTAGGGATCTGCTACATCTATTTCAATACCATCAAGCATCGGTTCGCCTTGACAAGTTTCAATAAATAGTTTAATTATTATTATAATAAAATTTATAGTTTAATGAGAAGACACTAATTTTATATAGCAGGTATATATTAATATGATTATAGCAAAAAAAATTACAACTATTAGGAGTTTATTTTACTTACTGGCGGCGGCTCAAGAGGGCAGCTACACTAGGGCTGCGGCAAAATTGTCAACACATCAGCCGGCTCTTTCCAAAGCGATAAAAGAACTTGAAATTTATACGGGATGCAAGCTGTTAAACCGGGTTGCACACGGCGTTGTTCTCACCGAATCCGGAAAACGACTCTGCGAAAGTGCCAACAAGATTAACGAAGTTTTGCATTACATTGACAATTTTGCTTCCGACATCCAGCAGGTTTCGGGGAGCATCACGTTGTGGACGACGGACGGCTTCGGAGGTTTTTGCCTGCCGATAAACCTTAAGGAATTTTATAAAAACCATCCGAATATCTCCATTAACATCATCTGCTCCAACGAAGTTCCCAATATAGAGAAAGGCGAAGTCGACGTCGGCGTGGTTTACGAAGAGCCGGTTTCCAGCAACTCCTGCATCATTTCGCAGCACACAATGAAATTTGGCCTGTGCGCTTCCAAAGAATTTGTAAGCCTCAACGGCATGCCCGAAAACCTTGACGATTTGAGCAAAAACTTCAGTCTTTGCGACCGAGTCAATTATCAAACGGTCTGGCCGGAATGGAAAAACATTATAAAGAAAGCCAAGAACGTTAAGGTTCAGACCAATTCATCAGCCGTTTTCGTTCGTATGACCAAAGAAGGCGTCGGAATTTCACTTCAGCCTAAAATCGTCATTAAGGCAGAAAACGATTTGGTGCCGATTCTTCCGGAATTTGAACTTTGTCATGATTTTTGGATTATCAGCCATATCGGAAACAAAGACATTCCCAAGGTCCGTTCCCTGATTGACTACATCAAACATATCAACGAACAAATTTAACGGTTGTTTTGAGCTTTGCCGTGCAGAGTGAAAACTTCCGCCTCAGGGTTATGTTTTGAGGTGAAATCGAGGCCTTTGCCTGCGGCCTGAGCGGCCAGCTTATAGAAATTGGCCCGCTCGGGATAAGTGCGGCGCTGCTCTTCCTGATGGCGCCGGCCGACAAGGCAGCTGGCGGTTTTATATTGACTCATATTCTGCAACTCTTTCAACAGGCTCCCCGAAAAAAGCCGGTTGATGCGCCGCTGCCGTTGTTCGCGAATAAGGCGGTAGGCTTTGTTTCGGCTTTCGCCCGGACCATAAATTGAAGACACCACCTTTCGATTATACGCGGCAATTCTGCCGTAATGCTTCATCAGCCCCATTATTATGCCGGTTTGGCGATTACAGACTTCGGCATAGGCAAATTCCATACAAGGCGCTTCTGCAACCTTTTGAGCAAAGGCCTCGAAACCGGCGGCATCATACCGGCGGTCCGGATTATGGGTAAGCTCGGCAAAACGGAGTATTTGTTTGAAATACGGCTTTTTATAAGCTTCAACCTGCCGTTCGTAATCCATATCGCTCAAAAAACGGGACGTTATGCGCGAGGTCCATCCCAGATGGCTGAGCAACGAGGGCTCAATGCCTATGCGGCGGCTGCTCATAGCTTCTTCAACATAATCATTGACGGTTTTCAAATATTTTTCCAACCGGGAGCCGTTGACAAAAGGACTCTGCGCCACCTCCTCGGCCAGCACATTGACCGTTTCAATATTGGTCAACGGAGGCTTGTCGGTTTCTGGAACAGTATTAATCCGTAGCCGGCGCAAAACGGAAATTGCGCTTTCAGAATGCTTTTCGTCACCATGCCGGGGAAGCTGCCGGTCATAAAGCTCCAAATTCATCAGCAGACCGTCATCAAGGTTGTAGTCCAGCCCCCGAATCGCCTCCCGCAGTTTTTCCTTGGCCCGGCGGTGATGCTCGGGGATATCTTTCGCGGTGTCGTAATAGTCAACCATGGCGGCAATCAACTTATCGGTTCCGCAGCGCTGGTCATGGATACAGTCCCGCAGCGCCCCGAAAGTTCCGGAAAGGGTCAGACCGTCCCGGCGGTTGGTTTCGAAAACTTTAAAATCAGCGGTGGCAAACTCCTGTGAAACCAACAACATTTCATTAACCAGCGCCGGCGTGATTCTTGACGTTTTTGCACGATAATTGAAATCTCCGATGCCGTATTCAAACGGGTACATTCCCCACATATTTTCCTTTACAGAGAAAACCGGATTAATCTTGGCCTGAGGAATTACATTGCGAAGCAAGCCTTTCAGGAAGTCGTCGTTTAGGCGCCCGGGATCTCTGGTATAATTATCAAAACCGTCCAACAAGGCATAAAGCGTCTTACAATCGGTAATGTCATCGGCAACCGCCGCAGACATAAAACGAAGACAAAAAGCATCCCGCAGCGGCGTTGATTGGGAACGTCCGTAAATCCCGCGTATCACTTTGCTTTTTGACGAATAATCCCCCGCCGGCGCCTCTATTTTCTGAAACAGCATGGCATTCGTTTGAAAAAACTGCTCAGGAGTAATTTTCAAACGCGCAGCTTTCATTTTCTTATAAAAATTGCTGATATTCAGAAAATCGTTGCCATAGAGATATTTATCCTCTTCGGAAATGGAAAATTGAGCATATATGCGGGAATACGCCGCCAACTCCGGCAAATCCGCCGGTGCCTGACGCAAAATGTCGCGATAAACGGAAAAACCGTCTATGCCGAAACGGGATTCCGGCATTTTGCTCATAAACAGCTTTTTGTAACCGAGGTTGTGCAGAATTTCCGCCACCTGGGCGGCCGCCGTCCC
This sequence comes from Proteobacteria bacterium CAG:495, assembly GCA_000432275.1. Classification (GTDB taxonomy): domain Bacteria; phylum Pseudomonadota; class Alphaproteobacteria; order RF32; family CAG-239; genus CAZU01. Next base: position 47,579 of record HF995314.1, read on the forward strand.
GGCATCAAACTCTTTTTCGGGAAAACGGAGCCGCAAAGCATTTGCGGTTTCTTCAAACAAACCGTTTTGCTGCCATTTTTTCAGATAAACAGGTATCCGCACCATCTTAACCATTCCTGTTCAGGGTTTATACCCAATACTATACCCTCTTTTGCCAAACACGGCAACTGCAAAAATTGGCACAAATATTGCATATATTCCGTTTAGATTATTGACTTAATTTATGGGATCACAAGATGATGATGCATCGAAATGCTATAAAATCTGCCGTTTTCTGCCTTATTGCGGCATTATCGATTTTTAACTGCGGGGAGGCTTTTGCCACTTCGCGGATAAAAGATATTGCCGATTTTGAGGGCGTACGGGACAATCAGCTTATCGGTTACGGTCTGGTTGTTGGTTTGAACGGCACCGGTGACAACATCAAATCTGTCGACTTTACCAAAGAAAGTCTGATTTCAATGCTGGATAAAATCGGCATTAACGCCCGTGACGGACAGCTAAAGGCGAAAAACGTCGCCGCAGTTATGGTAACGGCCAATCTGCCGGCGTTTGCGCGACAGGGCAGCCGCATTGATGTTATGGTCAGTGCGCTCGGCGATGCCAAAAACCTTCAGGGCGGTACTCTTCTGGCTACGCCGATGCAGGGTGCCGACGGTGAGATTTATGCCGTAGCCCAGGGACAAATTGCCGTCGGCGCGGTCAGTGCGCGCGGTACCAACGCCTCCGTCGTCAAAGGCGTTCCGACAGCCGGCAGAATAGCAAGCGGCGCCATTGTCGAGAACGAAATTCCGTTTGACCTCGACAGTCTGAAAACAATCCGCATTGCTTTGCGCAATCCCGACTTCACAACTTCCCGCCGGGTTGCCGACGCCATTAACGCCATGTTGGGAACGACAGCGGCTCAGGCTTTGGATCCGGCTACCATTTCGCTGGACATTCCCAAAAAATATCAGGGAAAAATCGTCGATTTAATGACCAGAGTGGAACAGCTGCAGGTTCAGCCTGACCAGCTGGCACGGGTCGTTATTGACGAGAGCTCCGGCATTGTCGTTATCGGCAAGGACGTCAAAATCAACCGTCTGGCAATCGCTCAGGGAAATCTGACCATTAAGATTACGGACATTCCCTTTGTTTCCCAGCCTTTGCCTTTTTCTAACGGAACAACCGTCAGCGGCGTTACGACGGCCATAAACATCAACGAAGGCATTGACGCCAAACTGACGGTGGTCAATACCGGCGTCAATCTACAAGAACTGGTTGACGGATTGAATGCTCTGGGCGTTACGCCGCGTGATTTAATCAGCATTTTGCAGGCGATTAAAGCCAGCGGAGCGCTGCAAGCCGAAATTGAGGTGATTTAAGATGGAAGCATTAAACAGCGCAATGACCTTTGACAATGTCCTGTACGGGCTGAAAAAAGCCCCGCAGGCAAATGCGGCCGATCTGAAAAAAGAAAAGGATATGGCCAAAATAGAAAAGACGGCAGAAGACTTTGAAGCGTTTTTCATTACCAAAATGATGGAAAGCATGTTTGAAGGAATTTCCACCGACGGAATGTTCGGCGGTGGACATGCCGAAAAAATTTACCGCTCCATGCTTTTGGACGAATACGGCAAAGCAATGGCCAAAACCGGAAGCATCGGTGTTAAAGACGAAGTTATGCGTTCTATTTTAGAAATGCAGGAAATGGAGACCAACGGATATATTCAAGGATAAGGAGAAAAGCTATGGAAGAATTACATACGACAGAAGTCAGCTCCAAAATTGCCGATTTTAAGGAAATCGTGACCAGTTTTTCCGAATTGCTGACATTGGAAAACAAGGCGCTTGAAGAGTTTGACGTGGAAACCGTAAGCAGCCTTTATGAACGCAAAGCCAAAACAATCAGCGCTTATCGTTCTCTGGTGGCCTATTTTATCAAAAACCAGCAGGAACTTGCAGCCCTGGCGGAACAAGAGCGGCAGGAAATGAAAGAAATTTCGACACGGCTGGACGAGCTTATCAAAACAAACGAACAGTTATTGAAGACCAGAATGGAAACCAGCAAAAACGTCATGGACACCATTGTCAATATTGCCAAGGTCAGCAATAACATCAACGCAACTTCTTACGGAGCGCAAGGACGATACAGTCCGCTGGACAACAGCAAGAATGCGCTGGCCGTCAACAGAACTTTGTAGGAGGGGACCATGGCTTTAATACCTTCACTCGGAACGGCTCTCAGCGGAATGAAAACCGCCCAATCGCAGCTCAGCATCATCAGCAGCAACGTTGCCAATGTTGACACGGAAGGCTATACCCGCAAGATTGCCCAACAAAAAAACGTCATTCTGGCCGGATACAGCCAAGGCGTATCAATCGGGGAAGTTACCCGCAAAGTTAACGAAGGCCTGCTGAAAAGTTATCTGGCTGCCAATTCTCTGAACGGCAACCTCGCTGCGCAAAACAGCTACCTGAGCAAAACCGAAATCCTGCTGGGAACGCCGGAAGGCGAAAACTCGGTTTCCGCCAATGTAGCAGCCTTGCAAACGGCGTTTGATTCCTTTGCTTCCGACGTTACCTCTTCCGCCGGCCGCTATAACCTTTTAAATCAGGCCGATACGCTGACCAGCCGGATGAACTACATTTCGGAAGAAATCCAAAAACTGCGCGGCGACGCAGATATGAACATTGCCGCCGACGTTGATGAAATCAACAAGCTTCTGGATACGCTTGACAACCTGAACGACCAGATTGTCAAATATACCCTTCTCGGCTACGACGGAACCGCCGATTTGCTCGACCAGCGCGATCAGGCGCTGCGTTCGCTCAGCGAAAAAATGGACATTACCTATTTTAAGAGGGACAACGGCGAAATCGTGGTTCAGACAACCAACGGCATTACCCTGCTTGACAATGATCCGCATTATCTGTCGCACAACGCCGTCGCACAGGCCAGTCCTACGACAACATACGCTGCAGGCGGCATCGACGGTATTTATGTCAACGGGGAAGACATTACCGCTTCAATCAAAGACGGTTCAATCAAGGGGCTGATTGAAGTGCGCGACGTGATTTTGCCTTCGCTGCAGTCACAGTTGGACGAGTTGGCGGGAGCCTTAAAGGCGCAAATCAACTCCGTTCACAACCAAGGTACCGCATATCCCAATACGCCCAGCGAACTGACCGGTACCAGAACCTTCATTGACCCAGACAAGCAGCAAATCAAAATTGCCGAGGGCGACGTTCGTTTTGTGATTTTTGACACCAACGGCAAACAGGTTGCCACAACCTCGCTTAAAGGCGGCATCGGGTTTGACAGCGGTTCGATTTCCGAAATGGCGCAAGAAATTCAGGACTGGCTGCGTTCAGCCGACGGTCCTAACCTGCCCCAAGCGGAAGTCGGCGTTGATAAAAACGGCAAGCTCTTTATTAATACGGGTGACAGCAACTACACTTTCTCGATTATCGATGAAGCGGGTTCTGCCGCGGGAACAGCCCAACAACCGGCCAAAATAGAGTTTGATTCCAACGGTAACGGTTTATATGACCGCGAGTTTGAAGGATTTTCAAGCTTTTTCGGCTTAAATGACTTCTTTGTCGACAACAGCAGCGAATCCGTTTATGATTCCAAAGTTATGAGCCGTTCGGTCAATCTGGGGCTTAAAGATACGGTAACCTTAAGTTTTTCCAACAGTTCGAGCGGTCTCAACTTCGGAACGATTACGATCAGCCCGAACGACAGTCTGCAAGACATTGTAAACTCCATTAATGAAAATCCGGCCCTGAACGGACAAATCAGTGCCGCTTTGGTTCCCAACGGAGACGGCTATATGCTGCGGATTTCGAACGCTTCCGGCGAACAGCTTGAAATTGCCGAAAACGTAGCTCCGGGCGCACAGCCTTCCAACCTGCTGGAAAAAATCGGTTTACAGCCTTCTAACGTCAATGCGGCAATTTCGCTGGACATCCGCAGCGATTTGCAGACTTCGCCGGAAAAAATTGCGGGCGGTTCTCCGCAGTTTGACAGCGCAACCGGAGAATATGTCCAAAGCCCGGCAGCCAACAACATCGCCAATGCCTTGGGCGAAGTATTCTCGGCTTCGTTTGACTTCAAACAATCGGGAACGATTGCGCAGACCAAAACCAGCCTGTCCAATTACGCGGCAACGTTTGTCGGCAATATTGCCTCTCAGACCAGCAACTCGGAAGCCTCTTTGAGCTATCAGACCGAACTGACCAATTCCATTTCGTTAAAAGAAGCGCAAATCAGCGGCGTCGATATTGATGAAGAATTGGGACAAATGATTATATTTCAACAAACATATGCGGCTTGCGCCCAGGCATTCACCGCCTCCAAAGAAATTTTGGATATGTTGTTGAGCATCGTATAATAAGGAGATTTTACCATGGTTAGAGTTCCTACTTACGCAAGTTATATGTCGCTGCTGAATCAGACGATGAACACCAAGTCCATGCTTGATTTATACAGCTATCAGTCTAATACCGGTATCAAGTCTCCCACTTATGCCGGTTTCGGGATGAGTGCGTACAGCATTGTCAGTCTGGAAGCTTCATTGAAAGTCACCAGCAATTTTATGGAAAACAACAAAATTTTAAATACCGAGCTGGAAACGATGAATACGGCGATGGAATCCGTGTCAAAATCAGTCAGCGACTTTAAAAGTATGCTGAACTCTTTTTCCGGTATGGATTTGGAATCGCTGACTCCGGATTACACCGGCGGCGAAATCAGCTTTACCAGCAACGATGACGTTTATCTGGGCAAGACCCTGACCCTTGACGGCATACAGTATACCTTTGCCGACAACGGAAACGGAAACAACATTGACATTTCCGGTCTGACACCGGGAAGCGACACTTATGCCCAAGACGTTATGGACGCTCTGAAAGACAAAGTCGGAGCCACCAATCCTGACTTTAAATTTGAAGACAACAAGTTCAGTTTTCCGTTGTATACGGTGAACGGTTCATCTTCAGTTCTGAACAGCGAAGGCGTTAAAACCGGTGAACCGCATACGATGAGCCAGGATCAGTATCAAAGCCTGCAGCAGCTGCAACGCCAAGCTTTTGCCACAATGTTGCAACTGGCTGACAGCCTTAACGTTTCGGCAAACGGAAAATATCTGTTCGGCGGCGGAGAAGCTTCTGAAGCTCCGGTCAGTTTTCCGTTCACCACACTGGAGGAATTTCAGCAATATTACGACGGGATGAACATCAAGTACCCGACCAACAGTGCCGCAAACCTGACCAGCCGGGAAACCACCGCCGAAAATACCGGCTCGCTGACCATTCAGAAAACCGAAGGCAATCAGGGAACAATCACCGCAGAAAAAACCGGCGGATTTCTGACCGAGGTTTTGACGTCCAATGCCGAAAATGCGGGAACCCTCACTTTCAATCAAGACGCCAACACCATTAATGCAACGCAATACGGCGCTTTTAATACATTAAAGGCGGGTGACACGCTGGTTCTCGGAAATACCGGAGCCAACAACGGCGCTTATGTCATCAAATCAATTTCCGCCGACGGCAAAACCATTACGCTGGAAGACAGCACCCCGCTGAAAGCCGACGAGACAGCCGGAGACGGCGTAAAATTCAGTACGTCGTACCCAATCGGTTCCGTGATTGAAATGGACGGGTTTGACAAGAACATCGCTACTCAGGTTCAGGTTACCGGAATCAGTGATGACGGAACCACCCTTTACATTACGGCGGACCCCAACCGTCTGCCGGAAACGGCAACAACGGTTCAGGCATCCAGCAAGTGGAGCATGAGTTCGGAATCATATTATAAGGGCGGCAATCTGACATCAGAACGGCGAATTTCGAACAATCAATCGATTACAATGGACATTACCGCCAACAATCCGGCCTTTGAAAAGCTGTTTCGCGCGCTCGGACAGATTGCGCAGGGCAATGTTGTCGATACCCGTAATCCGGCTGACGATTTTGACGGACTTATCAATGACCAGAACCCGGTTGACATTGTCGACGAAGCCGTCAAGCTCATTCAGGATGCTGTTTACAGCGGCGGCAACACTACCGGCGAACTCAATCCAGATTTGTATACGGTAACGGCCAAAATAAGTTCTAACGCCGTTTTGCTGAAAACCAGCGACAGTAATTTAAAGTTGGTTGAAAACAATCTGGAAAGCAGCGTAAGCGATTTGAAAAACGTAGACCAGACCGAAGCAGCCGTAAAAGCTTTGATGGCATTGAACAATTTGAACGCTTCTTATCAGATGCTCAACAGTATTTTGAATACTTCGCTCCTGAACTACTTGAAGTAAGACAAAGGGCTGACTACTTATAAAAGGAGGATTTTGTCCTCCTTTTTTTGTTACAGTGTTACACGAAAGCAAGCCTAAAAAAACACCTCCGTTACCGGAGGTGTTTTTTCTTTACAGGCACTTGATATATTGCCAATTGGTCGAGGTTGAGGTTTTGCAAACCAGAGCCGTCGTATTCGGACAAGAGGACGACGAGTAGCTCGGACCGTCACATTTACAATATTTTCCGTAAGTGACGTTGGTCTCTTTATCTACGCAGACATCACTTTCATCCAGCCCCAGAATTGATCCGCAGGATGCCGGCGTAAATGTCGGATCGCTTCCGGATACCGGTTTGGAACGTTCAGAACAGACAATGTTCCCGGAGGCGCCTGCAACCTCAGAAGTATTGATATTTTTGCAGGTTGCGTCGGTTTTGTTATAAGCTGTGGGACAACGGCAAACCTTATAACGGGTTTCAGTCGCGCCTCCGGCAAATTCAAAGGTTTTGCCATCGCTGAGTTCATTGGGTTCCGGACAATTTTCGCGGGTATATTTCCAGGTACTTTCAATGTCAGCTTTGGGATACAGACAGGCATATTTTGTCGGCTGGTCGCATCCGGGACTGCAAGTGCTGTAGTTTTTGGGATGACCGCATTGTCCGACAATAGCCGAAAGACTGGCAATGCTGTATGACGAACAGTCTGCCGGAACACACGGCTCCGGTTCCGGCTCGGGACAAGAGCCTGCAACATATTTGGTCGACTTGGAGCCGTCGGCATTAATCGACGTGCAGGAATCCGCACCGGGCTGAATATTGGAGGTACAGGTTACCGTATATGAGCTGCCGCACAGACAAGCCTTATAGCGTGTGACAGACTCTCCGTCGACCGTCGTCGTACAGCCGTTGGATAATGTATATTTGGCCGCATTGTTGGCGTCGTCTCCGTCATCGGTTCCGTCGCATTTGTACTTATAGGCTTCACCGCAACCGCAGCTTTTGTACTTTTGAGTCTGAACCTTCTGATTTCCGACATATTTTATCTCGGTGCAAACCTCGCTCTTATCCGTGGGAATAGCTCCGGTTTCGGCACAGGTTTTAGAATACTCGTCTCCGCAGACGCAGGATTTGTAATAAGTTACGGTATCACCATCGGCATTGGTGGTTTGGCAGGCGTCATCTTCTGACCCCGGAGACTGGCCGTTGCCGTCACAAGTTTCGGAATACTGACTGCCGCATTCGCATTTGGAATAGACGGTCTCCCCGCTTTCTCCCGTTGCCAGCAGCGGCGTACAGGGCGTACCCTTGACGTTTTTGGCGGGACATTGCAGATAATTTGCCGGGCATTTGCATTCCTTGAAAAGTTTGCTGCCGTTTTCGTCAATGCAGAAATCCTCACCCAGAGCGTCGGCCTGATAGCCGGAGCAGACATATTTATAGCCGTTGGCCTTGCAATCTTTCGTATCCTGACATTCGGCGTATTTGGTGGTACCGTCCGAACTGGTACAGCTGCGCCCCATGCCCACCTGCTGTTTGGTACAGGTTTTGTAAATGCTTTCTTCGTCTTCGGTACAGGTATTTTCACCGGTACAGGCACTGTAAACCGTACCTCGTTCATTATCTACGCAGGTAGTGGCATTTTCGGCCGGAGAAGTTGAACTGCAACTGGTGTAGTTGGCCGGACAACGGCATTTATACATCATCTGATTGTCTTCTCCGAGGCACGGATCATATTTTTCCTGATTAGCGGCGCAAGCCTTTTGATGCTGATCGCTGCAGGCTGCCGCAGGTTTGGTACAGGACTGATAATAGGACACGCCGTCGACAACACAGGCCGAACCAACGCCGGTTTCACCGTCTCCGCAGACTTTGTTATAGCCGGAGGCGCAGGTACAGCTTTCAAAATAAATCTTGTCGTTTTTGGTGCAGGGGTTAACGCCAACCTGCAAGGGATCGTTACAAGTCAGGTATTCGCCTTTGATGCACTCGCTTTGGGCTTTGCAGCTTTCATAGTAGTTTTCGCCGTTCAGAGAACAGGGCTTGCCCTCGCCAACCTGATTGGAAGAACATTTGCTCCAGCCGTCAGGACACTTACAGCTTTTATAGGCATAAATTTCACCCTGGTTATCCTGACAGGGGTCTACGCCTATCTGGAAATCGCCCTTGCATTGCTCGGTGTGCTGCCAGGTACACTGGCTGGCTTCACACTGGTAGTATTTTCCGCCGCAGCCGTTAGGTTTGGTGACGCCGGTCGGCTTGGCTCCGCCGGGACAGCCGTAATAATTGTCAACCCAGTTTTCCGGCAGTTCGTCTTTTTTGCATTCGCAGGCCTGATATTTGCCGTTGCAGGGTTCGCCAACGCCGACATACCGTTCTCCGTCGCAAACCTGATTGTAGTCTTCGGAACATTCACAGTAAGCGAAGAACTTCAGGCTGGTGACGCCGGCGGGAATGGTTCCGTCATTGTTTTCCGACGTAACCTCCTGCTCGCAGCCGCCGCCGTTTAACAGTCCGGCACAATTGTAGCGGTGATATTTATAGGCGGAATGACATTTGCACTCTTTATAGTAGCGTTTGCCGTTAATAACAATGCTGCCGCCGCCGAGAATGTGTCTGACCGGGCAGTTGTCGTCGGTCCACTTATATTCGCCGGGGTTAAAGTAGCAGTTAAAGCGGCGGATGTCGGGATCGTTGCGGTCTTCACACAAACGGGCTTCGGCACCGTCGCCGAGCTTCTGGCGGCATTCGCTTTCGCTCTTGGTTACAATAACCTGATAACCGTTGGTGTTGTCACCATCCTGATAACACTTTTCAAAGCTTCCGACTTTGCACATTCCCGTCTTATATTGCTTATCCGGGCTGGGATTGCTTGAAGCGTCGTATTTTCCGGCATAGCAGTATTTTTCGCCGCTCGGTTCTACCTGCGGATAGCGGCAAACTTCGCTGTAGACGGAAGTATCGCAGCTGCATTCATAATACGAAGTCGTTTCGTTGTCCTTGGTACAGGCTATTGCCGTTGCCGCGGTTCCCAACAATGTCTGGCAGGCGCCTTCAGAAGTTGCCAGAACGGCGCCCTCATTACATTTGCGCGCTTTACAAGACTGATAGTAGGTTATGCCGTCCACGGAACAAGCCGGGTGTTCGGCATCTACAACCGGAGACAGATTATCTTCGCTGTCACAGGTCAGACGGCTGTCATAGGCGGAAGGACAATAACATTTATTGCGAATGACATGGTTGTCGCTGCATTGTTCATAAACGGCACCCTGCCCCAGCTCCCACTGGCAGGCGCGATTATCGGAGATATCGTCTTCCATAATCGTGCCGTTGGACGACCCGCTGCTCGGCAACAGGCTGCACTTGGGATAACAATACTGATACTTGGTTTTGGCATAGGTTTCGCCCTCAAGCTGGCACATAAAACCGGTGCCTTCCTTATTGGCGGCGGCACACTGGGAATCAGTCAGATAGCTGGCCGGGCAATCGCAATAATAACGAACGTTCTCTTCCAAGGCCTGTCCGTTGGCATAACAGGTTTTGACATTAATTCCCTTAACCCCGTCAAACGAGCAGGCATCTTCCGTGTAAAACAACGGGCGGTCCGCAGGACATCCCTCTTCATAGCTTTTAAACTTGGCATCGCCGTCATAAGTACAAACTTCTCCGACACCGACTGCGGTATCAGAAGGAACTGCAGTGTAAGTGGAAGGACATCCGCATTCATAACGAACCTGCCCGTTGGTAACGCATACGGTTGTCGTTGCAGCATCTTCGCCTACTTTCGGACAACCGTCGGCAGTATCTACAACAGGACGGGCTGCCGTGTTAATACGACAATTTTTAGCGCAGGTTTCATAATAGGTTTTACCCTGTTCCTGAACCTTACAACTGTCTCCGCCGCCGGCTTCGCCCTCGCCGCAGACTGAAAACGTATTGGGGCATTCGCACATATATTTGATTGTGGCAGGTTCGTCAGCCATATAGCACTGGGTTGCCGTAGTTGCGGTACCGCCCACCGTCTGACATTCAGCCATACTGTCCACCAATACCATATTTTCGTCACACTGAATAGCGCTGCGATTCAGCATACAGGCGGCATATTTTTCGCCACCGTCAAAAGTACAGGCCTGACCACCGCCCAAATTTCCGGGACAAACGGTATAGTTTTCCGGACAGCTGCAACGATAACGCAGGCTTTGATCCGGCATAACGCACAAGACGGCATTCGGGGTATCAAAACTGTTTACCTTACATTCATCAATATTGGATTTAACGCTGCCGGCGGCAATATCCTCCTGAGAACAAGGTGCCGCGCAGATGTTTTTAACAATTCCGTCATAGTTGCAGGTGCTGACGGCCGTCTGACCCGCGGGGCAGGCTCCTTCGGTATAATCCAAATCGGTAGGACAACTGCAGCTGTAAGAAGCCTTTTCGGCAAATTCTTCGGTAAAGCACAAACCAGAATCAACGATGTTGTCTACAATTTTGCTGCAGGCTCCGGCTTCGTTCAACAACACAAAGTCCGAAGAGCATTCGGCATCTTCACTGGAAGTGTCGTTACCCTTGAAGCTACAGCACTGAGTTGCCGCGGCAGAGCAATCAGAGACTTTTTTCTTATTGTCATCGGCACAATAATCATAGGTATAAGAAAGCGGCGTTCCCTCGCTGCACAGCCCGGTCGCCTCATCGGTGATGAAAGTTCCCAGTCCCAGACAGCTGCTGTTAATTACAGCTCCCGAACTTTTGAACTGACAGCACATCTGAGTATCATTGCCGCATTTGTTTTTAAGCATAAAACTGTCGGCACAGTAATACGAAGCGTCTTCCTGACAGGTTCCGTCGGCGTTTACCTTGAACGGTTCGTCAATACAGTCATATTTTGAACCATCCTTTTGGCGACAGCACTCTCGCCCGATAACATAACGGTTGTAATCATCACCGCTCTCGTTATCGGCAGCCAAAGGAGTTGCTTCGACCGCCCACGGAGAAATCGGGGGACTGATGCGCGACAACGCCCATCGGGGTACTGATGCGCGACAACGCCTGGTTCGTTTCCTCCAACTCGGTCAAACATAAATGATAACTGCCGCGGACCGTCTTATCTCCGGCACATTCAGGCAGGCAAAGCTGATATTTGACATCAAGAGTGCGGGCCGAATTGCAGGTCCGTCCTCCGGCAACATATCCGACCGGGCAATCGCTCCGGCTTACGTAAGCGTCTTCTCCGTCCGCCGTTTGCGGGCAGCCGCAGTACTGAACCAACCGGTTATCGGAAATTACGCTTCCCTCAAGGACGCAGGTGTTCAGAACATCTCCGGCCATTTCACAGCTGTCGGTGCCTTCGGTTACCCGCGACGGGCATTTGAGCTGGCAATATTCATAACGCCCCTGAGCTTCATCAATCAATGTCGCCTGTCCGTTTCGGTATGCGCCGTTCCAAATGCAGGCGCCGTTGAGCGCCGCTACGGCATAATCCGTTCCCTTAGCCGTTTTGCAGGAGGCTTCCGTATAGGGATAAACCTCTTCGTCGCATGCATATATCGTGCGCAGCTTACGAGTGCCGTTGTTCATATTCTCGTAGCAGGAGCCGGCAACTTTGGTTCCCGCGAGCAATGCGGAAGTAGCCGGCGTGTCGTCGCCGAGGGTTTTGTTCAGTTGCTCCGAAGTACAGGCCGCATAATCACATTTCCAGAGCAAGGCTCCGTTCAGGGAACAACTCAATGCCGTTTTGCCGTCAGCGCAGGCCGGGCGTGACGTTTCAGTATAAGAACTGTCGCACTGAAAATACAAATAGGGCGTATCATTACTGCTGCATCGACCGGCCTCGACACCCAAATTGTTGTCTACGTTGGTATACTTCTGAGCAATTGCCGATATTGAGCGGGAAATGGACACGCTGTCAGAGCCGGACACGGCCTCCCCCGTTCCGATGCCGCCGGTACAGGTTTCAAGATAGGTACAGGTTCCCTTGCTGCCGTCATCACAAAGCGTGTAGCTGACCTTATCGGTATCGACGCCCAAAGCCGTGGCGCAAAGGTTTTTGGCCGCAGCCTCGCCTCCTTCGGCAGAGATGGTTACCGGGCCGCAGGCAGGGAGATTGGCCCCTTCGTATGTTGACGTATGAGAAGTGTCTTCGTCGTCGGACGTACCGGCACTGCCTGCAGAACCGGAGCTTCCGGCATTTTTGACGCTGAAGTTGCTGTTAAACGGAGTGTCCGCAATCGGCGTTACCGCCGCCAAAGCCAGTTCCGCCGCAGCAAAAAGTGACACTAAAACGAGGAGAATCTTCTTCATTTTCAACATTAAGGTACCCGTAGTTTGATATTAAAATGCATTTGGTTTTTATCTTAACATTTTATGAGGTTATTGCAATTGTAAAATAAGTTTTATGATAATTTTCCACAATTTTGGATAAATGGCTGATAAAGCTTATTTTACAATATAAATAATAATATTTCGGATAATAAAAAGCCCCTCGAAACGAGAGGCTTTTTTTATTTGGCTTATTTGCCTTCCGGGTAGTTTCCGTAGGCTTTTTCCCGCCAGGTCTGGAACAGGATATAAAGCAGAGGAATCACTATCAGTCCGGCAATGGTACCCAGCATCATTCCGTAGAATACGGGCACGCCGATGGCAATACGGCTGGATGCGCCGGCACCGGTAGCCACAATCATGGGCAAAACACCCAGGATGAACGTGAATGCAGTCATCAAAACGGCACGAAAACGTTCTTTGGTACCGATTACCGCAGCTTTAATAATGCTGCTGCCGCGTTCGTGTTCCTCCTTGGAGAACTCAACCACCAAAATAGCGTTCTTGGCAGCCAAGCCAACCAGCAGGATAAGACCCAGCTGAGCATAAATGCTCAACGGCAGACCGGTTATGAACAAACCGAGCAGTGCACCGAGCATCGCCACGGAAACCGAAGTCAAAACCGGAAGCGGCGTAGACCAGCTTTCATACTGGGCAACCAGGAACAGATAAGCAAACGTCATTGCCAAGGCAATCAAATAACCGATTTGACCGCCGCTGGATTTTTCCTGATAGCTCATACCGGACCAATCGTAGCTGAAGCCTTCGGGCAGCTTCTGAGACAACGTCTCCAATGCCCCCATGGCCTGACCGGTACTGGAAGCCGGGTTTTGTACTGCCGTCACGGTAGCGCTGGGATACTGGTTGTAGCGGGTAACAACACGCGGAGCCAAAACCTTGCGGAGGCTGACCAGGGCATCAAGCGGCACCATTTCGCCGTTCTGGTTTTGAACATGGAGCTTTTTGAGACTTTCGATATCCTTACGATATTTCCAGTCAGCCTGAATCATTACCTTGTTAACCTGGGTACCGAAGTTAACGTCGTTGACATAGCTGGAACCCAGATAATTTTGCAGCACGCTGTAAATACTGCCGATGGAAACTTTCATCGCTTCGGCTTTTTCACGGTCGATGTCGATGTAAAAGTTCGGCGTTTGTGCCGTATACGTGGTATAGGCATACATAATATTAGGATCCTGATTAATCAGCATCAAAATATTGTTTAAGGCAGCTTCAATTTTTTGCGGGTTGTCCGTATTCAGAGACTGCAGACGATAATCCATACCGCCGCTCATACCAAGACCCATAATTGCCGGCGGTTCAAACAACTGAATATCGGCTTCCGGCATACCGATAAGTTTGGCACGAATCCGGTTTAAGATATTGGTTGAATACAGTTCGTCACCGGGACGCTGGTTCCAAGGCTTTAGGGTAATAATACCCATTGCAACGTTCTCGCCGCTGCCGCCAATCATACTGTGGCCGATAATTCCCATAACGTTATCAACGCCGGCCTCCTCCTTAAGCAGCGGATAAATCTTGTCCATAAACTGCTGCGTACGCATACGGCTGGCACCTTCGGGAAGCTGGACGTTCATAAAGATAACGCCCTGATCCTCGGAAGGAATGAATGACGTCTGACTGATGTGCAGCAAACCGCCCACACCGGCAAACAGCAATACCATTAACAGGAAAATGACACTTACCTTGCGGCCCACAAAACCGACGACGGAAGCATATTTATCGCGACTTTTGTTGACAATACGGTTAAACCAGAACAACGGTCCCGACTGGGCCGGTTTCAGCGGACGCAGCAATGTTGCGCACAATGCCGGCGACAACGTCAACGCGTTCAGGGCGGAAAATGCCACCGACGTAGAAATCGCAATTGCAAACTGCTGATAAATCTTACCGGTAATACCGCCGAGAAAGCCGACCGGCACAAAGATGGCCAACAGAACCAACGTGGTTGCGACAATAGCGCTGGAAACCTGTTCCATAGCCTTAATCGTCGCCTCTTTCGGCGAAAGCTTTTCATACTCCATCAAATACAAAACGCGTTCGACCACCACAATCGCGTCGTCCACCACCAGACCGATGGCCAACACCAAACCGAACAGCGTCAGCATATTCAGGCTGAAGCCCAGAGCCAGCATTACGGCAAACGTCGCAAACAACGACACCGGAATGGTCAGGGTCGGAATAAGGGTTGAGCGCCAGTCCTGCAAAAAGACATAACAAACCAAAATAACCAAAGCAAACGTCAAAACCAACGTGAAAATAACTTCTTCGATGGAAGCTTTAATATATTCGGTAGAGTCATAGCCGACGGTATAAATCATATCTTCGGGGAAGCGCTGAGACAGACGTTCAATCTCGGCTTTAACGCCGTTCATGGCGTCCAGTGCGTTTGCACCGGCCAACTGGTTGATTGCAATCGCAACGTTGGGAGCGCCGTTGAATTTGGAAGTCGCATCATAACTTTCTTCACCAATTTCCACCCGGGCGATATCTTTCAGGTAAACAAGACCGCCCTGCTCGGCAGTGCGAACGATAATATTCTGAAAGTCCTCGACTTCATTAATACGACCCTGCGTCTGCAACGTGTAGACCATTTGCTGGGTTCCGTCGCCGGGCATAGCGCCGACGCTGCCCAGAGAAGGCTGATAGTTCTGCCCTTCAATGGCGGACTTAATCGTATCGACAGGTATATTCAGAGCGGTAATTTTGTCAGCGTCAAGCCAAACGCGCATACTTAACCGGGAAGAATAAACGTTGACTTCGCCAACGCCGGCCACACGGCTCAAACTGTCCTTGACGTTGTTTTGAACGTAGTCGGCCAGCTGTAACTGAGAATATGTGCCTTTGGGCGAAATAATGCTGATAAAGCCCAACATATTTGAAGAACGGCTTTTAACCGTCAATCCCTGGCGGGTAACCTCCGTCGGAAGTTTGGACTGAGCCTGCTGGATACGGTTTTGAACCTTAACCTGAGCCATATCGCGGTCCACACCGACTTTAAAGGTAACGGTCAGAGAATAACTGGAGTTCTCCGAAGAAGAACTCATGTAAAGCATATCTTCAACACCGTTGATTTCCTCTTCCAGAGGGATACCGATTGTCTTTGCCACAACCTCAGCGCTGGCGCCGGGATAAGATGCGGAAACCACAACTTCCGGCGGCGTGATTTCGGGATAAAGAGAAATCGGCAGCGAGAAAACAGAGATAATACCGGCCAGCGTCAACACGATGGAAATAACCATCGCAAAACGCGGGCGCTCAATAAAAATGCGTGAAAACATGGATTATTCTACCTCCGCGGTTTCAGTATCTGCATCATCAGCCGGAGACTGGACGTCCTCTTTCAGCGAATCAGCAACAATAACACGATTTTCGGCTTTTTCGTTTTTAATCTCGCCGACTTTTACCTTCTGGCCGTTGGTGACTTTTTGCAGACCTTGGATAATTACACGGTCATCAGCCGTCAGACCATCGGTAACGACCTGCTTGTCCTCGATAATATCACCAAGCAGAACGCGTCTTTCCTCGGCAATGTCTTCGTCGTTGACAACCATAACGTAGTTGCCGTGCTCGTCCTGGGCAATAGCTCCCTGCGGAACCAATACCGCCAGCTGCGGATCTTTCTTGCCGACGCGGATGTCAACATAGTTTCCGGGGATGAGCAGATTGCGTTCATTGCTGTACTCGGCATAGATTGCAATAGTTGCAGTATCCGAATTGATTTCGTTGTCCGTAAAGCGGGACTTCAAATGATTGACCAAAATTTTGCCGTTGGGAAGCACCAGTTCCGTGCGGATGGGAGAAGAATCCGCACCGTTTTTGTACATCTCGCGCATATTCAACATATCTTTATCAGAAACGGAAAACGACACGCGAATCGGGTCGGTCTGAACGATGCGCGCAAGATTTTGCGTTGTTGAATTGACGTAGTTTCCTTCGGTAACCAGAGCCTTACCGATGTAACCGGTAATCGGCGCCTTGATTTCGGTATAGTCCAAATCTATTTTTGCCAAATCGAGATTAGCCTCGGCCTGGGCAACCGCGGCCTTGGCCTGGAGATAGTTGCTTTCCGAAGTATCGAGCGTTGCCTTGGAAGCATAATTCTGACTGCTCAGGGACTTCTGGCGCTTATAATCACGCTCGGCACGAACCAGATTAGCCTTGGCGCTGGCCAGTTCCGCCTGGCGCAGCTCTACATTTGCGATATAGCGTTTTTGTTCTATGATAAAGAGGATATCTCCTTCGTTTACCAGAGAACCTTCCTGAAACAGAACCTTTTCGACATAACCGGTAACCTGCGGTTTGAGGTTAACACTCTTGATGGCTTCAACATGGCCGATATAAGAGGTGGCCGGAGAAATATTGCGGGTTTCAAGCTTCTGAACCAAAACATAAGGTTCGCCGGCTCCCATACCGCCCATCGGTGCCGATGACGGCGTTAACTTGCTTTTCAGAAACCATCCGAAAGCAACACATAAAACCAAAATAACAATCTGTCGAATAATGACGCGATTTTTAATTTTTCCTATAATCATCTTTATTTCTTCTCCACTATAATACCATCCATAATCAGATCAAAAGCCTTAAGTACCATGACCGAAAAACATATTGGATACTGCTTTCCGATGTAAAGACCGAGGGTTCCCCGCCACGCACTTAAAAGGATTGACGCTAATTCATCGACATTAATATTGCTTGTTATTTGCTCACTTTTTTGCAACAAAGTCAATGTTTCTTTTGTTCTTTGCATAGGAAAATCACGAATCTCGCGAACCTGCTCGCCAATCTTCTGGGCAATGGCTTCAGACCATTCCATCTGATAAATCAAGAAAAATAAAAACTTGCAAAAATCAGGATCCTGTTCAATCGCCTGAGCGTGCAGCCTTATTTGTTCACGCAGGGCGTCAACCGTTAAAATCGTATCCCGGGGCTCATTTTCGCGATGTTTGATGTCTATCCCGGGGCTCAATTTCGCGATGTTTGATGTCAAATTTTTGTTTAATCAGCGCCGCCAGCAAATCGGCCTTGTTGCGAAAATGCCAATAGACGGCTCCTTTAGTGAGGTTGATACGCTTGGCGACTTCGTCAAACGTCGTACGGGAAAAGCCTTTTTCATAAAATATATCCAATGCGGATTTCAAAACCGCTTCACGGGTTTGCTCCGCCTCTTCTTTAGTCCTTCTAGCCATTATTTATTCACTCGCAATTATACATACTAAACTCGTGGTATGTATAAACGAGCTATAAAAATTTGCAACAAAAAAATGAAAAGAAAATTTAAAAAATCGGTATGTATAATTAAAAAAACAGATATATACAGGCAAAGAAGCCGTTGATTTTCAACAACGGCTTCTTATAAACGAACAGTCAATCCCTAACCGCTACAAAGGCACAGCCGGCGGGCTGTCTGCCTATCGTTCCCTTTTTATTGCGGCAATGTTGCGGACATAGGCTATATCTGTCTCCAATCGCTCCAGCGACACCGGAAGCTTCCGCCGCCAGTTGGGATGTTTGTCACGATCGGTGCCCGGCAGGTTCTGCATTTTTTCAACATGAAGGATATCTTCCGGCTGAGCCAGGAACACCTGAGAGGCGCAGCGAGACATAAAGCGGTTTACCGCTTCTTCAATTCCTTCAGGATACCCTTCTCCGTAAATGTAATTGCTTTTACGCTGATTATCCTCCGGCCAAACGCCGTTGCCGTCCAGCGCCGACAAAAGCTTCCACCGGTCAAGCTCGCGTTTGTGATAAGCATTGCTGCGACCCTGCTCATCAGGAATCAGCCCCAGCAGATAACTGAGTTCAATGTCGTAACCAAACCACCACATGCGCAACGGCGCCATATCATGCGTTCCGACAGAAGCAAAGGCAGCTTTAGGATAAGCCGACGGCGGTGCAAAATCGCCCCAGCCGGCGTCATAACGCTCAGACCACAAAACGCTCAGCGGATGAATATTGCGCTCGGCCAAAATTTCCAAGAATCCTTCGGGAACGTTTCCGATACTTTCGCCGACAACGGCACACCGGTTAAGATGACTTTCCAGTGCAACCAGATTGAGCATATCTGCAAAATTATAAAAAACATAAGTGCCCTGTTCGCCCTCGTCGGGAATCAGATAAAGGCGCATCAGGCTCATTACATGGTCGATACGCAGCGCCCCGGCGTTTTTCATATTGGCCCGCAAAATTTTGATAAATGCCTCGTAGCGGTTCTCTTTTAACTTAAACGGATTAAACGCTCCGAGACACCATTTTTGCCCCGCAGGAAAAAAGGCATCGGGCGGTGCACCGGCACCGGCATCGGCAAAGAACAATTCGGGCTGGCTCCACAATTCGGCGCTGTCTTTGCCTACGCCGACCGCAAGGTCCCGATAGAAACCGACGCCCAATCCGAGTTCCTTTACCAACCCCTGCGCTTTGTTAAACTGACGGTCAGCCTCAAATTGTAAAAATTTGAAAAAATCAACTCTCAGCTTATGCTCTTTCACATAAGCCTTTACCGCGGGAGAGTCCGGATGGCGGTATTCTTCGGGCCAGGCTCGCCAGCCGCCCCAGGACTGTATGTTCTCATCTTCATACAACGTCTGAAATGCGGCCAATTTTTCAAGATCTTTGCCCTGCTCTTTGCAAAACTGCTTGTAAGCGGCCAAACGTTCTTTGTTTCCGCCGTTTAAGAAACGGTTATAACAACGCTCAAGCATTTTAATTTTTAAAGGATAGACTTCAGAATACTGAATCAGCTCGGAACTGCGCAGCTCTTCCAGCCGTCCTTCGACCTCATATTTGTCTTCCAGCGTAAACTCGGGAACCTCCTCCACATCAATATAAATCGGATTGAGGAACAAACGGCTGATAGACGAGTATGGACTGGCATTTTCGGGGAAATTATGCATCAACACATTCAACGGATTGAGACCGATGACCTGCGCTCCCGAACGGACACATATCTTAACCAGGCTGCATAAATCAGTAAAATCGCCGACGCCCCAGTTGCGGTCACTTTTAACGGAATAAAGCTGAATTGAAAATCCCCAAAGCTTATGCGCCATCGCCGGCGCTTCATAACAGCGTTTGGGCGCCACGGCCAACAGCGTTTTGTAATGTTTGTTCTTTACATTCAGCCTGACGTCATAATAACCGATGTTCAGGGTTGTTTTAATGTTTATCTGCAAACGTAGCAGCTCTTGCCCGTCGACAAAAGCGGACTGTTCTTCATTTACAACCTCATAGGACACGTCGACACGTTCGGCATCGTTTTGGCGAAAGATCTCCAAATCAAAATATTCGCCGGCCCAGGACGCAGGAACAATCACGTCAAAACTGACGTTTCCGGCTTCTACGACATAGATGTTTTCCAAGGCCTGATGCCAGCGCGCATTTTCCAATCTGTGCAGTGAATTGGCGATAGCTTCGTCGTTTGAGGCGTCATAGCCGAAACTATTGATGAAGAAACGCAGGGTTTCGTCAGAAACTTCATATTCCCGCCGTATCATTCCGGCATCAACAAACTTGGTTGCTATTCCCAGCCGTTTGGCAATTCCCTGCAAATCGTGCACCATAAAAAGTCTCCTTGATTATCATTTTTTGATTTCGAAAACGAGAACGCTCCAAGCCGGCACTTTTATCTCAGCACCATTTGCGGCTTGCGCGTCATCAGCATATTTATCGGAACTGTCAAGCAGGAGGTTCCATTGGGCATCGGAACTCAGGGCCGGAAGTTTCCACATCACATCATTAAAATTGGCATTGAACAGGCACATAACAAATTTGCTGCCGGTGTAAACGCAGTAGGAAAGGCATTTGCGGCTGCCGTCGTGCCAGTCGTCAGGCGCAAATTCGGTTCCGCGTTCGGTAAACCAAGTTAAGTCCTTAAAACCGCTGCGGTCTATCGGGCGGCCGGTAAAAAACTTGCTCCGTTCAAAAATCTTGAGTTTTTTACGCAGCTTTATGACCTTTTTGGCATACCGGGTCAGGCTTTGATGCAAATCGTCTATTCCTTCCCACGTCAGCCACGTTAAAGCATTATCCTGACAATAAGGATTGTTGTTGCCCATCTGAGTATGGGCAAATTCGTCTCCGGCAACCATCATCGGGGTTCCGAAGGAAAGCATCAGCGTCGTCAGCATGGCCTTGGCCCGCATAAAACGGTTTTCCAAAATAACCGAATTGTCCGTGTCGCCTTCGGTTCCGGAATTCCAGCTCCAGTTGGAATCATTTCCGTCGCGATTGTTTTCGCCATTGCTGGTATTGTGTTTATGATTATGGCTGACGAGGTCCCGCAGATTAAAACCGTCATGAGCGGTGATAAAGTTTACGCTGGCCCAGATATCGCGGTTGTTATAATCAAAAATATCGCTGGAGCCGGTCAAACGGCTGGCCATTTCGGCAGTCTGAAACTGGTCGCCTTTCCAGAAACGTCTGATGTTATCACGGTATTTGTCATTCCATTCGGCCCAGCCGGGGAGAAAGGCACCGACCTGATATCCGCCAAAGCCGACATCCCACGGTTCGGCTATCATTTTGCTTTGGCGCAACAAGGGATCCTGAGCTACCGCGTACATAAAACCGCTTTCACGGGAAAACGACGTTCCCTGACGAGCCAGTGTGGGTGCAAGATCGAAACGGAAACCATCAACATGCATTTGCTCAACCCAGTAGCGCAGGGAATCCATTACCAGACGCAACACATACGGATTTGACACATTAAACGATGCCCCACAACCGGTGGAATCATAATAATAGCGTTTATTATCGGGATTGAGCGTGTAGTATGAACTGTTGTCTATGCCGCGATAACACAGGGTCGGCCCGAGCTGATTGCCCTCGCCGGTATGATTATAGACCACATCCATTATGACTTCAAGGCCGTGGGCGTGCATATTTTTGACAAGGTCTTTTATTTCATTCACGTTATTCGTGGCCAGATACGATTGTTCCGGCGCAAAAAAGCTAAAACTTTCATACCCCCAATAATTGTCGGTAATATAGCCTTTTTTGTGACGGTTTCCGAAAAAGGCGTGCACCGGCAGAAATTCGACGGCGGTAACCCCCAGCCATTTGACGTAATTGATTACGCTTTTGTTGTTAAAGCCGGCAAAGGTTCCGCGTTTGGCCTCGGGAACATAAGGATGAAGTTTGGTATAACCGCGCAGATGGGTTTCATAAATAACGCTTTCTTCAAACTTGTGGCGGGGATGACGGTCATCGCCCCAATCATAAGCGTCGTCAACCACGACCGACTTCGGCACATAAGGCGCCGAATCAAGCGCACTGAACGACAAATCCTTGTCGGGACTGTCGATGTCATAACCGAAAATGGCCTTATTCCAAATCAGTTTGCCGATGAGCTTTTTGCCATACGGGTCAATCAGCAGCTTATGGTGGTTAAACCGCAGACCGGCCTCCGGCTTATACGGGCCGTAGACACGATAGCCATAAACCTGTTCAGGCTTAACCCCGGCCAGATAAATATGCCAAATGTTGTTGTCGTTTTCCGTGATGACGTAGCGTTCCAACTCTTCCGACCCGGAACGGTCAAACAGGCACAGTTCGACCTTTTCGGCATGAGCGGAGAACAAGGCAAAGTTTACTCCCTTCCCGTCATAACTCGAACCCAGTGGATAAGCCGCGCCGCCTGAAGGTTTGAAACTCTGCATATAAACTCCTTTTTTTCACTATCTCATCGGTTTTAGAACTATCGTTGCCAGCGGCGGAAGTTTCACCCGGATAGAATAAGGTTTGCAATTCCATTCCTGATTTTCGGCATACATCATTCCGTCATTTTTGACGCCGCTTCCCCAGTAGTTTACATCATCACTGTTAAAGATTTCTTGATAACCGCAATTTTCGTTGACGCCGATGCGATAGTCTTCCCGGACGACGGGGGTAAAGTTTGAAATGACAATGAGGTAATCGCCCGGATTAACGCCTTTGCGCATATAGGCAATTACGCTGTCGTCGGAATTGGAATGATCAATCCACTCAAAACCGCGATAGTCGAAATCCTGCTGATACAGCGGAGGATTGCCCTTGTACATCAGGTTCAAATCACGCACACAATTCTGCATTCCCTTGTACATGGGATAATCCAGCAAGAACCAACGCAAGCCTTCTTCGGCATTCCATTCCCAATCCTGACCGAATTCACATCCCATAAACAAAAGCTTTTTGCCGGGGTGGGTAAACATAAAGCCGTAATAAGCGCGCAGGTTGGCAAACTTCTGCCACTCGTCGCCCGGCATTTTGGCCAGCATAGAACCTTTGCCGTGAACCACCTCGTCATGCGAAATCGGAAGAATAAAGTTTTCGTTAAAGGCATATAACAATCCGAAAGTGAGCATTCCGTGATGATATTTGCGATGAACCGGATCATGCGAAATATATTTCAGAGTGTCGTTCATCCACCCCATATTCCACTTGTAGCCAAAACCAAGCCCGCCCATTGAAGTCGGACGGGAAACCATCGGCCAGGCAGTTGACTCTTCCGCTACGGTGAATGCGCCCTTGACTTCGGAATAAGCAAGCTCGTTCATCCGCCGCAAGAATGCAATCGCCTCTATGTTTTCATTGCCGCCGTAAATGTTGGGAATCCACTCGCCGTTTTTGCGGGAGTAGTCAAGATAGAGCATAGAGGCAACCGCGTCGACGCGAAGGCCGTCAATGTGAAACTCCTTGAGCCAGTAGACGGCGCTGGCACACAAGAAATTAGCGACTTCGGTACGGCCGTAGTTGTAAATCTTCGTTCCCCAGTCGGTGTGTTCTCCCTTACGGGGATCGGCATGCTCATACAGATGGGTGCCGTCAAATTCGTTAAGTCCGTGACCGTCTTTGGGAAAATGGGCGGGAACCCAATCCATAATAACAGAAATGCCGGCCTGATGGAACTTGTCAATAAGATAACGAAAATCATCCGGATTACCGAAACGGCTGGTGGGAGCAAACATACCGATAACCTGGTACCCCCAGGAACCGTCAAACGGATGCTCGGACACCGGCAAAAATTCAACATGGGTAAAGCCCATATTTACAACGTAAGGCACCAAATGATCAGCCAGCTCACGATAGGTCAGATATTCGTTGTTTTCTTTGCGGCGCCATGATCCCAAATGAACCTCATAAACAGACATCGGCTTGTCGAACGAATTATGCTCCTCACGGTAATTCATCCAATTGCCGTCATTCCAGTCATAGTGATTGATGTCATAGACCACAGATGCGGTATTGGGTCTTTTTTCGGCATAAAAAGCAACCGGGTCGGATTTTACCAGGATATAATCCTCCTGCGTTTTGACTTCAAATTTATAAAGCTCGCCCTCGCCGATACCGGGAATAAAAATATCCCACACGCCGCAGGTCGGATGCTTGCGCATTACATTGATGCGGCCGTCCCAGTTGTTGAAATTTCCGACCACGCTGACACGTTTGGCATTGGGAGCCCAGACGGCAAAACTGACGCCTTTGACCCCGTTCATTTCGGCGGGATGGGCACCAAGTTTTTTATACATCTGAAGATGATTTCCCTCCGCGAGAAGATAGATATCCATATCGCCGAGGAAAGACGGAAAACGATATGGGTCTTCCGCTTCATAAACGCTTCCCATATCATTTTCAATTCGGAATTTGTAAGCGAAATTTTCTCTTGCGCCGAGGTTAATCTGGTAGAATCCACGATCATCCAAACGGGTCATAAACCCTAAGGAATTATTGTTGTTATCAAGTAGTTCAATGGCTTTAGAATGAGGCTGATAAGCTCGAATAAAAACTTCTTTGCTGCCCTTGTCTTTATGTATTCCGAGTACTGCAAAAACGTTGCCGTGATCACCGTTTATTACGGCTTCCATCTCTTCTTTTGATAATAAGTTTTCCATATAGATTTCCTTAAAATTAACAACATAATTCAGACCTAAATTCTTTAGGGACACGGTCTTTTTAAATATCTATAATTTCTTATAATTTTAAATGCAAGCTTTTTAAGCCCCCTGAAAAAAATATTTTAGAAAATCAAGAAATTCAGAGGATTAATAGTTGACGTATTAAAATTTAATTGTATATTAATTATTGTTTACCAAAAATTTTATTTGGAGTTAGTGATTATGATGAAAAATATCGAACAAGCTATCAGAGAAGCTGCTTATTACAACTGGCAAAACGCCGGCTGCCCGCAAGGTCAGGATGAGTACTTCTGGGCTATGGCTGTTGAGCAGTTTTCCAACAAAAGCAGCTGCAGCAAATCTTCTTGCAAATCATCATCTGCAAAGAAATGCTCTACTTCTTCTGCCAAGAAAACTTCTTCTTGCAAGTCCAGCTCGAGCAAAAGTTCAAGCGCTAAAAAATCTTCTAAATAGATTTGTTTTAGCATCAAAAACAATAAAGAAAGTTCCTGTGTTTAAGGAACTTTTTTTATGTCCGGAATCAGGGTTTCCGCAACGTAAAAATCCACCCCATAACTTCGGCCTCACCTTCGTTGCGAAGCTTTGCCTCACTTTGGTTTGCCAAGACAAAACCACTTTTTTCCGCACAGCTTTTGACATAGTTTTCGGCATGAGCAAAACGTCCGGAAAGATGCAGATAATAATCCTGCGAATCAAACACGTTACGGGTTACGGAAAAAATAAAATTTCCACCCGGAGCGAGAATACGAAAAAACGAATCAAAAACGTTTTGCAGTTCACCAAAATAAGTAAGAACATCCGCGGCGACAATCATATCGTACGGCGTTTCGGCAACTGCGGAAAAATGCTCCAAATCATCAACAAACAATTGTTTATAAATGTTTTTTTTGCGAGCTTCCATAATCATTCGAACAGATAAATCAACCCCGAAAAAAGCAGCGTGCGGCAAAATTTCCGACAGCAGTTTGGCACACAGACCGGTGCCGCAACCGGCGTCCAAAACATTGAGAGCAGCCTCAGAATCCGTACCGTAAATTTTAGCTGCCGCAGAGCGAATCAGCTGAGGTACGCTATAGTTTAACGCCGCCAAAGAATCCTCAAACGTGTCGGCAAAAACATCAAAAATATTTTGCACATATGCGGAATCCGCCTTAGTGACTTTCGGACTGTGGCGGAGGGAATCCGCGACATATTTTACCACGGCATTTTCCGAATAAGCGTCGAGCCATTTTTGCAAAGCGTCATCAATGTATTTTTCGCCTTTTTCGATTGCTGCTTCGTAAAGCGTATAGGCAAAATTTATATGCTGGGAATCCGCGCCGCCGCTTAAGGTTACGGCCTGCCAGGCATGCTCTATTCCGCGCAAGTGGTCGCCGCTTTTCTGGTAGGCCTGCCCCAGATAATTGTGAAGCCAAAAATCAGAAGAATCGAGTTGCAGCGCCTGCTGAAAAACGGGAATGGAATCCGCATAATCGTCTTCTTCAAAAAAAGCATATGCAAGTGCGGTCAGAGCCGAGACGTTTTGGGAATCGGTTTTTAAAACTTCCTGCGCATAACGGCGCGCTTCCGCATAATTGCGCATAGCATGAAAAGTGTTGGCAATGTTGATTTTCAAACTAACATCCCCGGGCGCCACTTTCTGCATTTTGCGATACCATTCCAGCGCCTTTTCATAATTGCGGCGGAGATAAAAAATATTGCCCAGAATAAGCAGGGAATCCGCATTTTTTTTATCAACCCGCAAAGCCTGCAACGCCAATTGCTCTGCAGCGGCATAATCTCCGCGGCGATAGGCTGCATTGCTGTCATAACTTAATTGTACTGCTGTGGACTGCGACATTGTTTCTGATATCCGATTGTTTGAAATTTTGATACGGGGTATAGCATAAAGAATCTAAATTAATATTAATAAAATTCCAAAGCGTCTTTTTTTTACCGACAAACGAAGAGACTTTTTCAGGGGCCATATTCGATTTGCCCCCCAAAAAAATTCATTGAACATTTTTCATTCTGACTCGGTATGCCAAGTATTTGATATTTATATGAGGGAATTTGCGCTTTAAAGTCAGAATGGAATAGAGAAAAAAAATAAAAAGCCTTGATAAAAAACCAAGGCTTTTCAATTTGGTAGGGGTAGTCAGACTCGAACTGACACGGCCTGAGGCCACAAGATTTTGAGTCTAGCGCGTCTACCAGTTCCGCCATACCCCCACAAAGTATTTGCATAAATAATATATTTAATTGGACTCGTCAACAGTTTTTTTATAATATCTGAGAAGTTTTTAAGATAAGGAGAAAATTATGCATATTCTGGTCATCGGCGGCGCCGGGTATATCGGCAGCCATGTGGTTAAGGCTCTGCTGGACAAAGGGATGCGGGTCACCGTTTTTGACAACCTCTCCACCGGACTGAAAATCAATTTTTTTGAAAAAGCCGAATATGTTGTCGGCGATATTCTGAACTATGACGAAATCGCCTCTGCCATGCAGAAGAATGTCGACGGGGTTGTTTTGCTGGCTGCAAAAAAAGCCGTCGGAGAATCGATGTCGTTTCCGGAAAAATATGCTCTCAACAACATCAGCGGGACAATCAACGTCTTAAACGCGATGAGTGCGCATAATGTCAAAAATCTGGTATTTTCTTCTTCTGCGGCGGTTTACGGAATGCCCGAATATTTGCCGATTGACGAGCAGCATCCGCTCAATCCCATCAATTTTTACGGTTTTACCAAATACGACATGGAAAAATACTTTGAATGGTACGACCGTCTGAAAGGTATAAAATATGTTTCGCTGCGCTATTTTAACGCCGTCGGCTACGACGAGGACGGAGATGTCAGAGGCTTGGAAAAGAATCCGCAAAACCTGCTGCCCATCGTGATGGAAACGGCTGTCGGCATACGCGAGAAAATGCAAATTTTCGGCAACGACTACGACACCCGCGACGGCACATGCATTCGGGATTACATACACGTTACGGACCTTGCCGCGGCGCACATTGCCGCCTTGGATTTTTTGAGCCGAAAACAGCAAAGCGAAATTTTTAACCTGGGAACCGAAACGGGTATCAGCGTGTTGGAAATGGTGAATAAAACCGAAGAACTTTTAGGATTGAAAATTAACTATGAATTTGCGCCGAGACGCCCGGGAGACCCCGCCGTTCTGACCGCTTCCGTCGGCAAAGCCCGTAAAGTTTTAGGCTGGACAGCCACGCACAGCAGCCTTGAAAACATTATACTTTCAACTTGGCAAGCATATAAACATTAGTTATACACAACTTTTTAAGAAAAAATTAAGAATTATATTTAGCACATTCAAAGCCACGATGAGGAGGACGAGAATGGCCAAAATGAATGTTGCGACTTTTTTGATGGGAAACATCAGCAGCCGGCTTCCCAATGAGCTGGGCGAACACGAACGCGGAATAATCATTAATCAGATGATAGAAAGCTGGGAAGACCGCAAATACCTGCATCCGCTGCCGCGGCATGAGACCAAACGTTCGGCCAACCATTTTTCAGCCGAATACAATTGGGGCTTCCGAAAGAATTAGACGGGACCGCCGGCGGAATTTTCTATCCGCCGTTGCCAGCCAGTCCTTTAGCAATATTCATATTGATGTTTATCAATACGTTAAGTTTTTCGGGAGTTGGGTTAATCAAAATCTCCACAGTTCTTTGGAAAATAAACATTGCCAAGTTCAGAATGCTTCTTCTGACCTCTTCTGGCTGAGGACAATCCGCTTCGCCCATGGCAGAAGCCAAAATCGTCCACAATTTGCGATTTTTTTCTAACGCTTCATCCAACTCACTTTTACGCTCATCCCAGTTTTCCATAATTGCATTCAGAGCCGAAGCGGTCCGAATAAGGGCGCGGCTTTCCAATTCTGTCTGCTCAAGCCCTAAAACCTGGTTTTGCGTATAGTTTTGAGATGCGTCCATTTATATAATTTTCATCCTTATAAAATGTTTCTTAACCTAATTACAGTATGATGATAACATCGTTTAAGTTACGGAATGGTAAACATCCGCAGAAAAAAATATTAGGGACGAAACTAATGAAAAAGATTATGTCATTTGGTTTGGCTGCCGCATTTATCGCCGTCAGCATTATGAGCGCACAGGCTATGGTCCGCTACGAAGACAAGTACCCGAAAAAAATCCGGGAAGTGCGAATCACCGGGTTTATCGACTATGCCCCGTTTGGTTACACCCAGCATCCGGACAGCAAAATGCGCGGCAAATTTTTCTCGGTTTATCAGCCGATGATTGATACGTTTCAGAAAGAAAACAATCTGAAAATCATATACAACCTCAAGAAAAACGATTATGAAGACCTGGTTGCTGCCGTTCGCAGCGGCGACATCGACATGATTTTGGGAATGTATCACGAAACGGAATTATACAAAGGTCTGGAGGCGGTTTATCCGTCAATCATGAGCAATCCGATTACGGTTTTTATGCTGCCGAATCGCATTAACGAGGTTCAAAAAATAGAAGACTTGAAAAAGCTGAAAGGCGTCGGCATCACAAAAGAGCACTACAGCGACTATGTTGCGGAGCAGATTAAACAATATAATCTGGAAATGGTTGACACGCCTTATGAATTGTTTGAACGTTTATTTACCAAAAAAGCCGATTATATTATGGTCAGCCAGTACTATGGCCTGGTTGAGGCAATCAAACTGGGACTGAGGGAACAAATCAGCATCGCCAAGCAAACCCTTTGGAAGATGCCCCTGTTTATCGGCGTCTCAAAGATTTCGCCGCAGCGCAAGCTTATCACCCAGAAACTTACCCGTTTTTCCGAAGATCCGAAAAACCAACAGCTGATTGAAGACTATCTCAAACAGATGATTGCCGATTTTGAAAAAGAATACAACGGCGTCGTACCGCCGACTTTCGGCCTGGAAAAAGACGCTCCGCAAAAAAACGACGAACAGAAGTGATGTCTGCTTGACCTTTAAAATCTTGCAGGTAGAATAAATTAAACCAGTTTAGAAAAGGCGAATAACATGGTATTGCTGATACATCATCCGGTTTCCCCGCACGCCAGAAAAATCAGAGCATTGATGAGCGAAAAAAAGATGCTGTTCATCCTAAAGGAAGAAGAGCCCTGGAAGCTTTCCGACGATGTATACAAACTTAATCCGGCAGGAGAACTTCCGATATTTCTGAGCGACGGCAACGTGGTGGTGGGCAATTACGCAATCACCGAATATCTGGAAGAAACCGGTTCCGAAGCGCCGATGATAAGCGGCGATGCCAAGCAACGAGCCGAAATCCGCCGTATTACGGAATGGTTTGACAACAAGTTTTACAAAGAGGTCTACCGCAACATCGTTTACGAAAAGGTGCACAAGCGCTTTGCCCAGGGGAGCGCGCCGGATTCAAAAATTCTGAAAGTAGGCTTAAACAACCTTAACTTTCATCTTGAATATCTTGACTGGCTGCTGGAACGCCGCACTTATCTGGCAACGGACGAATTTACGCTGGCCGACATTGCCGCCGCAGCGCATTTGTCTATCATCGATTATCTCGGCGACGTTCCCTGGGACTTGTACCGCAATGTCAAACTTTGGTATTCCAAGGTCAAATCCCGCCCTTGCTTTAAAGACATCCTCAAGGATAACATTCGCGGTATTCTGCCGGCAAAACATTATGCAAATTTAGATTTTTAAGAGGAAGCAATGAATAAAAAACTGCTGCTGACATTTATGGCCTGCGCCCTGAGTTCCTGCACTTACTTTCAAAAAGGCGCCGGGCAGGTCGTATATCACTGGGAAAAACCGCATACCGGCGTAGAAAAGTTTTCGCGGGATCATGCCGAGTGCCTGATGGCGGCAAAGGAATTCAAATTAATGCCGGACTTCCGCTCCTGGTTTTACACCGAAGAGACTAAACTCGACACCCGTGCCGACTGGAAGTCATCTAAGGGTATCTGGGCTTCTTACGTGCCCTACCCCGGCGCACAGCCGCTCATCGTAAACTCCCGTTATGACGACGACGACATCAGTCCCAAAAATTATCGTAAATGTATGCAAAGCAAAGGATACTGGGCAAGGGAGCACGACATCCCGGAAATTACCAACATCAACCTTTACAAAGCTCGTACGCCCTACTTGCGGCAGCCGTTCAGCTCACCCAATATCTGAGGCAGAGTTTGGGGACAATAACCGCCGCCCACCGCTTTGTAAAAAGTGACGATGTTTTGATAAATTGCAGCATTGCTGGCTATCAGGGTGTTTTCGGATTCAAGGAGGTTTTGCTGCGAAGTCAGGACATCGCTGAAGTCTATCAACCCCTGTTTGTATTTTTCCAGCGTTAGCGACGCGACTTCTTTCTGAGCCGTCACCGCTTCGTTTGAAGAACTGTTGCGTTCATATTCCTGCTCCAGCGCAACCACGGCATTGCGAATTTCCGCCGCAGCGTTCAGCAGCGCAGACTGGTACTGATACATTTTTTCACGCGTTGCAGATTTTTGCAATTCGACGTTTTCGCTTAGCTGTCCCCAATGGAACAAAGGAAGTCCGATTGCGGGCGAAATGCTGTACATATCATGCGAACTGCTTATCAGACTTGACAAGTTTCGAGACTGATAACCGAGAAAACCGCTGATGCTGACCGAGGGAAAAAGCTCTGCAATCGCCTGGCCGATTTTGGCATTCTGGGCAACAAGCTGCTGTTCGGTTATACGCACGTCGGGACGGTTACGGATGACCGATACGGGAAGGTTGTACAGCTGTTGAATATCATAATCAAAACGGCGGCGGACAAGATTGCGGGAAGCATCTTCGACATCGGCATTCAACTCTCCGGGCAATTTTCCGACCAAAATGGCCAAAGCATTGCGGTAGGCCTCGAGTTGCGC
Organism: Proteobacteria bacterium CAG:495; assembly: GCA_000432275.1. Taxonomy (GTDB): domain Bacteria; phylum Pseudomonadota; class Alphaproteobacteria; order RF32; family CAG-239; genus CAZU01. The sequence continues at coordinate 78,952 of HF995314.1, forward strand.
CTTTAGCTGCGGAATGAGAGCCTGCGTCGTTTCAACAATGTAGCGCGATTGGTTCAAGGCGACGTCATCAGCCAATCCGGCTTCGTTTTTGGCTTTTACCAGCTCATATATGTCTTGTTGCAGCTTGAGATTGCGTTCGGAAATACGCAGCTGTTCCTGAGCACGGCGCAGGTTAAAATAGTTATTGGCTATTTCCGCCGTCAGTGTCAGTTTGACGTTATCGAGGTTTGAGGCTGCCGCTCGCACCAAAGCCTGAGAACTTTCGGTCAACCTGCGGCCGCCGCCCCAAATGTCGAGTTCCCAGCTGGCATCCAATCCGGTCTGATAATAGTCAGTAGTAATCGGAACGCCGTAACTGACCGAATCTTTCACCTTATGATAACTGCCGTCAATATCGAGCATCGGAAAATTATTTACGGCATTAATACGCAAACTGTTGCGCGACTGGCGCAAATTTTCAACCGCGGCAGAAACGTCAGGATTATGCTGTAACCCCTGAAGCACCATACGGTTCAGCAAAGTATCGTTAAACCGGCGATACCATTCGCGTTCTACCGGCTGCGCAACTTCATTCAACCGCAGGGACGCGCTAATCGCCTTGTCGGTATAGATTTCCGGTCGGCGGTAATCCGGGCCAAGGGTGCAAGACGACAGCAATGCCAAAGAAAACAGCGAAAAATATCTACGCATTTTTGCCTCCTTTACCATTTTTTGCGGCCGTTGACGGGGTATAGCTGATGCCGAGGCGATTACCCTTCTTTTTGACCTCAGCCTGGATCTCGGCTTCTTCCCGGCCATGACCCGACCATTCCTTAATGCTCTCAAACAGTGCAAACAACGCGGGAATGAAAATAATTCCAATGAACGTGGCCGCAATCATTCCGAAAAAGACCGAGGTTCCGATGGCAATTTGGCTGGACGCACCGGCGCCGGTGGCAATAATCATCGGGAACACGCCGAGAATAAAAGTCAACGCCGTCATCAAAACCGCCCGGAACCTTTCTCCGGCGCCTTTCTTCGACGCTTCAAGGATAGATGCTCCGTCATCCCGGTAAGCCTTGGTAAATTCAACAATTAAGATGGCGTTTTTGGCGGCAAGGCCGATAAGCATAATCAATCCCAGCTGAGCATAGATGCTGAGAGACTGTCCCATCAGATGAAGCCCGGCTATGGCTCCGAAGATAGCAAACACGGTTGAGAACATTACGGCAAAGGCCAGCATCCAGCTTTCGTACAAAGCAACCAGAAACAAATAGCAAAAGACAAGAGCCAGTGCAATCAAGAAAGTCGCCAGGCCGGCGGCCTCAACCTCCTGCAAGCTCAATCCGGTCCAGGCAATGGTGTAGCTCTTGGGCAGAATTTTCGCGGCAATATCCCTGATGCCGTCAATGGCGGTACCGGTACTTACACCGGTTTTTGAACTGGCAACAATAGAGGCATTGCTGTACTGGTTATAACGATAAATGATTTTCGGAGAAACCGTGGTTTTAACCGTTGCAAAACTGTCTACCCGCACCAAGGTCCCGTCAGAAGAAGGCACATACAGTTTGCGTACATCCTCGATATTGCGGCGAAACGGGAAATCAGCCTGGATAATCACTTTGTTTACCTGCCCGCTCAAGGTAATGTTATTGACATAACGAGAGCCCAGATTATTTTGCAGAGCCTCAAACAAATTAGACACCGGCACCTTAAAAGATTCCAACTTGGTGCGGTCTATGTCCAAATACACGTGGGGCGTATCAGATGTGTAGGTCGAAAAGGCATAAGCCAAATCAGGAGAGCGGTTTAACTCCATCAAAAACCGTTCCAGGTTTGCAAAAAGTTCCGATGGCGGCGTATTGCCGTCGGTAGCCAGCAATTCCAGAGACAAGCCGCTGCTTTGTCCGACACCGGGAATCGAAGGCGGTGCAAAAAAATTGACTTCAGCTCCGGGCGTTTTTCCGAAACGTTCCGACAATTGTTCGGTCAGCGCTTCGATTGACAACGATTTTGACTTGCGTTTTGCCCAATCGTCCAAACCGACGACGCCCAGAGCGACGTTTTCACCACCGCCGCCGAGCAGCGAATAACCGGCAACTGAAATAAAATATTTAATTCCCTTCATTTTCAACGCCTGTTCGGAAATCTCCGCCAACGTCCGGTTGGTTTGGTTAATTCCGGCCGTATCTCCCAGCTGAATGTTGGCAAAAATGATTCCCTGGTCTTCTTCCGGCAGAAACGACGTAGCCGTCAGTTTAAAACCCAGCCCGACGACGGCAATGGTTATCAGAACCACAACCGCAGTCAGTTTCACATATGCGGAAAAATAACCGACGACATCCAGATATTTTTGTTTGAAAAAGTCTATCGTATCATCAAACCATTTAAAAAAACCGTGCGGATTTTCCTGTTTGTCGCCGCGCAGGAAAATGGCGCAAAGCGAAGGGCTAAGCGTCAGGGCATTAAAGGCGGAAAAAACGACCGCGGTAGCAATGGTTACGGCAAACTGCTGATAAATCTTTCCGGTTATGCCGGCCATCAGTCCAACGGGAATAAATATCGACAGCAGAACAAACGTGGTGGCGATAATAGCGCTGGCAATCTGCTGCATCGCCTTGATTGAGGCCGTTTTGGAATCCATTTTTTCATAAACCATAAGATACTGGACGCGTTCCACCACGATGATGGCGTCATCCACAACCAGCCCGATTGCCAAAATCATTGCAAACAGGGTCAGAATATTAATATCGAACCCGAGGATGTAGATAACCGCAAAAGTCGCAATCAAGGAAACCGGAATGGTAATTAACGGTATCAGCGTCGTTTTGAACTTTTGGAGAAAAACGTAAGTAACCAAAACGACAAGACTGAAAGTGATGACCAGCGTTTCGACAATGCTCTGGATGGAAGCCCGGACATAATCGGTAGAATCGTATGCAACGCGAAACTCCATATCTTCAGGAAAGGTTTTGGCCAGCACTTCAATTTCTTTTTTTACATCGTTCATTATGTTGAGGGAATTGGAATTCGGCGTCTGGCTCAAACCGATAATGACGGCGGGCGCATTATCAAAATGGGCCACCATATTATAACTGTCCGCTCCCAATTCAATCCGGGCGACATCTTTGAGGCGGACTATTCCCCCGTTAGAATCGGTGGTAACCACAATATTTTTGAAATCTTCAACATTATTCAGCAATCCCTTGGCGGTCAAAGACAAAACCACTCCTGCACTTTGGGGACTGGGCGCAGCACCGATTTCGCCGATGGAGGCCTGAATGTTTTGGGAGGAAATCGCGTTTACGATATCCGTACTGTTTAAACCGAGCGCGGCAAGCTTGTCAGGATTAAGCCACACGCGCATGGAATACTGCGGCCCGTAGATGGAAACATCGCCGATGCCGGGAACACGCGCCAGCGGATTTTGAATATTGGTATAGGCGAAATTGCTCAGGTACAAATCGTCATAAGTTTTGTTCGGAGAGCGTAAAACAAGCATACCCAATATGTTCGACATCTGCGTCTTTACGGTAACGCCTTCCTTTTGCACCAGTTCCGGGAGCTGCGACATCACCTGGGAAAGGCGGTTTTCAACTTTGACCTGAGCGATATCGGCATCGGTTCCGACATCAAAGGTGATTGTCAGCGTATAAGTTCCGTCGTCGTCTGAAGTTGAAGACATATAAAGCATTCCCTCTACGCCGTTAATCTGGTTCTCAATCGGAACGGCGACGGTATCGACCAACACCTGAGCGTTTGAACCGGGATACGAGGTTTGCACCACAATCTGCGGCGGCGTAATCTGCGGATACTGGGAGACCGGCAAAACGGCAATGGCAAGCAGTCCCAGCAAAATCATAACAATGGATATGACGCCGGCAAATCGCGGCTTATCGATAAAAAATTCCGAGAACATTATTTATTCTCCTTTGCCTTTGCAGACGGCGACACTACATTCAATTTGATTTTAACATTTTCCGGCAAGCGTCCGACTTTGTCCAAGACCAGATATTCGTCCTTGGCAAAACGATTGCCGAGAACATATCCGTCGTCAAGAGAGGCAACTATTTTGACCGGCGTTTTATATAGCTTGCTGCCGCGCACGGTATAGATGTAATTGCCCGAAGCATCCATCGTTACCAAATTTTGCTTTACCACATAGGCGTCCGGCATCGTACGTTCGACCAAAACGTCTACATATGCGTTGGCGACCAATATTTTGTCGGGATTGGGAAAATCGGCGTAAATAGCAATAGAATTTGTTGCCCGGTCAATTTCATTGGCGGTAAAACGAAACTCTCCGTTATACGGATACTGCAAACCGCCGGCCAGCTTAAGACGAATGTTCTCTCCGGCAAAAAGCCGCTCGCGGTTACGGGCGGTTTCATCCAGATATTCTTTGTCGGTGATAGAAAAGACAACCCGTATGGGATCATACTGTATTATTTTCAGCAACGGCTGCGAAGCCGGCGACACATAATTTCCGCGCGTCAGATCGACATTGCCTACAATACCGTCAATCGGGGCCTGCAACAGCGTATAATCGTAATTGACACGGGCCTGTTCCCGGTCAGCCTTGGCCTGAGACAAAGCCCCCTGAGCTGCCAGATATTTCGCTTTGGCATTATCGATTTCCGTTTTGGAAATAGCTTTGGCTCCGGCTTTTTTTATTCGCTGATAATAAACGCTTGCATTGTTAAAATCCGCCTGAGCCTGGGTGACCGAAGCATTGGCGGCGTCAAGACGGGCTTTGTATTCATCCGGCTGAATGAGAATCAGGTTATCGCCGGCTGATACCTCCTGCCCTCCCTCTACCCAGACTGTTTCCAGATAACCGCTAATCTGGGGAACGACTTCAACGGATTTGACCGGGGTAACATAACCGATGTATTGGTTTGAAAAAGTTACCTCACGAGGCTGCAGAGGCATTACGTTCAAAACCATTTCATTGGAAGGCGCCGGCGAAGTTTTGCTGTGTCCGGACCGCGGCCACAGCATATAGACGGCAGTTGCCGCTGCAATTATAATCAGCACCAGCAGCAAGCGGCTGTAAAACTTTTTCTCAATATCTCCGGTAATCGGCTGACTTTTTTGCTTTTTCGGCATGACATCCCCTGCATAAAGTTTGTTTCTTTGACGATTAAACTTTAAATAAGCGGGATTTGCCTGTATTCAAGATAAGAAATTTAAGATTACACCGACCTAATCATTTCCAAAAGGGCACCGAGGGAATGGTTGACCTCTGCCAAATCAGACTGGCTTTGCAGCCGGTGGTTGCCATGTTTCAGCAACTTGACCGTCACTTTTTCAGAGGTCAGCCTGTCGGCGATTTCCAAAGCCCGCTTCCAGGGAACGCAGGCATCTTCCTGTCCGTGCAGCAGCTGAACGGGGCAATTGATTTCCAAAGGCTTGTCCAACAACGAGTTTTGGCGGCAGGAATCAATCAGTTTTTTGGTAAAGACATATGAGAAGTCTTTGGTACCGAACTCCAGACTTTCACCGCTTTCCAGCTTTGCAATCTGCTCCTCATTAAACGCATATGCATACAAATCTTTCTGATACTCGGGAGCCGCCGCAAGACCTATCAGCCCTTTGACCCGTTCCGGACGTTCACGGGCGGCAATCAACGACAACCAACCGCCGATGGAAGAACCCACCATCAGCACGTCTCCCTCAACCAGCGTGTCTATCACTTCAAGCGTCTGCCGTTTCCAGACGTTAAAATCAGCTTTGGCATAGTTTGCAATGTCCGAACCGTGTCCGGCAAGCTCGAATCGCAAAAAGTCCAAACCGGCCGACAAAACCATTGCCTTAATTGCCTCGGGCTTTTCGCCCCAGGGGGAGGAACAAAGCCCGTGAAGATAGACAACCGTTAATTTCGGCGTATTTTTGTTAATGTTTGCGGTTTTTGCTTGGCTGTACTCAAATTCCGTTGTAAATTGGGTTTCATACGTGTAAAGTGGCATAAAACAGAATCCCCTGCGATTAGTTAAATTTGATAAGGATAGTAAAGTTAATATGGCTAAGAGTAAAGAGAAATCACCAGTCGTTTTGCAGGTGCTGCCGGAATTGGAAACCGGGGGCGTTGAAGTCGGCACCGTGGAAATCGCGACCGAACTGCAAAAACGCGGCATAAAAAACTTCGTTGCCTCCAAAGGCGGACGAATGGTTTACGATTTGGATAAAGTAAAAGTCAAACATCTGACTTTGCCGTTGAAAAGCAAAAATCCCTTTGTGATTCTGAGCAACGCCAAAAAACTTGAACAATTTATCAAAGAGAACGGCATCAACATTGTTCACGCCCGTTCCCGCGCCCCGGCCTGGAGCGCTTATCTGGCAGCCAAACGCGCCGGTGTGCATTTTATGACAACATTCCACGGCACATACGGTCTTGGCCCCTGGGGCATTAAAAAAGCCTATAACAAGGTGATGACTTTCGGCGAACGGATGATTGCCATCTCAAACCACATTAAACAGCATGTGTTGAAAAATTACAAAATTTCCGAAGACAAAATCACGTTGATTCACCGCTGTGCAGACATTGAAAGATTTTCGCCCGAAGCGGTAACTCAAGAACGAATGATTAACAAAATCAAGGAATACAACATTGCGGAAGACAAACCGGTGCTGTTGCTGCCGGGACGGGTTACCCGCTGGAAAGGCCAGCATTTGCTGATTGAGGCTCTGCATTTGATGAAGCATAAAAACTATTACTGCATTATCACCGGAGACGCCCAGGGACGGCAAAAATATCTGGATTATCTGGAAAAGCTGACCGTTAAATACAAACTGAAAAACAGAGTGGGCTTTTTTGGCCGTTACAGCGACGTTCCCGCGCTGATGATGGTATCCAACGTCATTTTGTCAACGGCAATCGAGCCGGAGGCTTTCGGCCGGATTTCGGTAGAGGGACAGGCTATGGGCAAAATCGTGGTCGCCTCAAACATCGGCGGTTCGCTTGACACCATCAAAGACGGCGTTACCGGAAAACTTTACCAATATGACAACCCGCAGGCCCTGGCGGACGCCCTCGACTGGGCATTAAGCCTTTCCGATGCGGAAAAGGCCGCTATCGGCAAAGCCGGCATTAAAAATGTAAAAGAAAACTTCACAAAAGAAATTATGTGTGATAAGACTATTAAGGTTTACAAGGAGTTAGTCAACTCCTGACAAGCGTTTTGCCTTACCGGAAGATTTGTCGGAACCGGTAAGGAGCGGCATAAAAAAGCCGTTGGGAGTCCCTTTTTTTCCGGCAGAATGTTTTAATAAAAAACAATAAGTTAATAAGGAAATTTAAAATGGTTGCGATTAAATTACCCGATGGGTCAAGTATGAATATGGAGAGCGGTGTCAACGGCTTTGACATTGCCAATAAAATCAGTCCGAATCTCGCTAAAGCTGCTTTAGCTATCACCGTAAACGGCAAGACACAAGATTTGAGCACTCCTATCACTACCGACGCAACCGTAACAATCATTACCGGTAAAGATAAAGAGGGCCTGCACATCATCCGTCACTCTTGCTCACACGTGATGGCCGAAGCCGTCAAAGAACTGTGGAAAGACGTTCAGGTTACCATAGGCCCTGCTATTGAAAACGGCTTTTATTACGATTTTGCCCGCAAAGAACCGTTTACGACGGAGGATTTTGCCAAAATCGAAGAGAAAATGCACGAAATCGTTAAACGTGACGAAAAGGTCGAAAGAATTGTTATGCCGCGTAACGAAGCCATCAAGTTCTTCAAAGATATGGGAGAACATTATAAGGCCGAAATTATTGAGGATTTGCCGGAAGATGAAGTTATTTCCCTTTACAGACAGGGTGACTTTACCGATCTTTGCCGCGGTCCCCATGTTCCTTCGACCGGAAAAATCGGCGATGCATTCAAACTGATGAAAGTTGCCGGCGCTTATTGGCGCGGCGATGCCAGCAAAGAGATGCTGCAACGCATTTATGCAACGGCCTGGGCCGACAAAAAAGATTTGAAAGCTTATCTGGAAATGTTGGAAGAAGCCGAAAAACGCGATCACCGCAAGCTCGGCAAAGAAATGGATTTGTTCCATTTTGAACCGGAATATGCCCCGGGTGCGGTTTTCTGGCATGACAAAGGCTACAAAATCTACCGCAAGCTGATTGAATATATGCGCAAACGCCAGGAAAACAACGGCTATATCGAAATTGCAACGCCGCGCATTATGGACCGCTGCCTGTGGGAGACTTCCGGCCACTGGGATAAATACGGCGCTCACAACTATTCGGGCAAAACCGAAGACAACAAACAATTTTGCGTTAAGCCGATGAACTGCCCGGGCGGTCTGCTGGTTTACAAGCAGGGAATTAAATCTTACCGCGACCTGCCGCTGCGTGTGGCCGAATTCGGTATGGTAAACCGTTATGAAGCTTCCGGCTCGCTCATGGGGTTGATGCGGGTGCGCGAATTTACCCAAGACGATGCTCACATCTTCTGCACCTTGGAACAAATGGAAGAAGAATGCGTCAAAACCATTAAACTGATTTTGGACATTTATAAAGATTTCGGCTTTAATGACGTTAAGATTTATCTGTCAACCCGTCCGGAGAGTGTTTACCGCATCGGCTCCGACGAGGTCTGGGACATTTCGGAAAAGGCTCTTGCCAACGCATTGGAACATAACGGTTACGAATATGAAATCAATCCGGGCGAAGGCGCATTTTACGGCCCCAAACTGGAATTTATCCTCAAAGACGCCATCGGCCGCGAATGGCAGTGCGGTACGGTTCAAATGGATATGAACCTGCCTCAGCGCTTTGACATCTCCTACATCGGCGAAGACGGCGAAAAACATCAGCCGGTTATGCTGCACCGTGCACTGTTTGGCTCTATTGAGCGCTTTCTCGGCATTCTGATTGAAAATCATGCCGGCAAACTGCCGTTGTGGCTCTCTCCGGAACAGGTTGTGGTCGCACCGATTGTCAGCGACTTTGACGATTATGCCGAAGAAGTTGTAAGAAAACTCAAAGCTGCCGGAATTTATGCAAGAACTGATTTGCGCAATGAAAAAATCAACTACAAAATCAGAGAACATTCTGTAGCGAAAATTCCGGTTATTGCCGTTGTCGGTGCAAAAGAAAAAGAAAACGGCACGGTTACCGTTCGCCGAATTGGCTCTGACAAACAGGAAGTTATGAAGTTGGACGACTTTATTTCGGCATTGACAGAAGAGGCAAAAATGCCGTCACAAGACCGCTAATCTGTAGCTTTTGTTTTAGAAAATCCCTTTCTTTTCCGAAAAGAGAGGGATTTTTTTGTCCTTAGGGGTTAAGTTATGATTGACTCGTTTTGGTCGTTTTGATATACTGAAAGAGGAACAGCGGGTTCCGGTTTTCTTTTATTATCTGAGGACGACGGCCATGAGAAACAGCAAGCTTTTTACTTTTATGCTATGTATAGGCACTATTCATTCCGGAACGGTAAAAGGCTTTGTGCCTCCAGCTTCCACCGATGATATAATTACACACACCGACCTTACGCCGGAACCCCTGGCCGCCGTCGACAACGCTTATCGCCTGGCCGCAACCTGGTGGCTTCCCGACTGGCAGGATTCTCAAAAGTCGCGCGGCAACCAATGTGAGGGCGGCGTATGCGAAGGCGGAGACCTTAAAGGCGACTGCGGTAACTATGGGTTATACCAAACCTGCCCTTCTCCAAAGCTTTCAACCGGCATTACTCATCCGACGTCAGATTTGACTTGTCAGAAGTCTTGCTACTGTCCGGCCAATTATCAGTACACTTCTTCCAACTGTTCGGGCAACCGGGAGCCTTCCGGTGGTTCCTGTGACGGAAAATACAATGCCTGCAGTTGTAAAAAGGAATTTAAATATAACAGTTCAAACTGCAACGGCGAAAACGAACTCGGCGGAACCTCTTGTGACGGAAATTACAATTCCTGTACGGTTCGTCCCGAATGTACGGTTTCTTCAAAATCATGCACTTACGGATGCAAGACTTACAATTCATGCGACCGATGCACCGAATGCAAAACCAATCCCGACTGCGACGTGTCGTCAAAGTCCTGTACCTACGGCTGCGCTTCATACAACAGTTGTTCCAAGTGTACTTCCTGCAAAGAGAATCCCGATTGCAGCGCGACGCCGGTTTCTTGTACTTACGGCTGCGCCTCAACCAACTCCTGCGGCATCTGTATCTCATGCGCGGGCAATCCGGACTGCAACGTCAGTTCCAAATCCTGCGATTACGGCTGTTCTTCTTACAACTCCTGCGACAAGTGCATTTCCTGTAAATCCTGTACGCCATACTCAGATGAGACAGGATGTTCTTACGGAAGTTACTCTTGTTCTGACGGATGCGGCGGTACCAGAACCTGTTGTTCGCCGAAACCGTCTGATCCTTGCGCATCCGTTTCCTGCGGGTCTAACGCATATTGTTCCGGCGGTTCCTGCTATTGTGATTCCGGTTATGAAGGCAATGCTTACAGCGGCTGCACCAAGACGGATCCCTGTGCCGGCATCAGCTGCCCCTCGAACAAGAGCTGCACTTACGGATGTGCTTCTTACTCCAGTGCTACATCCTGTTGTTCGTCTGTTTGTACCGCTTGTAAATCGGCACCGCAACCGGAGCCCAGTCCCTCCCCCAGCCCGAGTTCTTCTCCAGAACCGAGTTCATCGCCTGAACCTGTCGAGCCGTCCAAACCTTCTGAAGCTCAATGCCGAAAAATGTATCCGGACTATAATGAGTGTGTCTGGGGTGGCAGCGGTTGTAAGATATGTGACGACAGGTCTTTCCGTATGCCGGCTCCCTGTGATGACTATTTTTATCAAGAAGCCCGCTGTGCATCATGGTAACGGAAAACGAGCTTATAGATAAGATTGCGGCATATATGCAAAACAATGCAACGCTGTGCCCGCTTGTTTTTGACGAACATAATCTCGTCTATGATTATGTTCGTCAGGGACTGCTCAACATTGCCGATTTCTTTATTGAACAAACGCAAAAAGCTTTTGCTTCGCTTAAGGTTGAAGACATTGTTCTGGCCGGAGGCATTGTTTCTTATATTTACAACGACCAAACCGACATCGACCTCGGGATTGTTGTCTGCCCCGAAACCGACGGTTACAATCCAGATATGGTGCAGCAAATGTTTCGTTATGTTAACCGCGCCTTTCCCCAAAAGGGATACAGATTTAACCTGTTTGCCAGAAACATTGATTACGGGCTGGTAGAACCATCCCACTTTTTTCATGGAAGCGGAACATACTCACTCTCCGAAAACCGCTGGCGGCAAATGCCGGTACACCGCGAGTTTACTTATTCTCCGCAAGAGTTATTCGAATACTACAAAGATTACTGTGACAAAGTACATCACTTTGTAAACACTTTACCGAAAGTGGAAGACAAATGGCTGACTTTTGAGAGCTGCCGGAGGCTGGAGGCTCATTTGGACGCCCTTAAGAAAGACGCCCTGCTGCTCAAAGAAAACGGACCGGAACAAGAATACGGCATGGAATACAACTGTCACAGAATCTTCAACAAATTAGGCGTTTACGGACATTTCAAATCAATTATAACCGAAGCGCATTACCAACTCGTCAATGTTTTGGAGCTCCGCGATGAATGACGACAATGACGACTTAATCCGCTTTGCCTCGGAGATTTTAACCGTACGCGACGAACTTGACCCCAGGGTGTTCAACCGGAATGGGGCCGTTCACGAACACTTGCGGCTGCGGATGCTGGACCGGGCAGACTATCTGGTTAAGGAGACGGTCGGGATGATTGACGGTCTGCTGACCGGCGACGTTGTGCTGTTAGGGTCTTCCGCCTCTTATTTTTACCGCCCGGGCTCTGACTTTGACGTCAAGGTGGAAATCATCAATCAAAACTGCCCTTACCTGCCCAAAGACACCAACGGGATGGACAAGTTTCTGGCTTTGGCGGGAGGAGAATTCTATACCCGGAACAAATATTTTTACATCGGCAACCGTTTTTTGGATATGAAGCTGGCGGCCTATATTATGGACGTGGCGTGGACCGGGGTTTATTCCCTGAATGAAAACAAGTGGCGGATTGAACCGAAAAACAATCTGACGAAAGGTTTTACGGTCGACTCGCTGATAGATTACTACCACCAGCGTTGTGCGGAGATTGACGCCTTTATGGGGTCGCTGCCGCAAAAGGACGGAAAGTACGGCAAGGAAGAATGCCAGAAGATGTTTGACTATTACCGCACCCAGGTGCTGGGAAGAAACCAGACGATTGAGGACTATCTCGCCTTTAAGCTGATTAAGGCCACCAGAAAACTTAAAAACCTCGGCGGCTTCATCTTCGCTCAACAGATGAAGATTTTTGATTTCTAGGCCTGTTTTTATTGCACTTTGTCAAAAACTATGATAGTGGCTTGATATCAAAATTATAGATATCTGAATTATTAATTTAAACTTCAAAAAAAATGAAAACTTTTAGATTTAGAAAAACAACAACGTCTGAGATTGCTTCAAAGATTATGTCTGTCAAACGGCGCAAGGGCCGTTATGAACTGAAACTGGAAAACGGCAAAACCTATTTTCTGCCTCAGGAAACATTGCCCAAAGACGTTGCTCCCGCATACGGAGACATTTTTGCTCTGGGGTTCTGTATGGATATGATTACGATAATCCGTCTTAACGACCGTATCGTTTTTGAACTCACTCCGGAACAGCTTGTCGAAAAACTCGAGAACAACTGTAAATTACTGGCAAACATTATCCGCAAGCAGGAAGAAAAGGCAATTTCGCTGCAAAATCAAATTGAAATCAGAAAACTGCCGGCCTTGTTGCAATTGTGGCTCGCGGAAGCGCGTCTGGCATACCTCGGCGCGTATGCGGAAAAAGAACTTCGCCTGGTTGAAACCTGCAAAAAAGCGTTTGTCTTGTACAGGTATTTTCAAAATCTAAATAAAACATCGTTTTCGCGCGAAGATGACGACTTTATCAATCTAATCAAAACGCCCAACAACGAAATTTGGCCGAATCCGGGCAATGAGAGTTATCCTCTGGTCTGCGAAGCCGCAGACTTGGCAAACAGACTGCTGGCTGACGCTTTTGACAACGGAATCGATATTTTCGACCGGAACGATTGTCTGCGACGGAAACAACATTCTGCCACTCTCGGTTACCGGACCGAAGAGATGAAAAAACATCTTGCGACGAAGGAAATTCAGACAGCCGAACGACTTTAATCCGACGTTTGAAATCCAATTATCAAAAAATGTGAAAGAGCCGTTTCAAAACGGCTCTTTTTTTATTGCTTTTAGCCGAGGATATGATGTAATTGTAATAAATTCACATATTATAAATTCACTATTATATTAAAATCTTATGATAACATCCAAAATTACATCCGTTATTAAAAAGGCGGAACGACTTAACACCTCGTTTAACCTTTTGCTGACTTGCGGTATCAGCCTCGAGTTAAGCTTTTTAGATGCAAAAGACTTTCAACCGAAAGCGGGAATGCGTGCAGAAGCGACATTTTTAAATTACATTCCGATGATGCTGACGATAAACGGAAACGTTATGTTCTCGCGCAGCAAAACCGACGTTTTTTATGAGATGAGGCATTTGCTTTCTGCTCTGGAAACAGAAATTCAAGCCGAAAAAATAGAACAAGGGCGACTGGAATTTCAGGAGAGGAAGTCTCATCTGCCGGCCATTTTTCAGCACCGGATACTGCTGTTGCAATCTGCAATCGGCAGCCGGTATACCCAAGAGGAATGGAAAGACGAGCTTTGCGGAATGGAGCTGGCACAGAAAATTCATACCGACACCGTGTTTCAATCTAAACGGGCACCTTTGAGCTTTTATGCAAAAAGCGCCATAATCCGCAGATATCCGGAAGCGGCGGCCTATCACAGCGGCGTGGTGGAATATGCCATCCAGTTGTCCAACACGCTTTCCGAAGACGAAGCATCGGGAATTAAAACAGATGATTTTGAGCAGATAAAAGAGAAGACTTCTTTCAGCAGAACCTTGCGACAGGAAACGCTGAAGGGAGACGTTCCTTCAATCTCAGACATTATCCGTTATCACCAATCTCTGATTTATCAGAACAAATCGTAATCTGCCGTATGGAAACAAGTATCTCCTGCGGATTCAACAAGATTATCCGCGAAAAGATAGCGGCCTACCGGCGGGAAGAACACCAACTGAAACAGCGTTTGTCCGCCCTTCCCGCCATTTTCAGGCACAGATTTAAATCTTGCGAAATGCACATCAAGGGATTTAACTATTTTTTTGCAGCGACGGAAATCGCCTGTTGCGAGTTGGCTCTGGCATTGTACAAAACGGTGCCGGCAGAAGCATATTCCCGGATAGGGGACAAAGAGCTGCAAAAATTCGGCGGTTGTCTGAATACGGAACAGCGTTGGTATGCCCTGAGCCTGGCCAATGCCCTGTCTGCCGACGGAATTACCAAACCGGCGCTGCCGCATTTGGAGAAGTTTCATGTTATGAGGCTTCACCCTTTGGGAACGTACGAGAGTTATGCTGACATGATTGTGCGTATTTTCCGTTATCGGAAAAGTTCTGCCTTTGCGGCGTAAAAACAATCTTATTAATCAACAGTCCGGAACCTTTTATTCCGGGCTGTTTTTTTACGGACAATATTTCACGCTTGATATTTAGATAAGGAAAGCCTAAATTTATAGGAAGATATTATGAATCAAAGTAAAGCAAAGGCATGACAGGTTATGAATGAAAACTTACCGGAATTGCGGGATATTCATCTGCCGGACGGCGTTTCGGCCTGGCCGCCGGCTTATGGCTGGTGGGTCATTCTGCTGGGTATTGTCGCCGTTGTCATCCTTGTGGAGCTGGTGACGGTTATCCGCCGAAAGTCTAAGAAGCTCTATGCTCTGCATCTGCTCAAAGGCATTCACTGCAACAACTCTATCCGCTCTGCCGCTGACATGTCCGCCATTTTGCGCAGGATATGCGTGTATAAATACAAAGAAGCTTCCGTCCTGATGGGAAAAGAATGGCTGAGCTTTCTTAACGAACACAGCAAACACAAGCTGGAGGGCAAAGCGGCACAGCTGCTTTTGGATGCGCCGTACATCCAGCCGGGCGCAAAAGGGTATCGAACCGAAGACGTTGCCGCTTTGAGGCTGTTCTGCCAACAGTGGATTGGAGAAAACCTATGAATCAGTTTGCTTATCCGTGGGCTTTCGTATTGTTGCTGCTGCCTTTTGCCGTCCGCTTTGCATTGCCGGTGGTCAAGGGGCTTCACGGCGATGCGCTGAAAATCCCCTTTTTGAAAGATTTGGAAAAAATATCCATTAAATCCGGCAGCTTATGGCAGATGGGAAGCGCCTCCGACGAGAAACATTTTTCCAAATTCTTCTGGATGCTCATGATTGTCTGGGCCTTGCTGGTGACGGCCGCAGCCCGGCCGCAATGGGTCGGCGAGCCAATCAGAATCAAAAACGAGAGCAGAGACATTTTAATGGTTTTGGACATTTCAACCTCGATGTTGGAAAGGGATTTTGCATTTCAGGGGCAGGCCATTGACCGTTTGACGGCGGTAAAACTGGTGGCCGGCGATTTTATCAAAAAACGAGCCAATGACAGAATCGGGCTGATATTGTTCGGAACCCGGGCTTATTTGCAGGCTCCGCTGACTTTTGACCATCAATCGGTTAACAAAATCTTGTGGGAAATGGATGCCGGAATGGCGGGAAACTCTACTGCAATCGGCGACGCTTTGGGACTGGCCCTGAAAAACCTGAAAGACGTGCCGAATCCGGACAATAAAGTTATTATCCTGCTCACCGACGGAGAAAACAACGACGGAAGCATGTCGCTGGCGCAGGCCGTCAAACTGGCCCGTGACGCAGGGATTAAGGCTTATACCATCGGGGTTGGCAGTCCGAACAACTTTTTTGCCTCTTTTATGGGGATGAAAATGTCCGGTTTTCAGCAGGGGTTGGATGAAAAAGGCCTTAAAGAACTTGCCGACGCCACCAAAGGGGCGTACTTTAAAGCGGAAGATACCGCCGGTTTGCTTAAAATTTACCAGACGATTGACAGTTTGGAACCCAGTCAAAACGACGCCAAATTCGTGAGAGAAACCAAAGAACTTTACTACATTCCCCTGTTGGCGGCGATTTTGACGGGTTTTGCCCTGGTTGTCGCTTTGCGGAGGATCAGCTGATGCAAGAGTTTATCAACGCTTTTCATTTTTTGCGTCCGTGGTGGCTGTTGCTTTTGGTCATTCCGCTGTTTTTTTACGGAAGGTACCTGCGCGGTGCCAGCAACCAATCCTCTTGGGAAAAAGTTTGCGACAAAAGGCTGCTGGATTATCTTTTAATCAGGGGTTCTTCGACACAGCGCAAAGTTATGGCCTGGACGGCCTTAATCGGCCTGGTAACCGGCATTGTCGCCGCCGCGGGACCGAGTTGGAAAAAGATTGAAATTCCCTCTCTGGCTCCGGAAAATCCTCTGATGATTGTTCTTAACCTTTCGACGGACATGAAGGGAAAAGACCTGACGCCCAGTCGTCTGGAACGAGCCAAATTTAAAATCCAGGATTTGTTAAAGCTTATTCCCGACAGTCAGAGCGGTTTGATTGTTTACACCAATGAACCATTTTTAATTTCTCCGCTGACCAGCGACGGCGAAATTCTGACCAACCTGCTGCCGGCCGTCAGTTATGACATTATGCCGGCTAACGGCGATCGGCCGGACCGGGCTATCGCCCTTGCCGTAGAGAAAATGAAAGCGGCCGGTTTTAACCACGGCGAAATTTTACTGTTGGCTCCCGAAGCCGGGCAGAAATTCAACCTGACGCTGGATGAAGCCAGAAAAGCCCTGAGCGCCGGTTTTAACGTTAACGTTTTAGCGGTTCGCGCCGCAAAAGACGAACGGCTGCAAATGATTGCCGAAGCGGGCGGCGGCAGCTATTGGAATCTGGCTCCCGGAGACGAAAAATTAAAAACGTTTGCCGAAAAGATAAGCTCAAATCAGGATGAACTGACGGAAAGCAAAAACTGGCAATCCGTATGGTTGGATTACGGATATTATCTGTTAATCATCCCCTTGGCGTGTTGTTTATATTTCTTTCGGCGGGGAATTTTGGCGGTTGCGTTTCTCTGGGCGGCACAACCGGCGGAAGCGGCTTTTTTCTTAAACAGCAATCAAGAGGCGCTGCGTGATTTTAATCAGGAAGACTATCAACGCGCCGGAGAAAAGTTTACTGACAGCAATTGGAAAGCAGCGGCCTATTATCGTATGGGCGATTATGACAAAGCCTTGGAAGAATATAGCAAAGGGCAAGGAGAAACAGCGCTTTACAATCAGGGAAACGCTTTGGCCAAAAGCGGAAAAATTGAGGAAGCCATTGCGAAATACGAAGAAGTTTTAGAACAAAACCCCAATCACGAAGATGCCAAATTTAACCTGGAATACCTTAAACAACAGCAGCAACAAAGCCAACAGCAAAATCAGCAGCAACAACAAAATCAAAATCAGGACGAGCAGCAAAAGGAATCTCAACAGGACCAAAGCAACGGCGGTGACAACGAACAAAAAGAGCAGCCGCAGGACAACTCCGAATCCAACCAACCTCAGAACCAAAATCAAAATGAGGACGGAGCCGAACAGAATAATCCTGACCAAAACGACAATTCAAAAGCTGATGCAAACAGTCAGCAGGAACAGGAACGACAGCAAAACCCTCAGGACAACGACCAAAATTCAGCCTCTGATTCCGAACTGAAGCAAGGAGAACAGAACAAGGAACGGCCGCAACAGCAGGGAGAAAGCGGAGCCTTGCAAAAAGAAGGGAAAGCTCCTAAATATGATGAAGAAGTGCAGGCCCGCGCCCAGCAGTACCGGGAAATTCCCGAAGACCCGGGAGGGCTGCTGAAAGCCTTTATCCGCAAAGAATATAACCGCAACCGTTATAACGAAAAATAAGGCAGAGAAGAAATGTTGAAAAAACTGACAATATTTTTGATATGTGCACTGACAATCGCGTTTAACGTTCAGGCTCAGACTTTTGAGGCCAAGGTCAACCGAACGGAAATTCCCGAGGGCGAAACATTTTTGCTGACCTTGGATTTGAGCGGCGCGCAAACGAATAAAACTCCGGACTTGGGCGTTTTAGACAAGGATTTTATCATTTACTCCGTATCAAATGCATATACGACAAAGGTCATAAACAACGACATTTCACAGACCCGCCAGTGGAATTTGGTTTTGATGCCGAAAAACACCGGCGCTTTACAGATTCCGTCGATTAAGCTGGACCAATATCAAACCGAACCGATTACGGTTACGGTTCGCAAAGCAGGAGAGACGCTTAGTCCGCAACAACAAGGACAACAGGGACAGCCCCGTTTCAAAATCGACGGTAAAATAGACAATGACAATCCGTATGTCCAACAGCAAATAAACTATACGCTGACCATTTACGACACCGGCGGCCTGCAAGGAGAAGAACCGGTATTTTTAGCCGGCGGCAACGACGAGTGGATTATAAAGAATCTGGGCGAACCACAAGTTAAAACCAAAGTCATTAACGGCAGAAACATCCGCGAGATTAAATTTTTCTATGCCCTTTTCCCGCAGAAAAGCGGCGAGCTGACGGTTCCCGAAGTACGCTTTAACGGTTTTTATCTGACCAGGGACAGCCGTAGGGATCCTTTCGGCGGATTGTTCGGCGACGATATGTTCATTGCCGGTTTTGGAATGACGGACATGTTTGCAACCCGCAATCCGGTCGTTCTAAACACCAAGCCGATAAAAGTGACCGTTCTTCCGGCACCGGCGCAAAACGGCGGGAAGTGGTGGCTGCCGGCTACGGATGTCGAATTGTATGCCCAATTTGAACCGGCCAATCCGCAGTTTAAGACCGGCGAAGCGGTCAGCAGAACCATTTATCTGAAAGCGGTCGGCGTTATCGACACGCAGCTGCCGGAAATCAACTTCGGAGAAGTTTCCGGGTTAAAACAATATCCGGAAAAACCGGAAACACAAATGAAAGTAGAAAACGGACAAGTCGTTTCTTTGGAGAAAATATCCAACGTTTACATTCCCAGCAGCGAAGGCGACATGACCCTGCCGGAAATCAGCGTCGACTGGTTTAACGTTAAAACCAACAAAATGGAGACGGCCGTTCTTCCGCCGTTAAACATCAAAGTCCGGGCCGGACAGAGCCTGCCGGAAGAAAAACGCCAGACGCAGCAGACGGCAGCTCCGGACAGCAGCACGCTGCCGATTGCGGCTGACGTTCAGACAGAAGAGACAAACAGCCTGCCGCAGCAGAACATCTATCTGCTGCTGGGCGGTGCATTTATTTTAGGCATTGCGGTCAGTTATGCTCTGATGCGGTTGTTTTCCAACAAAAAAGACGGGAAAATAAGAAATTACAAAAAATATATTATAGAAAAGGCCAGAGAAAAGGATTTGAGAGCGTTGCGCGATGCCATTTTGGCCTGGGCCGCAGAAAAATATCAGCGCCCGGACATCAACAGCCTGAAAGAAGTAGAAGAGCTTACCAATGTTCCCGAGTTTGAATGTGAACTCGAAAAATTGACGGAAGCCTTATATGCACGCGACAACAAAGATTGGAAATCAGGCAGTTTTATCAAAGTTTTTGAGAAAGTATACGCGAAAAAATACAAAAGAAAGGACGACAATGAACCATTGCCCAAACTCTACAAATAACACCAGCCACCTCATTTTGGGAAAAAACACCTATCCCGGAGACGATGTTGAAAGTTATTATGTTGCCGCCGACGATGTTAACAAAGTTTTCCAAAGCGGCAAAATTCCGCTGATTACGACAGAAAAGCCTGCAAATGACGGAAAACCGGTAATTGCCATTGTTCTGGCTCAAGACAAAGCCCCCGAACGGGAGGAAAAAGATTACAGCATTCACCCCGACTATATCCGCGCAATCAAAGACGCCGGAGGATATCCGGCATTGATCGCCTACGATGAAGTGACGGCTCAGCTGAACGCCTGGGAACCGGACGGCATGATGCTTATCGGCGGCTTTTTCCATTCGCCGAAAGAATGGTATGAAACAATGCCGGAAACGGACGTCGACAAAAGAGGCCTGGCTTATCTGACAATGCTTCAATATGCCAAAGCGCACAAACTTCCGCTGTTGGGGATTTGCGGCGGAGAACAAATGCTGGCGGGCAGCGAAGGCGCCATGATGAAGATGGGCATCAAAGGGCATAAAATCGGCGGAGAAGTGATTGCCCACAAAGTTCAAATAGAACCGGGAAGCCTGTTGGCTTCGGTAATCGGCGCACCGGAAATTATGACCAATTCCGCCCACAGCGAAGCCGTAATCAACGAAAAATGCGGCAATTGCATAATAACGGCAGTGGCGGAAGACGGCACCGCAGAAGCGGTGGAATTAAAACAGCCGTGGAATGACTTTGTTCTCGGTGTTCAGTGGCATCCGGAACGTTTTGTAAAAAAAGGAGACCAGCCTTCCATAAAA
Organism: Proteobacteria bacterium CAG:495; assembly: GCA_000432275.1. GTDB lineage: Bacteria > Pseudomonadota > Alphaproteobacteria > RF32 > CAG-239 > CAZU01. Next base: position 99,425 of record HF995314.1, read on the forward strand.
ATATTTTCCAGCTTCATCGAAAGTGCAAAAGGCTATCAAAGCCAGAAAAAGCATCCGGACCAAAGCAATTGATATTTAAAATTTACAGGTTATGCTGAGGTCATTGAGAAGTGACAATTGTGTATGTATTTTAATAAAAAAATTTGAAAAGCTATGAAAATGACGAATCCTAATCTGATTGAAATCAACGACCCGCATTTTATTGTAGAGTTAATGTATGCGGGGACTAACCACAATATGACCGGACAGCCCGTTTATCAGCAAATCGGCTTCGGCAACAAGGCGTTTGTGCATAAAGACCTTTGGGACAAACTGAAAAATCTGATTCCGTTTCTGGAGCAAAAAGGCTGGAAGCTTAAAATTTATGACGCATACCGACCGCCGCTGGCGCATCAGAAATTGCGCGAGGTCATTCCCCAACCGGGATTTTTTGCACTTGATCCCGCTATTTCGCCTCATTGCAGAGCTACGGCCATAGATGTGGCCCTGATTGACGAAAACGGCCGTGAATTTGTTTATCCGACCGCCGTCGACGCTTATGACGCCTATTACGCCAAAGAAGTTCAGGCCGGACGCAGCGACGAATTTTTTAATTATTTGAAAAAGGCGCGGCATGATTACGAAGACGCCGACAATTCAACAGCAATCGCAAACCGCAGGCTGCTGAAAGAGACAATGGAAAGCATCGGTTTGAAAGCCCTGCCCCACGAATGGTGGCACTATGAGCTTCCGGACGGTCGTACGGAAAAGTATCCGATGATTCAGAATTAAAAAAAATCCCCCCGTTTTTACGAGGGGATTTTTTTGTTTTTTTAATTCTTGGCTGCTGCAGAAGGTTCCGCTTTGGCGTTACGGGCACGATTTTGATACATTGCCATAAAGTCAATCGGCGTCAGCATCAGGGGCGGCAGGCCGCCGTTGAACAAAATGGTGCTGATTGCCTGGCGGGCATAAGGGAACAGCATATGCGGAATTTCTATCATCAAGACCGGTTCAACGTGTTCCTGAGGAACATTAAGCGAAACAACGCAGGAATAAACCATTTCCAAAATAAAGAATTTTTTAGAAGGAACATCGCCGTCAATACGGAAGCTCAAGTCGACGCTGAACTGATTGTCCTGAATATGGTCGGCGTTTATATTAACGTCGATGTTAATTTGCGGCTGGCTCTTAACCTCGCTGAAGATTCCGGGAGCGTGGGGGATTTCCAAAGACAAGTCTTTGATAAATTGTGAATGAATCATAATCGGGGGCTGCGGCTGCTGATTGTTTTCAGGGGTTTGAGCTTCTTTTTTAGCCATAATAAAATTCTCCTATGTATTAGATATCAGTTAAGTTTTACACTCAAAATTTGTTAAGGTCAAATAATAATAACAGTTGATAATAGTTATAAATAAGCTATATTTATGATAACGAAAAGAGGGATAAAAAATAATGATGTCACATTTGGATATTATCATTCTGCTGGTTGTTGTTTTTGTCGTTTTTCAAAAGCTGAAGAGCTTGTTGGGAACCAGGCCGGAAGAAGAAAAAAGAGTTCACCTGAGCAAAGAAAGCGCCGAAAAGCTTTATGACCTGCTTATCAAGGAAGCCGAGGAAAAGGGCCTGCGCTCACATCAGGCAGCCGAGGTTGCAGAGCCGGAAGAGCTTACGCCGGTCGACACCGAAGAAATGAGCGAGCTGGATAAAACCCTGGCAGAAATTCCAAATTTCAGCAAAGTCCGCTTTGTAGATTCCGCGCAACAGGCGTTTCAAGTTATTACCGAGGCCTTTAACAATGCCGACGTTGAAACTTTGGAAATGCTGGTAAGCAAAAATATTCTGAAAAAATTTCAGGAAGTTATTGAAAAGCGCAAGGGCGAAAACATTTCCGCCGAAACCGACTTCATTTGTTTTGACAAAGTGGAAATCACCAAAGCGGAAATCACCGCCAAAGGAATTGCGCGCATCAGCGTAGAGTTTGTCTCCGAACAGGTTAACGTTCTGCGCGACGCCGAAGGCAACGTTATCGAGGGCGACGAAAATTATATTCAGAACATTACCGACGTATGGACTTTTGAACGGGCATTGACCTCCACAACCCCTAACTGGATTTTGGTATCGACTAAAAAATAATGTTAAAAAAACTTTTGCAATTGACCCTGGTAAGCCTGCTGTTCAGCGCCTGCGGCGAAGAACAGAAAAGCGTTTCTCCGCAAACGCAGGAAAAACCGGAGCTGCAGTTGCAGCAAGCCAGTTTCAGAGAACTTAACGGTTTTTCACAAGACAATCTGACCGAGGCTTTTCACGCATTTGAGCTCAGCTGCAACGCTATAGACAAGATAAAAACCCCTTATCTGGGAACGTCGGAAATCAAAGTTCCGACCAAAGAATATCAAAAAGTATGCGCCCGTTTTCGGAAAACGCCGCCCAAGAATTTTCGCACCTTTCTGGAACAAACGTTTCAACCGTATCTTGTCGTTTTTCAGGGCAGCAGCGAAGGAAAATTTACATCATATTATGAGGCGGCACTGTATGCTTCCCGTACTCCCAGCGAGCGCTATAAGTATCCCATTTACGGTAAGCCGGATGACCTCATTGAGTTTAATCCCCGGGATTTTGACCCGGAAATGCCCTCCCGCAGACTGGTGGGCAGAGTGGAAGGCCAAAAGCTGGTTCCTTATTATACCCGGAGGGAAATTGTAAGCGGAACGTTTGACGCCCCGGTTATTTTATGGGCAGACAGCTATGTCGACATTTACGTGATGCAGATTCAAGGCTCTGCCGTTGCAAGGCTTGACGACGGCAGTGACGTTCGCATCGGCTTTGCCGACACTAACGGCCGCGAGTTTAAGGGAATCGGCAGCATCCTTTTGGAGAACAAATTAATTCCGCCGGGACAGGCTTCCATGGGCAACATTAAACGCTGGCTGAAAGAAAACGCCGCGGCGGCACTCGACCATATGAACGACAACAAACGCTACGTATTTCATCGGCTGGTTGAAGCGGAAGGACCTATCGGCGCCTTGGGCGTTCCGCTGACGGCAGGGCGTTCGCTGGCCGTTGACAAAAGATACATTCCGCTGGGTGTTCCGTTATGGCTGGAAACAACCGGGCCTCATCACGAAAAGATTGAAAGACTGGTTATGGCCCAAGACATTGGCGGGGCAATCAAAGGTGGTGTCCGAGGCGATTATTTTTGGGGCAGCGGCGACGACAGCGTTTTGGAACTGGCGGGAAAAATGAATTCTAAAGGACGTTACTTTATCCTGTTGCCCAAAAACGTTCAACTTCAAGGATTAATGACAAATGAGCGCTAAAAAGATTTTTAACCGTGCCGACCAATTGGCGTATCACGCCTTGCAAAAGGCCATAGAGCAAGACAAGCTTCGCATTTATCTGGATTACGGAAAAGTCAACCGTCCGCTTTCGCCGGTTTATGACCCTTGGGAAACACTGCTGCCGATACTGATTCCGATTTTGATTGGTTTGATTTTCATTGTCGCGGTCGGCGTTATCTTCGGGCTGCTTTTCATTGTGGGAATGATTTTCGTTTATTCCGGAGTTGTCAAAAAACGTCTGCATCAGAGAATTATTCAGCGAACCAAAGACTGCATCATCTCTGGATATGACAATTTTATCAACCTTTGGACATTCGGCGGAATCGTGCTGGTAAACGCAGCCAATAAAAAAATAGGCTGCGTGGCTCCCGAGGGTGACTGGAAAGAATTTGTGGTTATTAACTATGCCGATTTGATGATTGACCATAAAGAAGAAAAAAACGATGAAAAATCTGACAAGCAACCTAAAGCCGATTGATGACGGCGCATGGGAAGAGGCATTGAAAGGCGTAAAAAAGCTCCCGCAGAAAGAAGTCCCTCCCGAAGCACCGCTGATAATCGACGACATTGAACCGACAGTCAATTACGCCAAGGCTTACAGCGGCGCGTCGTTAAAACCCCTAGGCGTAGGAGAAACTGACAATATTGACCGCAGGACCGCCGAAAAATTCAAGCGCGGCGAATTTCCCATCCAACGGACGCTCGACTTACACGGCTTGACGGAAAAAGATGCCTTTGACGCAGTTGAAGCGTTTATAAAAAACGTTTACTTGGACGGTTTGCGGTGTGTTTTAATCATTACCGGAAAAGGTACCCGGCGGGAAGACGACGACTGGTTTGAGAGCAAAGGCATATTGAAAGACAGGGTACCGCAATGGCTTAACACTCCCGAACTTCGCCCGCTGATTTTGAGCTTTTCCCACGCCATGCCGGCTGACGGCGGCGAAGGCGCATTATACGTTTTGCTGCGCCGTCACCGCAACGGTTAACTAATCCCGTTTGTTTTTAAACTGCGCGTTATAAAGTGCACGATAGGCGCCGTCTTCCAGTTCCAGAAGCTGCTCATGCGTTCCCTGCTCCACGATTTCGCCATCATTGACGACGATAATTTCATCGGCATTGCGGATGGTTGACAAGCGGTGCGCAATGACAAACACGGTGCGATCCTGCATCAGGTTTTCAATTGCCTTTTGAACCACGGCCTCAGCCTTGTTGTCGAGTGCAGAGGTTGCCTCATCAAGAATTACTATCGGCGCGTTTTTAATGAATGCCCGCGCTATTGCCAAACGCTGCCGCTGGCCGCCGGAAAGCAGCGCGCCGCGCTCGCCGATGTCCGTATCCAGGCCGCTTTCCTGTTCGCTGACAAATTCATCAAGATACGCCATTTGCAACGCATGATGTATTTCGGCATCCGTCGCGTCCGGTTTGCCCAGCAAAATATTGTCGCGAATGGTTCCCGAAAACAGGAAATTGTCTTGAAAAACCACGGCAATCTTATTACGCAAGCTTTCCAGGGTCAAATCCCGGATGTCGTGCCCGTCAATTTTAACAGAGCCGGATGCTACGTCATAAAAACGGGGAATCAAATTGACGAAAGTGGATTTGCCGCCGCCGGAGTTTCCGACCAGGGCCAACGTCGTTCCCGCTTTTACCGTCAGATTAATGTTTTTGAGTACCGGCGTACCGGGATTGTATTCAAAAGAAACATCTTTGAAAACAATGTTTTTGGAAACCTTTTTCAGTTCGAGGGCTTCCGGCTTGTTTTTAATATCAGGTTCAAGAGCCAGAATATCCGCGACGCGCTCGATTGCAAGAAAAGATACCTGAACCGCGCTAAAGTTTTTGCCGATATTCTTAATCGGGTTGTAGAGCATAATCAATGCGGTTATGAACGAAACGAAGTTACCGCTGGTGATGCTGCCGTTAACAATCAAATAGCTGCCATAGCCAATAACGGCACCGACACCGATAGAAACGACGACGTGAAGCATGGGCGTCATCCAGGCAGTCTTCTGAACCATTTTAATGCCCAGCTTAAAAAGTTTGCGCAGGGTTTCATCATATTTGGCAAAAATCCGCTGCTGGAGGTTATAGGAGGCAATGGTCTTGTTGCCGGCATAAGTTTCGTTGTAGTTGGTGAAAATGGTCGAGTTTTCCTGCACGGTTTTGTAAATAACGTCCTTAATCATCCGACGCACCTGAGCCAGCGGCAGCAGTGCAAAACAAAGCACGACGATGGCGATGATGGAAAGCTGCCAGGAATTGTAAATCAAGACGCCTATAAGCGACAAAGAAGAAAAGATGCGGGAACTGAACAAGCGGACATTTTCTATCAACCCGGTACAAGAGGCGTCGGCGTCGGCAGAAAAGCGCTGAATGATATAACCGGAATCATTTTTGTCATAAAACGAAGGCGACAAAAACAACAGTTTTTTAAATAAGGCCCGTTTAACGTCCATATTGATTTTGGCGCCGACCCAGGAGTTCATATAAGTCGCAATGTAGTTCAACGCTCCCTGGACCACGGTAAAGGCGACAATCAACAACGGAATATAAGCAGGAGACTGCGCAGTCTTATCGACCAGCACAATATCCATATACGGTTTTAACGCCAAAGCAACGACGGCATCCAGCGCACCGATGGGAATGCTCAGAAAGACTGCAAAAATAGCACGAAACAGATAAGGACGCACAAACGGCCACATGGTTCGATAATGGTCCATAAATTTTAATTTCGGCGCCTGTACCTGCTTTGATAATTTTTCCATCATAAGTCCTTAAGTGTTTTAACAATGTTCATAATAAAGAAAGTTTGAAAAGTTGCAAGCCCGATTAAAGCAAGTGCAAAAACTTCAAAATGACCCATACGGCAACAAATTCCATTACAATCATCAGCAGATACATTGCCTGATAGCTTTTCTTGGAAATTTTGTGGCGAAAAAACCTTTGCGCCAGATATGCTCCCAGCCAGCCGCCGAGAAACTCCAGCGTATGGAGCTGGATTTCGGGAACACGCCAGTTTCCCCTGACGGCAGCACGCTTGTCGACGCCATAGGCTATGAAAGTAACGACATTAATCGAAATCAGCTGAAACACCAGAAAAAGCATTATGGTTTTATAGCTAAAAACGCTGGCGGTAAAATAATGCGTCTCGATAAAATAAGCCGCCCCAATAATCAACGCGCTGTTCAAGATAAAAAAACGATTGCGCTGCAACGGGCGAATCAAAGCTATCAGCCCCAAAAGAATCGTCGAAAACGTGATAACCATAAAATTTCCTCATGTTTTAATAACCGGAGGGAGTTTAGTATAATTTAATTTAAAATGCAAATAGTGAATAAGTAAAAAATTATAATGTGAATTTGTAAAATAGCCGATATAATCCGGATTAAGAAATGATGAAACGCAAAGGATGATTTTGATGAAAAAACAAAGCTTATGGCTTCTGCTGTTGGTTGCCGCCTGCACTGCGGGAAATGTCCGTTATGAAGAACGCATTATCATAGAAGAGCCTTATCTTCCGGAATCCGAAAAGCGCTATATCGGCGCACCGGAGCGCGATTTGGGCATAACGCCGTCCGTTTATGCCATTGCCGCAACCAGAGCCACAAACAAAATGCTTGACGAAAGCACGGACATTTATGAAAACAACAACAGCACTTTCTTATACATTATGGATCCTAAAAAGACGGATGACAGCCTGCCCGACGGTTTTTACTATGCCCGCAAAACAACCCGGGACATCATTGAAGGTTCCAGAACATTTAAAGTCGTCAACAATCTGAACGACGCCGACTATTATCTGGAAGTTTTGGTTGAAAATGCCGGCAATGACGAAACGCCGGTCATCGCATACCGGATGATTCTTTTTGACAAAGACAACGTAAAAATAAACGAATGGGTTGAAACGGTAAGAAGGTTGAAAAACGACGACAGAAGCTGGTGGTAATGAACAAACTCGGACTCACACTGTTAATCGGAGGATGTCTTTTGCTGCAGCCCCAACCGGCGGCAGCTTTCGACACGGAAGAAAACAACGGAGATACGGAAACTATTTCGTTGTTTGCAACCGCCTGTGAGCCGATTAAAGCCGGTGAGGCAAAGTCTTCCGTCCGCGTCCGGGCCACAGACAAAGCCAGTTTCAAAGCCGTGGAAAACATCCCCGAGCTCAGCGATTATCGTAATTCCTTTTCGGGACATGACTTTAACGTTCTGGTTTATTACATTGTCGATAATTTTATGGAAGACCTGACAGTCAGAACAACAGAGCAGACGGAAGACAAACTGTGTGTCGAAGTCAACGGATATCTCAACAGCGAAAACATCCTGAAAGCCTTTAACGAAAACTTTAATAAATTTAACAATCCGCATGCTGACCCCGCTAACGAGGATGCGGCATATCCGGACAAACTTGAGCTGGAAAACGACGCAGCCGCGGTTCAGTCTCCGGTCAGCCAGCTGCCGCCGAAACCGCAGGTAGACATTAAAGACGAACTTAAAGCGGAAAATATTTCGGACAGGGAAAACGAAACGACGACAGTTTCTTCGGAAACGGAGCCGGTAGCGGGCAACACGGCACCAATTCAGGAAAATTCGGAGACCGGCACATTGGTTTACATAGACAAGACCAAGTTCTTTAACGATGCGTCTACCGGCATGTATTTTGAGGACATAAAGAAACTGGTTACCGCCCGTCCGGGAATCATCATAACACAGGATAAGACCAAGGCAGACTATACCGTAAAATCAGAAGTGCTGCGAGCCAAAGTCGACCAAATAAACAAACAGACCAGCCGGATGCAGATGGTCATCGCTCTGGAGCTTGTCGACAACAATACAGAAAATTCGATAATTGAACATCAAAATCGTTTCATTTTGTTTGAAAGCAGCGAAAACGAGCAGAAAGTGGCTCAAGACCTGATGCGTAAGCTATTGCGCAAGGCTGCGGACCAAATCGTCAACAAGATAAAAATCAAAAACAATCCGCTGGTTAACGATATGGGAATGGAGGCGATTATAACGCCTACAAGCCCCAGTTATCAGCCGAATCGCCGGACGGCAGAATAAGCTCGTCGGATTCAACGCTGTCATCCCACGAGGGATGCAGGCGGATGTTCTCCACGATTACCGAAAGATTATTCAGAGGCTCCTGCCCGCAAGAACGCCAAAAGGCGTTGATTTTGGCGGTGATATTCTGTTGCATTTTGGAGCAAAACTGATTGTCGTAATTAACATAAAGGACAATTTGGAGTTCAGGAAACCCCCTATCGTCATACAGTTCATATTCATAAGACGAAAGATATTCGCGGCTGTGTTCCAAAATCAGTTTTTGAATGTTTTTAAAATGTTCCCGGCGGTTTCCGCTTTCATACAAATCGGCAAAATCGTATAAAACCTCATCGCCGGCAGTTACATCGGCAAACGCTCCCAATTGTTCCAACAAGGGAATGTCTCCGGTCATAACGGCATATTTTACCAAAGAGGGATAAAAGAAAACAATATTGTCTTTCAGCTGCTCAATTCTGGGAGAAAGCAATATCTTGGCCATATCAATCAATCCGAGATTTAAAAGATTCTGGATATAAACCTGCTCAAAAAAAGGCGCCAGAGATCCGCCGATTTCCCAAATCTTATGAGCCATGGATTTGGCTTTGGAGCGGTTGCCCAGCATAATATGGGCAAACATCAGGGTTATTAACCCTTCCAGCTGCTGGGGCGCCTTGTTCAGCGCCGCATAGATTTTTTGTTCGACGGCGGTAATTCTGCTTTGCTGTTCATAATTGAGACGAAACAACTCAGAGAGTAAATCTTCCCAAACCCGGTTGCCGTTCTGAAGCTGATTTTCCATAATGCCCCCTTTTGACTATGCCTTTTCCAACAAAAAAGTGACCGGTCCGTCATTTACCAAAGCGACTTTCATTTCCGCCTGGAAAATTCCGGTTGCCACCGGTACGCCGTGTCCGCGCAGACAGGCAACAAAATATTCATACAACGGTTTGGCCAACTCCGGACATTCGGCGGTTTCAAACCCGGGCCGATTGCCCCGGGAAGTGTCTCCCGCCAACGTAAACTGAGAAACGGCCAACAGTTCGCCGTTAATATCCTTTACCGATAAATTCATTTTTCCCGCCGAATCTTCAAAAATTCGCAGGTTGACAATCTTTTTGGCCAGATATTCGGCCTGAGCCTGACCGTCGCCTTTCTGAACTCCGAGCAGTATCAGCATTCCCGCCCCGATGGCGCCGACGACTTTGCCGTCTACCGTCACACTGGAGTTTAGCACTCTTTGGACCAATGCACGCATTTTTACATTCCAAACTATAATCTTTTTGACGATTATATTGCGATTAAGTTTAAGATAGATTAACATTCGGGTAAAAATGTAACTTTTACGGGGACTGAAACTAATGCGGATATGGATTTTGGGAGTTGTTATACTGCTGTCAGGCTGTTCTTCTTTCGGGCGCGGCGTAGCCGAAGCCATTTTGGAAAGCGGCGAAAAGAAAGACACCCGACAATGCGAAATCAAAGGCAGCAAATTTAACGGCATTGACTACTTTTTCTCCGAAGGCAATACCGTCAAAGTCATGATGATTCACGGCGTTGGCACGCATAATCCCGGCTATGCCACCCGAATCCGCGAAAACCTGGCACAGCGGTTGAGCCTGGAAGTTATGTCGCGTCGTCCGAAAGACATTTCATTATTAAATCCGGACGACGGCAAAACCGTTTTGGGCAATTTGAGGGTAACCAGGATGCAGAACGGGGAACGCAACCGGACCATGATTTTTTACGAGTTGACCTGGTCGGACATTACCGCCGCAGAAAAAGAACTGCTGCAATATGACGTTTCCGGCGAATATACCCACAAACGCGCCGCTTTCAACAATATGATGAAAAAATTTCTGAACGACACCGGCCCCGACCCGATGATTTATCTGATGGACAAAGACAACCTGATTCTCAACGCAACCAAGCAGGCAACCTGCTGGATGCTGGGATTTAACTACGACGAACTGAAACCGGAGCAGAAAAAAGTTTGCTTGGTGGAATCTTACCAGCAGATTAAGGACATGAGCAAAGAAAACATCGTTTTCATTACCCATAGTCTGGGCAGCCGCATTTTAGTAGACAGTTTTACCGACATTGTGGAACAGGTTTATGCGCAGAGCCGAACGACGCGGCCTGAGGCACAAAAAATCATCAATGAATTAAAAAATCAGGAGTTGACCGTATATATGCTGGCGAATCAGCTGCCGATGCTGCAAATAGGCCGAAAAAAGCCCAAAATCAACAACCGGATTCCGGAATATTGCTCTCCCAAAGGGAAACATTATCAAGACAGAGTTTTCAAAAAGGTCAACATCGTCGCATTCTCCGACCCTAACGACATTTTGAGTTATGACGTTCCGCAGCGTTTCGTGGACACTTATTTTGATTCCCGCATGTGTCCCGCGGTTACCAATGTCAACTTGAACGTAGCAGAAGAAATTTCGGCATTCGGCATGAGCGTGGTCAATCCGGTGACGGCGCATACGGAATATGACAATGACGTCCGCATCATAGAAATGATTGCGCAGGGAACCAACGATTTTAAAAGTAATCCGCTGCTCTCAAAAAAATGCAAGATGACGCTTTTGCAAGACTAATAGAAAAGGTAGGAAAAGCAAATTGCCGAAGCAATGCCGACGAAGTCAGCAAACAGGGCGCAAGGCAAAGCTGCGCCTACCTTGGTGATTTTGACGGCACCAAAATAAACCGCCAAAACATAAAAGGTGGTTTCCGTTGATCCCTGGACAACCGCAGAAACAAAAGCGGGAAAACTGTCGGCGCCGTAGGTGGTCATAGTCTCTATCATCATGGCACGCGCGCCGCTGCCGGACAACGGCTTAAGCAATGCCGTGGGCAAAGCGGCAACAAATCCGGTATCAATACCCAACCAGCCGAAGACGGCAGCAAATCCGTCAACAAGAAAGTCTAATGCTCCGGAAGCTCTGAAAACGGCGATGGCAACCAACATTGCAACCAAGTACGGAATGATGCGGACGGCAATCTCAAAACCCTCTTTGGCTCCGGACACAAAAGTTTCATAAACATTGAGCTTTTTTACCACTCCGGCTCCAATAAAAGCGACAATCACCGCAAAAAGCAAAAAATTGCCGCAGTTTGCAGAAACGCTCAAGCGCTCGGTTTCGGGAAGGGAGCAAAAATAAAACGCCACCACGCCGATAAAAAGAATAAAGCCGCCCAGATAGGCCATAACGACACGGTTAAAAACGTTCAGACGCTGCACGACGGCCACCGCCAGAAAACCGGCAAGCGTAGAGAGAGAGGTTGCAAAGAGAATCGGCATAAAGACGGCCGAGGGATTGGCGGCCCCGAGTTCGGAACGATACATCAAAATCGTAATGGGAATCAGGGTTACCGCGGAGGAATTTATTACCATAAACAAAATCTGGGCGTCGGAGGCTCGGTCCTTATGCGGATTAAGCGTTTGCAGCTGCTCCATAGCCTTCAGCCCCATCGGCGTGGCAGCATTGTCCAAACCCAGGACATTGGCGGCAATATTCATAATCATGGAACCCATAGCCGGAGAATCCGCCGGCACTTCCGGCATAATCTTACGAAACAGCGGTCGAAGCGCCTTTGCCAAAACTGCGGTTATCCCTGACTTTTCGGCCACTTTCAACAATCCCAGCCACAAACAAAGAATTCCGGTCAAATTCAGCGAGATGGTAAAAGCGGTTTTTGCCGAAGCAAACGTTGACGAAATCAGCTGCGTCCAAATTTCGCCCTGCCCCAGCACCAGACTTTGCCATAACGCCAAAACGAACGCCACCAAGAAAAACGAAACCCAGATTAAGTTCAGCATCAGCCCCTTCCTTTCAGGAAGACAGGCTACCAGCAAAAAATAAATATATTGCTAAGAAATCAGGTTAGACGATTAAGCTGCCAATTGCACAAGGCAAGTACCGATATCATAACCAAAGCACAGGGCAGAAAACAGGCCAGCGACGTTTGAGAGATGAAGATTCCGACCAACGGAGCGAGAACAGCCACACCCAAAGCGGCCATCGCAGCCTGAACACCGGTTACGACCGAAGCCAGCCGGCTGCTGAAACGCTGCGGCGTTTCATGCATCATGGACGGATATATTCCCGAAAACCCCAGCCCGGCGAGACCGACACCGCAGAAAAGCATAAAAGGACGGGCGGAAAAAAGCAGCAGAACGCCGAGAGCCGCTACCGCCAAACCGCCGGTGATTACCTTGCGGTTACCAAGCCGGTCAGAAACGATTCCGACTAAAAATCTCCCGCACATCAGCGAACACCAATAAGCTACGACAACCGAACCGGCCAATGCGGGAGAAATCCTATATTCTTCAACCATAACGGAATAAAACCAAACGCTGAGGCTAAACTCCGCCGCCGTATAAACAAAGAAGAAGGCTGCCGACAACAACGGCGCCGGCGTCCAAAATTTGTCGGGAAGAGAAGAATCGAAAGCAGACGCTGCCGACACCGGGGTTTCTTTCCACATTTTTCGGGTGAAAACAAAAAACAACAGCAAAATCATCTGCAGAACGGCAATAAAGACATAGCCCTTTTGCCAATTGAAACGCGTTACCGCAACGGTCATAATCGCGGGTCCCAAAGAAGCTCCGATGCCCCAGCAGGCATGAAGCCAGTTCATCTGGCGGGAAGAATAGTTCTTAGCCACATAATCATTCAAACAAGCGTCAATGGCACCGGCACCAAGACCATAAGGCAAAACAGCCACAAGCAAAACCAGCCACACAGGACTTAAGGCGAACCCCAACATGCCGACGACGGTCAAAAAAGTGCTGACAATCAAAACAGCGGCAATGCTCAGGCGTTTGCGCAACCAACCGGCCCCAAAACTGGTGAACGCACTCATCATTGCCAGCAAAAAGATTATCATTCCCCCGGCATCCAGAGGCTGTCCGAAGAAACGACGCATATCCGGCCATGCTACGCCGAACGCCTGATCCGGCAACCCCAGACTGATGAAAGCAGCATAGAGAATAATCAGAATAAAGAGTCCGGATTTGTTCATCGTTCAAGTTCCATTATGCAGGCAGGGTATTGATGTTGTGCCGGCGAATATATAATACATAAACCAAAAAAGCAAGCAATATGCCGGATGAAGCGATTATAAACATATCACTGTAACCCCAGATTTCGGCAAAACTTCCCAATGTCAGCGCTCCCAGTCCCATACCGACGTCAACACCGGAGAAGAAAGTCGCATTGGCCGCGCCCAAACGCTCGCGGCGAACGTTTTTAAGCACCATGGTTTGCAGACTCATCTGACAGCTACCGAAACCAAATCCGTAAATGACGGCGGCAATCAAAAACTCGCTTAAACTGTGCGCATAGGAGATAATAAGCATCGCTCCGGCAATAGACAATAACCCGGGGACAATCGTAACGTCATAGTTATAACGGTCCACCATTTTTCCGGTCAACGGCCGGCTGACAAAAACGGCCAGGGCATATACGGTAAAAAATACGCCGATGTCGGCCACCCCACGCTGGTATGCATATAAAGGCAAAAAGCTTGAGGTTCCTCCAAACGTGGCGGAAACGAAGAAAACCATTACGGCCGGACCGAATGCCGATTTTTCATACAACGCTTCCCGCCGCGAGAGAGTGTTTTGCGGATGATATTTGCGATAGCGGATGAGCAGCGCCAGCAGCAGACCGATAATGACCAAGACCGTCGCCAACATAAAGACATCGCGGAAACCATAGCGATGAGAAATATACAAACCGGCGGCAGGGGCAATTGCCAGCGACAAACTGTTGGCCATACTAAAATATCCCATTCCTTCGCCAAAACGTTCTCTGGGTATGATTTCCGCGGCAACGGTGGAGGTTGCGGTGCCGGCTATTCCCCATCCAAACCCGTGCAACAGGCGGATAAAAACAATCATGGTTACCGAAGCCGCCAGACTATAGGCAAAAGCGCTCAGCCCCAAAACAACCAGCCCGATGATAAAAACCTGTTTGCGGCCGATTTTATCCAGAGCAAGACCGGCAAACGGCCTGGTCGCCAAAGACGTTATCATAAAGGTTCCCATAACGAGGCCGATAACGGAATCGGTTCCGCCCAGCGACTTGATATACAGCGGCAGGGTAGGAAATATCATCTGAAAACTAAAAAAAACAAACAAATTGATAATCGTCACCAAAATAAAATTGGTCGTAAACACAGGTTGCAGCGTTTTTGAAATCTCCGGCATTTGTCCTCCTCGCAAAATTCAGCCACCTTAAAATAATAGCTTTCGCTTTATTTGGGAGTGCGCCGGCAGAAATTAATCAATAAATAACGTTTTTTATGTAAAATCGGCAGCAAAAAGAGAATGCCCTATGAAACTAGAACGGTTTACCAATCCATATGAGCTGGAAGACTATCTGAAAGTAATGATACTTTCGATGTATGACGGCAAACGCAAGCATAAGCCCATCACCCGTTTTTTCCGGCAGGAAATTACACGGGCTTTTGAACATACGGCAAAACTCGACGACAATTACGAGATTAACAAGGGAAACTGGGTGCTGTACGCCCTGCGCAACGATTATAACGAAATTGTCGGTACCATTGCAGCCGGAGAAGACTATCATTTCGGCGGCTGCGTTCAGCTGGAATATGTCGCCATTCGCGAGGACTGCCAACAACGCGGCCTGGGAAAACTGATGATTAAGGCCGTTCATGAGGAAGTGGCACGCCATACGCGTTTTAAAAATTCGATTTTAAGCACCATTCATGAAGGCGGCTTTTATGAAAAGGCAGGTATGAACCTGGCAGGAACACTTACGGCAGACGGCTATACCCGTTGCTTTTATACCCGAAAAATTTAATTTCTGTCCCCGACGGCTCCGTAGACAAGTTTACCAGGCTGTTATGAAAAAAACAGGCCGCAACATACAACGGTATGAGCTATGACCGCTTTTGCGTCTCTGGGGCGTAAAAGTTTTTTCCTTATCTTTTTCAGAGTAAACAAATAATTAGCAATTTTGGTGTTTAATGATAACAATATCAACCAAATTAAGGATTTAGCCGATGATGCATTGGGAATGGATTGTGACAGCCGCAGCCGTAATCGGGGTGTATGTGCTGTATGTTTCACTTATTAAAAAGAAAAACAACCTCAAGGAAGCTGCAGCAGGAATCGACGTTCAGCTCAAAAAGCGCTACGACCTTATTCCCAATCTGCTGCAAACGGCGGCCAAATTTATGGAGCATGAAAAAGGACTGATGACGGAAATCACCAGATTGCGTACACAGGCTTTGGAAAACGATTTTCAAAGCAGCCCGGCAGAAAAAATCGCATTGGAGAAACAACTCAACGCCCGTATTCACGATTTCAGACTGGCAATGGAAAACTATCCGGACATGAAGTCGAATCAAACCATGATAACCGCAATGCAAAGTTTGAACGAAGTTGAAGAGCATATTGCTGCCGCACGGCGTTTTTACAATTCCAGCGTTACCGAATTGAAAAATGCGGTTGAAATTTTTCCGAGCAGCCTGATTGCCAAGCTCATCGGCATTAAAGACGAAATGCCGTTTTTTACGGCCGAAGAAGAAGCCCAAAAACCTATTAACGCCGCGGACTATTTCAAATAATGGAAAGCAAAGAAGAGCTCAAACAGGCTTTTGACCGTTTTTACATGGAAAAATTATACGGTTCCTTTGGCGAACTGGAAAGCATGCGGCGCAAATATCTGCAGCGATTTTGGCTGTTGGTCGCCCTTTCCTTTCTGATTGTGCCGGCCATCGGTTTTATCGTTTATGTCATGCAATGGGATCCGGCCGTGTTTATTTTCGGCACCGTTTTGATGATTGTGATAGCGCAGAGCCCAATCAACTCATACCGCCAATATGTCAAAAACGGCATAATGAAAGATTTTACGGGATTTTTTAAGGATTTTGACTACCGGTTCGGCAATCTTGTCGATGCGGAAAAAATCAGGCTTTCGCGGTTGTTCGGAAATTATGACCGACGTTACGGGGACGATTATTTTGAAGGAAAATACAAAAACGTTACAATGACGATTTCGGAAGAAAAGCTGACGCAAATTGTACGCACCCGCAAATCTCGTCATGAACAAACGGTTTTTGACGGAGTTATCGTTATCCTTTCGATGAATAAAAAGTTTAAGGGACAAACCGTCGTCAAAAAAGACTACGGCTGGCTGGGAAACAAATTTACCCGTCCTTCAGGCCTGCAGCGGCTGCGGCTGGAAGACCCGGTTTTTGAACGTAAGTTTGAAGTCTATTCCGATAACCAGATTGAAGCCCGTTATTTGCTGACAACCGCTTTTATGGAGCGTCTGCTGCGTTTGAAACAGGCTTTCGGAGGCAAAAAAATCGAATGCAGTTTTTTTGACCATCAATTGATGATTGCAATTTCAACCTCGGAAAATATGTTTGAAACTTCAAGCTTTTTTCACAGCGCTTTTGACAAGAAACGTATGGACAGGGCTTTTGAACAATTTTGTTCGGTAAGAGAAATCGTTGACATATTGAAACTCAATCAACAACTGGGAATGTAAGCTCAGCTCTTGGCATATTCTTTCTGGCGCTTGCGCAGCTTTGTCAATTTATCGCTGACCATGGAAGTGTCGCGTCCGGTTTTGGCAAGACGGTCATACATCCTCTCAATTTCTTTTTCCAGATAGGCCTTTTCAATTTCATCGGCAAGCTTGCAGCGTTCTTCCGCCGTTCCATGAAGACTGGTATGTTCCATTTCCTCAATAATATGCTCTACATGAACGGTACTGTCCACCTTACGCTTAATAAAATACGGCAGTTCATAAATTAACTGGCGGGTAGCGGCATAGGCGTCCGCCGTGGTTTTGCCTTTTTTATAACGCAATTTGAGCAGGCGGAAAACGATGCTCAGCTCATTGCTGTTATCAACGATAATAAAAGGCATCGGGTCAGCAAAGCCCTTGGCCGAAATGCTTTTCAGATATTCCACGATATGATGAAAATACCCTTCAATATTATAGAGAATAAAGGGTTTTATCTGCAAAAAGCCATCCTGCATCGCCACGCAGTCATAAGCCAGCTCATCAAGGGTTCCGACACCACCGGGAGCAAAGACCACAAAGTCGGCATTCAGAAGTTTCAGCTTGCGCTCTTCCAGTGTCTGCGCAACAATAACGTCTTCAATCTGAGCCAATATTTCGTCTGTCTGATAAAGATTGTAATATTCTTTTGTGGTAATGCCCTGGATAGGCGTTTCTTTACATTTCTTTTTGTTCCAGCCGTCCAAAACGCCGCGTGCAACCGCCCCCATAATTCCGGAGCTGGAGAGGCCAAAGTCGAGTTTGAACTCCATTTTGGCTATCTGTTTACCGAGATTATACGCCTCTTCCACATAGACGGAATCATTGCCGGAACGGGAACCGCCGGCAACAAAAACGCGCAAGCCGGCCTGACGGTTTTCTTCGGCAAATGTTCCGACAACTTCTTCAACACTTTGATTTTCGCAGTTTTCCATTTTAACCAATCTCCGGGATATCCCCTTCAGCCTGTTTACGATAAAATTCAGCGGCAAATTCCTCCAATCGTTCGTCGCGGATGGCATCACGCAGCCCCTGCATCAAACGCTGGTAGTAACGAATATTATGCCAAGTCAAAAGCATTACCGCAAGCACTTCATTACACTTTTGCAAATGATGGATATAAGCCCGGGAATAGTTTTTGCAAAGAGGACAATCGCATTCGGCTTCCAACGGACGAGGATCTTCGCGATGACGGGCGTTGCGGATATTTACGGTTCCGCGCGCGGTAAAGGCCTGCGACGTCCGGCCGGAACGGGTCGGCATAACACAATCAAACATATCGACCCCGCGTAAAACCGCGCCGACGATATCATCCGGACGCCCTACGCCCATAAGGTAACGAGGTTTGTCGTCAGGGAGCATGCCGGGAGCATAGTCCAGAACCTTAAACATAACTTCCTGCCCTTCGCCCACGGCCAGACCGCCGATAGCATAGCCGTCAAAGCCTATCGCCTTAAGCTTCTCGGCCGAATAACCGCGCAGGTCTTCATAATCGCCGCCTTGCTGAATACCGAAAATACCATAACCGTCGCGGTCAACGAACGCATCGCGGCTGCGTTTGGCCCAACGCATTGACATCTCTACCGATTTTTTAACTGTTTCGTGCGGTGCCGGCAATTTTACGCATTCATCCATACACATGGTGATGTTGGAATCCAGCTTATGCTGGATTTTAATGGATTCTTCCGGACTCAGAAAAAACTTTTTGCCATCAACGTGAGAGCTGAAAGCAACGCCATCTTCGCTGAGTTTGCGCAGGCCGGACAGACTCATTACCTGAAAGCCGCCGGAATCGGTCAATATGGGCTTGTCCCAATTCATAAACTTGTGCAAACCACCCATTTTTTCAACCAAATCAGCCCCCGGACGCAACATCAAATGGTACGTATTGCCAAGCAAAATCTGTGCGCCGGTAGCGGCAACGGATTCAGGCATCATCGCCTTAACGGTGGCACAGGTACCAACCGGCATAAATGCCGGCGTATCGATGACACCATGCTTGGTGTGCAATTTGCCGAGACGGGACTTTCCCGAACGTTTCAGTATTTCAAATTTAAGAGCCATAAAATCTCCATGCAGTAGTCGGTTTAATATGCTGGGATATTGCACCAAAAACGGCAAGAAAGCAAGTTTTTTGATGAAAGGTTCGGTTTTGCAGACAAAACATAGGCAATGGGCCGCTATGACGCAGTAAAAAACCCCGGATGTAAAGTCCGGGGTTTTTTATAATTTCAGATAAGTTAATTTTGCGGTTCACAATTCATGTAAA
>HF995315.1 GCA_000432275.1 Proteobacteria bacterium CAG:495
TCTGATACCTCCAGCAAACCTTACGGTTCACCTTCGCAGGCCTACAGAACGCTCCGCTACCACTTACACTTACGTGTAAATCCGTAATTTCGGTATATGGCTTTAGCCCCGTTACATCTTCGGCGCAAATCGTCTTGTTTAGATCAGTGAGCTATTACGCTTTCTTTAAAGGATGGCTGCTTCTAAGCCAACCTCCTGACTGTTTTGGACAATTCACTTCCTTTACCACTTAGCCATAATTTTGGGACCTTAATTGACGGTCTGGGCTCTTTCCCTCTCGACACTAGACCTTAGCACCTAATGTCTGTCTGGTGAGTATCACTCTTGAGTATTCGGAGTTTGATAAAGTTTAGTAAGGATCGCTCCCCCTTAGCTCTTTCAGTGCTCTACCCCTCAAGGTGTCCGCTCACCGCACTACCTAAATAGTTTTCGCGGAGAACCAGCTATTTCCGAGTTTGATTGGCCTTTCACCCCTAGCCACAAGTCATCCCTATCTTTTTCAACAGATATGGGTGCGGTCCTCCAGTTGGTGTTACCCAACCTTCAACCTGCTCATGGCTAGATCACTCGGTTTCGGGTCTAATGCATGTAACTTATCGCTCTATTAAAACTCGCTTTCGCTACGCCTACACCTATCGGCTTAAGCTTGCTACATACACTAAGTCGCTGACCCATTATACAAAAGGTACGCCGTCAGGCCTTAAAGACCCTCCGACTGCTTGTAAGCATTCGGTTTCAGGTTCTCTTTCACTCCCCTTATAGGGGTGCTTTTCACCTTTCCCTCACGGTACTTGTTCACTATCGGTCAATCAGTAGTACTTAGCCTTGGAGAGTGGTCTCCCCATTTTCAGACAGAATTTCTCGTGCTCCGCCTTACTCAAGAATTTATTAACTTTCT
>HF995316.1:0-514 GCA_000432275.1 Proteobacteria bacterium CAG:495
GCCGCCAACGAAGCCGCTCTGTCGACCTTTGCTTCTAACTATGCCTCTGCCAGGATGATGACCAAAATGGCACAAAATCCTGCCGCCTTTGACAATCAGGACAGCAATGCCTCCTATCAGGCGCTCTACAATCAGGGCCGCATTATCATGTTGATGGAAATGAAAAAAATCAATTACGGCAAAAGCTCTTACAAAGACATCAACGAATTAATCTCTGATTCTGCCCAAGCCCACCTTCATATCAAAAACCAGATTCAAAAAGGACAGTACAAGGAAAAAGACAAAGAGCCCTTAGCCAATGAAGCTTTGGACAAATTGCAAAACCTCTGGAACAAAAGCAAAGAACAAGACCGTTCCAAAGAAGAACATACTTTGCTGCACGAAGCCAGAGTTGCCGAAGCCCGCATGAATCGGTTGAATGAAAATCTGGAAAGAACCGGCCGTACCGTTGAAGCCTACAACGCCGACCGTGAAAAAATCCGCGAAAGACGTCGGAAAATTAAGCTGCGCACCA